>NZ_JBIVEG010000001.1:0-952471 GCF_044747545.1 Streptomyces sp. NPDC090077
CCCGCGGAGCGGGTGCCTGAGCGCTGCGCGCTCAGGCCTGAACGGCCTCGCTGCGCTCAGCCGGGGCCCTTCGGGCCCAGCTCTCCGCTTCGCTCCGAGCTATAGCCGGCCCTTCGGGCCAGGGTCCTACGCTTCGCTGCGGACCGCTCCTGGGTCCGCTGCGCTCCCCCAGGAGCTGACCCCGTTTCACGGGGTCCAGGCCTACGGCCTGATGGGGTGTCCGCTCCGCTTCCACCCCGAGGTCCTTCCGGCTTCGCCTCCAGGACCAGCCCGCTCCGCGGGCGCAGCAACAGCAAGGGTTCCAGCGGGTTCGCGAAGGCATCTCTCGCATGCCGCGCGTGCGGCTGGCACCCACAGCACTTCTTGGCCCAGCTGGCCATATGAAGGCGTCGTGCCCACCACCATACGTTCCTGGCAGGTGCCTCAGCCCCTGGCTTTCCGCTTCGCTTCGAGCTGTGGCTGGCCCTTCGGGCCAGGGTCCTTCGCAGCGCGGGAGGCGACCCCGTTTCACGGGGTCCAGGCCTATGGCTCGTTGGGTGGGTCCGCTTCGCTCCCCCACCCGCATCCTTTCGGCTTCGCCTCCAGGACTTAGCCCGCTCCGCGGGCGGCCCCCTGAGTGCATCCATCCCTGTGCTGGCCTGTTGAGTACACCAGGCAGACCCCAATCGAAACGCTGTGGACCGCCGCCCGGCATCCCCGGTAACGTAGATCTCTTCGGGCCCTGTCGGGGCCTGGAGTCCAAAAGGTGAATGCCGATGACTGCTGGCGAACTGCCCGTCGTATGGAGCTTGCCTCACGAAGATGCCCAAGCTGGATGGCGGGCCCTGTGGTGGAGCGTCGGGCCGCGCAGTGAACTCGCGGTGATGCTGGTCCATGAACGGAACCTGCACCGTTCCCCGTACATCAAGGGATGGGTCGGATGGAGCGTGACGGCTCCGTGTGACGGCATACTGGTCGTGGTCGCGGACGGGGTGGAACACCGAACACCCGTAACCGGCATAACTCCGTGGACCAGCCACCTGGCTCTGCTCTCATGGTCACGGTTTCTGCTGGCGTCAGGCCGCACACACCCAAACCAGGACGGGATCTGGGAGAGGAACGCGGTTGTGTACTCCCCCGGGGGATACCCGATAAGTCACTTCTGTATCGGCGACGACATCGACTACATCATCACCGACCGCAACGGCGGCATCTGGACCTCGTACGGCGACGAGGGCATCTACGGCGACCATCCCGAGAGCAGCGCCGGCCTGGCATCTTGGAACACCGACGGCGCCCACACCTGGAGCCCCCAAGGCCGCCTTCCCTCATGGCCCCTCGGCGGAAGCGCAGCCGCCACCGAGGAAGACGTTGTCTGGCTCGCCTGGTACAGCCACGAAGGCGCCTTCCTGTCCCGGGTCGATCCCAGTACCGGCTCCATCACCAGCTGCAGAAATCCCCTCAAGGACACCGATGGCATCGCGGTCCGCGGCACCCGGATGATCCTCACCCACCGATTCCACAACCGCCCCGACGTCGAACTGAGCCGCGCGGAGCTCGTCGACGACACCTGGCTGATCACCACCCAGGAGAGGCTGCGCATGCCGGGGCCAGTAGTCATGCGCTGCGCACAAGGCCGCGACGGCACCCTATGGCTCCGCGGCGGCGACACCTGGACGCGAATCCAAGCCTGAAACACCAACAGTCGACCCCACGGGAGCCGGCCACGGCACGGGTCATGAAGAGCCGGCTACAGACGACCGGAGCGTGTTCCGTCCGCGCGGCGTAGCGAGCCGCCTCGCTACGCCCGGCCAGGCCGGCCCGGCTCAGCAAAGCTGAGCCGGGCTTCTCCACATGCTTCATTTTGCTATTCGGATAGACTTTGGGCTCAGACGGCTGCGGCGAGTGAGTGCCCCTTGTTGTCGCTGCCACGGATCAGCAACCTGCGCAACACTCAACCAACCTGCTCAACCTCAGGCCAGGAACACCACGACTGCTCAGGTTCCCTGACCGGCGACGACCGGCTCAGGCCTCGTCGGCGAGGATCAGTTCGGCCATCGCAAGCAAGCCATGGAAGACCCTGAGTCCCTCCCGATACTCCGCCGAGCGCGCCAGCAGCGCGACGGCAGCACGGAGCTTCGAACGGCAGTCCCGGAGCACGTCGGTGTGGCCTGGGCTGGCAACGCCACTGTTCTTGAGGTAGGTCATGACGCAGCCGGCCATGGTGAAATCCAGGTACGCCAGATCGTGCCTGTCGTCGAACGGCACGTCAGGGAACGGCCCAGGGCGGTGCGCGGCCCACAAGAGGGCCACCTCCCTGACAATCGCCCGATGCCGGTCTGGCCCGGGAGGCGGGATAAGAGCGATCACGAAGCGATCCTCCCGTACATCCCAGCCCCACCCACCGCCAGGCCTACTTCAACCTGGCCAACCCACTGATCGCTGCCCCAAACACCCGTAGCTACCGCCACATACCAAGGATCAATGAAACTGCGCAGCACTCAACCAACCTGCACCCGCACCCTCAGAGCCAAAATGCACCACACATCAAACGACTAGACCATCCCAACCCTGCACAGATTCAATGAGCCACCCAGCCAAAAAATCGCTCACCGAAACCGCATAACACCAGCTCAAGAGCATGGACACCGCGCAGATTCAAAGACCCCCCACAGCAAACCAGGCACACAAACCCAAACCCTGCAGACACACGAAACACACCAGCCGCACCCTGACAGCCCGCCAACTAGAGAACGCAGCCCCGCAATCACGGGAAGCAGAAAAGCTCGCACAACGGGCAGTTGCAGAGCACGAGATCACCCCCGCAAGCACGGGGAACAGATCACCCTCGCCCCCGGCCGATACTGAACCGCGGGTTCATCCCCACGAGCACGGGAAGCAGCGCTACGACGCTGTGTTCACGCGCCGCTTGGTGGGTTCATCCCCGCCAGCGCAGGGAGCAGTGACACCGGTACAGCCAGCCCCGCAGCCTACCGGGTTCATCCGTGTAGGCACGGAGAGCAGGAGCAGGGCGGCGCAGGCATCACCCTGTCGCACGGTTCATCCCCGCGAGCGCGGGAAGCAGAGGCCGACGCCGACGCCCTCCTCGACTCCCGGACAGGGTCATCCCCACGGGCGCGGGGGGGGCAGATTCGCTCCGCACCAGGGCACGCGGTGCCGCCGAGTTCATCCCCCGCGGGCGCGGAGAGCAGGCCTCCTGGCTTTGTACGTCATTAGCGAGAGCGCATGTTGGTCGGGGGCGAGAGCACTCACTTCCACGTAAGAGTGATGTCGTCGAGTCCTCCGAACTCCTCCTCGCCGAGTGTGACGACCGGGGCCGACTCCGCTCAGAGCACCGCATCAAGGCCGCCGGCTTCCCCCGCGACAAGTCCCCCCGCAAGTTCGACTTCGACGCCAACCCGAACATCGACGCGGCTATGATCCACGCCCTTGCCAAGTGCGAATAGATCAAGAAGAGCCAGCCGCTCTGCCTCATCGGCGACTCCGGCACCGGCAAGTCCCACCTTCTCATCGCCCTCGGCACCGAAGCAGCGATGGCCGGGTACCGGGTCAAATACGTGCTTGCGACGAAGCTGGTCAACGAGCTCGTCGAGGCCGCCGACGAGAAGCAGCTGACCAAGACCATCGCCCGCTACGGCCGCGTTGACCTGCTCTGCATTGATGAGCTCGGCTACATGGAACTCGACCTCCGCGGCGCCGAACTCCTCTTGCAGGTTCTGACCGAACGGGAGGAAAAGAACAGCGTGGCCATCGCCTCGAACGAGTCGTTCTCCGTCTGGACCAAGACCTTCACCGACCCGCGTCTCTGCGCTGCCATCGTCGACCGCCTCACCTTCGGCGGCAACATCATCGAGACCGGCACCGACTCCTACCGCCTCGCCACCACCCGCGCCGGCGCCGAACAGCAGGCCGCTGCTGGCTGATCACCGAGGTGGGGCCGCCCGCTGCTGCCAGCCCTCAGCCCTGGCGCGTGCCAAGGTTTCCGAAGGCACGCGGCACCCACTGATCGAGCTGGGTGCCGAAGGCCGCCGTCGATGTGATGTCGAACGCCGGTATCGGTCCGCCGTCGTCGATACCGTCGAAGTAGTCCACGTCAGCCCAGCCGCCCCGGAACAGGACCACGGACAGCCCGGCGTCCCCCGGGCCGTCGATGAGCACGCCGATGGACACGGGATCACGCACGAGCGCCCTGTCAGTCTCAAACTGCCTCGGCCACGGCGAAGTTGCGTCCAGCCACGTCACCTGCCCAACAGTGAGACCGGCCGCCAGCCACCCCGCAGCCCGCTCAGAGACCACTGCGGCTGCCTGATCAAGATCGATGACGTGCTCCATGAGCGGATCATGCCCCACTCCGACGGACCACTCCACCGACTTCCACACGCCCTCCGGCCGGGCCGCACACCACCGGGCCGACTCCTGTGCTCTCACTTCTCAGCGACATTGTCAGAGTGCTCAGCCATCAACCGCTCTTGGAAGCCACCAACAAACGCTCTCCGGTCTCACCTACGCAGCCCCACAACCCGACCACCAGCCAGAACCCCTACTGAAAGCCCTGTCGCCAACCACTGCAACTCACACGTCATGCATCAGATGCATCAGCACAGATTCACTGACCAGCGACACGATCTGCGGTTGCGGGGGTGATGACTGCGAGGGGGTGGGAGGCCGCACCAGGCGGATCTGGTGCGGTTGGTTGCGTTGTGGGGTGTCCGCTCGGCCGCTACCGGTCGGCGGTGAGCTTGCCTGCGGCGGCCCAGCTGTCGGGGGGGACCTCGTGGATCCAGACCTGGACGGTCTCGGCAGGCAGTTGCAAGGTGTCCACGAAGGCGTCGGTGATCCGCGCGACCAGCTCGCGCTTGAGCTCGATGCTGCGGGGGCCCTGCTGAACGGTGACGATCGGCATGGTCTGCTCCTCAAAGTGGTTACGCTTTCCGGCTCCTGATGTCCGGTCTGCGCTCTGAGAACAGTCCACTGCAAAGCCTGGCGGCGAACCAGACGAGTTTCGCTCTGGCAGCGATCACGATTCGTGATCGTGCGCGGCCCGCCCCCGGCAGGCCGCGACCAGCAGCTCCGGGTGCGGCACGGTGCGGCGCACCCCGAGCGCCAGCGGCAGGGCCAGTACCTGGTCCCGCAGCGGCCGGAAGGCGATCCGAGGATGGCTCGTCAGGCGGGCGTTGGCCGCGTAGACCACCGTCCACATCGAGGTACCGGTGCCGATCGCGGCGAGCGTGTCCTGCAGGGTGCTGGACACCGGGCCGGGGACGGGCTGGAAGCCGGCCCGGTGGCAGGCGGTGAGCACCAGGTCGACCAGCGCCGGATGGTTGCGGCGCTCGGTGAGCCGTAGCGGCAGTTCGGCAAGGTCCGCCAGATCGATCTCGGAACGCTCCGCGAGCGGGTGGCGGGCGGGCAGCGCGACCATCAACTCGTCGGCCGTCAGCGGCAGGAAGCGCACGTCGTCGGTGTCCGCAGGAATCTCTCCGCGGACGAAGGCCGCGTCAAGGCGGCCGTCCGCGAGCCTGGCGAGCCGCTCCCGCACCGGGGCCGAGTGCAGTTCCACGCGGACCTCGGGCGCGTGCCGTTGGTAGGCGTCGAGGATCCGGTCGAGCCGCTCACCGAGCCCGGTGATGGTACCGAGCCCGAACGCCCGGGCGCCGGGAGCGGTCAGCTCGGCGGCCAGCACCGCGGCGGCTCGCTCAGCAGCCAGCACCTCCCGGGCAGCCGGCAGGAACCGTTCGCCGGCTGCGGTGAGCCGGACGTACCGCGGCGAACGGTCGAACAGCTCCACCTTCAACTCCCGCTCCAGTCGGCGCACCTGCTGGCTCACCGCCGGCTGGCCGAGCATCAACCGGTCGGCGGCCCGTCCGAAGTGCAACTCCTCCGCAACGGCGACGAAGCACCGCAGCTGGCGCAGCTCCACGTGATCCCCCAGTTCCTGTCCCTGTCCTGATCTGCGGCGGCCCGCGAAGGCCCCCTGGCAGCGTACGGTGGGCTCGGGCCGCAACGACCCGAGCCCGCCGGCTCGCCGCCATCGACAAGGACTCGAACTGCCCCTGGCCAATCGACTGGCGACGGCACGGCCCGTCCTGGCCGATCCGTCGACGCCGACGGACAACTGCCCGACATCGCCCCGGCGTGCTCACGGACGGCGAATCCGCAGGTGGCTCCAGCAGCAGGTAGTAGGCAGCCGGCCGCCTGGGCGCGGCTGCTGCCTGCACAGCAAAAGCGGCCTGCCGCCTTGGGCCTGGAACCGTCCAAGGCAGCGCCTCCGGCCCGGGCAGCCGGCCGTATGGCGCAGGGTCCGAGCAAGCTCAGCAGGCATTCCAGCGGGGCCTGGCAGCCCTCACCCAGTGGGTGGAACGGGGAGGCGCCCCTATCCGCCGGCCGGTACCCCGTGTCCACGCCGAGGGAATCGCAGTCGAGAGCGAGGTGGAGCCCGTGATCGTGAAGGTAAGCGTATGGGGGTCCAACACACCAAGACCCGGCGCGACATACTCACCGCCTACCAACGCGACGCCCTCGCGAAGCTCGGCAGCGACTGGGCCTGACCCCGCGCGGCCTGGTTCTCCAGCCGAAGCTCCGTAGTCCCGGGGACCGTGACGGCTTACCCGACGACGCGGCAGGCGCAATCAGCGGGAGCCCCGGTGGATCTTCTTGAGTGCCGGGGACCGCCTCTTCACGTGGTTCGGTGCCCAGTACCTCCGCGGGCGCCCCGGCAGCACATGCGAGGATGAACGAGAGTAGAGCCTTGTCCACTTTTGCAGAGGCCGCACATGAGCAGCAAGTTCCTCCCCTTCCGACGCAAACGCGGGACCAAGGTCACCTACGAGGTGACCGGCACCGGCTCCTTCGAGGTGGCCTATGCCGTCGGCGACCCTCTCAAAGGAGAGGAGAAGCAGGTCAAGGCCGGCGTCGCGCCGTGGAAGCAGGACGTCGTGATGTCGAGCATCGACGCGATGCCCATGCTCACGATCATCACGTCCAACCCCGAACATCCCGACGGCTGGCTCCAGTGCACGATCTCCATCGACGGAGAACTCGCGGTGGAGGGGGCGGTGTCCTCGCGCTCAGCCAGCGCGACCTTCACAGCTCTGCCCGGGGCAACGGGCTGCCCCCAGCAGGCACAGATGCTGGGCCTGGCGGGCCCTCGCGCAGTGGATGGAGCGGGAAGGCGCGGGAGCTGAGATCTGACTTCCATGGCAGCTGTGAACTGGCACGCCCATGGCAGCCGACCGTCCTCCTGATCGGCATCGGGAGGCGGCAACTTCGTCACCGTGTGACTGTCATGATCGCTGCAACCGCCCCTGAGCAAAAGGCAGTCGTCCCGCACTGGCTGACGCCCGTCCAGTGCCACCGCCGCACCCATTCACACACAGCCTCACACCTTCTAACGGACCATCAATCCTCATGTGTAAGACTGACCCGTTCCCGGTTTACGCATGTGCTTGTCCGCGACAGAGAGGTCCCCATGCCCACGATCACGACTGACCGCGGCCAGCAGGTGCACTACAGAGACCACGGGAGCGACGGGCAGCCGGCCGTCCTCCTCCTGCACAGCTTCTTCATGGACGGCGAGATGTTCGCCGCCCAGGTCGCCGACTTCGGCAGCGAGTTCAGGCTGATAACGATGGACGAGCGCGCCCACGGCGGCACCCCGGCCGACGCGCCCTTCGACTACTGGGACGTTGCCCACGACGCACTCGCCCTCCTCGACCACCTCGGTATCGCCCGCGCGGCAGTCATCGGCACCAGCCAGGGCGGATTCATCGGCATGCGGATGGCGCTGCTCGCCCCGGAGCGCGTCGCCGCGCTCGCGCTGCTCGGCACCTCGGCCGCGGCGGAGGCCCCCGAGGTAGCCGCCGCCTACCGGCAGTCCGCCGCCGTCTGGGCCGAGCAGGGCCCCGTCGACGCGCTCATCGAGCAGACCGCCGCCATCTGCCTGGGCGGCGCCCGCCACCCGGAGTGGGAGCGGAAGTGGCGCGCCTACCCCACCGAGCAGGTCCTCCTGGCCATCGAGGCGCTGGCGGGCCGGGACGACATCGTGGCCCGCCTGCCCGAGATCACCTGCCCGGCACTGGTCCTGCACGGCACGGACGACGCCGCGTACGCGGTGGCGGCGGCAGAGCAGATCGTGGCGGGCATCCCGAAGTCGGAGCCCCTCGTCACCGTCGAGAGCGGCAAGCACTTCCTCAGCTTCACCAACGCCGAGGCGGTCGACCCCCACCTGAGGACGTTCCTCCACGCCCAGCTGTGAGCAGCCCGCCCGCCCAACCCGTCTTCACGATCCCGCTGGCCGACGGGCACCACCTTCACGTAGTCCGCCGGCCGTGGAAGGAGGACCCAGGCGTCGGCTAAGTCCTGCACCACTCCGGCTGGGAGCGTTCTGGCCGCCGGGGCGGCGCCGCCGCGGGCACGGGCGGCGGCCCGGCGCTGCAACGCCTGGAACGACAGGCGGCCCTCCTCGGGGTCCCGGACGACCAGTTCGCCGTCGAGGACCAGGCCGGGCGGCAGCTGCTCGGCGGCTGCCGCCACCAGTCCGGCCACCGGTCCTGAAGCAGCACCCCGCCGCGGGTCTGCACCACCACCGCGCCGCCCGGGCCGGCCGGAGTGAACAGCAGCGCCCGGTGCCCGTCCAGCAGGCGGCTCCAATGTCAGCCGTACTCCCCGTGAGGCGTAGCCCCGGGCTCGCCCCGCACGGGTCTTCAGCCGCCGCGACGGGGCGGTCGAGCCCAGGGCATGGCGCATGGTGTGTCGTGCGGCACACTCCGGCGGGGCAACGCGCTGCCGCGGAATGCCGTCGTAGGCGGTAGCAGGCGTACATGGGGCGGGGAACAAGCTGTGATTCGAGTCGCGGTCGTGGACGACGAGCCGGTGGTCCGGGCGGGGCTGCGGCTGATCCTGGACTCCGCCGGCGACATCAGCGTGGTGGTCGAGGCCGGGGGCGCCGGCGCGGTGGAGAGCCTGCGGGCCCATCGCGTGGACGTGCTGCTGCTGGACATCCGGATGCCGGGCGTGGACGGGATGTCCGTGCTCCACCGGATCGTCGGCGCGCCAGGGGCTCCCGCCGTGGCCATGCTCACCAGTTTCGGTCTGGAAGAGTACGTCGAAGAGGCGCTGCGGGCCGGGGCGGCCGGGTTCCTGATGAAGAACTCCTCTCCGGAACAGCTGATCCACGCGGTGCGGACCCTCGCGGCCGGCGGCCGGGTCCTGGCGCCCGAGGCGACGGGACCGGTGATCGAGGGGTACCTCGCCTCGGGCCACGACGCCGGGGCGGTCCGGCTCGTGGGCCGGCTGAGCGGGCGCGAGCTCCAGGTGCTGGCCCAGGTGGCCGCCGGCCACAACAACCTCGCCATCGCGCAGCGGATGCACCTGGCCCACGGCACCGTCAAGGACCACGTGAGTTCGGTCCTGGCGAAGCTGGGCGGCCTCAACCGGGTCCAGGCCGCCGTCATCGCCGAGCGCGCGGGGCTGCTCGGGCCCGGGCGGGCCCGAACGTGATCGTGCGGATGCTGCAGGGGCTGCGCGTGGGCCTCCAGACCGTGCGCGGCAGGCCGGGCACCACGCCTGGCGCGACCGTCGCCAGCGCGCCGGTCGAGCTCCGGCGCGTTCCGGCCGGCAGGCGTCCTGCCTGGAGCCTGGTGCCTGTCCTCGGCGCGATGGGCGATGTCCTCGTCATCAACATCCCCTCCCACACGGTCACCAGTCTGTCCCTCTCGCTGGCGGCCGCCGCGACGCTGCTGCTGCGCCACAGGGCGCCTGAGGTGGCTCTGCTCGTCACGCTGCCCGCGTACTGTCTCGGCTACCTCAACCTCGCACCGCTGATCGCGCTGTACTACATAGCCGCCCGGCGCGGCCCGGCCCTTGTGGGATGGGCCGCGGCAGCGGTGACCGCCGTCCTCTACGGCCTCGTCTCCCCCGCCTCCGGGGACCTCCCCCTCACGGTCGGCCTGGACAACCTGGACGCGAGCTCTCCGCTGGAAT
Source organism: Streptomyces sp. NPDC090077 (assembly GCF_044747545.1). Classification (NCBI taxonomy): domain Bacteria; kingdom Bacillati; phylum Actinomycetota; class Actinomycetes; order Kitasatosporales; family Streptomycetaceae; genus Streptomyces; species Streptomyces sp. NPDC090077. The sequence continues at coordinate 9,979 of NZ_JBIVEG010000001.1, forward strand.
GCTGCGCCGTTCCGGTCCTGGCCATCGTCATCGGCCGCTCGACACGGGCCCGGCAGGAGCAGCTGGAGGAAGCCCGGGCCCGCCGGGTGCTGGAGGAACGGCTGCACACCCAGCAGGCGCTGAACGCCGAACGCAGCCGGCTGGCGCGGGAGATGCACGACACCGTCTCCCACAAGATCAGCCTGATCAGCCTGCAGGCCGGCGCGCTCCAGGTCGCCCCGCCGGAATCCGTGAACGTCCACGAAAGTGCCCAGCAGATCCAGCGGCTGGCCGCACGGACCGTCACCGAACTCCACGACCTGCTCCACGTCCTGCGGACCGGCGAGGACCCAGGGGCCGAGTCACCGTCAGTGCCCGGTTTCGGGGGCCTCGGCGAGCTGGTGCAGGACAGCGGGCTGTCCGTCCGCCTCGACCTCCCCGGCGCCTAGCCGCACACGACGCGCGAGGTCGAAGGCGCCGTCTACCGCACGGTCCAGGAAGCCCTGACCAACATCCGCAAACACGCCCCCGGATCCCCCGTGGAGGTGGCCGTCACGGCCGACGACCACAGCCTGCGCGTCAGGGTCCGCAACGGACCTCCTGCTGAGGACGCAACCCCGCTTCGCATCCCTGGAAGCTGCCGGGGGCTCACCGGGCTGGCGGAACGCGCCCGCCTCCTCGGCGGCACGCTCACCGCCGGCCCCGCGCCCGACGGCAGCTACACCGTCACCGCGGTCTTCCCCCACGCACACAAGGCACCCGCGCGGTAGCCGGAGGGGAGCAGCGGAGGCCGGTCGCGCAGGGGACGGCGTCCCTGGCGGCACGGCCAGGGACGTGACCCGGCACCCCGCCGGTCGGCGGGGTGGGCACCGTCCCGCGGGGGGTACAGCGCGGGCCCGGCCGGTTCGATGCTGGTGCGGACCGACGGCGCCGCGGTCGGGAGCGACTCCCGAGCCGGCGCCCTGACGAACTCGTGTTGAGGAAATCCGTGTACAGAGCATCACTTCGCAGCGCGGCCGTGGCCGGCCTCATATCCGTTTCCCTGGTCGGCGGCATGTCCTCCGCCGCCCTGGCCGACTCGAGCCCGACAGGAGCGGAGCGCACCGGGCAGGCGGTCGAGAAGGCCACCGGCACAGCCGGGCTGCTGGCCTCCGCCACCCCGGGGAACAGCCTTCCGGCCAGCTCGGCGGGCGAGGTCTTCGTGGCGACGGGAACCGGGGAACGCGTCTCGATCGGTCTGCCCGAGACGAAGGACAGCGCCGGTGTCAGCACCGGCCGGGGCACCACCGTCTACCCCGACGCCGCTCCCGGCGCCGACCTCGCCGTGCAGGCCACCGCCGACGGGGCACGGGCCCTGGTCGTCATCAAGGACAAGAGCGCGCCCAAGGAGTACGGCTTCGACCTCGGGCTGCCTTCCGGTGCCGAGGTGAAGCAGCTGGCCGACGGCTCCCTCCTCGTGGTCAAGGACCGCATGCCGCTGGGCCTCCTGGACGCCCCGTGGGCCAAGGACGCCAACGGCAACCCGGTCGCCACCTCCTACCGGGTGGAGGGCAACCGCATCGTCCAGACGGTCGCCTTCGACGACAGCACCGCCTTCCCCGTGGTCGCCGATCCCAACTGGAAGGCGATCGCATCCGCCTTCCAGAAGATCGGCGGGTTCGCCAAGGCCGTCGGCGGCAAGTACGCCGACTTCCAGCAGTGGTTCAACAGCAAGCCTGCGTGGGTCCGCTACCCGATCAAGGCCGTCATGCCCGGCCTGTCCTTGTACGACATCTGGTGGCACTTCAACCACTGACCCGTCTCCGGCCCATCCGGCCGTCCCGGCGGACGATGACCGAACACCATGAAACAGGGATCGGAAGTACATGAGCGAAGAGGCCGTCGACAACGTGGCGACGGAGGGCACATGGGCCATTCCCATGCTGGTGCTGTTCCCCTCCGGACTCATCGTGATCATCACCGACCTGGGCGTCCCGTGGCTCGTCGGAGCCTGGATCTGCATCGGCCTGGCAGGACTCCTGATCGCCACCGGATGGATCCAGGCCGTCCGCAACGGCATCCGCCGGGCGACGGGCTGGGCCACCTGCGCTGCGGTCCACCTCGTCCTCGCCTGGCAGGTGGCCCGGCTCCTGGCCTGACCCCGCCCGCACCGGCACAGGAGCGACGTGGCTCTCGTGGTACCGGCTCGCCGGTACCACGAGAGCCACGATTCCCGCACCCGGGCCAGGCATGTGCTCATCGGACGCAGCATCCACGGGGCGGACAGGCCGCGGCTGCACCGCGACAGGAACCGGCGGACAGTACAGGCGCCGGGGCCGGGTTCGGCCGGGGCTGCCGGCCACGCTGAGCGTCCACGGGCAGAACGCCCGCTGAACCCGTCGGCCGCGCGTGCCGCCCCGGGCTGCCTCCGGGGATCAGCCGGAGTTCTCCCTCACCTGGAGGCGGCGGACCGCCCACCAGAGGGTGAGGGCGTCCTCGGTGCGGGCCGGGTCGAGGCCGGTGGAGGCCGTGAGGGCGCGGATCCGGTACCGCAGGGTGTTGGCGTGGACGAAGAGGGCGGCGGCGGCCTGGTCGGCGTTGGAGTCGGCGGCGAGGTAGGCGTCGACGGTACGTACCAGGGTGGTACGACGCTCACCGGACGTGTGGCCGAAACACCGGGCGACGAGCTGATCACCGACCGCCGGAAGGGCCAGCACGGCCAGGTGGAGCGGGAGCTCGCCGGTCCGCACGCACCGTCCGAGGGCGAAGGCGACGGCCAGCTCGTCGCAGCGCTCCGCCTCGGCCAGTGACTCCCGCAGCCGGGCCAGCGGGCGTGCCGGGCCCAGGCCGGCCGGGAGGGTGACCCGGGCCGGGAGCGGGCCGGTGGTCAGCCCGACGACCCGGTCGGTGCCCGGCTCGGCCAACAGGACGGCGGTGTGGGGGCGCAGGGCCCGTTCCACGGCGGCGATCGTACGGTCCTTCCCCGGCCGTGCGTGGCAGACGTGGTACTCGGTGCGCAGATCGAGGCCGAGCGTCGTGGCCGCGGTCGCCAGGTACTCCGTGGGCAGGTCACCGGTGAGCAGCTGCCGCAGGAGCAGGGTGCGGTGCTCTTGGGCTGCCTGGGCCTTCTCCAGCTCCCGTGCCCGGTGCCCCTGGACCACCGCCGCCGACAGCCGGTCGCAGCAGGCCCACAGGTCCCGTGCGAGTTCGAGTCCTGCCCGAGGGGCGTCGACCCGGCGGATCTCTTCGTAGAGGGCGTCGAAGGCGCACCGGGTGGTCAGCCGGAAGGCCTCCAGCAGCGGCTCCAGCCCGACGCCCTGCTCGGCACGGTGGGCGCCGAAGGCGGCGAACTGTGCCTGCTCGGCGGCGGTGGCGTCGCGTCCCTCGCGCAGGAAGGCGACGACCGGCGCCAGTACGGCGAGCAGTTCGGCACGCACCTGGTCGGCGTCGTGGGCGTGGTAGGCGGGGATCTCGCGGACGACGGTGGCTGCGGCGCCCGCGGCGATGTCCACCAGTGACAGCGCGGCGAGGACGCGTCCGCGCTGTTCCCGGGCTTGTGAATCGGCTTCTTTGTCCACGTGGACGATTCTGGCCCCCGGATTGCCGTCGCGGCGCGGTCGGGGTGCCGACGGTGCCGGTGGGCTCGCGGCCGGTCAGAGCTTGCGGATCGCGCCTTCGGTGCGCAGGTCCGCGAGGGCCGGGTAGCCGTCGACGGCCATGATCAGGTCGGCCTCGGCGAGCAGCGAGCGCAGCACGTGCACGATGCCGTCGACTCCGCCGACCGCCAGGCCGTAGGCGTACGGGCGGCCCACGCCCACCGCCGTGGCGCCCAGCGCGAGGGCCTTGACGACGTCGGCGCCGGAGCGGATGCCGGAGTCGAACAGGACGGGCAGGCCGTCGGCGGCCTCGACGACGCCGGGCAGGGCCTCCAGGGCGGGGAGGCCGCCGTTGGCCTGGCGGCCGCCGTGGTTGGAGCAGTAGACGGCGTCCACGCCGCCGTCCCTGGCGCGCCGGGTGTCCTCCGGGGAGCAGATGCCTTTGAGGATGATCGGCAGCTGGGTGAGGGACCTGAGCCAGGGCAGGTCTTCCCAGGTCAGCGGGTTACCGAAGATGCCGACCCACTCCCCCACGACGGCGCGCGGATCCTCCTCGGGGGCCTTGGCCAGGCGGGCCCGGAACACCGGGTCGGAGGTGTAGTTGGCCAGTGCGTGGCCGCGCAGCTGCGGGAAGTTGCTCGCGGCGAGGTCGCGTGGACGCCAACCGGTCAGCCAGGTGTCCAGGGTCACCACGATGCCCTTGAACCCGGCGGCCTCAGCCCGGTGCACGAGGCTCTGGGCGAGCGCCCGGTCGGTGGGGGTGTACAGCTGGAAGAAGCCGGGGGTGTCGCCGAACTCGGCGGCGACCTGCTCCATCGGGTCGACGGTCAGGGTGGAGGCGACCATCGGCACACCGGTCCTCGCCGCCGCGCGGGCCGTCGCCAGGTCGCCGTGCCCGTCCTGCGCGCACAGCCCTATCACCCCGACCGGCGCCATGAAGAGCGGTGACGGCAGCTTCAGCCCGAAGAGTTCGACGCTCGTGTCCCGCTTGGTGGCACCGACCATCATCCGCGGCATCAGGCCGTACCGCTCGAACGCGGTGACGTTCGCCCGCTGGGTGAACTCGTCCCCGGCCCCGCCGGCCACGTAGGAGAGCACGGCGGGCGGCAGCGTCGCCCGGGCCCTCCTCTCCAGTTCGGCGAAGTCCATCGGCATGGTGGGGAGCACGCCGGAGAGCCCGTCGAGGTAGATCTCGTTCTGGAAGTCCCCGTACTGGCCCTCGGAGTTCGTGTCCACCCTGATCGCCGTCCTTCCGCTCCGCGTCCGCCCCGGGACCGTCCCGGGGCGACACCTCCCACCGTGCCAACCCTGACGCGCGACGGCCATGTCCTCGGGACCAGCGGACGTGAGTCTGGGTTTGTCGCGGCGGACAGGTACGGGCTTGGAGACGCCGGACCAGGGGGCGGGCTGCCGCAGTGTCGGGTGGGGGGTGGCCACCAGGAGCACCCGGTCCTCCAGCGGCCACGACCTCGTCCCATCGTGGCTCTGTGGCTCTGTGGCTCTGTGAACCGAGTGGTCAGAGCTGGATCTGTCCCGTCAGCCACCACTCGAGGTACTTGGCCAGGCTCGGTGCCACCCAGGTACGGCTGTCGTCCTCGTGGTTCCAGACGAAGACGTCGGGTCGCCGCAGGCGGGGTAGGAGGGCAAACAGGTCACCGTTGCCGGCGTCCGCGAAGAAGAGCAGCGGATCGAACGGCATGTAGAGGGTGGCGAGCTCATCGTCATCGCGAAGGGTCCGGTTCTCGGAGGCGATCCGGTCGGCAGACCAGATGAGTCCGTCTCCGTACTCGCCTTCGATGCCGTCGCTCTCACGGAGCATCGAAACCAGGTCCGCCGGCAGCGGATGGCCGAGGGACGAAGCGCAGCGGAGCAGCGCGGACTCCGACACCGGGGGCCGGAAGACCGTGGGCCCCGGCAGAGCTTCGACGAGTTCGATCCACACGGTTGATCCGACCTCCATGAGACGCTCGGGCGATCGAGCCAGTATGGAATCCCTACCGGCGTGAGCCGACGCCGGCCACGGGGCGGGCAACCCACGCATCGCGTGGACCAGCCGATGCCGAACCTGTCGCCGCTCGTCGTCTCGACGCCCATACGGGCGCTCCTTTTCCGTGTCGCGCGGAGGCGTCTGGCCGGTTGAACGCTGGTGCGGGTCCGTACCCCGCGCCTCACCCGCCAGGGGTGATCCCCCGCCCCCGCGCCGTGTCTACGCTCGTGGCCGTGTGAGGGGCCCCGGACCCGTTCCGGCCTTGAGACAGGAGTGGACGACGTGACCACAGAGACCACCGACCCGGCTCACGAACTGGGTCCCATCGACTACCTGGTCGTCGAGTTCCCCGGCAGCCACCTGACAGGTGAGGGGATGCCCTTGCTGGTCGACCTCGTCGACCGCGGCATCATCCGGATTCTCGACCTGGCCTTCTTCACGAAGGACGAGACCGGCACGGTGCGCGGTCTGGAACTCGCCGATGTGACGGGCGACGGCCAGCCCGACCTCACCGTCTTCGAAGGGGTCTCCTCGGGGCTGCTCGGCGACGACGAGATCACCGAGGCCGGGTCCCTGCTCAAGCCGGGGGATTCCGCCGCCGTGCTCCTTTACGAGAACCTGTGGGCCGCGCCCCTGGCCGCAGCTCTGCGCCGCGCCGACGCCAGAATGATCGCGAGCGGGCGCGTGCCGGTCCAGGACATGCTCGATGCGCTCGATGCGCTCGAGAACGCCGGCTGATGTCCTCTCCTTCTTCCTTCCCCCATTTCCCCGTCCGCCCCGACCAAGGCAGGCAACCATGCCCGGACTCCTTCGCGGCATCGCACGTACCGCCGTCGTCGCCGGAACGGCCACGGCCGTATCCAACCGTGTCAGCCGCCGCCAGGCGGGCCGCTGGGCCCAGCAGACCGAAGCCCAGGACCCCGCGCAGGCTCCCCCGGCTCAGCAGCAACCGCCGCCCCCCGCCCCCGCCGCTGTCGGCATGGACGACAAGATCGGCCAGCTCAAGGAGCTCGCGGAGCTCAAGGATCAGGGCATCCTCAGCGAGGAGGAGTTCGCCGCGCAGAAGGCGCGCATCCTCAGCAGCTGACCACGTGGTCCACCGCGGGCCGGCCGCGGCAGCCGTAGGCGGCCGCGGCCGGTTCAGTCCGAGCGGCGCCGGCGCCGGCGGTGGTGCCACAGCGCGCCCGCCAGCACGGACGAGACGATCAGGACGATGCCCACCACCGGCCACACGCTCCCGGCCATCCGGACGTCGAAGAGATGGACGGAGAACACCAGGAGGAGGGGAAGCAGCACGAATGCCACGGCCCGGGCGGCCGCGGCCAGCATGCCGGGGTCCAGTCGGGGAGCCGCGCCGCGCGACGGCGCCGGCAGCGGGGTTTCGGTGAGGTAGTACGTCGCGGCCCGGTCCAGCACCTGGCGGGTCGCCCGGCGGTACGACAGCGCCATGTAGGGCAGCCACACCAGGGGGGCCACCGTGCCCACCAGGAAAGTCACGCCCAGGAGGGCCCAGCGGCCCAGCATGACGAGGCGGTCCCGCACGCCGGGGCGGTCGCCCGCACGGCGTGGCGGCATCAGCCCGAGGAGTTTGGCCATGCGCAGGACCAGCGAGGCCAGTACGGGGAACCGGCGGCGGCGCGGGCCGTCGTCACGCGGCTCGGGGCTTGGGCGGTCGCCCCCCTCATCCGCCCGCAGGGCCCGCTCCGCGGTGTCCGCGTCCGGGTAGACCCCCTGGAGCACCAGGAGTTCGGCAGCCCGCCTCGGCGCCGTCGGATCGTGTCCGGCGAGCGCGGCCAGCTCCAGCATCGTGCGGGCCTGGCTCAGGAGCGCCGTGCAGAACGCGACCGGGATGAAGACGAGGAAGGGGCCTCCGACGAAGGCCCCCTCGCTGACCGTCCTGCGGATGCCGCGCTCGACGGCTTCGGCACCGAGCGAGGCGGTGTCCGCGCCGGGCCGGTCGGCCCGCAGCCGGGCCACGCTGCGTGCGGCACGCGGTCCGGCGTGTCGCAGCGCGAAGTCCGCGAGCAGTTCGGGCAGCCGCTCCGGCCGGCGGACAGCGGCGCGCAGGAGGGCTTCGGGCGCTCCCTCGGGAGTGGCCACCGCGGTGCTCCGTTCTTCCCGCCCGGTACGCACCGTCGCCCTCAGTGGGACGCGAGGACCTTCGACTTGGCCTGCTCGTACTCGGCGGGCGTGATGTCACCGTGGTCGCGCAGTGCGGCCAGGCTGGCCAGCTCCGAGCCCGTCGTCGGCGCGGACGGAGCGCTCGCGGCCGCCTGCCGCACGTAGGACTGGAAGGCCTGCTCCTGCTCACGCACCTGCTTCAGGTCGCGTTCGCCCATGCCGCGGCCGCGGGCGAGGAGGTACACGAAGACGCCCAGGAAGGGGAGGAGGCAGACGAAGGCGGTCCAGCCGGCCTTCCCCCAGCCGCTCAGGTCGTCATCCCGGAAGATGTCCGAGACGATCTTGAAGAGCAGGAAGAACCACATGACCCACAGGAAGAAGTAGAGCATCGTGAGGAACGCGTCGAGCAGTGGATAGTCGTTCATGTCGGCCTCCGTCGGGCCGTCGGGCCGCCTCCCCGAGGCCGGGGCGGCATCTGCGTGTGCCCGTCCAGCCTCCCCCGTTCACCGGCCGTCCGCATCACCCGCTCCGGGTGGAACGTCCCGCATGCCGGCCGGATGCCAGGGGGGTCAGAGCATGTGCAGGTCGTGGGCGCGCTCGACGGCGTCGCGCCGACGGGAGACGCACAGCTTCCGGTAGATGCCGCGCAGGTGGGTCTTGACGGTGTTCACGGACACGTGCAGCTCGGCGGCGACCTCCTCCGTGGACATCATGCGCGCCACCTGCTGGAGGACCTCCCGCTCACGGCGGCTCAGCTCCTCCACCACCCGGTGGTCGGCCTGGGGGTGCGGGGAGGCCAGCCACGCGTAGGAGGCGCTGTGCCCGTTGAGGCGGCCCGCCAGGTATGGCACCCAGGGGCCCGTCTCCCTGAACGGCCGCCTGAGCCCTTCGGGGCGGGCGAGGTCGAGGGCCTCCACGAGCAGGGTGCGGGCCGTGTCCTCGCGGCCGTCGAGGAGCGCCCGATGGGCGCGCAGCAGGACGAGGCGGACCCGGTCGGGCAGGGTCACCGCGTCGGACCTCTCCGTGGCCTCGATCAGCTCCAGCGCCTGGGCGGGACGGTCGGCGGCGGCGCGGACCTGCGCGAGGGCCACGGTGTACGAGGGCGGGCCTTCGTCCGCCGGGATCCGTTCCAGGGCGGCGGCCGCCGCGCCGACGTCGCCCCTGGCCAGGGCCGCGGTGGCACAGGCGACGACGAGGCGCACGGCCGGCCCGGCCGGGTACGCGGCCGCCTCCGCGAGGTGGCCGTCGAGGTGACTGCGGGCGGCGTCCCACCGGCCCCGGGCGAGCTCCAGCTGCGCACGGAGCACCGACCGCTCGATCAGGAGGTCGGAGTCGCCGAGTACGTCGTGGAGCAGCTCGGCGCGGTCCAGCTGCACGGCCGCCTCTCCGAGTTCCTCCCGTTCGACGGCGACTGCGGCGAGCGCCAGGCCGGCGGCGCCGGAGCGCTGGGAATCGGGGATGCCGTGCAGGTCGGCGAAGGCCAGCGAGGCCTCGCCGTGCTGCTGCGCGAGGTTCAGGGCCCCTGCCAGGGCGTCGGCCAGGGCCAGCCGTCCGAGACACCGGTGGCGCAGCAGTACCGTGGCGTCGCCGGAACAGGCCCGGACCGCCCGTTCCAGGCCGTCGCGGGCGGACTGCAGGCGGCCGCCCCGCAGCCAGGCGCACGCCTGGCCGTAGAGGCACAGGGGTCCTATCTCGGGGTGCCGCTCTCTCTCCTCGGCCGGAAGCCGCGCCAGCAGCGCGGTGACCCGGTGGGCCTCCTCGTCGGCCGGGCCGGGGGCGGACAGCAGACGCAGGAGGGCGGCCGTGAGGAGGTCGGCCGGTTCGGCCTCCGGTCCTGTGGTCCACTCCTGCGCGCGGGCGAGCCGGGCACGGCAGCCCTCGACGTCCCGGCGGGCCAAGCAGCAGGCGGCGGCCACCAGGGGCGCTCTGGCACCGGGGGTGTCCTCGGGCATGCGGGAGAAGGTGTCGGCCGACGGGAACGCGGCGGAGCCCGCGAGGATGGGGGCGACCAGCAGGTGCCGGACGGTCTGGTCGGCGGCGAAGCCCCAGTCTCCTCCCGCGGTGGCCTCGTCCACCGCCTCGGCGCTGTGGCCCCGTTCCGCGTACCAGCGGGCGGCGCGGCGGTGCAGCAGCGGCTCCAGCCCGGGCTGCCCGCTGCGCAGGTGGGCGCGAAGGACCTCGGCGAACAGCGGGTGGTAGCGGTACCACCGGGTGCCGGGGAGCGGTTCCACGAACGCGTGGCGGCGGGCCAGGTCCTGGAGGATGCGGCCCGAGTCGGCCCGCCCGGTCAGGGCCGCGGCGAGGTCGGGGTGCACGTGGTTCAGGATGCCCGTGCGCAGGAGCAGCTCCCGGGCCGGGCCCGGCTGGGCGGCGAGCACCTCGGTGAGGAGGTAGTCGGACACCGCCTGCTCGGACGCGGTGAGGGAGCCGGCGAAGGCGGCGGGGTCCCCGGAGCGTGCCATGGCCAGGGCGCACAGGCGCAGGCCGGCGGCCCAGCCCTGGGTCTGCTCCAGGAAGAGGTCCACGAGGTGGTCCTCGGGTGCGGGCCCCCGGCCGCGCAGCAGTTGCGCCGCCTCGCTCCGGGTGAACGCCAGGTCGTGCTCCCGGATTTCCTGGAGGCGGCCCTCCGCACGGTAGCGGTGCAGCGGCAACAACGGTTCCTCCCGGCTGATGAGGACCAGCCGCAGGGCCGGGCCGGCGTGGTCCGAGAGGAAGCGCAGCCCGTTGTGTACGGCGTCGCCCCGGGCCTTCTCGAGGCCGTCCACGACCAGCACGAGGGGGTTGGGTGCGCCTTCGAGCGCGAAGGCGAGGCGGGTCAGCATCGAGCGGTCGGCGCCGTCCGCGCGGACGGGCGCGTCGAGGACGTCCCCGGCCAGCTCCCCGGAGCGCCGGAACCCTTCGACGACGTAGGCCCAGAAGGCGCCCGGGGTGTCGTCCTCGTCGAGCGTCAGCCAGACCAGCGGGCCGGGCGCCGAGGCGGACCAGGCCCAGGAGGCGGCCAGCGCGGTCTTCCCGGCACCGGGCGCTCCGGTGATCAGTGTCAGTGGTCCCTCGGTGCCCCGGGTGAGCCGGTTCAGCAGCCGCCGGCGGCGCACCAGGCCCGGGACCTGGAGAGGGACGGAGAGTTTGGCAGCGAGCAAGGGATCGCCGGGCAAGGGCACGGTCATCAGGTCATACCCCCGGTGGAGCGGCTGAGCACGGCCGGGCCGCTCGGCTCGGCCCTCTTGTCCGTACCCGTTCCCCGCCGCTGAAGCCGCTGCGGGTGGTGGCGGGGCCCCTAGGACTGCCCTTCCATGGTCACGTCCCGCCGCCTTGATCGCACGCCGCGCGCATCGCCCGGCGCGGGAGGGGCCCGGTGCGGTCGGGGCCGGGGTCGGGGTCGCACGACCCTGCTGACGGCGGCACTCTGCCGACCGGTCGCCCGGCACGGCATCCCGTGCCGGGCGTCGGACCGCGCCGGGCGGTCCGCCGGATCAGGCGCTCGTGACGGTGCGTTCCAGGACGGCGAGCGCGGCGGCGGGTTCGTCGACGACGGACACCAGCTCGGCCAGTGGGATCGGGAGGAAGCCCTCGTCCTCCATGCGGCGCAGTTGCTCGCGGAGGCCGTCGTAGAAGCCGGCCGTGTTCAGCAGGACGACCGGCTTCCCGGTCCTGCGGTGCTTCCTCAGCTCCAGGATCTCGGTGGCCTCGTCGAGCGTTCCCATGCCGCCCACCATGATCACGAACGCGTCGGCCCTCTCCATGAGCATCGCCTTCCGCTCGGCGAGACTGCCGGTGACGACCATCTCGTCGGGCGCGGAGACCGGTCGTGCCTTGGCCGCCAGGAAGTCGACGGAGACGCCGCAGAGCCTTCCGCCCGCGCCGCTGACCCCGTCCGCGACGACCTTCATCAGGCCGGTGTCGGAGCCGCCCCAGACGAGGGTGTGGCCGGCCTTGCCGAGCAGTTCGGCGAAGCGGCGGGCGGGCTCGGTGTAGCGCACGTCGAGATCGGCGGCGGAGAGGAAGACGCAAACGTTCACGGCACCACGGTAGGCGTTCGTGCAGGCGCCCCGGCACCCGCCCTCGACCGGCAGAGGGTTCCCGGTCGTGAGGGCGCGCGCCGCGGGCCGGTCACAGCCGCATGACGATCAGGGCGGTGTCGTCGGTGAGTCCTGCCGCGGGGATCAGGTCGGCCAGGAGGGCGTCGCCGAGGGTGTCGGGGTCGTCGGTGCGGTGCCGGGCCAAGGAGTCCGCGAGGCGGGCGAGGCCGGTGTCGATGTCCTCGCGGCGGCGTTCGACGAGCCCGTCCGTGTAGAGGAGGAGGACGCTGCCGTCGGTGAACGCGGTCCGGGCCTGGGGGCGGGAAACGTGTTCGGGGCGGGCGCCGAGCGGGGGGTCGGTGGCCTGGTCGAGGAAGGTGACGGTGCCGTCGGGATGGCACAGGGCCGGCGGGGGGTGGCCGGCGCTGCTGTAGGTGAGGACGCGGGTCTCCCAGTCGATGAAGACGGACGCCGCGGTGGTGGATTCGGCGCCGTCCACGAAGCGCGCGTACAGGCCGAGCACTTCCAGGGCCTGTGCGGGGCCGGTGGCGACGCGGGAGGCCGCGGACAGGGCGCTGCGCAGCTGGCCCATGACCCCGGCGGCGCGCAGGCCGTGGCCCACGACGTCGCCGACCGCGACGGCGGTGCGGCCGCTGCCGGGCAGGTCGACGAGGTCGTACCAGTCGCCGCATACGTTCAGCGCCCCCATCGCAGGCCGGTAGCGCACGGCGGCGCGGTGGTGGCCGAGGGGGCGGGGGGCGGGGAGCATGGCCTCCTGGAGGTGGAGGGCGACGGCCCGCTCACGGGCGTGGGCCTTGCGCAGGCGTTCGTTGAGCTCCTGCAGCTCCCGGGCCCGGGTGTAGAGCTCGGCCTCCAGGACCCGGGCCCGGTCACCGCCCGTCCGACCGCCGCGGGCGCGGATGAGTTCGGTGACCTCTTCCACGCGGTGCAGCAGGAGGGCCACGGTGCCGTCGGGGGCGAGGACGGGGACGTTGACCGGGCTCCAGTACCGCTCCTCCCACACCCCTGGCCTTTGGGGATCTTCCACGTCGTAGCGCTGGAGCGCCATCGTGTCGGGCTCCCCGTCGGCCACCACCCGGCGCAGCGAGGCGTACAGGTTGCGCATGCCGGTCGCGGCGGGATCGCCGGGGTTGTCGGGGAAGACGTCGAACAGGAAACGGCCGATGAGCTGGTCACGGCTGCGCCCGGACAGGGCCACGAACGCCTCGTTGACGTCCGCGTACACCAATTCCGGCGTCAGCAGCGCCACACCGGCGGGAAGGGCCTGGAAGACGGCCTGGTAGTCGATGCCGGGTCCGGTCACGGTTCCACCTGCCACGCGCCTGCGGCCCCCGTGGGTCACGGCTGTCTCCACCATGACACGCGCACGGTCCGTGGGCCCGTCGCGGTCCGCCGGACTGGACCATTCGGCCGCGAAGAGGCCGGCGCGCCGCTCCCGGGCGGGGTGACCACGAGGTGCACCGCGGCCCGGGTGCGTTCGAGCGGGTCAGCCGTCGGCCGCCTTGGTGCGGGGCGGTGCCCCGGGGCGCGGCGGGCGTCCCCGCCCCTGCCCACCGGCTTGTTCCCGTGAGCAGCCAGGACCCTTTGGGTGGTGATGGCGGGACCGCTTGTCTCGTCGTCCGGGGCTGCTGTCACTGTCGCGCGACCGGCGGTGGCGCTGTGCCGCCCGGCGCCGGCAGCAGCGCTCGAAAATACCCCGGGGGGTACCCGTGCTACGCTCGAAATATACCCCCGGGGGTACATGCCAACCGAAAGGATCACCGTGTTCTTCATCGATACGATCGGCACCGAGGGCCTCGGAAACCGCAGCTACCTCGCGGGTGGCGCCGGAACGGCCGTCGTGGTGGACCCGCCCCGCGACATCGACCGGGTCCTGGCGGCAGCGGCCGCGCGCGAGGTGCGGATCACGCACGTGGTGGAGACCCACGTCCACAACGACTACGTCACCGGCGGCCTGGAGCTCGCCCGGATCACCGGCGCCTCCTACCTCGTACCCGCCGCCGCCCGCGTCGCCTTCGCCCGCACCCCGGTCGCCGACGGCGACGTGGTGGACGTGGACGAAGGGGTCGTCCTGCGGGCGATGGCCACCCCCGGCCACACCCCGCACCACACCTCCTACGTCCTGGAGGACGGGGGGTCGGTGGTCGCGGTGTTCACCGGCGGGTCGCTGCTGATCGGCTCGGTGGGCCGCCCCGACCTGGTCGAGCCGAGGCTGACCGAGCGGCTGGCCCGCGCCCAGCACGCGTCCGCGCACCGGCTGGCCGCCGAGCTCCCGGACGAGACGCCGGTGCTGCCCACCCACGGGTTCGGAAGCTTCTGCTCCTCCTCGCAGTCCGAGGGCGGCGCCACCACCATCGGCAAGGAGAAGGCGGGCAACGACGCCCTGGTCAAGGACGTGGACTCCTTCGTCACCGCCCTGCTGGCGGGCCTGGAGGACGTTCCCGCCTACTACGCCCACATGGGCCCGGTCAACACCGCGGGCCCCGCACCGATCGACCTGACCGCGCCCCCGCGGGCCGATGCCGCCGACATCGCCGAACGCCTCGCCTCCGGCGAGTGGGTGGTGGACCTGCGCAACCGGATCGCGTTCTCCGAGGGCCACGTCGCCGGCTCGTTCAACTTCGAAGCCGACGGCAAGATCGCCACCTACCTCGCCTGGATGATCCCCTGGGGCAAGCCCGTGACCCTCCTCGCCGAATCCCCTGACCAGCTCGCCGCCGCCCAGCGCGAACTGGCGCGCGTCGGCATCGACCGGCCCGCCGCCGCCGCGACCGGCGGAGTCCACGACTGGCTCCCCGCCGGCGTCACCCCGCGCTCCTTCCCCCGCGCCACCTTCGCCGACCTCGCGGCCCGGGCTCCCGGCCCGGACGTGCTCCTCGACGTGCGCCGGGACTCCGAACGCGCGACGGGCTGGATCGAGGGCTCCGTGCACATCCCCGTCCACCAGCTGCACCGCCGCCTGGCCGAGGTACCCGCCGGAACGGTGTGGGTGCACTGCGCGGGCGGCATGCGCGCGGGCATTGCCGCCTCCCTCCTGGACGCCGCGGGCCGCGACGTCGTGGCCGTCGACGACTCCTTCGACGCGGCGACCGACGCCGGACTGCCCCTCACCGCGGGCACCGGCAGCTGAACCGCCTCCCACCGGATGGAAAGACACATGCCCCTCTTCCGACGCGGCACCGCCCGCCTCACCCCCGACCAGGCCCACCGCCGCACCACCGACGGTGACGGCCTCCTCGTCGACGTGCGCGAGCGGGCCGAATGGAACGCCGGTCACGCCCCCGGCGCCGTCCACCTGCCGCTCTCCCTGCTCGTCACCGGTGCCGGCCTGCCGACGGCCGCCCGGGGCCGGCCCCTGGTGGTGATCTGCCGGTCCGGACAGCGCTCCCGACGGGCCGCCGAGCTGCTGGCCGGGCGCGGAGCCCGGGCCGTCGACGTCAGGGGCGGCATGAGCGCCTGGGCGTCGGCCGGGCTGCCCGTCGTCGACGAACGCGGAAGGCCCGGCCGGATAGCGTGAGCACCCTCGTTCTCGCCCTCGCCGCCGGGGCCGTCATCGGCCTGGCCCTCGGGGCACTCGGCGGCGGTGGCAGCGTCCTGACCGTCCCCGCCCTGATCTACCTCGCCGGCTTCACCCCGGCCGCCGCCACCACGGCCTCGCTGATCATCGTCACCGCCACTTCGGCGACCGCCCTGTACGCCCACGCCACTGCGGGAAACGTCCGCTGGAGGACGGGGGCCCTGTTCGGCGCCGCCGGGATCCCGCCCGCCATCGGCGCGGGCACCCTGGCCGCCCGCGTCCCCGAGGCGGTGCTGACCGCCGCGTTCGCCGTGATCGCGGCCCTCGCGGCCCTCGTGATGCTCCGCCCCTCCCGTTCCGGCCGCCGACCCACACCGGTCGGGCCGGCGCGGGCCGCGGGTGCCGGTGCCGGGCTCGGCGCGGTGACCGGCTTCCTCGGTGTCGGCGGCGGCTTCCTCGCCGTCCCCGCCCTCACCTCCGTCCTCGGACTGCGCATGCGCGCCGCCGTGGGCACCAGCCTCCTGGTCATCACGGTGAACTCGCTCGCCGCGCTCGTGGCCCGCACCGGCACCCACGTACCACTGGCCTGGGAGGTCATCGCCCCCTTCACGGGGGCCGCGATCCTCGGAGCCCGGGACGGCAAGCACCTCGCCGCCAAGCTCTCCGGCCCCACCCTCCAGCGGATCTTCGCGCTCGCGCTGCTGGGCGTCGCCGCCTTCATGCTCACTGACGCCATCCGCTGACCCTGCCGCCCCTCTCCCCCAGGGGCGTCCGCGCCCCCTGAAACGAAGGACTGAACCCGCCCCATGGCCACTCCCCCCGCCCTCGACACCGCCCAGGCCCGTACCCGCCTGCACGAACTGATCGTCCTGGACGTCCGCACCCCCGGCGAATACGCCGCCGGCCATCTCCCCGGCGCGCTCAACATTCCCCTCGACCACCTCGAAGAGGCCCTCCCCGACATACGGCACGCGGCCCGGAAGGGCGAACTCCTCCTCGTATGTGCCTCGGGGAGCCGTTCGGAGAAGGCCTGCCGCACCCTCGCGGGCCACGGCATCACCGCCGCCACCCTCTCCGGCGGCGCGGCGGCCTGGACCGCCGCCGGCCACGACCTCCACCGCGCGCACCGCACCCGCCGCGAGGCCTGGCCGATGGAACGCCAGGTCCGCCTCACCGCGGGCACCGTCGTCCTGACCGGCCTCGCGCTGGGCCGCCTCCGGCCCGCGTTCCGCCTCACCTCCGCGGGCATCGCCGGCGGCCTGGTCTATTCCGCCCTCACCGACACCTGCGGCATGGCCGCCCTCCTCGCCAGGCTCCCCCACAACCGCCCGCGCCAGGGAGACCTCGACGCCGCCCGCTCCGCCCTCCGGGCAGCCTGACCCCCACCCGAGGCCATACCCCCTGGGGTACCATGGCGGAAAGCGCACGAGGCCGGGAGGCAAGCGGTGAAGGTCGACGACGACGCGGTCAAGTCAGTCCTCAACCGGCTGCGCCGTGCCCAGGGGCAGCTCGCCGGCGTCATCGCCATGATCGAGGCCGGCCGCGACTGCAAGGACGTGGTCACCCAGCTCGCCGCCGTCTCCAAGGCCCTGGACCGGGCCGGGTTCAAGATCGTCGCCAGCGGAATGCGCCAGTGCATGACCGAAGCCGACCCGGAGCAGGCTCCGATGACCGAGGCGGAACTCGAGAAGCTCTTCCTCGCCCTCGCCTGACCCGCCTCCCCGGACCGAGGAGGGCTCGGCGGAAGCCGCCGCGTCCGTGCCGGTCATCGGTCATCACTCCTTCGGCGGCCCGGAGCCCGCTCCGCTCCGCCGCGCCCATGACCGGCACGGCGGGCGCCGGGCGGCCGCCGCGCACCCGGCACAGCGGCCCCCGGCCGGTTCGCGGGGTTCCGGGGGTGCCACCAGCATGGGGGTGTCACCCCGTCCCGGCGCGACGCCGGCGGTGGCCACCGGTACCGGGAGGTTGCCAGGATGGAGTTGCCGCTCACCGTCGGAATCGACGGCTCCGAGCCGGGTTTCCGGGCGCTGGACTGGGCCGTGGACGAGGCGGCCGTGCACGGGCTCCGGCTGCGGGTGGTGTACGCCTCCCGCTGGGAGCGGTACGAGCTCTCCGCGGGCCCCTGGGGGCAGCAGGCGGGTGACCAGGCCGGCCGTGACGCCGTTCGCGACGGCCTCCGGCGCGCAGCGAGGCGCAACCCAGACGTCGAGGTCGAGACCGAGGTCGTCGCCGAGGATCCCGTCCAGGCACTGGTGCAGGAGAGCCTCGCGTCATGGGCACTGGTCACCGGTGCACGCGGCCACGGCGGATTCGCCGGGCTCCTGCTGGGCTCGGTCGGCCTCGCGCTCGCCGCCCGCGCCCTGTGCCCGGTCGTCGTCGTCCGCGGTGACGAACCCAGTGCCGGTCACGACGGGGTCCTGCTGGGGGTGTCCGACACTCCGGGAGGTCCCGAGGCCGTACGGTTCGCGTTGCGTGAGGCCGCCGCGCGCGACTGCCGTCTGGAGGCGGTTCGCGCCTGGCGCTGCCCCGCCGACGCTCCGACCCCCCATCCGACCCTGGCCGACGGGGTCTGCCTCTACCACCAGGCCCGGGCGGACACCCTCCTCGACGAGGCCCTCACCGGGCCGCTCCGCGAATATCCCGTGGTCAGCCCGGTCCGTACCCTCGTGGAGGGCCCCGCGCACCGTGCGCTGCAGGAACGTACCGCCACGGCTGCCCTCGTGGTGATCGGCGCCCGCCGCCATCCCGGCCGTCCGGGGCTCCAGCTCGGCCGCGCCGCCCGTGTGCTGCTGCATCACGCCCGCTGCCCCGTCGCCCTCGTGCCCTGGGTCGTGGGAGGTGCCCGGGAGTGAGGCGCCCGGACGGGAACGCGGTGCGGACGCCTTGGACGAGAGCCGCGGCTCCCTGTCCCGTCGTGGGCCGGGTGGTCATCGTGTCGCTTCCGGCGTGTCGAGGGCGGCCAGGAACTTCCGCTGGTCTTCGAGGAAGCCGTCGGCGAACAGGGCCCTCGGCGCGCACAGCGCGGTCAGGGTGAGGCGGAGCGCGGAGTTCTCGACCTCGTGTCTGACCAGGCCGTGGGTGGCGTCCGGGTAGTGGGCGACGCGCAGCGCGGGCCCCGGCAGGAGCCGGCGGTAGGCGGCCTCGGTGTCGGCGGTGTCCACGTTCACGTCGTGTCCGGCGAGCACCAGCAGCACGGGCGTGCGGCGCAGCGCGGGCAGGTCCGCGCTCGCGTCGGCGGTGTGGTTCCTGGAGACGAACCGCCAGCGGGCGGCCGTCATGCCCTGCGGATCGCCCACGGCTCGGACGTACTCCTCGTAGGAGGCTCCACGCCCGAGCAGTTCCAGGCCTGTCTCGCGGCGGCGCAGGGCGGCGGTGACTTCGGCCTCGGAGGCGCCGTCGCGGCGCAGTTCGGCGAGGAGGTTGTACCGGCCCTGCCGGTGCCAGTTGACGGCGGGTGAAACGGCGATGACGAAGCGGATGCGCGGGTCCTTGGCGGCGATCTTGGGCAGGACCCAGCCCGCCTGGCTGGCACCCCACAGCCCTATGGCGCCGCCGTCGATGTCCGGCCGCTGCCGGGCCCAGGCGATGGCGTCAGCGGCCTCCGCCGCCCTGTCGTCCATCGACTGGTCGAGCCAGTCTCCGGGCGCGCCTCCCACGCCCGGCTTGTTCCAGGACAGCGAGGCGTAGCCGGCGCGGGCGAAGGCTTCCCAGATCGGCCGGTAGAAGGTGTCGTGCGTGGCGTCGACCGGACCGTCGCCGTGCACGAAGACCACCAGCGGGAAGGGCCCCTTCCGCTGCTCCGGCAGGGCCAGAACGCCCTTCAGGGTTCGGCCGTCCCGGCGTACCGTCACCGCCTCCTCGCGCAGGTCATAGGCGTTCTGCCAGGCCACCAGACCGCCCAGGCCCGCCGCCGTGACCGCGAGTGCGGCCAGCGTCGCGAGCACGGCCCGCACCATCCGGCGGCGGCGTGTGCCGCTTCTCGGTGCCATCTGCCCCTCCAGCCATTAACTATCGAATGCACAACGCTCGTTTCCGATTCGACCGTACTATGCTCGTACGTGGAACGCGAGGAGGAATCATGGACTCTGCGGCCGTCATCCGTCGCGGCGTGCCCCGGCGGGCCGAAGAGCGGGTCGCCGAGCTGTACTGGGAGGCCTTCGGCCGCAAGCTCGGCGCCGCCCTGGGCCCGCCCGAGCACGGCCGCGCCTTCATCGCCCGCCACCTCCACCCGGACCGCGCCGCCGTCGCCCTCGCCCCCGGCGGCGACCGGGTCGTGGGGGTCGCCGGCTACCGGCTCGACGGTCGGGGCCTGACCGGCGGCGGGGTGCGCGACGTGCTCTCCGGCTACGGCCTCTTCCGCGGCCTGCCCCGGCTCGCGGTACTGGCGCTGCTCGAACGCACACCCGAGCCGGGCGAACTGGTCATGGACGGCATCGCCGTCGACCCCGCCCACCGGGGCACCGGCATCGGCGGAGCGCTGCTGACCGAGATCGCGGCCATCGCGGCCGAACACGGCTGCTCACGCGTCCGCCTGGACGTCATCGACGCCAACCCCCGCGCCCGTGCCCTGTACGAACGGCAGGGCTTCACCGCCGTACGCACCGAGCAGACCCCCTACCTCAAGCGCCTCATGGGATTCGGCGCGGTGACCACCATGCACCGCGCCGTCCAGGGCACCGGCAAGGAGCAGCAACCATGACCAGCAGGCCTCCGGCCACCCCCGCGACCGAGTCCACCGCCCCGGAAATCGGTACCCGGACCCTGGTGTTCGCCCTCGTGCGCGAGGACGGCACGGTCGACGCGGGCGAGCTGTACGCCGTCGCCGAGGCGCTCGGCATGACCGACCAGCAGGTCCGGCTGTGCGTGAAGCGGCTGGTCGGCGAGGGCCGGTTCACCCAGGAGGGCCGTGGCCGCAAGGCCCGGCTGCACGCGAGCGCCGATCCCACCGGCTCCATCGCCCCGGACGCGGAGTACGTCCGCCACGCCTACCGGCAGGACCAGGGCCTCGCCCCGTGGGACGGGACCTGGCACCTGTTCGCCTTCGCCGTGCCCGAGACCGCCCGGCAGGCCCGGGACGCACTGCGCGACACACTGCTCCGCCTCGGCGCGGCCCCCCTCCAGGGCGGCCTCTACGTCAGCGCCAACCCCATCGGCGACATCGTCGAAGCGCACGCCCGCCACCTGGAGGTGCTGCCCTCCCTCTCCCGCTTCAGCACCCGCGACCTGCGGGTCGGGGACGAGGACGCCCCGGACCGCCTGGCCGCCCTGCTCTGGCCGCTCCGGCAGATCGCGGACCGCCACGAGGCGCTCGCCGACCTCGCCTCGGACCGGCTGGCCCGGATCTCCGGCCCGGACCGCCCCACGGACACGGAACGCCTGACCTGCACGATCGAGCTGGCCGCGGCCTTCACGGCCGCCATGGAACCCGACCCCCTGCTGCCCCCCGAGCTGCTCCCCCGGCCCTGGCCCGGCACCCGTGCCCGGATCATGGCCGCGCGGTGCTGGGAGGCCCTCGCCGCCGGGTCCGACCAGGGCCACGGCCGACTACGCCTCTTCCGCCTCTACGAGGACGCCGTGCGCACTCTTCCTACGGGGTCGGGGGGAACCGCAGGACGTCCAGGTAGAGCGGCATCTCCCGCGTCCGGTCCCGGGCTCCGCGGGGCGGTGTGACGGTGATGCTCCCCGAGCCGGAGGCGAGGGCGTCGTCGAAGGCGGTCGGGGTGACCGTTCCCTCCAGTGCGAACGACGAGAAGACGAAGGGCAGTCCTTCGGAGGTGAACGGACTCGTCGCGCTCATGACTTCGAAGTGGAGGTGCGGGGCGTCGCTGTTCCCCGAGCTGCCGAGGGCGCCGAGGACCTCGCCGGCCTTGACCGTGCTGCCCGCGAGGACCCGGGTGGAGCCCGGCTTGAGGTGGGCGTAGAGGACGTACTCGCCGGACGCGAGCTGCTGCACCACGTTGTTCCCGGTGTACTGGGCGAGGGGCATGTCGGGGGTGGCGGAGCCCGGCTTCTTGTCCGGGTACTCGTCCGTCACCGAGACGATCCGTCCGTCGGCGGCGGCGCGTACCGGGGTTCCGTAGTAGGGGTAGCTGCCGACCTGGTCGGGCGGGCCGTCGAAGAGGACCGTGCCGTGGTCGAGCCGGACGAAGTCGATGGCGAAGCGTTCCCCGAAGCGGGCGCGCCCGTCGACGGGTGAGGCCGCCGACCGGTGGGCCGTGATCGTCGCGCAGCAGCCGTTCGCGTCCAGCCAGCCGCCGCCCGCGAGCGGCGGCCTCAGCACGACCGGGCGGCGGTCGGGGACGCCGAGCGGGGCCACGTACTCGGTGATGGCCTTGGGGATGATGCCGAGCGCCTCGGGATAGGTGACCGACACGGCATGGGCGAGGGTGATCGGGAAGGCCGTACCGGCGGGTACCAGGACGTCCAGCCAGACCCTGCCCTGCCGGCCGGGCTGCAGGACCATGTCCCGGGCGGGCTGCTCGGCCGGAGCCCCCGAAGGGCGGAAGACCCGCAGGAGCCGGGCACCGCTCAGCTCCTCCAGCGTTCCCTCCCCCGCCGTGACCCGGACTGCGGTGAGGGTGGCGGGCAGGGTGGACATGTTGGTCAGTTCGAGCTCGTAGACCAGGTGGGTCCGGCCGTCCGTCGCTTTGACGGGCAGCGGGACGGTGGTCGGCGCGACGGTCACCGGGGTGATCTGGTCCGTCCGGGCGACCGCCGGACGGGCGACCGGGGATCCGGCGGGGGTCACGGGTGCCCGTCCTGTCGCCGGTGGCGTCGCGAGGAGGGCTGCCAGCAGCCCGGAGGTGGTGACGGCAAAGAACGCTCGTGTCCGCATGGCGCACCTCCCTGCGCCCCGGTCGGCGCCCGCCGCGGAGAACCGCCGGCGCTCGCCCGCCAGGGTGTTCCAGGGTGTCACCGAAGTCGCGGGCGGGCATCCCGGCCGGCCGCCCTGCGGGGTCCGGTGTCCCGGCGGGCGGGTGCGTCTTCGGGTCAGCTCGGGTCAGCGCCGTCCGCTGCCCGCCTGCGGCGGGGCGAACCGGACCCCGGTGAGTTCCTCGGAGAGGTTCCAGAGCCTGCGCGCCCGCGCGTCGTCGAGGGCGTGCTCGCTGCGGCGCGCGGGTGCCGGGTGGCCGCGCAGCTCGCCGCGGCCGTCCGGGCCGGTGTAGCTGTCGCCGGGCAGCGACTGGGTCGCGGCGTACAGGGAGGGCAGTGCGCCCATGCTGTCGGGCTGGGCGACCAGGCGGTTGGCGACGGCCATCATCAGGCGCTGGCCCGCTCCGGCCGTCCGCCCCTGGAGGCTGGTGGCGGCGTAGCCGGGGTGGGCGGCGTGCGCGGTCACGCGGGAACCGGCCGCCGTCAGCCGCTTCTGGAGCTCACGGGTGAAGAGCAGGTTGGCCAGCTTGGACTGCTGGTAGGCCCGCCAGGGGCTGTAGGAGCGTTCGGAGCCGATGTCGTCGAAGTCGATGTCCACGCCGGGTCTGCGGTGGGCGTTGGAGGCCACGGTGACGATCCGGTCGGTGATGTGCGGGAGCAGGAGGTTGGTGAGGGCGAAGGGACCGAGGTGGTTGGTGGCGAGCTGCATCTCGAACCCGTCGGCGCTGCGGGCCTCGGGGACGGCCATGATGCCGGCGTTGTTGACGAGGACGTCCAGGGGGCGGTCCCAGGCGTCGGCGAAGGCGCGGACGGAGGCGAGGCTCGACAGGTCCAGTCGGCGCACCTCGGTGCTGCCGGGCAGGGTCGAGGCCACGTCCCGGCCCCGCGCGGTGTCGCGGACGGCGAGGACCACATGGGCCCCCGCACGGGCCAGCTCCCTGGCCGTGACGGTGCCGAGGCCACTGGTGGCGCCGGTGACGATGACGGTCCTGCCGGTCAGCGGGGGAAGGTCCGCGGCGGTCCATCGGGTGCGGTTCGGTGTGCTCATGCCTCCAAGCTGGCACCCCGCCCTCCATGTTGTCAATGGAAACATTGTTTCCATTGGAAACTTCTTGGCGTACGCTGACCCCATGCAGGAGCAGAGCTACCACCACGGCAACCTCAGGACGGCCCTGCTCGAAGAGGCGGAACGCTCGGTCATCGCGCACGGTGCCGCCGCGCTGTCCCTGCGGGAGATCGCCCGGGCCATCGGCGTCAGCCATACCGCGCCGCGGCGGCACTTCGCCGACCGGACCGCCCTGCTGGACGCCGTGGCACAACGGGGCTTCGACACCCTCGGGCTGCGGCTCGCCGAGGCGATCTCGGCCGCCGAGCCCGCCTTCGAGGCGCGGCTGCGGGCCCTCGCCCACACGTACGTCGACTTCACGGAAGGCCGGATGCCGCTCGTCGAGCTGATGTACGCGAGCAAGCACGGGTCCGAAACCATGGCGGCGCCCGCCGCCGCACGCGCCGCGTACGCGGTGCCGTACGCCGTCATCGAGGAGGCCGCCCGCGCCGGCCAGCTCGCGGACCACCTCGGCCCGCAGGCCGCGGCCCGCCTGGTCTTCGCGGCGGTCCACGGACTCGCCGTCCTGCTCAGTACCGGCATGATCGCCTCCGACGACACGCCGGACGTCGTGAACGCCTCGGTCGACGGCCTCCTGGGAGGCCTGAGCTCCACGGAACGCCGCATCGCCCGGCCCTCCCGAGCGCGCCCGGAGTAGCGCGCGGGCAACGGGGCCGGGATCGCGGGCGGGAGCCCGCCCTGCCGACCGGCGAGGACCGGCTCCCACGGGCCTCGGACGGCCGTGGCACCTGCCCGGACGCAAGCCCTCCGGCCGGCGCCGGGCCTTCCGCTCCGGTTTCGGTGTCCGGCGCCGTCAGCAGCCGCCGGAGAGAACCGCGGCGGGGGCGCCGATGGTGAGCGCGGCCGGCGCCGCGCAGCAGCCGCCACCGTTGTCCTGCTCCGTGGTGGCGGGCTGGTCGAAGAGGCCCGCGCCGCCGCAGACTCCGGTCTCCGGGAGGGTGAGTTCGACGCGCTCGGCGGCCTCGTGGTCGCCGGCGAGGTGGGCGGCGATCGAGCGGACCTGCTCGTAGCCGGTCATGGCCAGGAACGTCGGGGCGCGGCCGTAGGACTTCATGCCGACGAGGTAGAGGTCCTTCTCGGGGTGGGAGAGCTCGGCCTGGCCGTGGGGGTAGACGGTGCCGCAGGAGTGCTGGTTGGGGTCGATCAGCGGGGCCAGGGCGAGCGGTGCCTGCAGGCGTTCGTCCAGGTTCAGGCGGAGCTCGTCCAGGAAGGACAGGTCGGGGCGGAAGCCGGTCAGCACGATGACCTCGTCCACCGCGTCCAGGCGGCGGCCGTCCTCGCCCACCAGGACCGGGCGGCCGCCCTCGGCTCGCTCGACGGCCTCGGTGCGGAAGCCGGTGACGGCGTCGGCGTACCCGTTGTCGACGGCGGCCTTGGCGGCGAGGCCGAGGGCGCCGCGGGCGGGGAGCTGGTCGGCTTCGCCGCCGCCGAAGGTGGAACCGGAGATGCCGCGGCGCAGGATCCAGGTGGCGTGGGTGCCGGCCCCGTCGTCGGCCTTGGCGAGGTCCGAGAGGTAGGCGAGGGCGGTGAAGGCGGAGGCGCCGGAGCCGATGACGGCGGTGCGCTTGCCCGCGTACCGGGCCCGGACCGCGGGGACGGTGAGGTCGGGGACGCGGTAGGCGATCCGGTCGGCCGCCGCCTTCTCACCGAGGGCGGCGAGGCCGCCGGCGCCGGCGGGGCCCGGGGTGGACCAGGTTCCGGAGGCGTCGATCACCGCGCGGGCGAACAGACGCTCCTCCCGGCCGTCGTGGGTCTCGATGTGGACGGTGAAGGGCTGTACGTCGCGGTCGGCGTCGACGGTCCGGTCCCGGCCGGCACGGGAGACGCCGGTGACGCGCGCCCGGTACCGGACACGGTCGCCCAGGGCATCGGCGAGGGGCTGGAGGTAGAGGGCGGCCCAGTCCCCACCGGTCGGGTAGGACGCCTGGGCGGGCCTGACCCAGCCGGTGGGGGCCAGGAGCTTCTCGGCGGCCGGGTCCACGACCTCGCCCCAGGTGGAGAACAGGCGCACGTGCGCCCACTCGCGGGTGGCCGTTCCCGCATGCGGGCCGGCCTCGAGGACGAGGAACTCCAGGCCCCGCTCGTGGAGGTGTGCGGCGGCGGCCAGGCCGACGGGGCCGGCCCCGATCACGACGACGGGCAGCTCGTTCATGACGGCTTCCTCCGTGTTTCGATGTTTGTCGATGTCTTGCGCGATCAGCATGGCGCCTGCTTCGACGGGCGTCAACATAGACATTTATCTAATTCACGGGCGGAGCACCGAGGGCCGCTCACTCGCGCACACCGCCCCGCCGCGTTGATTCGACATGTGTCAACATAGACGCATGTCGAATGTGAAGGTTCTGCCGCTCTTGGAGCCCAACATCGTCGCGTGCTGCCCCCCGCTCAACGAGCGCCCCCTGTCCCCCGACGAAGCCGAGGCCGCGGCGAAGATGTTCAAGGCGCTCGGCGACCCGGTCCGGCTGCGCCTGTTCTCGGCCGTCGCATCCCACGAGGGCGGTGAAGCGTGCGTCTGCGACATCTCCGATGTCGGCGTCTCCCAGCCGACGGTCTCCCACCACCTGAAGAAGCTCAAGGAGGCCGGGCTGCTCTCCTCCGAGCGGCGCGGGACCTGGGTGTACTACAAGGTCGAGCCCTCCGTGCTCGCCGCCATGGGCGCGCTGCTGGCCGGCGCCGCCAAGGCCTCCGCGTAAGGCGGCTACGGCTCGCGGCGCATCGCGGGACGTCGTCCTGCCGGAGTGCCGTTGCCGTCTGGCGATGTGAACCGATCCGCGGCTTCGGGCACCTGGGCCGGGTTCGGGAGTGCGGGATGCGGCCACGGCCGTTCCCCGACGACAGACGGCCGCGTCAATGCCCCGCCGTGGACCGGGCGGCGCAGGTGACGGCCGGCGGCGAGCCCGGCCCGCCCGCCCGTCACCGACCCACCACCGCGCCCGCGCGCGTCATGCCGCCGAGGGCTCCTCGGCGGCCCCGCCCCGGCCGTTCACGAAGATCAGGGCGACCAGGGCGAGGCCGACGACCGCGCCGAGCAGCTGCATGCCGATGAACCCGGCCACCGAGGACGGTGCGATGCCGGCGAAGGTGTCGGTGAACGCCCGGCCGATCGTGACGGCGGGGTTGGCGAAGGAGGTGGAGGACGTGAACCAGTACGCCGCCCCGATGTAGGAGGCCACCGCGACCGGCGCGAAGCGCAGCCGGTCCGTCCGCGCGAGGCCGAAGATCAGCAGGATCAGACCCGCGGTCGCCACGACCTCGCCGAGGAGGAGGGTGGCGGCGGAGCGGTCGTGGGTGGACCACCTCACCAGCGGCTCGCCGAACATCGCGTCCGCCAGGATCGCGCCCGCGATCGCGCCGGCGATCTGCGAGGGCACGTAGACGGCGAGTTCGCGGGCGTTGACGCCGGCGCCGCCGCGGCGGGCCGTCCACCACTCCGCCAGCGTGACGGCCGGGTTGAAGTGCGCCCCGGAGACCGGGCCGAGGAGCGCTATCAGGACGCCGAGACCGAAAACGGTGGCGGTGGAGTTGGCCAGCAGCTGCAACGCGACGTCGTCGGTCAGCTTCGTGGCCTGGATGCCGGAGCCGACCACGATCGCAACCAGGGCGGCGGTGCCGACCACCTCGGCGGCGGCGCGGGCGACCAGCGGAGTACGGGGTGGGGCCGCGCTCGGCGCGGGCCGGGGCACGTCGGCGGCCGTGGCGGACTGGACCGCGGGTGCGGCGGCGACGGGCTCGGTGGCGGTCACGACAGGATCCCCTCGGGCAGGTGAGGCAGGTCGGGCAAGGCCGCAGGGGCCTAGGGACAGGACCGCTTGAGGTTCGCCGTGGCGCCGGCGCGTGCGGTGGCCGCGAGGTCGGCGAACTGGCCGGCGAGCGCTTCGATGACCTCCGGGCGCAGTCGGTAGTAGATGAACCTCCCGCACGGCTCGGTGTCCACGACCCCGGCCTCGCGCAGCACCTTCATGTGGTTCGAGAGGTTCGTCTGCTTGGCACCCGTCTCCTCCACGAGGTGGGTGGTGCACAGGGTCTCCCGCGCGAGGAGGGTCACGATCTTGAGCCTCAGCGGGTCGGCCAGGACCCGGATCAGATCAGTGTCGACTGATGTCATCATCCGCTGATACTGTCACATCACTGAGGGCTGATACCAGTCCCGGCTGAACCGTACCGCCGCCCGCCGGCGTTCCGCAGCCGCCTGCCACCCGAAGGAAAGCCGATGCCCGCGAACCCGCTCGCGTCCGTCCTGTTCGTCTGCATCCACAACGCCGGCCGCTCCCAGATGGCCGCGGGCCTCCTGCGCCACCTCGCCGGCGACCGCGTCGAGGTCCGCTCCGCCGGCTCGATGCCCGGCGACCGGATCAACCCCTCCGCGGTCGCCGCCATGGCCGAGCTCGGGATCGACATCTGCGGCCAGACCCCGAAGGTGCTCACCCCCGAGGCCGCCCAGGCCTCCGACTACATCATCACCATGGGCTGCGGCGACGCCTGCCCGTACTTCCCCGGCAAGACCTACCTCGACTGGCAGCTCGATGACCCCGCCGGCCATGGCGTCGAAGCCGTCCGCCCCATCCGCGACGAGATCAGGACCCTCGTCGAGGGCCTGATCGCCGAAATCGACGCCGAGCGGCGGGCGTAGGCGAAGCAGCGAGCGGTACGCGGCGGAATGGCTCTTGGCCGGTTCAGCCGGTAGGCGGGCGCCCGCGGCACGGCGGCAGGGGACCGTGTTCCGTCAGTGGGTCAGGGCCGTCTTGAGGACGACGATCATCAGGCCGAGCAGGAGGCTGACGGCCGCCACCATCCAGACGAGGCGCCGGGGCGCGCCGGCCCGGACCGCGCCGGCCACCGCCCAGCCCACCTGGCCGGCCAGCGCCACGGAGAGCGCGAACCACATGGTCCCCGCGACGTCGAGGCCGAGCAGCCCGCTCAGTGCGACCGAGGCGGCGGGCGGCACGGCCGCCTCGACGATCGACCTTTCCTCGGCACACACCCTGCGGAACTCGGCCCAGGTCAGCGGCTCGTTGGCCAGGGACACGCCGAAGAGGTGGGCGAAGACGTGCGCGGCCCAGAACACGGCGGCCGTGCCGAGCAGCAGCACGGTCAGCTCGATCTTCGGGAAATGCCCGAGGCCGCCCGCTCCGACGATCACGGACGCGGCGAGCAGGGAGCCGTACACGGCCCCGGAGTAGTCGGCCCGGGCCGCGCCGGCGGCGTGTCGGCCCCAGCGCCTGCGCCCTTCCGGGTGGTCGCGCGTTCCCCCCTGGACGGCGCCCCCGCCGACGGCCGTCCTGCCCATGGTCAGGGCGAGCCTGCGCACCCCGGCCCAGTCGACGGGCACCCCCGACCGGAGGCCGGGCCGGTGGCGCGGGACGAGGACCCGCAGGGCGCCGGGATCCACGCGGCAGTGGACGGGCGCGGGCATGGTCAGCGACTCGCCGTCCACACCGACCCGGACGAGCGGGGCCTCGGAGTCGACCACGACCTCGCGGGTGCTCAGCGAGGTCAGTCCGCGGGAGCGGCCGTGCCGGAGGATGCCGACGGCCTGCGCGGCGTTGTGCACCTCCACGCTGAGGACGCCGAGCGTCCCGGTGTCCATGCGGGTGCGGCGTCCCAGTCCCACCACGTCCCCCCTGCCGTAGGGGTTGTTGCTGACGAGCACCGCCTGCGGTTCCCGGACGGTCGTGCCGTCGGCGCGCACGCTCAGCCGGGGCCCGCTGTGGCGCGCGAGCAGGTCGGGCAGCAGCGCGAGGATGGTGTGGACCTTGTCGTCGCGGTAGGCGGGGCTCTGGACGACCTCCGCGTAGGTCCCGAAGGAGGCGCTGTTGACGAAGACGCGGTCCTCGATCCGGCCGAGGTCCACCCGCAGTTCCACCCCGTCGCTGAGGGCGTCCAGGCAGGCCGCCGGGTTCTTCCGGTCGAGCCCGAGGTCCATCGCGAAGTGGTTGCGCGTGCCGGCGCTGACGACCAGGAACGGGACGTCCCGGTCGGCGGCCACACCGGCGACCAGGGCCTGCGTGCCGTCCCCGCCGGCGACCCCGAGGAGGTCGGCGCCCCGGTCCACCGCCCGGTGGGCGAGGCCGGCGACGTCTTGGGGGTGGTCGGGGTCGAGGAGCACCACTTCGGCGCCCAGGGCCTCGGCCTTCTCCCGCAGGCGGTAGGTGCCGACCTTTCCGCCCCCGGAGCGCGGGTTCATGATCAGGAACGGCCGTTCCGGCCGCCGGGCCGGCCGCTCGGGCATCCGGGACCGTCCCTCGTCGGCAAGCGCGGCCCGTCCGGCGGCCACCGCCAGGGCCCACAGGAAGACCGCGCAGAGGACCACCCAGAGCAGCCCGGCGCGGAGGTACCAGACGGCCACGACGGCGGGGGCCGCCAGGAGCAAGACCGCCGCGAGCCACCTCACGGGCCCTCGGTGGGCCAGCACCAGCCAGCCGGCCGCGGCCGTGATGCACACGCCGGCCAGGCCCACGGCCACGAGGGCGAGGCTCCGGAAGCCCGCGAAGACCAGCATGACGATCAGGGCCGCCGCACCGGAGAACAGGGCCAGACGCGCCTTGGCGTGCATGCTCACGTCGCGATCCTCCGCTCGAGCGGAATCTTGCTTCCCGTCTCCATTGAGCGCCGGGCCGGGTGGGCACGCATCCCACGGCCCGGGCGACCCCGGCCCCTCAGGAGCCGGCGGTGAGTTCGTCGTGGACGTACTTCGCCATCTCCATGCCCCGCGGCTTCGCCACGGCCGGTGCGGGTGCGGGTGCGGACGGTACCTCGACCATCATCTCGTAGGAGACCTGCACGAGCATGTTGTCGACGCGGAATATCACGTGGGCGTAGCCGTAGTCCTTGCCCGTCGGATTGGACACGCAGAGCTCGTCGGCGAAGTCGTGGAGCCGCGGGACGCTCTTGTAGAAGGAGTCCGTGCGCTCCCCTTCGAAGGCCGTCGCGCCGTAGGCGCCGGACGAGAAGCGGAGCAGCGTGACGCTGACGTCGGCACCCCAGGGGTGATCGGCCCAGTAGCCGTCCGTGCTCCACCGGCAGGCGTACGCCTCGATCAGGCCGCCGAACCGGCCGGGGTTGGGTACCCAGTTCTCTTCCTTGCCGGCGTCCATGTCGGGAATGATCGAGCTCGACCGGCGGCCCACCTTGTCACAGATCCTGGGGATGCTCTGGTACCGCGCGGTGGGGGTCGGGCTCGGGGTGGGAGTCGGACTGGCACTGGGCGCAGGGCTCGGGCCGGCGCTGGTGGCGAGGGCCGGGGAGGACGTGGCCGGGGAGCTCTCGGTGGTCGGCCGCCGACCTGCGTCCCCGCGGGCCTGCGAGACCACGTACGGAAGGACGGCGCCCACCGCGAGCAGGAGAGGAGCGACCAGCGCCACGACGGTCTTGTGCTTCAGGACCGGCCTTCTCGGCAGGTCCTGGCGATCCAGCGTCATGGTCCCGGCGGCAGCCCGCAGTTCCGTGGCGGCTCTGACGGCGTCGGTGCGCTGTTCGGGATCGCGCTCCAGCAGGCCGGTGATCGTCGGTGCCAGTACCCCCGCGCGCGCCATGGGCTCGGGGTCGCGGGTCATGACCGCAGCGACCGCGGCCCCCACGTTGTCGGCGGGGTAGGCCGGCCGGCCCTCGACGGCGAAGTAGAGCGTGGCGCCCAGGGACCACATGTCCGCTGCGGGGCCCGGTTCGGTACCTGCCAGTCGCTCGGGGGCGATGTAGCCCAAGGTGCCGACCAGTGCCTTGGTCCGGGGCGCCGTGGCATCGGCGACCGACGCGATCCCGAAGTCGGTGAGCACGGCTCGGCCCTTGTCGTCGAGCAGCACGTTCTGCGGCTTCACGTCGAGGTGCAGGACCCCGGCGTCGTGTGCCGCCGAGAGCGCGTTCACCAGCTGGCCGCCGATTTCGGCGGCCCGCTGCGGACCCAGCGGGCCGTTGGCCCTGACTTCCTGGTCGAGGGAACGCCCGTCGACGAAGCGCATCACGATCCACGGCTGCCCGTCCTCCTCGAGGACGTCGTGCACCGCCACGATGCCCGGGTGTTCGAGCCGGGCGATCGCCCTGGCTTCGCGCACGGCCCGCACGCGCAGCCTGGACTGCTCCTCGGCATCGAAGCCGGCCGGCAGGTGGAGCGCCTTCACCGCGACCGTGCGGTGCAGTCTCCGGTCGTACCCTCGCCAGACCGTGCCCATCCCGCCCGCGCCGATCGGCTCGGGCTCCAGCACGTACCGGCCGTCGGCGAGGCTCCGTTGTCCGCTCACGGCCACACCTTACAACTGCCCTTATGGAGCGTTGAGTTGAGTTTGGCCCGGGAGTCCTGCCGGGTGGGCGGGAGCCCGGCGCCGCCTTCGCGGAGGGCCTGTTCGGCCAGGGTCAGGAGGCGCCGGCCGTTCTGGCGCTCGGCGAGCTCCGCCGCCTCGCGCAGCCGGTCGCGGGCGCGTCCGCGCTCTCCCGCGGCGTGTAGTCGGCACCCCTGGGCGAGGAGGCCTCGACCAGTCCCCGGAGTGAGCGGGCGTCCCGGGTCGGGGTGGCAACCGGCGGGCAGCTGTGAATCCCGCTCGACCGGGGCGGCGGGAGCGCCGGGGCCCGAGGTCCCGGCGGGCAGCGGCGCCGGGGCCGCGGTTCACTGGAAGGTGCCAGAAGCTGCCGCACACGCGCTCCGGGAGGCTTCCGTGGACGCCCGCACGCCGCCCCGTTTCGACCCCACCCGCGTCCCCCACCTCCTGGGTTCGTTCGCACCGGTGACCGAGGAGGTCGACGTCGCCGAACTGGAGGTGACGGGCGAGATCCCGGCGGCCCTCGACGGCCTCTACCTGCGCAACGGGCCCAATCCCCGCTTCACGCCGATCGGCTCCTACCTGTACCCCATCGACGGCGACGGCATGCTGCACGGGGTGTGGCTCTCGGAGGGCCGCGCCCATTACCGCAACCGGTTCGTGCGCACCCCGGCGCTGGAGGCCGAGGAGCGGGCCGGGCGGGCGTTGTGGGGAGGGCTGGAGTCGATGATCGTGCCGGACGCGCAGCAGGTGGGGCCCGAGCTGGCGGGCACGTTCCGGGACCTGCCCGACATCAACGTCGTACGGCACGGGAACCGGGTGCTCGCCCTCGCCGAGTCGGCCTGCCCGTACCGGGTCGGCGGCGGCCTGGAGACGCTCGGCCGGGAAGACTTCGGCAGGGCCCTGCCGGCCGGGATCACCGCCCACCCCAAGATCGACCCCGTCACGGGCGAGATGGTCGTCTTCTGTTACGCGCTGGAGCCGCCGTACCTGACCTGGTCCGTCATCGGGCGCGACGGCGGCGTCACCCGCGGGCCCACGCCCGTCGACGGCGTGGACGAACCGATGATGATCCACGACATGGCCCTGACCGGCCGCTACGCGGTGCTCGTCCTCGCGCCCGCCTTCTTCGACCTCCCTGCGGCCATGGCGGGCGGGTCGCTCCTGGCCTGGCGGCCCGAGCGCGGTACCCGGCTGGTGCTCATCCCGCGCGACGGCGGACCGCCGCGCTGGGCGCACGACGAGGCATTCTGGCTGTGGCACACGGTGAACGCCTACGACGACGGCCCGGGCGAGGACGCCCCGGTGGTCCTGGACTTCGTGCAGTGGAGCCGGCTGACCGTCGGCCAGGGACCGGGGACGGGAGAGCCGGTCACCGGGGGCCTGGCCCGCGCGCGCATCGATCCGGTGGCGGGCAGCATGACCCGCACCCTGCTGGACGAGGCCCGGGTGGAGTTCCCCCGGATCGACGACCGGCTCATCGGCCGTCGCCACCGGCACGTCGCGCTGGCCACCTCGACGGGGCGCACCGAGCTGCTGCCGGGAGAGTACGACGCGGTGCGGTTCCACGACGTCCGGACCGGGGCGGCCCAGGTCTGGGACGCCGGTGACCTGTCGGTCGGCGAGCCGGTCTTCGCACCCGAGCCGGGCACGGATTCCGACGGGCGGGGCTACTGGCTGACCTTCGCCACCGACCGCACCGACGGGGCGAGTTGGTTCCTGGTCGTGCCCGCCGAGGACCCGGGATCCGGGCCGGTTGCGCGGGCCCGGATCCCCGTACGGGTCCCGCTCGGCCTGCACGGCAGCTGGCTCCCCGCCGACGGCAACTGAGGCCCCGGCCCGGGGAGTCGGCCGGGGCGTTCAGGAGGTGCCGACGCCCGTCAGGAGGTCGGCGAGTCCGGCGGGACGGCTGAGGGCGACGCAGTGGCCGGCCGCGATCTCCTCCGGGACCAGTGCGAGACGTTCCCGCACGAGCCGGCGCAGGAAGTCGGGCGGCAGGACCCGGTCCTCGGTGCACAGCACGAACCTGGTCGGTGCGGCCGGCCAGGCGCCGAGCGGCCACGGCTGGGCCCATGCCGTCGGCGACGGGTGGGCGCGTTCCCTGCTCATCGCCTCCTCGGCCAGCTCGCGGGGGACGTCGTGGTAGAAGGCGGTGTACGGGTCGTCGTTGCCGGTCAGTCCGCCGTCCCGGCCGGCCTGGTTCCGGACGGACTCCGCGTGGCCGGTGGCGCTCCACCACTCCTCCGGTGACTCACCCGGTGCGGGGACCATTCCGGCGACCAGGACCAGCGACGCGACGGGGCGGCGGGCGGCGACCAGGGACGCGGTGTAGGCGCCGAACGAATGCCCCACGACCACCGGATCGCGGTGGCCGGCGACGGCCTCGGCGGCGACGTCGGCGTAGTCGTCGAGCGTCAGGGAGTCGTCGCCGTCCGGGAGGTCCGGCGCCACCGCCTCGTGCCCCCGGGCCCGGAGCTCCTCGACGAGGAGGTGCCAGTACCAGCCGACGTCGCCGCCACCGTGGATCAACAGGAACGTGCTCACAGAAGGCCTCCCATCCGGTCACGGCCCGCGCACGGGGCGGGCGGCCGGTCCGTCCGGGACGGGCTCCGGGCCGTGGTCGAACTCGGCACCGTACCCGTACCCGGGCCCGAGGACGTGGTGTTCGGCGAACCCGGCCGGGTCCGGGTACCCGCCCGCCGGGGAGGCCGCGGGGAAGTCGCCGACAACGCCTTCCACATCCGAGGGGTCTGTTCGTGCGGCCGGCCCTGGCGTTCGGGGGCTCCCATGCGGCGCGGCGGGCGGTCGGCGGCAGGCCGGCAGCGGACGCGCCCGGTCACTGGTCCTCCCGCCGGACACGACGGCGATCCGGGCAGACTCGCAGGATGCTCATGGTCTGCAAGGGATTGGGATGGTTTCGCACCTACTGCTTCGGGAGGCGATACGGTCGAAGTGCTGAACCGGGCGGCGGCGCGCTGCCGTGCCGGACGGGTCCTGCTGATTCGGAGTGCGTCACGTGATCCCCCTTTCGCTGGAGTCCGTCGCCGCCGCCGTCGGCGGCCGGCTGTGCGACGTACCGGATGCGGCCCTGCTCGTGACCGCGCCGGCGACCGTCGACTCCCGCGCGGTCGAGCCGGGTGGCCTCTTCGCCGCGCTGGCCGGTGAACACGCCGACGGGCACGCCTTCGCTGCCGAAGCGGTGCGGGCCGGGGCCGTCGCGGTCCTCGCCGCCCGCCCGGTCGGTGTTCCGGCCGTCGTCGTCGACGACGTGCTCGACGCGCTCGCCGCGCTGGCCAGAAGGGTGTTGGCCGCAGCACCGGAGGCGATGGTGATCGGGCTGACCGGCTCGGCGGGCAAGACCAGCACGAAGGACCTGATCGCGCAGGTGCTCCCCGGTCACGGGCCGACGACCGCCACGGTGAAGTCCTTCAACGGCGAGATCGGCATGCCCCTGACGATCACCCACCTGGACCGGGACGTGCGGTACCTCGTGCTGGAGATGGGCGCCCGCGGCATCGGCCACATCTCCCGCCTGACACGCATCGCCCCACCGGCGGTCGGCCTGGTCCTGAACGTGGGGACCGCGCACGTCGGCGAGTTCGGCGGCCGGGAGCAGATCGCCCGGGCCAAGGGCGAACTCGTCGAAGCCCTCCCCGCCAAGGGCATCGCCATCCTCAACGCCGACGACCCGCTGGTTGCCGCCATGGCCTCCCGTACTCGCGCCCAGGTCATGACCTTCGGCACCGCGCGGGGCACCGACGTCCGGGCGGTCGACATGAGGCTCGACCCGGAGGGCCGGGCCTCCTTCACCCTCGTCGCCGCCGGCTGTGACGCGCGGGTCAGCCTGAACCTTCACGGCCCGCACCACGTGTCCAACGCGCTGGCCGCTGCGGCCGTCGCGATCGGGCTGGGTGCCGATGTGGAGAAGACGGCCGACGCGCTCTCCCGCGCGGTGCCGGTGGCGTCCGGCCGCATGGTGGTCACCGACCGGAGCGACCGGGTACGGGTCATCAACGACGCGTTCAACGCGAACCCCGATTCGATGGAGGCAGCGCTGGCCGCCCTCCAGGCCATGAGCGGTGGACGGCGGACCATCGCGGTCCTGGGAGAGATGAAGGAGCTCGGGGCCGACGCCGTCGACGGGCACCGGCAGGTCGGCCGGCTCGTCGCCGCCGCGGGCGTGGACGTGCTGGTCTCCGTCGGCGGAACCGACGCCCAGGCGATGGCCGACGCCGCCCAGGACAACGCCCCGGGCCTGACGGTGTTCGGTGCCCGCGACCGGGACGAGGCCCTGACCCTGGCCCGCGACCTGATCGAGCCCGGCGACATGGTGCTGGTGAAGGGCTCCCACAGCGTCGGTCTGGAGCACACCGCCGAGCGGTTGGCCCAGCCGGACACCGTGGGCGGCTAGGTCGTGCTGCTCCCGGCCCAGGGGCCGTGCCGCTGCCCCGTCCGCGTCCGCGTCCGGGCGGGTGAGAGTGCGCGTCGTACCGGGCGGGCTCCGGCGGGCGGCGGACGATGGGGTTCCCCACCCTCCCTCTCCGACTCCGAGGAGTCCCGGTGCCCTGGATCACCACCAACGACGGCGTCCGCCTGCACTACTACGACGAGGGCGAGGGCCGCCCCGTGCTCCTCGTCTCGGGCTACGGCGCACCCGCCGACGACTGGGCCCTGCAGTGGGCGCCGCTCCGGGCGGCCGGGTATCGGGTGATCTCGCTGGACCGCCGCTGGCACGGCAGGTCCGACCGGCCCGCCTGGGGACAGCGGATGTCCCGGCACGGCAAGGACATCGACGAGCTGCTCACCGCGCTCGGCCTGCGCGACGTCCTCGCCGTCGGGCAGTCCATGGGCGCCAACAGCATCTGGGCCTACGTCAGTCTCGCGGGCACGGCACGGCTTGCCGGGATCGTCACCGTCGACCAGACGCCGAGCATGGTCAACACCGCCGACTGGCCGTTCGGCTTCTACGGCCTCACCGAGGAGAACCTCGGTACGTTCTTCTCCTCGCCCGGGGCCTTCGCCACCGGCCGCGGACGCGCCTGGCCCGATCCGGCCGCTGTCGACACCGCGATCAGGGAGGCGGGCGGACGCGGCGCCGAGAGCCTGATCACCCCCGACACCCGTCCCCTGCTCCTGGACCACTCCCGCCAGGACTGGCGGGACGTCGTCGCCCGCGCCGAGGTGCCCGTACTGATCACCGCCGGCGCGGACAGTCAGTTCTGGCCCGCCGAGCACGCCGCCGCGACCGCGGCCCTCAACCCGCGCGCCACCTCGGCCGTCTTCGCGGACGCCGGTCACAGCTGCCACCTCGACCGGCCCGAAGCCGTCGCCGACCGCATCGTCGAGTTCGCCGGCACCCTCGGGGGCCCCTCCCGGCGGACCGGTCCCCGGTAGTCCCCGGTAGTCCCCGGGGCGGTCCCGCCTCTCGCGCGGGTGCGGCACACACACCCCGCCGGACGGATGACCGAACAGGGCACGCCCGTTCGCGCGTGCCGAACCGTGAGGGTGAGCGCGCGCTGCCGTGATCAGGCCATTCGGCAGGCGCGCGGCATGGGCCGCGGGGAACCGGGGCACCGATGCCCGCGTGCCCATCACAGACGAGACACAGCACTTCACGGCCCTCTCCGCCCTGCTGACCGGATTCGACGAGGCCGCCCTGGAAGCGACCGGACTGGCCGAGGTCTACCGGGCCGTGGCAGAGCGGCGGCTCGGCGCCGAGCGGTACGGGCTCCTGCTCGGCGCCTCGCGGGCGGAGTGGGACGCCGATGCCGTGGACGGGGAACTCCGCGACGCCGCCCGGGAAGTGGCCTTCCTCTGGTACACGGGCAGCTGGCCCGGAACCCCGCCGGCCCTGGTGTCCGCACGCGCCCGTGCCGAGGCCCTGGTCTGGAAGGCGGCCGGCCTCACCGCTCCCGCCGCCGACCCCGGCGGGTACGGGAGTTGGGCCGGACCGTCCACCGCAGCGGCCGGGCGGAGCGGCCGGTGACGGCGTACGACGTCATCGTCGTCGGCGCCGGCGTCGCGGGCTCGCTCGTCGCGCACCGGCTCGGCCGGCTCGGCCGGCGGGTCCTGGTCCTGGAGGCGGGCACCTCCGCTCCCGGCACCGGCGCCGCGGACCCCGACCCCCTGACCGCCTACCTGACGGCCGCGGGCCAGCTGCCCGGCTCACCCTTCCAGCCCCATCCGGCGGCCCCCTGGCCCCAGGTGGCGGACCTCTCCGGCACCGACGGCACCGACGGCAGCCCCGGCTTCCGGGCCGCCGGGCACCTGCGTCAGGACGGCCCGCTCCCCTACTCCAGCACCTACGTGCGCGCCAACGGCGGGACCGGGAACGTGTGGACCGGTCTCACGCCGCGCATGCTCCCGGAGGACTTCGACACCGAGGTCTTCGGGTACGGCCGGCGGTGGCCAATCACGTACGACGAGCTGGAGCCCCACTACCGGGCGGCCGAAGAGGAGCTGGGGGTGTCCGCCGACGTCGCGGAGCAGCGCGAGCACGTCGGCCTCCCCTTCCCCGAGGGCTACGTCTTCCCCATGCGCGCCCTGCCCGCCGCGCGCCTGGACCGCCTCATGGCGGCCCGCCTCGACGGGCGCCGCGTCAAGGACACCGTGGCCCTGCGGGAGGTCGGGCTGAAGGTGGTCGGCACCCCGCACGCGCGCAACGGCGTCCCGGAGCCCGCGTACGACGGCGGCCGCGGCTACGTGCCGCGCGGCCGGGACGGCCGGCCGGATCCGGGCAGCCGCTGCGTGGGCAACGCGACCTGCATCCCGCACTGCCCCTCGTACGCCAAGTACACCCCGCTCAAGACCCAGGGGCGCTGGAGCTCGACCGTCACGCTCCGGGACCGGTCCGTGGTGAGCCGGGTGCTCGTCGACGGGCGGGGGCGGGCCACCGGCGTGGAGTACCGCTCGTACGCGGGGGAGGCGCACGTCGTGCACGCCGACGTCGTCGTGCTCGCCGCCCACGCCGTGGAGAACGCCCGCCTGCTGCTCCTGTCCGGACTCGGCGGCCGCAGCGGCCAGGTCGGCCGCAACCTCATGGACCACCCGGTCCTGCTGACCTGGGGTCTGCTCCCCGAGGACACCGGCCCGTACCGGGGGCCCGGCTCGGT
Organism: Streptomyces sp. NPDC090077; assembly: GCF_044747545.1. Lineage (NCBI taxonomy): Bacteria > Bacillati > Actinomycetota > Actinomycetes > Kitasatosporales > Streptomycetaceae > Streptomyces > Streptomyces sp. NPDC090077. The sequence continues at coordinate 48,558 of NZ_JBIVEG010000001.1, forward strand.
CTCCGGCCTCGAAGGCTTCCGCGGCGGCCCGGCCCGCCGGCTGCGCGCGCCGTTCCGCGTCGAGTTCGGGACCTGGGGCTGGATCTGGGCGAAGGGGCCCGTCGACACCGACGTGCACCACTTCCTCACTGAAGGCGGCCTGTTCGGGGCCGGCCTGCGGCGGGCCGTCAGGGACCGGGTCCGGCGCCAGTTCACCCTCCAGTTCGAGATGGAGCAGGGCGCCGACCCGGCGAACCGGGTCACCCTGCACCCGTCCGAGCGCGACGCGCTGGGGCTGCCCCGCCCGCTGGTCACGTACGACCTCGACGACCACGTGAAGGACGGGATGGCCGCGGCGCGGGCCGTCTCGGATCAGGTGTTCGCGCTGCTCGGCGCCGAGGACCACACGGACTACACCCCGGCGGAGGCCTGGCCGGGCCGCTTCGAGCACGGTGGGCGCACCTACGGCTACCGCGGTGCCGGCCACGCCGCCGGGACCCACGTGATGGGCGGCTCCCCCACGACGTCGGTGGTCGACGCGTGGCAGCGCTGCTGGGAGCACCCCGGGCTGTACGCGGTGGGCTGCGGGAGCATGCCCTCGGTGGCCACCTCCAACCCGACGCTGACGATGGCCGCACTGGCCCTGCGCAGCGTGGAGCGCGTCGAAGCGGAACTGGCGGCCCGTGACCGCCCCGCCTCCCTCCGCACCCCGCAGCCCCACCCGCACGCCCGACCGCCGGCCGGCGCGACGGCCCTGCCCGGAGGAACGACGCCATGAGCGACCCCCTGCCCCTGCCCCCCGTACCGGAGCCCTTCCGGCTGCCCTTCCACTACGGGGCCCTGCACCAGATCGGCATCGACTGGCTGGTCGAACCCGAGCCGGTCCGCGAGCTGCTCGCCAAGCACCACCCGGACCTGACCGCGGCCGCGTTCGAGGACGGGCGGGCGCTGGTGTCGGTCAACTACCAGCTGTACTTCGCCCAGTACGCGTTCGGCGGCGGCGTCACGCAGGAGATCGAGCTGAACGTGATCGCCTTCCCGACCGCCGAGCGCGGCAGGCTGCCGCGGCTGGACTACGCCCAGTACGCGCAGGGCTGGGACCAGACGAAGCTGCTCGGCATCGCCCGGATGCACGTCGTGTGCGACAACCCCTTCGCGATCCGGGCCGGGCGCGAGCTCTACGCGGAACCCAAGTACCCGGGCTGGTTCGAGGTCGGCCTGCCCTCCCTCAACGGGCCCGCCGGCGAAACCTGGGACGTGCGGTGCAAGGCCGCGTCCCTGGGACCGGGCGACACCCTGGAGCAGGACGCGGCCCCGCTGCTCGACGTCACCGCTAGGCTGGACGGCCTCACCGCCGTCGCCGCCAACTCGGCGCCGGTCACCGGTTACGGCACCGATCAGGAGGGGCGTCTGCTCGCCGGACCCATGAACCTCTACCAGCCGTACCGCTGGTACGACCTGTCCGCCGCCGCCCACTCCGGGCGCACCCGGCTGCACGTCCACGCCCCGGACAGCGACCTCGGCCGGGACGTCCGTGCCCTCCTCGGCGACGAGGCCCCGTCCGCCGCCGGCGCGTGGACCTGCCAGTCTCCGCCCGTGGCCGCCCACAACCGCCCGTACTACCTGCCGGCGGGGCCCCGTTCCTGACGGCCATTGCCCTCTCTGGAATCCCCGGCCAACTGGGGGCGCGCCGTCGGGGGGCCGTGCGCCTCCGCGCGCCCCTGGGGTGTCGGCACACCGGGCCCCGGCCGGGGGTAAGGAGACGGGTTGAGCGGGCCCGCGTGTGCGTCCGTTCGGTCGCTGGCCGATGGAGGACACCGGTGTCCGAGAACACGACCCCACCCCCCGCCCCCACGTTCGACCCCGCCCGGGTCCGCAGGGCCGTCGACGAGCGCCTCGCCGCCTTCCTGGACGCCATGACACACCGGGCGGCCTCTCAGGGCTTCCCGACCGAGGTCACCGACGTCCTGGGGGAGCTGGTCCTGGGCGGTGGCAAGCGGATCCGCCCGGTGCTGTGCGCGGCGGGCTGGCACGCGGGCGGGGGGTCCGGGGACCAGGGGCCGATGCTGCAGGTGGCCGCGTCGCTGGAGATGTTCCACGCCTTCGCGCTCGTCCACGACGACGTGATGGACCGAAGTGCCACCCGCCGGGGCCGGCCCAGCGTCCACCAGGCCGTCGCCGCCCGCCATTCCGGGCACCCGGATGCCGCGTGGCTGGGCACCAGCGCGGCTGTGCTGCTCGGGGACCTCGCACTGGCGTGGTCGGACGAACTGCTGCACACCGCCGGCCTGAGCCCGGACCGACTGGCCGCGGCTGCGGCGGTGATGGACGAGATGCGTACCGAGCTGATGTTCGGGCAGTACCTCGACCTGCTCACCACCGGCCGGCCGAGCGCAGACCTGGAGGCGGCGCTGCGCATCGCCCGGCTCAAGAGCGGCCGCTACACGGTGGAGCGGCCGTTGCAGCTGGGCGCCGTGCTGGCCGGCGCCGACGCCGAGGTGGGCGCGGTGCTCTCGGCGTTCGGGCTTCCGCTGGGTGAGGCGTTCCAGCTGCGCGACGACCTGCTCGGCGCCTTCGGTACCTCTGACCAGACCGGCAAGCCCGAGGGCGAGGACCTGCGGGCAGGCAAGCACACCCCCCTGCTGGCCCTGGCGCTGCGGCGCGCCGACCCGGCCGAGCGCGGCCTGCTCACCGCCTGCGGCCGGCCGGGGGCCCTCGGGACGGAGCAGGTGGCGCGGATCCGCGCGGTGCTGGAGGGCACCGGCGCCCGCGCCGAGGTCGAGGCGATGGTCGAGGAGCGCCGCGGCCAAGCCCTGCGGGTGCTGGAGGAATCCGCCCTGCCGGCGGCCTCGGTGGAGGTACTGGGCGCGGTCGCCGCAACCCTGACCGGCGCGGACCGGTCGCCACCCGACGGTCCGTCCCCGCCCGCTGCCGGACGCCGGACCCGGTCGAACCGCCACCGCGAAGGCGCGGTCGCGACCAAGACCGACACGCCCTCCCCCGTCCCCCGGGCACCCGGGGCGCTGCCGCTGCTCGGCCACGCTCCCGCGCTGCTGCGCGACCCGCTGGGCTTCCTGCGCTCGCTCCCGCAGCACGGCAACCTGGTCGCCGTCGGCCTCGGACCCCACCCCGCGCTCGTCGTGTGCGAGCCCCGGCTGCTGCACCACGTGCTGGTCGACGACCACCTCTTCGACAAGGGCGGACCCCTCTACGACCGCTTCCGGGACTTCATCGGCAACGGCCTGCTCACCTGCCCGCACCACGAGCACCGCCGCCAGCGCCGGCTCGTGCAGCCCGCCTTCCACCCGCGCCTGATGCCCGGTTATGCCCGGACGATGGCCGCCCAGTTCACCGAAGCCGCCGGCACCTGGCGCGAAGGCCAGGCCATCGACGTCCTGCACGCCACCCAGGAGATCGCCTCCAAGGCGCTGATCGCGACCCTGTTCGGTGCCGGGCCGGACCCCGCCGACGCGCACCGGCTGGCCGACGACGCGGCCGTCCTGGTGGCCGGCGCGTGGCGGCAGACGATCCAGCCGTCCTGGGCCGGTGCCCTGCCCACGCCCGCCAACCTCCGGTGCCGCCGGGCCGTCCGGCGTCTTCGGGCCGCCGTCACCGCCTACGTCGCCCAGCAGCACGGCCGGAGCGACGCGGGCCTGATGCTCGACGCGCTCCTGGCCGCCCGCGACACCGAGGACGGCGGGCAGGGGCTGTCGGACAGCGAGTGCGTCGACCAGGTCCTTCTGTTCCTCCTCGCCGGGACCGAGACCACTGCGGTGGTGCTGGCCTGGGCGATGCACCTGCTCGCCACCCGCCCCGGCCTCGAACACGAGCTGCGCGCCGAGGCCGTCGGCGCCACGGACCCCGCCGATGTCGGGCAGCTGGTCCTGACCGGCGCCGTCATCACCGAAACCCTGCGCCTGTACCCGCCGGCCTGGCTCACGATGCGCACCACCACCGCCGACACCGTCCTGGACGGCCACCGCGTGCCGACCGGCACCACCGTCGTGGTCAGCCCGTACCTGATCCACCACCGTCCCGATCTGTATCCCGACCCCGAACGGTTCGATCCCGGGCGGTGGACCGGCCGAACAGGCTCGGCTCCGTCGGCTCCGTCGGCTCCGTCACGAGAGGCCTTCGTGCCCTTCGGAGGCGGCGCCCGCAAGTGCATCGGGGACCGGTTCGCGCTCACCGAAAGCGTCCTCGCGCTGGCCGCCATCGTCAGACGCTGGCACCTCGCACCCCCGGACGGGGCCGCCTTCCGCATGCCCCGTCCCCTGACCACCCTCCAGCCCACGGGCCTGCGTCTGCGCGTCACCACCCCCGATCGTCAACCGCCCCGGCGAGAGCGGCCATGACGGCAGGTCAGAGCGCCGTACCCCCGCGCCCGCCCGTCCCGTGGTCGGCGCCGTGGCGGTGGGTGACCGGCGAGATCGCGCTGAGCTGGCGGTTCATGCGCAACGACCCGTGGGCCGGCCTCTACCCGGGGGTGGCCTTCACCACCGCCGTCGCCTGGCACCACCACCTGCCGCCGCAGCGGTTCGCCCTCGCCGTCGCCGGGTCGTTCCTCTACTTCTACCTGTACCTCTACGGATTCTGCCTCACCAACCAGCTCACCGGCCGGCTCGAAGACCGCATCAACAAGCCCACCCGGCCCCTCCCGCAGGGCCGGGTCCGCACCCGTGGCACCCTCGTACGCGCAGCCGTCGTCTTCACCGCCTTCCCGCTGGTCGGAGCCCTGTTCGGGGTCTGGGCGTGGGCGCTGGCCTGGGAGGCGGTGACCGTCCTGCACAACCTGGCCGGCGGCGCCCGTCGCTGGCTGGTCAAGGACTTCGTCATCGGCGCCGGAGCCCTCCTGATGCTCGGCCCGGCCTGGCAGATCGCCGCCCCGCTCAGCGCGGACACCTGGCGGTGGATGCTCACGCTCGCCGTCGTCGTCTTCCTGCTCATCCCCCTGCAGGACCTGCGCGACCTGGCCGGTGACGCCGCCGCCGGCCGCACCACCCTCCCCATCGCCCACGGAGAGCCCTTCACCCGCACCTTCCTGGCCGTCGGCTTCGCCCTGCTCCCGCTGGCCGACCACTTCCTGCTGCTGCGCGCCTCCACTGCCTGGACCTGGACTGCCGAGGCCGCAACCGCCGCCCTGTGCTGGACCATCGCCTGGCGCGTGACGCGTCGCCGGTCACCGGCGTACGACCACCTCACCTACCGCCTCTTCGAGTTCTGGTACGCCGCGCTCCTCGCCGCCGCGATCATCACCCTGTAGCGGACCACCGTGCTGCCTGACGAGCCGCCACCGGCTGGTCGACTGGGGCGTCATCAGGCCCCAGACGAAGGCCTCCGGCACCGGTCCGGTCCGACGACCAGGCGGTGCGGACCGGGCTACCTGCCCGAGTGGTCGATGACGTTGCCGTTGGAGCAGTTGTTGACGCGGTCGGAAACGTAGTCGCCCAGCACGGGGACGACCGCGACTTCCTGCAGGCACACGGCGGCGGCGGTGAAGTTCCAGTTGTTCGCGGCGTTCACGCCGCCACCGAAGTTGGAGTCGTTGTCCGCGTGCGCGGGCGCGGCGAGGGCGACGGTGGCCAGGACCAGCCCGGCAGCGGTGATGATCTTCTTCATGCCCTGGAAACGATCCGCAGGCGCCGGGGATACGCCCCGAGCCGCTCGACGACGCCCCGGCAGCCGGGCGGGGCTGACCTCCGCGTCGCCGGTCTGGAGCAGCGGCACCGCCGGCCTTCCGCGCGGCCCGGGCTCCCACCGCCGGTACGGGGACTGTAAATCGTTCACGATTCACCGCCCCGCTGGTCGGTGAGGCCCCGGCGTGTGCCAGGGCGCACACTCTGACGCCGGAGGCATCTGCTTTGATCACCTCATGACGGACTGGTCTCAGCTCACGCATGCGTACGGCACTGCCGAAGACGTACCCGGCCTCCTCAAGGCAGCCGGGACCGACTCGGAGAGTCCCGCATGGAACGAGCTCTGGTCCCGCCTGTGTCACCAAGGGACGGTCTACCCCGCGAGCTACGCTGCCCTGCCCGCGCTGGCCGAGAAGGCCCGCCGGTTGACGGCGGCAGACCGAACCGTGCCCCTGCTCTTGGCCGCTTCCATCATCGCCAGCACCGACCGCCCCTACGGGGCGCTCGAACCCGAAGACGCCTACGCTGCGGAGACCGCTGAGCTGATCGAGCTCGTGGAGGAGGCGCTGCGCCAGCCGTCGCTGGCCGACAACCCCCATCGCTATGTGGAACTGCTGGAAGCCCTGCTCGCTTTCGAGGGAGTCGTGGTGTGGGGGCAGGAGCTGCACGGCCTCAGCGGCGAGGAGTTCGAAGTTCCCTGCCCCGTGTGCGAGGCCGAGAACTTCGTGGTGTTCGGCGAGTACGGCCACTTCTCAACGACCGACAGCTTCTACATGAACGAGCCCGCCGGGCATCGTAGGGAATTGCATCCCGCAGCCGTCTCCTCGCTGCAAGGGCTGGCCAAGCGGCTCCACACCCGTGCCCTCGCCGACGGCCAGCACGAGGTCGCCGACAAACTGCTCTACGTGTTCGGCACTGCGCAGTGCGCAGAGTGCGATGCACTCTTCCGCGTAGATCACGCCGTCGTGGCCCGCTGGAGCGACTGACCAGCGACACGCCACTGACACAGCCCACTCCACGGACCGTCAAAAACGTCAGCACGGAATCGGGGGGATCAAGCCGGGGGCGGGGTGTCCGGGAGGGCCAGGTGGGGGGAGTTGCCCGACCACCAGATGCCGATGGCCCAGGCTGCCGTGGCTTCCAGGTACGGGGCGCGGTCCAGGCCGCCCGACGGGATCGGGGTCCAGCCCGTCGCGGTGATGAGCTCCGTGATGTGGGCTGCCGCCTCCGTGTCGTCCGTGCAGAAGGGGACGGCCGGGGCGGGGTCGGCCGTGGGGAGCGGGGGCCGGTGCCAATGGCTCACGTGGACCAGGTTGAAGGCCTTCACCACGTGGGCTGCGGGTGCTGCCGCCGCGATGAGGCCCGCCACGCTCTGTCCGGCGTCCGTTGTGAGCATCACCCCGCCGGGGCCCGGGACGAGGGCGTTCGTGCAGTCCACGACCGTTCGGCCGGTGAGTGCCCCGGCGTGTTGGCGGGCGAGGGACGGGGCCGTCCCGGCCGGCACGGCGAGGAGTACCGCTTCTCCGTACGTGGATGCCTGCGCGGGCGTGCCGTGGCCGGCTGCGCCGATTTGGGCGGCGAGGGTCGCGGCTGCTGCCGTGTCCCGGCCGCCGATGAACACCTCGTGGCCGGCCCGCGCCCAGGCGCCACCCAGGGCCGCCGCCATCGCTCCCGTACCCATGACACCGATTCGCATGGTTCGCCTCTCTCCTTGTCGGGTGGGCCGACGGTACAAAGGCCGACGCATACCGTTCGGTGTGCGTCGGGGGGAGGAGGATGGGTGGATGGAGAAGCCGATCGGCCCTGTCGCGGGCCTGCCCGAGCTCGTGTACACGGCCGACTGCCGGGCGCGTGTCGCCTTCGAGGTGCTGGCCAATCGGTGGGACAGCGTGGTGGTGTTCACGCTCGGTGATACCGGGCCCATGCGGCCGCGTGCGTTGGTGGCGCGGATCGGGGGGATCAGTCCGAAGGTCCTCAACGAGGCGCTGCGGCGGCTGGAGCGCAACGGGCTCGTACAACGGCGGGTCTATGCCGAGGCCCCGCCGCGTGTGGACTATGCCCTGACCGAGGCCGGTACGGCGTTGTTGGTCCCGATGCAGGCGATGGGGGCCTGGGCCGCGCGGTATGCGGATGACGTTCTGGAGGCTCAGGAGCGCCATGGATCCCGGTGGGGGTAGGTTGGGGCGTGATCGACTTGGCCCCGCACCACGGTCGTGGGTCCGGGGCTGGACGAGGTCACGGCCGCCTTCGGGCTCGAGGAGTGGCCGGATCGGGCCGGGACGCTGGACCTGGGTGGGCGGGTCGTCGACCTGGTGCCCGGGCCCGGGCACCAGGAGGCGGCGCTGGTCTTCTACGACCGGCACACCGGGCTGCTGCTGACCGGCGACTCCCTCTACCCGGGGCGGCTGTACGTCGAGGACCGGGCGGCGTACTCGGCCACCGTCGACCGGCTGCTCGACTTCTGCGTCGGCCGGGAGGTGCGCCATGTCCTCGGCTGTCACATCGAGATGAACGGGGCGGGTGAGGAGTACCCCCGTGGCACGGTGTACCAGCCTGACGAGCCGCCGCTGCAACTCGGCGTGGAGCACCTGCGGATGCTGCGCAGGGCTCTTGACGAGACTGCGGGCGCGCAGGGGAGTCATGCGTATGGGGGGTTCGTTCTGGTGTACGGCGACTGACTGACCGCTACGAGGGCAGGTGCCAGCGGTAGGGGGCCGCAAGGGCCTCGATGCTGTCCGGGCCCCAGCTGCCGGGGGCGTACGGTTCGACCGGCGGGGGCGCGTCGAGCAGGGGGGCGGCGACCTCCCAGAGGCGTTCGACGCCGTCGGAGCGGGTGAAGAGGGCCTGGTTGCCCTTCATGGCCTCCAGGAGGAGGTGCTCGTAACCCTCCAGGAAGTTCTGTGCGGTGAACGAGGTGCGGTAGTTGAAGGCCAGGTCGGCGGGTGCGAGCCGCATCGACGGGCCGGGTTCCTTGACGAGGAAGCGGGCGGTGATGGAGCCGGGGTCGCCGAAGTCGATGACCAGCTCGTTGCTCCGGCCGGCGGCGGCTGCCCGGGCGTCCAGCGGGAACATCCGCAGGACCGGTTCGCGCAGGCCGAGCGTGACCACGTGCCGGCCCTCGGCGAGGGCCTTGCCCGTGCGGAGGTGGAAGGGCACCCCCGCCCAGCGCCAGTTGTCGATGCCGACGCGCAGCGCCGCGAAGGTCTCGGTGTCCGAGGCCGGGTCGACGCCCTGCTCCTCGCGGTAGCCGGTGTACTGGCCCCGGACGACGTGGGCGGGGTCCAGGGGGCGCATGCTGTGGAAGACCTTGGCCTGCTCGTCGCGCAGCGCGTCCCCCTCCAGGACGACGGGGGGTTCCATGGCGATGAACCCGAGCAGCTGGAAGAGGTGGGTGACGACCATGTCGCGGAAGGTTCCGGTGCCCTCGAAGAAGCGGGCGCGGCCCTGGATGTCGATGTGTTCGGGAACGTCGATCTGTACGTGGCTGATGTGCTCGCGGTTCCACAGCGGCTCGAAGAAGCCGTTGGCGAAGCGGAGCGCGAGGACGTTGTCGACGGCCTCCTTGCCCAGGAAGTGGTCGATCCGGAACACCCGTGACTCGTCGAAGACGGCGTGGATGGCGGCGTTGAGCGCGCGGGCGGAGGCGAGGTCGGTGCCGAAGGGCTTCTCGACGATGACCCGGCCTCCCTCGGCGAGCCCCGTGGCGCCCAGCAGGTCGATGACGGAGGTGAAGGCGGCGGGGGGCACGGCGAGGTGGAAGAGCCGGCGCGGCCGGCCCCCGAGGGCGGTCTCGGCCTGCCGCACCGCTGCCGTCAGGGGTTCCGCGGCTCCCGTGTCGGCCGCGCCGAAGGACAGGGCGGCTTCGAACGCGTCCCACTGCGGGCCCTCGGGCTGCGAGCGGCCGAATTCCGCGACGGCCTGCCGTGCGTGGTCGCGGAACCGCTCGTCGGTGAGGGCCTCGGCGGCCGGGGCGGTGCCGACGATCCGGTAGTTCCGGGGCATCAGGCCGGCGCGTGCCAGGTGGAACAGTCCGGGCAGCAGTTTGCGGCGTGCGAGGTCGCCGGTGGCGCCGAAGAGGACGATGACGTGGTCCGCGGGCAGGGGATCGACGGGCTGGACGGGCTGGGTCATGGGGGTCCTCACTCGTCCGTGCCGGCGCGGTTCCGGGCCGTTGCCGTCTGCGCCGCGTGGTGGCGGCCCTGTGTCCTCAGGGCCCACTGTGCGGACTTCCGGGCGATCCGGCATCCCGGGCCCGTCCGAACCGGTGGTGTCCCCGGTCAGGCCGGTACGACCTCGACGGGGAGTCCGGCCGCGCGTGCTGCGGCGACCGTGTCCGCGGTTCCGCCCGGGCGGCCCGGCAGGCCGTTCCACACCGCCACCAGGAGGTCGGCCCGGCCCAGGAGGACGCGGTTGGCGGCGCCGTAGGCCCGTGCGGAGGCCTGCCGGTACGGCAGGACGGTCACCGCGGCCGCGGCGGCGTGCAGGCGGTCGAAGTGTGCGGCGTAGTGCGGGGCGACCATCCTCGCGCGGTAGTCGTGCGACGGGAGGACGGCCTCCAGCCGGCCGCCGGCCTCCAGGACGAGGTCCGCGAACAGGGCGTCGGCGCCCTCCGCCAGGCAGGAGAGGCCGGTCAGCCCGCCGGCGGTCGAGCGTGCGAGGACGGTGCGCAGGTGGTCCGTGATGGCGGCCGATCTCGCCGGATCGATGCGCATGTGTCCGGTGACGGCAACCGTTGCCACACCCCACCCCCCGAGAACCCGTCTGGTTGTTGGTTCCGGCCGAACGATAGCCGGTCCGGGGGCTTGCGGCCCCTTCGGTGCCGGTCGGGTACAGTCCCCGTTCGATCTTGATCAACTCGGGGGACGGGGCGTTGCATGGCACGGCGGGACGGATACGGCGGGCCGGCGGACGGCCGGCCCACCGTGGAGCGGACGGTGGAGCGGGGGCGGACGCGGCGGCACGGGTGTGTGACGGTGCTGATGGCGCCCTTCGTCCTGGCCGCCCGGTTCCAGCGTCCGGGGCGGGAGGACCGGCTCGCTGACGCCGCGATGGCCCGGGCGCAGGTGGCCCGTACCTGCATCGGGCTGGGAGCCACGGCCTGGCTGTTCTTCGCGTACTCGCTGCGGCACGGAGCCAAGGACGTGGTCGACGACAAGATCATCGAGATGCTGCTCGCCGCCGTCGTGCTGATGGTCGTGGGGCCGTTGGTGGTCGGGGCCTTCGTGGCCGCGGCCCGGCCGCCGCTGCGCGGCCGGTACCGCCGGCGGCTGCCGGGCCCGTTGACGGCGTTCGGCGTGCTCTCGGGTGCGGCGGGCTTCCTGGCCTTCGCGTTCAGGCGGGACCTGCAGGACCGGGTGTTCGGGGGGATCGGGGACGCGGGTTTCGCCCTGACCCTGCCCATCGGGCTGGCCGGGCTGTTCCTGGTGCCGTTCGTGCTGGCGTCCTCGGTGCTGTGCGTCCACCACTCCTTCCGGACCGCCGACGTGCACGAGGTGCTGCCGCCCCTGCTGTCGCCGGTCGTGGTCGTGGCGATGTCGGTGCTCCAGGCCTTCGACGGGCCGCCGGTCAACGCCCCGCAGGCCGTGTGGTTCCTCTTCCTGGCGGGGGCGCCGCTGTCGGTGACCGCCCTGTCCGTCTGGGAGTTGCGCCGGCTGCGCACCCGGTACGGGATCACCCTGCGCGCTGCCCTGGGCCGGTAGGCGGCCGCACCGGAGCGGTAGGGGCGAAGTACGGTGTGCGCAGGCTTGTGCGGGCCGGAGACGGGGGTCACCACCATGACGGGCGGGGTTCGGGCGCAGCAGCGCGAGCAGACGCGGCAGGTGCTGCTGCTGGAGAGCCGGCGGCTCTTCTCCGACCTGGGGTACGCCTCCGTGGGGCTCGCGGAGATCGGACGGGCCGCCGGGGTCACCAAGGGGGCGCTCTACCACCACTTCGGCAGCAAGGCGGAGGTGTTCCGGGCGGTGCTGGAGCAGGTGCAGGGGGAGGTCGCCGTGCAGGTCGCGGCGGCGGCGGACGCCCGGGAGCACGCCTGGGACCAGCTCACCTCGGGGTGCCAGGCCTTCCTGACCGCCTCCACCGACCCCGCGCTCCAGCGCATCATGCTCGTCGACGGGCCGGCGGTGCTCGGCTGGCGGGAGTGGAGGGCGATGAACGAGGCCACCTCGGGCCGCCACCTGGCGGAGGCGCTCACCGTCCTCATAGCGGAGGGCAGCATTCCTGACCAGCCGGTGGCGCCGCTCACGCACCTGCTGTCGGGGGCGATGAACGAGGCGGCCCTGTGGCTGGCGGCGTCGGAGGACGCGGCCGATCTGGAGGACACCCGGCAGGCGCTGGCGCGGATGCTGGAGGCGTTGCGGGTGGGGTGAGGGCGCGTGAACGGGTCGGCGTCCGGCCGTTCGTGCGTCGGGCCGGGGCCTTCGCCGGTCAGGTCAGGTCGCCGCGACGATGTCGATCCGGACTCCGTTGGGGTCGGTGGCGACCAGGTGTTTGCGGCCCGGGTGTCCTACGGCGCCCAGGGCCGCGAGCCGCGCCCACTCCTGCGGGCGGTCCTCCACGGTGAGGGTGAGCCGTACGGCGCGCACCGGCCGGCGGAGGGCTTCGGGGAGGTCGGGGTGCGCGTGGTCGAGCAGGGTGAGCTCGTGGCGCGGGGACCCGGGGCGGCTCAGGCCGGCGTGCCAGGGGGTCACGTGGGTGGCGGTGAAACCGAACAGTCTGCTGTAGAAGCTGCGGGATTCCTCCGGCCGCGAGGTGCAGATCACCGGACAGAAGCTGCTCAGCATGGAACGCCATCTCCATTCGCGTACCAACAGTATGCGAACTGACGCTAGTGACATGCCGAGCAGCGTGTCAACACGGCCGCTGCGCAAGCCCGTCGGGCGTGACGCGCGGGCGGGCGGGTCGTTGGGACGGGATGACCGCATACCCGCCCCAGAACGGTGCCGCGATGACCTCCTCCGCCCTGACCGGCTTCTATCCCGTGCTCTGCACCGAGCGGCTCGGCGAGTCCGTGGCGTTCTACACCTCGCTGTTCGGGTTCGAGACGACGTACACCAGCGACTGGTACGTCAGCCTGCGGCGGCCCGAGCCGCCGCACTACGAGCTCGCCCTGGTCGCCGCGGGGCACGAGACCGTGCCGGAGGCCTTCCGCCGGCCGGTGCGGGGGCTGATCCTCAACTTCGAGGTGGCCGACGTGGACGCGGAGTACGCACGCCTCGTGCACGGGGCCGGGCTGCGTCCCGAACTCCCGCTGCGCAGCGAGGCGTTCGGTCAGCGGCACTTCATCGTGGCCTCCCCCGACGGCGTCCTGGTCGACGTCATCACGCCCATCGCCCCCACGGCCGCCCACGCCGCCGGCTACCAGGGCGGTGCCGGGGGCGGGGTCTGACGGCCCGCGGCCCGCGGCCCGCGTCGTGGGACGCGGGCCACGGGCCGCAGCGGGGTCGGTGGGGTGTGTCAGGCCTCCACGTTGACGGCGGGGACGGAGCCTTCGGCCGGAGCGTCGGGGGCCGCGGCGGGGTCCGCGCCCGAGCCGGTGGCCGGCAGCTTGATGACGACCGCCACCAGCACGGCGGAGGCGAGTGCCGTCGCCGCCCCGATGCCGCCGATGAGGTTCAGGCCGTCGGTGAAGGCTTCCTTTGCGGAGGCCAGCAGGGTGGTCGCCGCGTCCCCGGAAAGGCGCTGCGCCGCCTCGACCGCTCCGGTGAGCGTGTGCCCGGCGTCCTGCGGCGCGCCCGCGGGGACGTCCACGCCGCTGCGGAACACGGCGGTCCCGAGGCTGCCGAGCAGGGCCACGCCCAGCGCCATGCCGAGTTCGGTGCTCGTCTCGGAGAGGGCCGCGGCCGATCCGGCCTGCTCGGGCTGGGCCGATCCGACGACGATGTCCGTGCCCAGGGCGATCAGCGGACCGCCGCCGGCGTAGACGAGGGCGAAGCCGGTCACCACCTGGGCGATGCCCGAGGAGCTGTCGGCGGTGCTCAGCAGCAGGTGGCCGAGGGCCGACAGGACCAGACCGACGGCGACGACGTGCGCGGGGCGGAACCTGGCCGCGGCCATCGGGGACACCACCGCCGTCACGATCAGCGCGAAGGCCGCGGGCAGCAGGTACAGGCCCGCCTTCATCGGGGACAGGCCGCCGACGAGCTGGAGGAACTGCGTCACCGTCAGGTAGGTGCCGCCGGCCACGAGCATGCTGAGCAGCAGGGTCACCAGCGCGGTGCGGAACGTCCGGCTGCGGAAGAGGCCGAGGTCGAGCAGCGGGCTCTCCAGGGTGCGCTGCCGGCGGATGAACACCACGCCGAGGACCAGTCCGACGACGAGGGTCCCGAGCGGTACCGGGCCGACCCCGTCGTTGGCGATCTCCTTGAGGCCGTAGATGACCGGAAGGATCGCGGCGAGCGACAGCAGCACGCTGGGCAGGTCGAGCCGGCCGGCCTCCTCGTCGCGGTACTCGGGCAGCAGGACCGGGCCGGCCACCAGGAGCAGCGCCATGATGGGCACGCCGAGCAGGAAGACCGAACCCCACCAGAAGTACTCGAGCATGGCGCCGCCGACCACCGGGCCGAGGGCGATGCCGACCGAGAACATGGTGACCCAGACGGCGATGGCCACGCCGCGCTGCCGCGCGTCGGCGAACATGTTGATGATCAGGGCGAGGGTCGAGGGCATGAGCGTGGCACCGGCGATGCCCATCGCCGCCCGCGCCGCGATCAGCGTGGTCGGGTCGTCGGCGAAGACGGCGGCCAGGGAGGCGAGGCCGAACGCGGCCGCGCCGATGAGGAGCAGCTTGCGGCGGCCGATGCGGTCGCCGAGCGTCCCCATGGTCACCAGGAAGCCGGCGATCAGGAAGCCGTAGATGTCGATGATCCACAGCATCTGCGAGGCGGAGGGGTCCAGGCCCTGGCTGATGTGCGGCACGGCCAGGTGCAGGACGCTCACGTCGATGGACAGCAGCAGGGTGGGCAGGGCCAGTACGGCCAGGCCCAGCCACTCGCGGGGGCCTGCCAGTAAGGGCGTTTCGGCGTGGGTGCTCACGGTAGTTCCTTTCGGGGTGGTGCTCATCGGTGCCCGACACGGTCGTAGCGCGGGGGCGCGGGAGGGAGGGTCATCGGCCGGGGTTCGTCGGGAACGGGTACGAGGCGCGCGGCGACCGTCGCCGCGTTGGCGGGTGTGTAGAGGTAGAAGTGGCCGCCGGTGAAGGTCTGCCGGGCGAAGCCGCCCGAGGTCTCCAGCGACCACAGGTGCATCCGGTCGTCGATGACCACGGGGTCGTCGACCGCGCTGAGGGCCAGAACGGGGACTCCGGTGCCGGACAGGGGCCGCCGGTAGGTCTCCATCGCCTCCAGGTCGGCGCGGATCGCACGGAGCGACGGCTCCATCAGGTCGGCGCGGTCCATCAGGCCCGGGGACATCCCGCCGATGTCCGTCAGGTGCCCCATCAGCTCGGTGTCGTCGCGCAGGTGCGCGAACGGGGGCTCGCTGGGGAAGCACGGGGGCTGGCGGGCCGAGACGGCCAGCTGGGTGGGCGGCAGTCCCTTCTGCTCCATGGCGCGGGTGAGTTCGTATCCGAGCACGCTGCCGAAGCTGTGCCCGATGACGGCGTACGGCAGCGGCTCCAGTTCGGCGAGTTCCCGTGCGAGGGCCTCCACCAGCGGCTCGACGCGGGTCAGCGGCGGCTCGTTGATCCGGGCGCCCCGGCCGGGCAGCTGGGCGATCACGCACTCGACGTCCTCGGCCAGCACCTGCCACCAGGAGCGGAACGCGGAGGGCCATCCGCCGGCGTGCGGGAGCGCCACGATCCGGAACCGGGGGCGGGTCCGGGGGCCCGGTGCCGGGCCGGTACCGGCCACCCGGCGGGCACCGCTGCCCACCGTCATCCACCAGGCGCCCATCACGGACCCCCGTTCGAGGACGCGGCCGCAGGCACGGGGACGGCCCGGGGCGCGGCCCCGGAGGAGGCGCCCGCCAGCAGGGGGTGGTGTTCCTCCAGGTGGGTGATGACCCGTTCCTGGTGCTTCTGGAGGCGCTGGCCGGGGAGGTGCTCCAGGGAGTGCAGGAAGGGGTCCTGCGGGGCCGGCAGGCCGGCGATCGCCGCCGCCGTGCCCAGGACCAGCGTCGGCTGGTACCACGCCGAGTAGCCGCCTTCGTGGGCGAAGACGATCCTGCCCCCGGTGAGTTCGCCGGCCAGCCGGCACATCGCCGCGGTCATGCTGTGGAAGGTGCGGCTGGTGCACAGCATCCGGCCCATGGGGTCGTGGCCGCTCGCGTCGAGCCCCGCCGCCACCAGGATCAGGTCGGGGCGGAACGCGCGGGCGGCCGGCTCCACGATCCGGTCCATGACAGCGAGGTAGGCGCCCTCGCCCGAGCCGGCGGGCAGCGGCACGTTGAGCGTGCTGCCCGCTCCCCCGCCCGCGCCGGTCTCCAGGACGAGACCGGACGCGGCGGGGAACAGCCCCTCCTGGTGCACCGATACGTACAGCACGTCGGGGTCCTCGTAGAACGTCCGCTGGATGCCGTTCCCGTGGTGGACGTCCCAGTCCAGGATCATCACCCGGCGGGCCCCGCGGCGCTGCGCCGCGCGGGCGGCCACCGCCAGGTTGTTGTACAGGCACAGGGCCATGGCCCGGTCCGGCTCGGCGTGGTGGCCGGGCGGCCGCACGAGGCAGTACGCCCGGTCGAAGCGGCCCTCGACGACGCCCGTGGCGGCCTCCACGCAGGCCCCGACGGCGAGCCGTGCGGCCTGTGCGCTGTGGTAGTTGACGTACGCGTAGACGCCTGCGTCGCCCGTGCCGGCGGCGGAGGCCGCCTCGACCCGCTCGATGTGTTCGGGCACGTGCACGAGCAGCAGGTCCTCGTCGGTGGCCGGCTCCGGGGTGAGGCAGGTGAACCGGTCCATCACGCCCGACGCCTTCACCAGTCCTTCGGCGCGCCGGAGGTCGGGGTCGACCGCGAACTGGCGCAGCGGCTCGATGCCCGGTCCCACCGGCACGTACCCCGATCCGGGGCCGGGGTCGTGCCAGAAGCAGATCTCGTGGCTGTACCACGCGAGACGGGGGGCGCTCATCAGGCGGAGGCTCCCAGCGAGACCCGGCTGATCCCGGCGACCTTCTCGATGTACTGGAGGTAGTACTCGCGCTCCTCGTCGGCGGTGCGCTTGGTGCGCAGCGTGGTCTCCAGCAGGCCGAGCACCTCGCCGGCCTCGGTGGTGGTGAGCCGCCGGCCGCCGACCTCCTTCTCGAAGGTGCGTATCCGCGCGGTGGGCTCGACCACGCCGGACGTGAACTCGCCCTGGTCGGTGCCGTGGTTGCGGGTCGAGGCGATGGTCTTCAGAACCGCTCCGAAGAACGCCGTGGTGTCGATGTCGGTCATCTCGGTACCCCCTTCGTTGCCGTGCGCGCGGTCGGCGCACGGTGGTGTCCGTCCGGTCGGTGCTTCGGTGCTCGGTGCTCAGTGGATGAGGCCGCAGGCGCGGCCGGCCTTCTCCAGCGTCACGACGGCCGCGTCCAGATCGGCGTCCGAGTGGCTGAGGTTGACGATGGTCCGCAGCCGGGGCAGCGTGCGCGGTACGGCCGGGTAGACGATCGGCTGGACGAAGAGGCCGTCGAGCTGGCACAGCCGGGCCATCTCCCCCGCCTGGTCGGCGGAGGTGCAGATGATCGGCACCACCGGTGTCTCGCTGGCCATGGTGTCGAAGCCGAGGGCGCGCAGCTGCTCGCGGTAGCGGGTGGTCTTGGCGCGCAGTTCCCGGGGCAGGGACGGAGCGGCCGCCATGACCTCCACCGCGGCCTTCGCCGCCGCCACCTGGGCGGGGGTCGCCGCGGCGGAGAACATCCAGCCGCGGGCGTTGTTCTTGAGCGCGAAGACGAGGTCCCGGGACCCGGCGACGTAGCCGCCGGCGCTCGGCACCGTCTTGGAGAGGGTGCCCATCTTGACGTCGACCCGTGCCGGGTCGATGCCGAAGTGCTCGGTGATGCCGCGGCCGGTGTCGCCGAGGACGCCCAGGCTGTGCGCCTCGTCGACCATGAGCGGGGCGTCGTAGCGCTCGCAGAGTTCCACGATGCCGGGCAGGTCGGCCACGTCGCCGTCCATGCTGAACACGGCGTCGGTGACGACCAGGCGGCCGGCGTCGCCCGCCTTGCGCAGGGCGCGTTCGAGGTCGGCGAGGTCGTTGTGGGCGTAGGTGATGACCGTGGCGCCGGACAGCCGGTACCCGTCCAGGATGCTGGCGTGGTTGTAGACGTCGCCGATGACGAAGTCCCCGGGGCCGACGAGGGCGCCGACGGTCGCCACGTTCGCCATGTAGCCGCTGGAGAAGACGATGGCGTCCTCGGTGCCGAGGAAGCGGGCCAGGGCCAGTTCGAGCTCGCGGTGCAGGTGCAGGGTGCCCGCCAGCAGGCGTACGCCGTGCGCGCCGGTGCCGTGCCGCTCGACGGCGCGCAGGACCTGGTCGTCGATGTAGTCGTGGCCGATGAGGCCGAGGTAGCTGTAGGAGGCGAAGTTCAGGAACCATCTGCCGTCGAACTTGATCCGGGGGCCCGTCGCCTCCTCGATGACGGGCTCGTAGAAGTACTCGTCCTTGGCGACGATGAGGCGGTCCTCCGCCGACAGGGCGTCGATGCGGCGGTCGAGGAACCTGCCCTCGGGGGCGTCGACCAGCCGGCCGGGCAGGGTCCGCCGCGGGATCCGGTCCGCCGTCGGGGCGGGGGCGGGGGTCGGGGTCGGGGCCGGGGTGGGGGCCGGGGGCGCCGCCGGGGTGGGCGGGGTCTGCGGCGCGTCCCTGAAGCGGTCCCAGTCGGGGACGAAGGAGTCGGCGGGGACCCGGGCCGGGGCGGCGGCGGGCCGCGGCGACGGGGGCAAGGGGCGCGACGCGGCCGCCGGGGCGGGCGCGGGCGCGGGCACCTGACGGTCCGGTGCGGGGGCGGGGCGCGGCGCCGGAGCGGCGACCCGGGCAGGGGGCCCCGCCGGGGCGGGGGCGGCGGCCGGGGCGGGCCGGGACGTCGGGGCCGGGAGGCTGCGCGGGAGCGATTCCAGGTGGGTGAGCAGGCCGCCGACGTTGGTGTGCTCGAAGAACGCCATCGGGTCGATGTCGAGCCCGTCGGGGGTCAGTTCGGCGGCCAGCTCGACGGCCATCATCGAGTCCAGGCCGAGCTCCAGCAGATCGTCCTCGGCGGCCACGCCGTCGACGAGCAGTACCTTGGCGATCGCCCGGGTGAGCGAAGGCCACAGTCCGGTGTCGGACGTGGGAGCGGTCATGGGTACATCCCTCGCTTTCGCGGCGGCGGACAGAACGTAGTGGGCGGGCGGGCGGCCCAGGGTCGTACGGAGCAGGTCGATGCCGTCGTCCTCGGTGAGGGCGTGGATGCCGTGCGCGGCGGCCTTCGGGGCGATGGACTCGCCCATGCCGACGGTCCACAGGCCCCAGCCGAGGCTGTACCACGGCCGGCCCTCGGCGCGTTGGCGGGCGGCGTAGCCGTCCATGTAGGCGTTGGCCGCGGCGTAGGCGCTTTGGCCGAGGTTCGCCCGTACCGCGGCGACCGAGGAGAACAGGGCGACGAACGCGGGCTCGTCGTAGCCGGAGACCAGGTCGGCGAGCGCGTGCGTGCCGCCGATCTTGGGTCCGAGCACGGCGTCCAGCTGCTCCGGGGTGAGGCCGCGCGCCAGTCCGTCGCGCAGCACCCCGGCGCCGTGGAACACCCCGTCGTAGCGTGCGCCGGCGGGGAGTGCCTCGCGCAGGGTGCGGACGTCCGCCGCCACGACGGCCAGGTCGCAGCGTTCCGCGAGCCGGTCGAGGCGTTCGCGGGCGCTTCCCCGGTCCGGCACGGTCCGCCCGACCAGGGTCAGGTGGGCGCAGCCCTCGTCCGCGAGGAACTCGGCGACGCGCAGTCCGATGCCGCCCATGCCGCCGGTGACCAGGAAGCGGCCGTCCCGGTAGCGCCGCGTGCTGGTGCCGCCCGCGGGCCCCTGGGGCTGCAGGGAGGGCTCGTACCAGGTGTCGCCGCGCCGGGCGAGTTCCGGCCGGTCCCGGCCGAGCGCCGTCCACACGGCCGCGGCGTCCTCGCCCTCCGGGCCGGCCGGACCGCCGCTGCCGAGGTCGAGGAGGCGCACTCCGCTGCGGGGGTGCTCGACCCGCAGCGTGCGGCCGAGGCCCCACAGGGCGGTCATGTAGGGGTCGACGAGGTCCTGCGCCGCCACCTGGTGGGCGCCGGCGGTGACGATCAGCAGGGCGGGCATCGGCCTGCGGGCCGCGAGCCGGCGCACCAGAGCGAACACCTCCTGCAGGGCCCGTGTCACCTCGGCCCCGCCGGTGAGCCCGCGCGGTGCCACGTAGACCACGTCCCGGATGTCGGCGCCGGCCGGCAGGGCGTCCTCGCCGGCTGCCGAGAGCCGTGCCGGGGTCAGGTGCAGGAGGTCCCGGCCCTCCGGGCCCCGGAGGGCCTGTTCCGACACGACCAGCAGGGTTCCCTCGGCCGGGCGCGGGGGTGCGGTGGCCGGGTCGGTCTCCCGCCAGACGACGGTCTCGGTCGACGGACCCACGGACGGTTCCTCGGCCGGTGCCCGCGTCGGCTCCGCCGGGCTGGTCGCCCGTACCGCGGGGCGGGCGGCCTTGAGGGTGATGCGGTCCAGTTCCAGCAGCACCTCCCCCTGCTGGTTGCAGACCACGGCCCGTCCCCGTACGGCACCGCCCGGGCTCCCGGCGTCGGCCGGCGCTTCCCGCTCGACCAGGGCGATCACCGTGCCGGAGATGCGCCGGCGGGCCACCAGCCGGCCGATGTACCAGGGCAGGCACGCCCCGGCCGTCCCGTCGTCGAGCATGCCGAGTGCCTGGAAGACGCTGTCGAGCAACGGCGGCGGCACGAAAGGGGGCGCCGACGCCGGGTCCGGGTCGTCGACGGCCCGGAGCATCAGCACCATGCGGTCCGGGCCCCGGTGCGCCGACCGGATCACCCGGTAGGCCGGCCCGTACGCGATCCCGCTCGCCTCGCGCCACGCGGCCACGGCCGCCAGCGGCACCGGCTCGGTGCAGCCGTCCCGCAGCGCCGCCACGTCGACGTAGCGGGGCGGCCGGAGCGGGTCGGCGCTCACCCGGGCGGTGCTGTGCTCGACCGGCCCGCCGTCGGCCTCCGGGCGGACGGACCGGAGCGTGCACCGGCCCGCTTCGCCCGGGAGGACCTCGATCTCCGCACCGGCCCCGGCCACGAGCAGCGGCGCCCGGAAGGCGACCTGTGTCAGCGTCCACTGGCGGTCGGGGCGTCCGGCGTCACAGGCCGACAGGACGGCGTCGATCTGCGCGGCGGCGGGGACGACCGGGACACCGCCGATCCGGTGGTCGGAGACGAGCGGATCGGTGGCGCGCAGGTATGACCCGAGGCCGCTCATGTGCGGAGCCCGAATCGTTCGGTGGCCTGGACGAGGCCGTTCACCTGGATGTCGATGCTGTGCTCCCCCGGGTAGTAGCGGCGGGTCTGTACTTCCTTGATGGCGTGCGCCTTCTCCAGGGAGCGCTTCTCGCCGGCGCCGAGTTCGAACGTGGTGAGCTTGAAGACCTTCGGGATGGTGCGCCCGTTCTTGCGCACGTGGTGCACGACGTAGTCGACGGCGATGCTGTGCGGCCGGTCGTCGGTGTTCTCGATGTCGAAGCCGATGAGGAGGGTGTCGCCGATGGTCACGGACCCGGGGGTGATCCGCAGCCGGTCCACCCGGACGTGCTCGCCGCCCGTCGCGCCGAGGAGGGCCAG
This sequence comes from Streptomyces sp. NPDC090077, assembly GCF_044747545.1. Classification (NCBI taxonomy): domain Bacteria; kingdom Bacillati; phylum Actinomycetota; class Actinomycetes; order Kitasatosporales; family Streptomycetaceae; genus Streptomyces; species Streptomyces sp. NPDC090077. The sequence goes on from NZ_JBIVEG010000001.1 coordinate 69,904, forward strand.
GGCCTGCTGGTCGCCCTTCTTCACGAGGGTGCGCAGACCGTGCTTGACGATCCACTGGGTCTCGGGGGTCGGGCTCTCCTCCAGCCAGCGCAGCGCGGTCGCGAGCGCGACGTCCGGGTGGTCCTTGGCGATGTCGTTGAGGTTGTTGGCGACGGACTTGCGCACGTACTCGGAGGAGTCGCTGCGCAGCGGTTCGAGGACCTCCAGTACCGGCAGCGGGTCCTTGACGAACACGGTCAGGGTCCGGGCCCAGGGCAGCCGGGGGCGGACGCCCTCGGTCGCCAGACGGCGCACGTTGTGGCTCGGGCTGAGGGCCCATCGGGCGACGCGTTCCATCGTCGGCGCGTAGTGCTGTTCGAGGTAGGGGCGGATGGCGTACTCGCCGGTGTGCCGCTTGGTGATCTCCTCGATGGCGTCGAGTGACGCCTCGGGGTGGTCCAGCCCGTACTGCTCGACGAATCGGGCGACCGGCATGAGGTACCAGCTGGCGTTGAACATGCCTTCGCCTTCGGCGAGTTCGTCGCCGAGGACGGACAGGAGGATCGGCAGGGCGTCGGGGTAGCCGGCGGGCAGCCGGGTGCGCAGCCCCTCGGCCAGGACGAGGACGCGGTCCTTCAGTTCCTTGCCGGGGATGCGTGCCTCGACCTCTGCCGCATATCCCTCCACGTCGAACCCGGGGTCGACGGCGCGGATCCTGTCGCCGATCAGGCGGGCCGCCTCGCCGTTGAAGTGTCGCTTCAGTCCGTATTCGCTAGACATGGTTGTGGTGCCTCTTCGTCTCGTTCTGGTTGTTCGTGGTGGTGCTCGTGGCGTGCGGGTCGGCGGATATCCAGAACCGCTGCCGGGTGAAGGGGTAGGTGGGGATGGTGATGGTGCGCTGTCCCCTGCCGGCGTGCAGTCCCGACCAGTCGAGGTCGGCCGGGGTCCCGTTCACGTAGGCGGCCACCGCCGCGTGCAGCTCGGCCTGGTCCGTCCGTTCGCGGCGCAGGGTGCTCAGCCACACCGGCTGGGATCCGGTCCAGGAGAGCTTGGCGAGTGCGGTGAGCTGCGGATGGGAGCCGATCTCCCACACCGCACCCGCGCCCAGCCCGCCGAGCGTCCCCACTGCCTCGCTGAAGCGCACCGGTTCCCGGATGGCCCGGCCCCAGTACGCGGGGTCCGTGGCCGATTCGGGCGTGTGCCAGGCGCCGGACACGGAGGAGGCGAAGGGCAGGGCGGGCGCCGACAGCGGGGTTGCCGCCACCGCCTGCGTGAACGGGGCCACCGCCCCGGCCATCAGCTCGGAGTGGAAGGCGTGGCTGACCACCAGGGGGGTGGTCCGCAGGCCCGATCCCTCTCGGAAGGCCGCCACCGCGGCCGCCGGACCCGAAATCGTCACCGCACGTGGGGAATTGTAGGCCGCGACCTCGACTCCCGGGTGGCCGGCCAGGGCCGCGACGACCGCTTCCGCGTCGGCGTGGACCACGGCCATGGCACCATGGCCCGGCTGCTCCTCCATCAGCCGCCCGCGCAAGGTGGTCAGCCGGAGGAGATCCTCCAGACCCAGTACCCCGGCGACCCAGGCGGCCGTCAGCTCGCCCAGGCTGTGACCGGCCACGGCGTCCGGACGGACGCCGACCGACTCCAGCCAGCGCACCAGGGCCACCTGCAGCGACACGATCCCGACCTGCGCGTAACGGGTCCGGTCCAGCGCGTCCACAGCGCTGCCGAACAGCAGTTCCGGCAGCGGGACGTCGAGGTGGGGCGCCAGCAGCGCCGCGCACTCGTCCAGGGCCGAACGGAACACCGGCTCCGAGGTGTAGAGGCCACGGCCCATGCCCGCGTACTGCGAACCCTGACCCGTGAACAGGAACACGTTCGGGGCGGTCACGCCCCCCGTGCGGGATGCGGGAACCCGGCCGTCCGCCACGCTCCTGAGGCCGGCGGCCAGTTCACCGGCGTCGGCGCCCCGAACTGCCGCGCGGAAGCGGTGTCCGGCCCGGCCGGTGTTCGCCGTGTGCGCGAAGTCCCCCAGCGTCTCCGCCGACGCGCCGAGCAGTTCGTCCGCGTAGGAACCGGCGAGGGTGCGCAGTGCCGTCTCGTCCGCCGCGGTCACCCGCACCACGTAGGAGTCCTGACCCGCGACCTCCCGCGGAGCCGCAGCGGGAGGCTCCTCGACGATGACGTGGGCGTTCACGCCGCCCATCCCGAAGGCACTCACCGCCGCACGACGCGGGCTCTCACCCCGCGGCCACTCCATCGCGCGATCGGCGAGGTAGAACGGCGACTCCTCGAAACGGATGTGGTCGTTCGGCCGCACCACGTGCAACGACGGCGGAACCACACCGTGCTCCATCGCCAGCAACACCTTCACCAGACCCGCCAGACCCGCAGCCGGCTCCAGATGGCCCACGTTGCTCTTCAGGGAGCTGAGCGCGCAGAACTGGGAACGATCCGTCAGACCGCGCCAGGCACGGGTCAGGCCCTCGACCTCGATCGGGTCGCCCAGACCGGTCCCGGTCCCGTGCGCCTCGACCAGGCCGATCGACTCCACCGGCACCGCCGCATCCCGCAACGCGGCGGAGATCACGTCGGCTTGTGCGCGCGGGCTGGGTGCGGAGTAGCGGCTGGTGCGGCCGCCGTGGTTGACGGCGGCGCCCTTGACCACGCCGCGGATCCGGTCGCCGTCGCGCACGGCGTCGTCGTACCGGCGCAGGACCACGGCCACGGCTCCTTCGCCCGGGACGAAGCCGTCGGCGGTGCTGTCGAAGGCGCGGCTGCGGTAGCGGGGCGAGAGGGCCATGAGGTCGCCCATGGAGTGGAAGTACTCCGGGCTGATGCCGGCGTGCACGGCTCCGATCACCGCGGTGTCGATGTCTCCGGTCCGCAGGTGCTGGAGTGCCGAGTGCAGGGCGACCAGTGAGGAGGAGCAGAGGGTGTTGACCAGTCCGCTCGGGCCGTGCCAGTCCATGAGGTAGGACAGCCTGTTGGCGATCATCGCCTCCAGGCCGAGGCCCCGGCCGTCGGGTACGCCGTGGCGGACCCGCTCCTCGTGGTAGTGGTCGTGGCTGTAGGCGATCCACAGACCGGTGCGGCCTTGGGCGCGGGTGCCGTTCCGGCCGCCGTCCTCCAGGGCCTCCCAGATCGTCTCGTAGACGATGCGCGCCTGCGGGTCGATGAGGGGGGCCTCACGGGCCGAGATCCGGAAGGGGGCCGGGTCGAACTCGTCCACGCGGTCCAGGAAGGAGGCGTACGGGACCGGTCCGTCTGCGTCCGGCCGGCGGCCTTCGGGCAGCGGCCGGACCGTGTCCCGGCCCTCCATGAGGAGTTCGGCGAAGGCGGTCAGGTCGCCCGCGGTGGGAAGCCGGACCGCGGCGCCCACGACGGCGACGTCGCGCGGCCGGGACTCCGGGGCGGCCGCGGGGGGCTCGGGCGTGCGGGCGGGCTCGGGCTCGCGGGGCGTGGCCGTGGCGGCCGCGCGTGCGGGCGGTACGGGCTCTGCGGGGGCGGGGGCCGTGGGCTCCGGGGCCGGTTCGGCGTGCGGAGCGGCCTCCTGGGCCGGGGCGGCCGGGGCGGCCAGCCCGTCGACGAGTCCCGGCTCCTCCTCCACGAGGAACTCGGCGAACTGGCGCGGGGTCGGGTACTCGAAGAAGACGGTCGGGTACAGGGACACCCCGTGTTCCTGGGAGATGCGCTCGCTCAGCCCGACCAGCCCGACCGAGTCGAAGCCGGCGGACAGGAACTCCTTGTCGGCGTCCTCCGCGGGGGTGTCCGTCAAGGACAGGAACCAGGCGAGTGCCCGCGCGGACCGTGAGGCGGGAGGGGCTGCGGGAGCCGCCGGGCGGGGCGGTGTGGGAACGGGCACGGGCGGCTGCGGGGTGGTCGGCCGCGCCTCGGATGCGGACGGCACGGCGGAGGGCGCGGCGGACGGCACGGCAGAGGGCGCGGAGGGCGCGGAGGGCGCCGTAGCCGTGGACGTCTCCCCCGCGGTGAACGCCAGGACGGGAACCCGCTTGGACGACATGTCCCCGAAGACCAGGAGGGGCGTGCCGGCCTCGTCGGTGACGGTCTGGGTGACCCGGCAGGCCTCGTCGTTCCAGAAGGCGATCTCCGTGCGTACGTAGGCGGCGGTGTCCAGCGGTCCGAGGACGTCCAGCCGGCCCGCCGAGAGCGGGATGAACGCGGAGGCGTCGGTCGCGCCGAACACGGGGTTCGCCGGGTCGATGGCCGCGACCGTCACGCTGTCCAGGAGGCCGGGGAACAGTTCCACGCCGGGCGGGTTCATCTCCCGCTGGCGGGCGCCCTCGATGCGGGCCAGGGTGCCGCCGTCGGGGAGGCTCGCCACCCAGGAGATGTTCCGGTAGTAGCGGCCGTGGTGGTAGCCGATCCGGCGCAGCCACCGGTAGAGGCCCGAGCCCGCGTGCAGGGTGGTGCGGGCGCAGTCGGCCAGCAGGGTGTGCACGGGGACGGGCGGCGGCGGAGCGGCGGGGGGTTCGGTGACGAGGCGGCCGGTGACGTACGGTTCGCCGCTCTCGCCGTCCTCGACCCTGAAGCCGCCGTCGCCGTGGACCCGGCAGACGACCCGGCGGGCCCCGGTGGCGATGAGTGGGCGGTGGAAGAGGATGTCGCGCGCCCCGTGGAAGGCGTCGCCCCGGAGCGCGGCGCCTTCGCGGAGGAAGTCGAACCACGCCACGCCCGGGAGCATGAGCGTGCGGTACACGGCGTGTTGGGCGATGGGGGCCTCGGCCGGGCCGAAGACCCGGGCGTAGGTGTACCCGGCCGCGCCTTCGTCGGACACGAGCTCCGCGGGCGACCCGGGTTCGGCCGAGCGCAGCGGTTCGGCGAGGTTCAGTGCCCGGCCGCGCTGCTGGGCGTGGGGCAGCAGGCGCTTGGTCCACGCCGCGCCGGTGGTCTGCTGGTACGCGGCCCAGTCGACGTCCCGGCCCTCGCGGAAGAGCCGGGCGGCGATGCCGGCGAGGACCTCGGCGACCTCGCGGCCGTCGCGGGCCCCGGCGAGGAGGGTGGCGGCGTCGATGCCGGCACGGCCCCCGGTGTCGGTGTCCCGTGTCGGGCGGGAGGGGTCCTGGGCGCCCCGCAGGACGTCGGCCAGGGCCCGCTCCAGGGGGACTCGGCCCCGTACGAAGTTCCCGACCGCCTCCCAGCCGGGGGGCAGGTCGACCGCGTCCTCGGACAGCCCCAGGTCGCGCAGGGCGATCGCGAGGGCGACGGCGGAGAGGATCCGCAGCAGTTCGCCGGAGAACGCGGCGAGGGGGGTGCCGGTGGCGGTTTCGAAGAGGCCGACGACTGCGTGGACGGCCGGGGAGGAGGCGTCGAGGGCGGTCAGCCAGGCGGGCGGGGCGGCGTCGGCTCCGGGGCGTACCGACACGGTGGTGCGGGGGGTGCCGTCGGTGCGGGGGTGCGGGGTGGCGGGGGCCAGGAGCCAGGCGCGGAGGGCGGCGGCGAGCCGGCCGGCGTCCGCGCCGACGACGGCGAGCCGCTCGGTGCGGTGCGGGCGGGCCAGGCGGGCGGTGGCGCACGCGTCGCCGAGTCCGCCGGGCCCGTCCGTGAGGGAGGGCAGGAACTCCAGCCACTGCGCGGCCAGTTCGCGCAGTGCGTACGGGCTGTCCGCGGACAGCGGCAGCAGGTGGACGGGCTCGGGCCGGGGCTGCCGGGGGTCGCCGTCCGCCGGGCCGGCGGGGGCCGCGGCCGGGGCTGCTTCGACGACCACGTGGGCGTTGGTGCCGCCGAAGCCGAATCCGCTCACGGCGGCCCGGCGTACGGGCGCTTCGGGCCAGGGCAGGCTCGTGCCGGGCAGGTGGAAGGGGCTGTCGGCGAGGTTGAGGCGCGGGTTGGGCGACGCCACCGCCACGGCCGGGACGGTGCCCTCGCGCAGCGCGACGATGATCTTCGCGAGTCCGGCCAGGCCCGATGCCGAGTGCAGGTGGCCGATGCGGCGCTTGACGGAGCCGAGCGCCACGGAGTTGCGGGGGACGCCGTGCCGGGTGAACACCTCGGTGAGCGCGCGGACTTCGATCGGGTCGCCGATCGCGGTGCCGGTGCCGTGTGCCTCCACGTACTGGACGGTCGCCGGGTCGATGGTGCGGTAGGCCTTGTCCAGCAGGTCGATCTGGGCTTCCAGGTTCGGTGTGGTGACGCCCATGGTGCGGCCGTCGTTGTTGACGGCGGTCCCGCTGATGGCTCCGAGGATGACGTCGCCGTCGGCCAGTGCCGCCGGCATCGGCTTCAGGACCAGGGCGGCGGCGCCCTCGCCGGGCACGTAGCCGTTGGCCCTGCCGTCGAAGGTGTGGCACAGCCCGTCCGGGGAGAGGGCCCCGGTGCGGGAGAGGAGGACGAAGGTCAGCGGGTCGATCAGCAGGTCCACCGCGCCGACCAGGGCGAGTTCGCAGGTCCCGGCCGCCAGGCTCTGGCAGGCCAGCCAGACCGCCGACAGGGAGGAGGAGCAGGCGGTGTCCACCACCAGGCTCGGGCCCGCCAGGTCGAAGCGGTCGGACAGCCAGGCCGCCGTGAAGTTCTGCGACCGTCCCCACAGTGCGGCGGGCCCGGCCTCGGCCGGGGAGCCCGCGGTGCCGGGCGGGACCTGTCCCCGGCCCCGGTCGAATCCGTAGCCGTTCATGCGGGCGCCGACGAACACGCCCGCGTCGAGCCTGCGGCGCACGCCGAGGTATCCGGCGTCCTCCAGGGCCCGGGCGCCGACCTCCAGCATCACCCGCTGCTGGGGGTCGAGGAACACGGCGTCCTCGGCGGTCATGCCGAACGCCTCGTGGTCGAAGGAGAACGGGTCCACCAGGAACGCGCCGCGGTGGTGCGTGCCCTGGTGGGGTCCTTCGCCCCGGTAGAGTTCGCGGGCCCACCGGCTCGGCGGGACCTCTCCGACCTCGACCCCGTCGCGGCCCAGGAAGTGCGTCAGGTCGACGGCGTCCTCGGCGCCCGGGAGCCGTACCGCGAGGCCGATGACGGCGATGCGGGTGTCGAGCTCGCTCACGGTTGTCCTTTCGTTCGGCTCTGCGGTCGTACGCGGCCCTGTTGTCCGCGGCCCGGTCATCGCTGCCCCTCCTGCTGGAGCAGGGGCCGCAGCAGGGCGCTCAGGGCGGAGGCGGTCGCGTCGTCGGGGGCGGGGGTGTGGTCGGGGGCGGGCGGTCCGTCGGCTGCCGGTGCCGCCTGGGCGGCGAGTCCGGCCGCGATGTCGTCGGCGGTGCGTGCCCGCATCAGCAGCGAGGGGTCGACGGGCAGGCCGCTGCGCTGTTCGAGCGCCGTGGTCAGTTCGGCGATCACCAGGGAGTCGAGTCCCAGTCCCAGTAGCGGGCGTTCGCCGGGGTCCTCCCCCAGTACGTGGACGAAGGCCTCCCTGACCCGGGCGCGCATGGCCCCGCCGTCGTGGGTTGCGCGGGCCGGTGCGGGGGCGGCGGGAGCCTCGGCCCGCGCCTCGGACCGTACCTCGGCCGCCGGCGCGGAGCTGACGGGTTCGGCGGGCCGGGCCGGGACGGCGGTGGCGGTTCCCGGGAAGATCACGGCGCCGCCCGACCGGAGGTGGCCGGCGAAGGCGTCCAGTGCGTCCGCGGCGTCGATCGAGTGGTCGGCGGAGAAGGACGCGTCCGCCTTCATGCCGATGCCCGTCCAGTTGGGCCACGCGTGCGCGGTGACCGTGGTGACCGGGCCGTTCTCCCGTTCGGCGAGCGCCAGTTGGTAGGCGTTGGCGAGGCTGTAGTCGACCAGCCCCCGGCCGGCCAGGGCCTGCGTGCCCGCGATCGAGGAGACGAGGACGGCGAAGTCGGCGCCCTGGTCCTTGGCCAGTCGTACGACGTTCAGCGAGCCGGGGACCTTGGGGGCGAGCACCTTCTCGGCGTCGCTCCACGGCCGGCGTTGCACGGCCCCGAACGGGTTGACCCCGCCGGAGGAGTGGACGACGCCGACCAGCCGGCCCCAGCGCCGCCCCAGTTGCCCGGCGACGGCGGCGAGCGCCGTCGGGTCGGACACGTCGCAGGAGACGTACGCGACCTCGGCCCGCGCCGCCAGTTCCCGCAGGGGGGCGGAGTGCTCGGGGTCGACGGCCGACCGGCCGACGATGCCGATGCGCCGGGCCCCCAGGTCGATCAGCCGCTCGGTCAGGCGCAGTCCGACGGCGCCCAGTCCGCCGGTGACCAGGCAGTACCCGTCGTGCGGCAGGGCGTACGGTGCGCCGGGCGCGGCGGGCACGGCGTGCGGCGTGTAGCGCAGGCCGTGCCGGTGGGCGACGGCGGCCGTCCCGCCGTCGGCGTGGGCTCCGGTGGCCGCACCGGCCGTCAGGGCGGCGTACTCGGCGGCGATGCGGCCGGCGAGGACCTCGACGGGTTCGGCCGGGTCCAGGTGGACGGTGAGGGTGGGCTTGCGGCCCTCGGCTCCGGCGGCCCGTACGGCCATGGCCGTGGCGGCCCGTTCGGGGCGCAGGCCGTCGAGGTCGGCGGGGTGCACGGCGGCGTCGTGGAATCCGGCGCGGAGCAGGGTGCCGTGCGCGGGCAGCGAGGCCACCAGTTCGCCCAGTTCGGCCCAGAAGCCGCTCAGGTCGAGGGGCCTCCCGTCCCGGGAGTCGACGACGATGGCCGCGTCCGCCGGCCGGCCGGGCTCGACGACGGTCGTGCCCCCGTCCCGGAGGGCCCTGGTCAGCGCGTACCCGATGTCCGGGTCGGCGGTGACCAGGCGGACCGTCGTCGCCCCGGTGGCGGGCAGCGGGGGCAGGTCGCGGACGCGCCACTGGACGCGGACCGCTTCGGCGGCGGGTGCTGCGGGGGCGGGTGCTGCGGGGGCGGGCTCGGTGGCCGCGTGCTCGGTGGTGTGCCAGTAGGACCCCTGCTCGAACGGGTAGGTGGGGAGGTCGGTGACGCGGGCGTCCGCGGCGGAGAGCGAGCGCCAGTCGATGTGCGCGTAGCCGACGCGGGCCAGTTCGGCGGCGCCTGCGGGCCGGTGCGGCGCCGGGGCCGACCCGGTGCGGGCCGCCGCGGCTTCGGCGGTCAGGTCGAGGTCGACGCGGGCGGATGCGACGGTGCCGGCGGCGACGGAGCGCAGGGCGGTGGCGAGTTCGGCGGCCGTGCGTCCGTGGACGGCGGTCTGGAACTCCAGCGGAGAGCGCCCGGTGTTGGCGGTGTGGCAGAGGTCGGCGGTCTCCCGGTCGTCACGTACCGCGTCGAACCGGTCGGCGTACGCACCGGCGAGGGTGCGCAGTGCCGTCTCGTCGGCCGCGGTCACCCGCACCACGTACGAGTCCTGCCCGGCAGCCTCGCGCGGAGCGGCAGTGGGAGGCTCCTCGACGATGACGTGGGCGTTGACGCCGCCCATCCCGAAGGCACTGACCGCCGCACGACGCGGACCACCCGTACGCGGCCATTCCATCGCGCGATCGGCGAGGTAGAACGGCGACTCCTCGAAACGGATGTGGTCGTTCGGCCGCACCACGTGCAACGACGGCGGAACCACACCGTGCTCCATCGCCAACAGCACCTTCACCAGACCCGCCAGACCCGCAGCCGGCTCCAGATGACCCACGTTCCCCTTCAACGAACCGATCGCACAGAACTGCGAACGGCCCGTCAGACCACGCCACGCACGCGTCAGACCCTCGACCTCGATCGGATCACCCAGACCGGTACCCGTACCGTGCGCCTCGACCAGACCGATCGACTCCACCGGCACCCCCGCATCCCGCAACGCAGCCGAGATGACCTCCTGCTGCGCCGCACTGCTCGGAACCGTCAGACCACTGGTCCGGCCACCGTGATTGACCGCACTGCCCCTGATCACACCCCGGATCCGGTCACCATCACGCAAGGCATCACGCAACGGCTTCACCACCACCGTCACCACACCCTCACCCGGCACGAAACCATCCGCCCCCGCATCGAACGGCCGGGCCGTACCCGACGGCGAGAGGGCACGCAGGTTGCGCATCGCGACGTAGTGCAGCGGGGACATGGCGACGCGGACTCCGGCGACGATGGCCTGTTCGCACTCGCCGTCGCGGATGCTGCGCACCGCCGTGTGCAGGGCCACCAGCGACGAGGAGCACAGGGTGTCGATCGTCATGCTCGGCCCGTGCAGGTCCAGGAACCAGCTCACCCGGTTGGCCAGGAAGGCGTTGTGGTTGCCCAGGCCGCTGGGCGCGTCGAGCTCGGGCTCGATGTTGAAGTCCTTGTAGTGCTGGTAGCTGGCGCCGACGAACACCCCTGTGGCGGGCGTCAGTTGCCGCGGAGGCAGGCCGGCCGACTCCAGGGCCTCCCAGGTCGTGCGGAGCAGCCAGCGGACCTGCGGGTCGAGGACCTCCGCCTGCTTGGGAAAGAAGTCGAAGAAGCGGGCGTCGAACTCCTCCACGTTGTCGAGGAATCCGCCCATGTCGGGTTCGGCTCCGTCGGCGTACCGGCCCCAGCGGTGCGGCGGCGCCGGGCGGATCTCCTCGCCCGAGCCGGCGAGGAGCGACCAGAACCCTTCCGGGTCCGGGGCGCCGGGCAGTGCCAGGGAGAGGCCGATGACCGCCATGTCCTCGGGGGACACGGTGTCGGCGTCCGCGGCGGGGGCCCCGGCGGTCGTGGGGGCCGCGACCGGTGCGGGCGCCTGGGCGGGTGCGGGGGTCGTGTCGCGGGCCGTGTCCGGGCCGAACGCCCCGTCGGGCGCGAGCCCGGCGACGTGTGCGGCGAGCGTCCGGCAGTCAGCGGCGTCCAGGACCTCCATCGGGCCGATCCGCACCCCGTACTTCTCCTCGACCTCGTCCGCGACGGCCGTCGCCAGCATGGAGTCGAGACCCACGGCGGAGAGTGAGGTGGTCGCGGTGACGCCCGGGTCGTGCAGGACGGTGCGCACCACCGCGAGGACGGCTGCCTCCGACGCCGCGGCGTGCGCAGTGCGGGTGGCGGGAGCGGGGGTGGCGGGGGTGGAAGGGGCGGAAGGGGTGTTCCGGGTCGCCGTCACCGTCCGGTACTCGATCTCGTCGAGCCGGACCAGGACCCGGCCGTCGGCGCCGAACAGGGTCGCGTCGCCGCGCCGGGTGCCGTCGGCTCCGGGCTCCGTGCCGTCGAGGAGGACGTACGCCGTGCGCGCCGGGTCGGCCCAGCGGGTCGCCCGCCCGATGGAGACGGGCAGGTACGTCCCCGACGGGGAGGCGGGATCGGCCAGGGTGAGGACGGCCATGGCCTGGAGGGCGGCGTCGATGGCGACTGCCTCCGCTTCCAGCGGGCCGTCGGCGGGGAGGGTGATCCGGGCGAGGACCCGGCCCGGCCCGTACCGGACGTCGGTGATGGACCGGAGCGGGGCGGCGAGCTCCATGCCCTTGGCTTCGAACCAGGCGTAGAGGCCGATCGGTTCCAGGGTGCGGCCGAGTCCGGCCCGTACGGCGTCCAGGTCCGCGGCGCCGGGCACGGGCCCGGTCGGGGTGCCGGCGGTGGTGAGCCGGGCGATGACCCGGCCGGCGTGCCGGAAGGCGGCCGGGCCGGTGCGGGCGGGGTCGCCCAGGTCGCTGGTGAGGGGATGGGTTCCGGTCCCCCGGCCGGCGAAGGCGATCCCGGTCAGGACGCCGCTCGACCGCAGGGCGAGGGCGAGGGGCAGCGCCCCCGGAACGGTGTCCTCGCCCAGCACCCGGTGGGCGGCCGTGAGCCGTCGCACGGCCGCGGCCACGTCCGGTGCGTCCGGCGCGTCCTGGTCGGTCACGGCCCGAGGGGTCGGCGCGGACGTCGCGGCGGGTCGGGCCCCGAAGGGGTAGGGCGGCAGGGTGTGGCGGCGTGCGGGCGGGCCCGGGTACACCGCGGTCCAGTCGACGGAGCCGCCGCGGACGTAGCGGAAGGCCGCGTCGGTGAGCCCCGTCGAGGCGCTGTCGAGGACGGTCCCTGCGCGGACGACGGTGCCGGGTGCCCGGTCCGCCAGTTCCCGTGCCCGTGCCAGTCCGGTGGCCAGTTCGTCGGCCGTGGCCCCCAGGACCGCGACGCGGTGCGCCCGGTGGTCCCGTCCGACGGCGCTGGAGCGGCACAGCCCGGCCAGGTCGTCCGCGGTGCCGCGGAGCAGCGGGCGGACGTCCTCGATGCGCCGGAGCAGTGCGTCCGGGGTGTGGCCGGACAGGACGAGGAGGTGTTCGTCCGGGCGGGCGGCGCTCGCGCGGGGGTCCTCTGCATCGGCCTCCCCGTACGGGGGCTCCCCGAGGTGCTCCTCCACGACGACGTGCGCGTTGGTGCCGCCCATGCCGAAGGAGCTGACGCCCGCCCGGCGCGGCCCCTTCGGGTTCCAGGGCCGGGGCGCTGCCGGGATCTCGAACGGCCCGGCGGACAGGTCCAGGTGGCTGCTGGGGTTCTCGAAGCCGGCGACGGGCGGGATCTCCCGGTGCCGCAGGCACAGCAGCACCTTCAGCAGTCCGGCGAGTCCGGCCGCGGGTTCCAGGTGTCCGATGTTGCCCTTGACCGTGCCGATGTGGCAGGGGCCGTCGCGGTCCGGGTCGCCGCCGAACACCTCGGTCAGCGCGGCGATCTCGATCGGATCGCCGAGCCGGGTCGCGGTGCCGTGGGTCTCGATCAGGGAGATGTCCGCCGGGGCCAGGCCGGCGTCGTCCAGGGCGGCGCGGACCACCGCGGCCTGGGCTTCGCTGCGGGGCACCGGCAGGGCGCTGCCCCGGCCGCCGTGGTTGACGGCGGTGCCGCGGACGACGCCCCAGATCCGGTCGCCGTCCCGCTCCGCGTCCGCCAGGGGCTTCAGCATCACGGCGAGGGCGCCCTCGCCGGGGAGGAATCCGTCCGCCCGCTCGTCGAAGGGCCGGGGCAGGCCTTCCGACAGTGCGCCGAGCTGGCTCAGGCTGCGGTAGTACCACGGGGTCAGTCCGACCTGGCAGGCCGCCACGATGGCGGCGCCGCAGTGGCCCGCACGGAGCGCGGCGACCGCCTGCTGGACGGCTACCAGGGAGGACGAGCAGAGGGTGTCGACGGTCTGCGAGGGACCGGTCAGGTCCAGTGCGTACGAGATCCGGTTGGCGAGCACCGCGTTCATGGAGCCGAGCGCGGTGTGCGGGCCGACGGTCTCCAGGCCCTGCGTGTCGCGGTGGTGGGTGTAGGTGGCGGCGACGAAGACGCCGATGTCGCGGCGGTCCGCGAGGCCGCTGTCGTCCCGGACCGTCCAGGCGTGTTCCAGCAGCAGCTTCTGCTGGACGTCCATGTCCTCGGCTTCGCGTACGGAGATGCCGAAGAAGGAGGGGTCGAAGCGGTCGATGCCGGCGACGAAGGCGCCGGACCGGCAGTAGGTGCCCGTCATCCTGGGGCCGCGCGGCTCGAAGTGGGCGTCGATGTCCCAGCGTTCGGCGGGGACCTCGGTGAACGCGTGCCCGCCGGAGCGGAGCAGCGGCCACAGGCCGGCCGCGCCGCCGGACGCGCCCGGCAGGTCGCCGGAGACGGCGACGATCGCGACGTCCGCGTCGCGGCCGGCGGACGCCGGCTGCCGCCGCGGTGCCGGACGCGGGTGGTCCGGGGCGGGGGCCGGGAGCGGCTCGGGCTCGACGACGGGGGCTGCGGCGGGGGTGGGCCCTTCGGGTTCCGGTGCCGCGAGCGCGACGGCCGCGCCGTAGCGGTCGGTCAGGGCGTGGACCAGTTCGGGGAACTCTCCGTACTCCAGGAAGAGGGTCGCGGGGAGCTGGATGCCCCACCGGTGCGACAGTTCCTCCGACAGCTCGACGCTCATGATCGAGCTCGCGCTCAGGCCGTAGTCCGACAGCGGGGCGTCGCGGTCGAAGGAGGCGAGGCCCAGCCGCTCGGCGAGGAAGACCTCCAGCGCGTCGGCGACGCGTTCCGCGGAGTCCGCGCCGGACGCCACGGCCCGCACGACCTCGACGGAGGGTTCCCGTACGGCGGCAGGCGCCGCGGGATCGTCACCGGGCTCCTCGGCCGCCTCTTCGTCGAGCGGAAGGATCACGTCGCCGGCGTCCGGGTGGGCGACGACCACCTGGCGGGGGTCCTCCGGCGATCGCAGTACCGCGATCAGGGCGTCGAGCCCCTCCTCGGTGCCGAGGGGCCGGACTCCGCGCCGACTCAGCTGCTCGGCCACGGCCGTGCCCATGCCGACCTCGCCCCACAGGCCCCAGTCGACGCTCAGCCACGGCGATCCGTACGCGTGGGCGAAGGCGTCGAGGTAGGCGTTGGCGGCGGCGTACCCGCCCTGGCCGAGGTTGCCGAACGTGCCGGAGACCGACGCGAACAGCACGGCGAAGTCCAGGTCCTGCCCGGCCACCGCGGCGGCCAGCTCGCGGACGCCGTCGGCCTTGGGCCGCATCACCGCGGCGATGTCCGCGGCGGTGGCGCTGCGGATGAGGCCGTCCTTGAGCGTGCCTGCGGCGTGGACCACGCCGTGGAGCTCGCCGAACTCCGTCCGCATCCGTTCCACCACGGCCGCCAGGGAGCCGGGGGTGGTGACGTCCGCCCGGTAGGAGACGACCTCGCATCCGTACGCGGCGAGGGCGGCGGTCGGGTCCTCGCCGGCGGGTGCCGCTCCGGAACGGCTGACCAGCGCGACGACACCGGCGCCTTCGCGTGCGAACCGGGCGGCGAGCTCCAGGCCCAGTCCCCCGTGCCCGCCGAGGACGAGGTAGCGGCCACCCGGCCTGATGGGCCCCGGCACGGTGCCGGGCCCGGCGTGTGCCGACCGGTCCCGGACGCGGACGGGTGTCTGGCGGACACCCTCCCGGTAGCCGGTCTCGGTCGGACCGGCGCCGTCGCCGAGTTCCGCCAGGAGGGCGGTGAGCCCGCCGTCGGCGGAGCGGTCGATGTCGACGAGGCGCGGGCGCAGGCCCGGGTACTCGACGGCGGCGGTGCGCAGGAACCCCCACAGGGCGGCACGGGCGGGGACCGGCCGGTCCCCGTCCGCGACGGCCTGTCCGTCCCGGGTCACCACGAGGAAGCGGGACTTGCGCTGCCGCTCGCCGAGGGTGCGCAGGGCGGCCAGGCATCCGTAGAGGCCGACGCGGAGCTCCGCGTCCTCGCTCCGGGCGCCGTCGGCCGCGTCGTCGGCGTTCCACAGGTGCACGACACCCGCGACCGGGTCCGCGACCTCCTCCCAGAGCTGCCGGAAGGCCTCTTCGTCCGGCTGCGCCAGGGTCAGGCGGTCACGGTCGTGCTGCTGCGGCGCGGAGGGACCGCTGCCGACCTCCACCACGCGGGCGCCCCCGGCCCGCAGCCGCTCGGCGGCGCGCGCGCCCAGGCCGTCGGTGCCGCCGTCGTGCAGCACCACCCAGGTGCCGGTCACCGGCTCGGGCCGGTGGGCGGCGTCGCCCGGTGCCGGGCGCCAGACGATACGGCTGATGGGCAGTGCCACAGACCGTGCCGGAGCCGGGGCCTGAGCCTGGACCGCGGCCGCGGCCGGCCGGCCGACGGTGGCGGTCCGCCGCATCCGGAGCCCTTCGAACTCCGCGGCGACCTCGTTCGAGGGGCCCAGGACGGTGGCGTCGGCGGTGGCGTACGCACCGTCGACGCCGGTGCGGCGCACGAGGACGGTCACCCCGGACGACAGTGCGGAGAGGTCGGTGAAGACCCGGAGGCGGGCGAGGCCGATCGGCAGCATGGGGTGGGGGCCGTCGGATCCCGCGAGGTCCTGGAGCGCGCAGCTGACGACCTGGAACACCCCGTCCACGAGGAGCGGGTGGGCGTACCAGGGCACGGGCTCCGCGTCGGAGCGCAGGGTGGCCCGGACGACGCCGCCGTTGCCGACGGTGAGCTCCCGGACGGTGCGGAAGTCGGGCCCGTACTGGAGGCCCCCGCGGTTCCAGCTGTCGTACAGCCGGGCCGGGCCGAGGACCAGCGAACCGTCCGGCTGCGGGTGCGGGCCGGCGGGCCGGGCCTGGACGTCGGCGGGGAGCAGCCGGCCGGTACCGGTGGACAGCGGCTTGCGCTCGCCGGCCACGACGGTGCTCAGCTCGAAGCGGGTCCGCGGCCCGAAGGTCACGTCGAGCCGGACGGGAGCCGCCGCGTCCTCGCTGATGGTGAGGGGCCGCAGGAAGGTCACGTCGGTGAGCTCCAGCGGTGCGAACGGAGCGCGCCGGGCGACCCCCAGCATGGCCATTTCCAGCTGCACGGCGGCGGGCAGGAGCCCGGTGCCCGCGGAGCGGTGCTGGGCGATGAAGGGCTCCTGGCCCGTGAACGTCTTCTCGTAGGTCTCGGCCGGGTACGTCACTGTCCCTCGCTCCGGTACTCGTAGTGACGGTCGAACAGCGGGTGGCTGACGGGGGCCGTCGCGGGGTCGGCAGGGCGGGCGGCGGGTGCCACCAGCTCCTGTCGGGTGAAGGGGTAGGTGGGGATGGTGATGGTGCGCTGTCCCCTGCCGGCGTGCAGTCCCGACCAGTCGAGGTCGGCCGGGGTCCCGTTCACGTAGGCGGCCACCGCCGCGTGCAGCTCGGCCTGGTCCGTGCGCTCGCGGCGCAGGGTGCTCAGCCACACCGGCTGCGGCTCAGGCCACGAAGCCCGTGCGAGCGGGGTCAGCTGGGGGTGGGAGCCGATCTCCCACACCACACCCGCACCGGCTCCGCTCAGTGCCGTGACCGCCTCGCTGAAGCGGACCGGCTGCCGGATGGCCCGGCCCCAGTACGCCGGGTCCGTGGCCGATTCGGGCGTGTGCCAGCCGCCGGACACGGAGGAGGCGAAGGGCAGGACGGGCGCCGACAGCGGGGTTGCCGCCACCGCCTGCGTGAACGGGGCCACCGCCCCCTCCATCAGTGCCGAGTGGAAGGCGTGGCTGACCACCAGGGGGGTGGTCCGCAGGCCCGATGCCTCACGGAACCTGGTGACCGCCTCGGCCGGACCGGAAACGGTCACCGAGCGCGGGGCGTTGAACGCCGCGACCTCGACTCCCGGGTGGCCGGCCAGGGCGTCCAGGACCGCTTCCGCGTCGGCGTGGACCACGGCCATGGCACCATGGCCCGGCTGCTCCTCCATCAGCCGCCCGCGCAGGGTGGTCAGCCGGAGGAGATCCTCCAGACCCAGTACCCCGGCCGCCCAGGCGGCGGTCAGCTCGCCCAGGCTGTGACCGGCCACGGCGTCCGGACGGACGCCGACCGACTCCAGCCAGCGCACCAGGGCCACCTGCAGCGACACGATCCCGACCTGCGCGTATCCCGTTCGGTTCAGCCTCTCGGCCTCGCTGCCGAACAGCAGCTCCGGCAGGGGGATGTCGAGGTGGGGCGCCAGCAGGGCCGCGCACTCGTCCAGGGCCGAACGGAACACCGGCTCCGAGGTGTACAGGCCACGGCCCATGCCCGCGTACTGCGAACCCTGACCCGTGAACAGGAACGCGTTCGGACCGGCTTTGCCTGCCTTGCGGGAGGCCGGGACCCGGCCGGCGGCGACCTCCTTCAGGGCGGCCGTCAGCGCGGTGGCTTCGGCGCCGTGGACCACCGCGCGGAAGCGGTGTCCCGCGCGGCCGGTGTTCGCGGTGTGCGCGAAGTCCCCCAGCGTCTCCGCCGACGCACCGAGGAGTTCGTCCGCGTAGGAGCCGGCGAGGGTGCGCAGCGCCGTCTCGTCCGCCGCGGTCACCCGCACCACGTAGGAGTCCTGCCCGGCGATCTCCCGCGGAGCCGCAGCGGGAGGCTCTTCCACGATGACGTGGGCGTTGACGCCGCCCATCCCGAAGGCACTGACCGCCGCACGACGCGGACCACCCGTACGCGGCCATTCCATCGCACGGTCCGCGAGGTAGAACGGCGACTCCTCGAAACGGATGTGGTCGTTCGGCCGCACCACGTGCAACGACGGCGGAACCACACCGTGCTCCATCGCCAACAGCACCTTCACCAGACCCGCCAGACCCGCAGCCGGCTCCAGATGACCCACGTTGCCCTTGAGCGAACCGATCGCACAGAACTGCGAACGGCCCGTCAGACCACGCCAGGCACGCGTCAGACCCTCGACCTCGATCGGATCACCCAGACCGGTCCCGGTCCCGTGCGCCTCGACCAGACCGATCGACTCCACCGGCACCCCCGCATCCCGCAACGCAGCCGAGATGACCTCCTGCTGCGCCGCACTGCTCGGAACCGTCAGACCACTGGTCCGGCCACCGTGATTGACCGCACTGCCCCTGATCACACCCCGGATCCGGTCACCATCACGCAAGGCATCACGCAACGGCTTCACCACCACCGTCACCACACCCTCACCCGGCACGAAACCATCCGCCCCCGCATCGAACGGCCGGAGCGCGTTGGACGGGGAGAACGAGCGCAGACGCGAGCCGAGTTGGAAGTACTGCGGGGACATGGCCAGGTGCACGCCGGCGACGATGGCCTGTTCGCAGTCGCCGTCGCGGATGCTGCGGACCGCCGTGTGCAGGGCCACCAGCGACGAGGAGCACAGGGTGTCGATCGTCATGCTCGGCCCGTGCAGGTCCAGGAAGTAGCTCACCCGGTTGGCCAGGATCGCGTTGTGGTTGCCCAGGCCGGCCGCCGTCTGGACGACGTCCCCGACGACCGTGTCGCGGTAGTGCTGGTAGCTGGCGCCCACGAACACCCCGGTGGAGCGCTGGGTCCGTCCGGCGAGGCCGGCGTCCTCCAGGGCCCGCCAGGCCGACTGGACGAGATGGCGCTGCTGGGGGTCGATCCACTCCGCCTCGGCGGGTGACAGCCGGAAGAATCCGGGGTCGAAGTCGGTCAGTCCCTCGACGAAGCCGGCGCGCCTGAGGTAGACGGTGCCGGGCGTGCCCTCGGTCCCGTAGTAGGAGTCGATGTCCCAGCGGGACGCGGGCACCTCGGTCAGGCAGTCCTCGCCGCCCACCAGGACCCGCCACAGCTCCTCGGGGCTCCCTGCATTCGGGAACACGCCGTCGAAGCCGATGACGGCGATGTCGTGGAGGTCCTCGTCGGCGGGGGCCGGGGCGGCGGTCCGCTCGGCCGCCGGTACCGGTACCGGGGCCGGGGCGGGAGCGGGGGCCGGGGCCGGGGCCGGGGCCGCGAGGGGCTCCGTGTGCGCTTCGGGGACGGCCGTCCCCGGGCCGTCGTCCGCGCCCGCTTCGGCAGGGGCCGCCAGCACCCCGTACTCGTCCCTCAGCTCGGCGGCCAGCCGGTCGACCGTGCCGACCTCCAGGACCAGGGTCACGGGGATGTCCACGTCCAGCCTGGCCCGGATGTCCTGGGCCAGCGAGACCGCGAGCATCGAGTCGAGGCCCTGTTCCTGCAGCGGGCGGTCGGTTTCCAGGGCGTCGACGTCCAGTTCCAGGGCGTCCGCCACCCAGCGGGCCAGCGCGGCGTCGAGACCGGCCGCGGGGCGGCCGGGGGCGGGCACGGGACGGTGGCCGTTGGCCGCCGGAGCCGGGATCCGGACCGGTACGGGTGCGGGTGCGGGTGCCGGCGTCGGACCGGGAAGGCGGCCGTCCCGTGCGTCGTCTCCCGCGCCTCCCGGCGACGGGGCCGGGGAGAGCCGCTTCCAGGTGATCCCGCGCGCCTCCAGGACGGGTGTGTCCCCGTCGAGGACCACCAGGCTCGCCGTCAGCAGACCGGCGTCCGGCCCGCCGTCCCGGTCGCGCCGGGCGTACACGCGGGCGGTGGCGGGCAGGCGGCTGAGGACGGTGAGCCGCTCGACGGTGAACGGTACGTACAGCCCCCGCGCACCGCACGCGGCGAGCGCGATCTGGAAGGCCCCGTCCAGGAGCCGGGCGTCCACGGCGCCGTCGGTGCCTGCGGTGCCGCGCAGCACACCGGTCGCCTGCCCGGGTGCCACGGAGAGCTCGGCCACAGTGCGGAAGCCGGTGCCGTAGGCGAGGCCGGCGCGCTCGAAGGCCTCGTACATCGCATCGAGCGCCACGGGGGCGAGACCGTCGACGACGGGCGGCACAGTGAGGGAGGGCTGCTCCGGCGCGGTCACCCGGGTGGTGACCACCAGGGCTCCGGAGCCGTCGCGGAAGGCGACCGCTTCCCCGTCGAGTTCGGCGGTGAGGGTCGTGGGGGCCTCGACGGCCGCCCGGAAGGTGAGGTCGCGCAGGCCCAGCCGGTCGCGGCCGAGGAGTTCGGCGACCTTGCCGGGGTAACCGGCTCCGGGCAGTGTCGGCTTGCCGAGGACCACGTGCTCGGCGGCCTCCGGGTGCTCCGTCCAGGTGTTCCCCGTACGGGCGGGCGCGGTCTCCCGTACGGCGGCTGCCGCCGGCTGCCCGGCCGGTTCGAGCCACAGGTACTTCTCGGCCTGGGGCCTGGTCGGGAAGCGCACGCCCGACCGGCGTCGCTCCCCGGCGGGCAGCTCGGCGCCGTCGGCGAACGCGCGGGCCGCCGCGTCGAGGGCCCGGCGGTCCGCTCCGCCGCCGTGGGGCCCTTCGTGGACGCGTGCCGCCCGGGCGGCCACCCCCAGGTGGAGGGAGCGGACGTCCCCGACCCCGGCGAGGAACAGCTGCAGCTTGTCCTCCAGCTGCTCCACGCTGTCCGCCACGCACGCCAGCCGGTGGGACTGGGCCGGACGCTGCCGGCTCGCGTCGCCCAGTGCCCGGAGGGACGGGCAGTACGCGGAGCGCAGCATCAGCACCGTCCGGTGGGCCAGGGTGCGCAGCGCCTCGTGCGACCCCGCGGACAGGACCAGCAGGTGGGGTCCGGGCTCGTCCGCGTCCGCCGCCGTGGCGGGGCCGGCCTCGACGACGGCGTGGGCGTTGGCCCCGCCGAAGCCGAAGCTGCTGATGCCGGCGACGCGCGGTCCGTCGCCCCACGGCTGGAGCCGGTCGGCGACGAACAGGGGCGAGGCGTCGAAGTCGAAGGAGGTGTTCGGGGTGTCGAAGTTCAACGACGGGGGGATGTGGCCGGCCTGGAGGGCCAGGACGGTCTTGATCAGTCCGGCGATGCCGGCGGCGGGCTCCAGGTGCCCGATGTTGGTCTTCACGGAGCCCACGGCCACCGGACGGCGGTCGGTGGAACCGCCCATGACCGCGTGCAGGGCTTCGAGTTCGATGAGGTCGCCGAGCTGGGTGCCGGTGCCGTGCGCCTCGACGTAGCCGATGTCGGCCGCGGTGCGCCCGGAGGCGGCCAGGGCCTTGCGCAGGACGGCTTCCTGGGCCGGGCGGCTGGGTGCCGTGAGGAAGCCGGCGCTGCCGCCGGTGTGGTTGACGGCGGTGCCGCGGATCACGGCGAGGACGGGGTCGCCGTCGCGTTCGGCGTCGGCGAGCCGTTTGAGGATGACGGCGCCGGCGCCTTCGCCGCGTACGTAGCCGTCGGCTCCGTCGTCGAAGGCGCGGCAGGTCCCCTGCGGGGACAGCATCCCGTTGCGGGCGAACGAGCGGGTCTTGGAGGGGGTGAGGACCAGGTTCACGGCCCCGACGACGGCGGCGTCCACCTCGCCGGCCCGCAGGTGCATGGCGGCCTGGTGCAGGGCGACGAGGGAGGACGAGCAGGCCGTGTCGACGGTGAAGCTCGGCCCCGACCAGTCGAAGACGTGGGAGAGCCGGTTGGCGACCATGGAGGGCGCCGTGCCCGTCGCCACGTGCGGGTCTCCGTGGCCGATGCTCTGCGCCACGATCTCGGGGAAGTCGCTCGCGATGGCTCCGACGAAGACGCCGGTGTCGGCTCCGAGGGAGGTGTGGTCGTGGCCGCAGCTCTCCAGGGCCTCCGCGGTCACGCTGAGCAGGATCCGCTGGAGGGGGTCCATGCGGCGGGCCTCGCGGTCGCTGATCCCGAAGCGGGCGGCGTCGAAGTGCTCGACGCCGTCGACCCAGCCCATGCGGACGTCGTCGGCGCCGGCCTCGGACCACAGGTGGGCCCAGCCGCGCTTGCCGTCCGGGGCGTTGCCGACGCTGGAGACCCCGTCGACGAGGTTCTGCCAGAACTCGTCGGGGGTGGCGGCGCCGGGGAAGCGGCACGCCATGCCGATCACGGCCAGGGCGCCGTCGTCGGCGAGCGGCCCGGCGGGCTGCGCGGGAGGGGATGCCGGCGGGGCCGGAGCGGGGGTGGGGGTGGTGGTCCGGGGCGTCGTCGTGGCGGGCGCGGTCGTCTGCGGCGCGGTCGTGGCCGGTTCGGGCGCGGCGGTTTCGGTGGTGGGGGCGGCGGCCTCGGCCTCCGGGGCGTCGACCAGCCGTACCACGCCCTCCGCGCCCAGCAGCCGGGCGAGCTTGACCGGGGTGCCGGAGGCGAAGAGCGACGGGGCGGTGATGTCGGCGCCCAGCTCGCGGCTGAGACGGACGGCGGCGGAGGTGACGTTGACCGAGTCGCCGCCCAGGTCGAAGAAGTTGCCGTTGGGGTCGAAGGAGTCGTGGTCCAGCGTGGCCGCGAACACGGCCGCGATGGACTGCGCGAGTTCCTCTTCCGTGACCCCGTCGACGGGCGGCTGCAGGGACTCCACGGCTTCCGGGGCGTCCGGGGCGTCCGGGGCCGTGTCGGCGGGCCCTTCGGCGGCCGCTTCGGAGGACGGGATGATCGTCTCGCGCGTCGGCGGCGGCAGCTTGGCGCGGGACACCTTGCCGTTGTCGGTCAGCGGCATGGCGTCGAGGCTGACGTAGGCGTCGGGCACCATGTAGCCGGGCAGGGAGCCCGCGACGAAGGCGTCGAGCCGGGACCGGGCCGGGACTCCGTCGCCCACCAGATAGGCGGTCAGCCTCGGTTCGCCGCGTCCCTCGAACCGCGCGGCGACGACCACGGCGGCGGTGATGCCCTCGAAGCTCTCCAGCACCCGCTCGATCTCGGCGGGCTCGATGCGGTTGCCGCGCACCTTCACCTGGGCGTCGGACCGGCCGAGCCACTCGATCGCGCCGTCCGCGTGGAGGCGTACCTCGTCACCGGTCCGGTAGAGGCGGTCGCCGGTCACGGGGTGGACGGTGAAGACGTCGTTGGTCAGGTCCGGCCGGCCGGTGTAGCCGCGGGCGAGTCCGGTGCCGGAGAGGTACAGCTCGCCGGTCGATCCGGCCCCGGCCGGCTCCAGCCCGGCGTCCAGGACGTGGAGCCGCATGTTCGGCAGGGGCTCGCCCAGCGGCAGGAAGGAGCCGACCGAGGTGACCTGGTGGCAGGAGGCCCAGATCGTCGCCTCGGTCGGACCGTACAGGTTCCACAGGGCGCGGGCCGGTGCGTGGAGCCGCTCGGCGGTGGCCGGTGGCAGCGCCTCGCCGCCGGAGAGGACGGTGAGGCCCTCGTGCGGGGTCCAGCCGGTGCCCAGCAGCAGGCGCCACAGGCTGGGAGTCGCCTGGGCGACCGTGACGTCGGCGGTGAGTTCGGCCAGCCGGTACGGGTCCGCCGCGGTCTCCCGCGAGGCCAGGACGACGGTGGCTCCGGTGGTGAGCGGGAGGAGGAGTTCCAGCAGGGAGATGTCGAAGGCGACCGTGGTGTGCGCGAGCACGCGGTCGTCGGGCAGGACTCCGAGGCGTGCGCCGATGCCGGTGAGGAAGTTGGCCAGCGCCCCGTGCTCGATCTCCACGCCCTTGGGCTTGCCGGTCGAGCCGCTGGTGAACAGGACGTAGGCCAGATCGGCGGCGGCGACCTGCGGCGGGACGGCCTGCGCCGCCCCGTCGGCGACCGGGACGCGCCGCGCGGGGCCCAGGGAGGCGCCCAGGGCGTGGGTGCGGTCGTCGGTGAGGATGAGGTCGCACTGCGAGACCTCGACGTACCGCTGGAGCCGCTCCAGGGGGTAGCCGGGGTCCAGCGGGAGGAACGCGGCGCCGGCGCGCAGGATTCCGAGCAGGGCCGGGAGCAGGGTGACGTCCCGCTCCATGAGGACGCCGACCACCGAGCCCGCTTCGACGCCCTCGTCGTGGAGGCGGGCGGCGACGGCGTCGGCCCAGGCGTCCAGGGCGGCGTAGGTGAGCGTACGGTCGCCGCTGCGGACGGCGGTGGCCCCGGGCCGGGCGGCTGCCGCGGCGGCGAACAGGTCCAGCACCGTTCCGGTCTCCGGCGCGGCAGTGACGGCGTCCGGACGTGCCGCGTCGCCGGGTTCGGGGCGGGTGCCGGTGCCGGGCTCCGTGTCGGACTCGGTGCCGGGCTCGGTGTCGGGGTCCTCGCCGTGCAGGAGGGACGTCAGGAGCAGGTCCTCGACGCGCAGGGTGAGGTCGAGCGCCTCCTCCTCGCCCATCGCGGTCTCCCGGACGAAGACGGTGGGCGGGCCGTCCTGCAGGCAGAGCAGGGCGACCTCGGTGTGCGGTTCGGCGGAGGCCTCCTCCCCCGCGGTGCGGTCCAGCACCATGACGCGGGTGAAGCTCGGCTCGTCGTCGCCGAGGGGCCGTCCGGCCAGGCCGAGGCGGAGTTCGAGGTCGCTGGCGTAGCCCTGGCGGGCCGCCGCCTCGTCGAACTTGTCCTGCAGGGAGCGGGTGGTGTCTCCGTCGAACCGCACGGGCAGGCGTGCGGCGGTGATGCCGTGGGTCCGGTCGGCGAGGACACGGGCGGCCGAGGGCGACCAAGCGAAGTCGAAGACCTGCTCGCCGGTGCGCTCGGCGATCACGGCGAGGAAGGCGCGGGCCACCGCGACGGACTGCTCCCGTGAGGCCGGCGTGAAGGCGAGTTCGTAGCGCCCGTAGTGGGCGCCGGCCGCGGAGAAGTCGTCGGCGGGCAGCGGGGCGGGACGCAGCTTCGCCAGTCGTGCGCGCCACCAGGGCTCGTGGGGCCGCAGCAGCTTCTGGGCCGCGGCGATGTCGGCCAGGCGCTCCGCCGAGGCGGCGGGCAGCGCGGCTCCGGGGGTGATGCCGAGGCGCTGGGCGGCTGCCCGGCCGCTCAGCGCGCTCCCGTCGACGGCGGTGCAGTCGCTCAGGACGAGGTCCGCGTCGGGGGCGGCCAGGGTGATGGCGGAGTTGCTCACCGCCAGCACGGTGGTCGCGGTACGGGTGTCGTCGCGCGGGACCAGCCTGACCTGCCGGGCGAACACCGCGCCCTGTTCGGTGACGAGGGTGGGTACGCCGAGCGGGTTGGGGAACGAGCCGTGGTCGAGGGCCTTGGAGATCCTGACGGCCTCGGCGGCGGACGTTCCGGCGTGGATGATGCCGCCGTCGGCCATGCGGTCGGACCTGCGGTAGAACCGTCGCTCGCGGTCGCTCGTGTCGATCGGTTCGGGCAGCGTGCGCGCCGCCACGTGCGGGACGAGGTCGGCGAAGAGGGCGATGCCCGCCTCGGCCGTCTCGTAGGTGAGGGACAGGGCGGTGGAGTGGTCGCGGACCGGGAACCAGCGCTCCAGCAGCACGCTGCCGGCGTCCACGGCCTCCGTCATCCGGTGCCAGGTGGCCGCGTGCCGGGACGCTCCTTCGTAGAGGGCCCAGGCCGGGACGTGGCTGCCGGAGTAGCGGGGCAGCGGTCCGTCGTGGAAGTTGATCGCGGCGATCTTCGGCAGGCCGAGGACCGGGGCGGTCAGGATGCGGAAGTTGACCATGCTGAAGAGGTAGTCGAACGGCTTGGCCGAGAGGGTCTCGGTCAGGTCGCCGCGCGGGTCGAGCAACGGGACCGCGTGCTCGGCGGCCCATGCCTCGACGGCGGGGTCCCTGCTGAGGATTCCCTCGATGCGCACTCCGGCGTCGAGGAGCTGTGCGGCGCACTGGGTGAGGACCCGGGTGCCGCCGATGAGGTAGCAGGTGGCTGTCGTGCTCACTCCGCGGCCTCCCCGGGTCCGGCGGTGTCCCCGCCGCGGGCGTCGGTGGCGTCGGTGTCCGGGGCGCCGGCGCACTCGCGGGCGACCCAGGAGTCGATCTGGGAGACGACCTCCTCGTCGAGCGAGAGCTGTCCGGGGGTCCACAGCGGGTTGGACAGGCCCCGGTGGGTCCGCTCGCACATCTCCCAGTCCTCGTAGTTCGCCTTGTCCCACAGCGCGAACACGGCCTCGTGGGAGAAGTCGCTCTTGGCTGTCTCGGAGGGGTGGAAGAGCCAGAAGTGCCGGACGAAGCAGGTGCCGGCGGTCTCGGGCCAGACCCACTGCATCATCACGTAGTCGGCCGTGAACCCGAAGAGGAGGTTCGGCAGGATGGTGATCCAGTTGATCCTGTTGCGGTCGTTCTCGGGGACCAGCTCCATGGGCGTCCGGTTGCTGAGGCCGGTCATGGAGACGGAGTTGTAGCCGCCGCGGAGCGACTGCCACGCGCCGACGATGTCGCCCTTGAGGTCGTAGGTGCCCGCGTCGTCGAAGTCGGTGATGCGGTGCAGGTCCTTGTGGGCGGTCGGGAAGTGCAGGCTCTCGTTCACGTTGTGCGCGACGAGCTTCCAGTTCGAGGCGACGGGGTAGTCCTTCGCCTCGACGCACTCCAGGTCGGCGAGCTCGTACACCTTCGCGAACTCGCCGAACTCGCCCAGCGATTCGTCGAGGTCGGGGGCGTCGTCCGAGAAGCTGATGAACACGACCCCGTAGCGGACCTCGGTGCGCACGGGCAGCAGGCCGTTCTTCTCCTTCTCGAAGAAGTGGTCCAGGTAGGTGCCGTTGAGGCTCTTGAGCTTGCCGTTCCGGTCGTAGACCCAGCAGTGGTAGAGGCAGACCAGGCTCTGCCGCTTGCCGGTGGCCTCCTCCACGAGCTTGTAGCCGCGGTGGCGGCAGTAGTTGTGGTAGGCCTGGATCCCGTCGTCGCCGTGGATGATGAGGACGGATCCGGTGCCGATGTTCAGGGTGCTGTAGGCGCCCTTCTCCTTGAGGCGGGAGACGTGGTCCACCGGGAGCCAGCGCCGGCCGTAGATGCGGGACATCTCCAAGCGGTGCTGCTCGTCGCCGGTGTAGAACTCGTGCGACCGGCCGATGCCGCCTGTCTCGAAGTAGGGCCTTTCCTCGTCCTGGTCACTGATGAGGTCGAACATGCTGGACGCACGCGTCATCTGCGGGGCTCCCTCGGAGGGTGAAGCGCATGGAAGGCGATGCCGGGGACGCCGGGGCCGGGGCCTGTGGGGAGGCCGCACCGGACCCCGCGCGACGCGGGACGGCAGGATGCCTGAGCGGTGATCGGGTGGCGTGGTGCCGGACGGCGGCCGGGCACGGTACGGAGGCGCGGCCGGCGGGCCGCTGGGGCGGCCGGGGTGGCCGCGGGGCACGGCGGAGGGCGGACCGGCGAACCGGGGGTCCGCCGGGAAGGGCGGGAGGGCGGAGGACCGGTGGGGTCCGGGGTCCGAGGTCCGGGGTCCGGGTCCATGGGGGCACGCACGGCTTCTGCCGGTGCCGGTGACGCGGGGAGGGGTGCCGGACGCCGGTGACGGCGTGGGCACCGGACGGCGCCCGGCCGTCGCTCCCCGGTCGGGGACCGCTGCTACGGAGCCGTCAGCCGGCCGGGTCGTAGATCCGCTCGTCCTGCGGCGTGCCGGCGGCGTCGTAGAGCGCCTCGAGCGCGTCCGGTGCGTAGACCTCGTAGTCGGGAACGATGCCGCCGATCAGGCCGAGCATCTTGTCGGTCCACTCCTGCGTCTTGCTCATGGCCTCCATCGTCGCCCGGAAGAACGGCGGGAGTTCGGTGAGTTCGCCGAGGGTCGTCGTGAAGTCGTAGACGCCGGCGCTCTCCTCGTCGCGCAGCTTGTTGTACTCGGCCAGTGCCTCGTCCATCGTCCGCTCGCCGGTCAGGCCCTGGTGGACGCGCTCGGCGAGGAGCTCGCCGTGCAGGAAGCCGTCGGTGATGCCCCATCCGGTGTAGGGGTCCTTGTGGTAGCCGGCGTCGCCGACGAGCGCCCAGCCCGGACCGTACGCGCGGCGGTAGTAGTTGTCCGGGTAGCGCATGGGCCTGAAGGCCTCCTCGCGCTTGCCCTGGTCGCGCAGCTGGACGCCCATCTCCGGGGAGACGTCGTCGAACACGCCCTGGAAGCCCGCCTCGACGTCCTGGCGGAACTCCTTGAGCTGGCGCCGCGTGAGGATGACGGCCAGCATGTTCAGGCCGTCGTTCGTGGGCCAGGTGCCGAACCACTTCTCGTTGAAGCCGGTCTTGTGGTGCAGACCCCAGTCCTCGAGCCCGCTGTAGTACGAGTAGTAGATGAAGCCCGACGCGGGCCGGACGTTGTACAGCTCGGCGCCGACCTTCTTGGCGACGGTGGAGTGGAAGCCGTCCGCACCGATGACCACGGTGGCGCGGAACTCGGTCTCCGGGCCGTCCCCTTCGCGGCCCTTGATGCCCGTCACGCGGCCGTCGGTGAAGACCAGGTCGGACACCGTGAAGTTCTCGATGACCTCGGCGCCGGCCCGGCGGGCGGCGTTCACGAGGATCTCGTCGAGGACGGTGCGGCGCGGGCAGTAGACGGCGTCGATGCCGTCCACCGGGTCGGCGAACCCGTTGAGCTCGATGCCCCGGTAGGAGTAGTTCATCGTGCGGAGCGCCGGGGTCTTGGCGGCGATGATCTCGTCGAGCAGGCCCCATTCCTGGAGCCGCAGGAGACCGGCCTGGTGGATGTAGTGGGTCGACACCGTGTCGCTGGGGAACGAAGCGCGGTCCACGACGAGGACGCGGTGCCCCTGTCGGGCCAGGTGCATCGCAACCGGTGATCCGGCACAACGGCCGCCCACCACAATGACGTCGTACATACGAGTCCCCCCTCGGATTGATTGAGGTAATGAAACACACCGGGAACGGCGGTGAAAGCGTGGCCGAAGGCTATGAACACCCGTTGACGCAGGTCAAGCGACGGCAATGGCGGGGTAATGACCGAATCTCAATTCCCTGTCAACTCGATGAACCGCCCGACTTAAGCGGTGGGCAGACTGTCCGACTCTGGACGATTTTTCCGGTTGACAATGTGATCTGCATCACAGGATGAGCCCTAACTGGAGGCAATGACTCCATAAAGGGACGGCCAATACGCAGAATTATGTTCTTGCCCATTGCACCGATTCACCGTGCGGTCGGCTGCCCATTTTTACACGACGTTTATCCGGTTCTTGATCGAATCGACGGGGGGTGCAGCTGACCTGGCGCGACGGGAACATTTCCCTCAGCCCTCCCGCCCGGAGGGGAGCGGTGCCCCGCTCACGCGAGCGCACCGGACCGCACCCGTGCACCCCGACGCCACGTGACGGACAGTCATCAGGGCCGCGCACCCAGGGCTCCGACGGGCTCCAGCGGTCCTGGAGCGGAAGGCTGGCGGTGGTGTCGGTGGCGGGTGGCTCCGCGCCTCGGCCCCGCACCCCGGGCGACCGGGGTGCGGGGGGACTCAGACGAGGTCCGTCAGGAGCTCCGCGAAGATCCGTGGCCGGCTGAAGTAGCCGACGTGGGAGGCTTCGAGGGTGTGCACGTCGAAGGGATGGTGCGGGGTCAGCTCGTCCGCCTTGCGGATCATGTGGTCCTGGACCGCCAGGGGAAGGCACCGGTCGGCGGAGAGCCGGACGTAGGTGTGCGGCACCCGCCCCCACGCGTCGGCCCGGACCAACGCACCCGGCTCCATCGCCGAGTAGGTCTCGTCCGGGTCCAGGGAGTCGAGCAGCAGCCGGAACTGGTGGTCGGTCGAGTCGGCCATGACGGCGGCCTTCAACGCGGCGTACACGTCCGGATCGGCGTGAGCGGCCCGCCAGTTCAGCCGGACCACGCCCGGATCGCGTACGCCCGGCACGGCGATCCGGGCCACCGCGGCGTCCAGCAGGTTGTCGTCGGCCACGTCCCACGCCCCGGTGAGCATGGCCGGATCGCTGAGGCAGAGCGCGGAGAGGTAGACCACCCGGTCGAGCAGCTCCGGTGCGGCGTTGGCGACGGCGCTGATCGTGAGACCGCCGAGGCTGTTGCCGACCAGGACGACCGGCCCCGACGCCGTGAGCCGCCGGAGGGTGTCCACCACGTGGCGCACGTTGTCCTGCAACGTGACACCGCGCACGGCGGAGGGCGCGGCGGCGAGTGCCGCGGCGTCCTGGGGCTGACGGTAGTAGGCGGCGGGGGTATGGGCGAGATCGCCGTGACCGGGCAGGTCGACGGCGTGCGAACGGTGGCCGAGCAGGGCCAGCTCGTTCTGCAGCGGGCCCCAGGCCCGGGCGTTGCTGGACCCGCCGTGAACCAGTACGAAGGTGGGGCGCGAGTCTGCGCGCATGGTGAAGATCCTCGTCATCCTGAGGTGAACGGTGGACGGTGGACCCCTGGTGTCGGCGAGGGCCGACACCGGCGGTCAGCGCGTCGACCGGGTGCGCAGGGCCGACCAGTTGTGGATGACGGAAGACATGCGGACGACCGTAGCAACCGCCTGTGCACCGCGCAGGCGGTTTACGTCCCGTCTGCCGCACCCGGGATCGGGCCGACGGAGACCGCGGGACCGGCGACGACCGTAATTCGGTTGACCCGGCTGCCGGGCGGCGTTGCACTGGCGCGGGGCACCGCGAGCGGTGGTGTCGGTATCAGGGGAAGGCCGCAGCGCACATGGAGATCCGTCCTACGACCGACGAGGACCTCGACGTCTTCGTCGGCACGATGCTCGCCGCGTTCGGGTTCCACCCGGAACCGCAGGTCGACGGCGGCGGCCAGTGGTGGTCGGCGCTCGAAATGGACCGGTGCCTGTTCGCCGTGACGGCGGAGGGGAAGCCCGTCGGCACCGCCGGCGCGCACTCGTTCGAGCTCACCCTGCCCGGTGGGTCCCTCGCCCCCGTCTCCGGAGTGACCGCCGTCGGCGTCCTGCCCTCCCACCGGCGCCGGGGCGCCCTCGGTGCGCTGATGCGGCACCAGCTCGCCGAGCTGCGCGCCCGCGGGGAGTTCCTCTCCGTGCTGCTGGCCTCCGAGGCCGTGATCTACCGCAGGTTCGGCTACGGACCGGCGACGTACACGGCAGGGCTGACGGTGCCGCGCCACCGGGCGGCCCTCGCCGTCCCGCGGGCGCGCGGGGGTGACGGCGCACCGGGCACGGGCACGGCGAGCGGTTCGACCGAGGTGCTGCGGAGCGGCGACTGCCGGGAGGTCCTGGAGGAGGTCTACGACCGGTACCGCCGCTCACAGCCCGGCGCGCTGTCCCGCCCCCACCGCTGGTGGTCCCTGCGCGCCGGACAGCCCCCGATCGCTCCCGCACCGCGGTACGTCGCCGTCCACCGGGACGCCGACGGCGTCGCGGACGGGTACGCGAGCTACACGATCGAGCCCGGAGCCCCGAGGACGATGAAGGTCGACGAGATCATCACCGCCGACGACGCCGTCCACACGGCCCTGGCCCGGTTCCTGCTCGAACACGACCTCGTCGACCGGGTCTCGTTCAAGCACGTCCCGGTCGACCACCCGCTGCGCTGGCAGTTCGAGGACTTCCGGGCCGGTGAGGTGACGGGGGCCGGCGACTGGCTCTGGGTGCGGCTGCTGGACGTCCCGGGGGCGCTGACCGCGCGCGGCTGGTGCGCGGACGGCGAGATCGTCCTCGACGTCGAGGACCCGTTCCTCGGCGAGCGCTCCCGCCACCTGCTGACCGTCCGGGACGGCAAGGCCGACTGCGCCCCGACGGACCGGGAGCCCGACCTGTCCCTCGACGTGAGCGACCTGGCCTCGGTCTACCTCGGCGGCACCGCCCCGAGCACCCTCGTCCGCGCCGGGCACATCAGGGCCCACCACCCGGGCGCGGCCGCCCTCGCCGACGCCCTGTTCCGGACCGAGCGCTCCCCGCACTGCCTGCACTGGTTCTGACGGGTCGGGGGCGGTGGGCGGCGGCTGCGGTTCCGGCCGGTCAGATCTGGCCGGGGTCCAGGTGTCCCTGCGGAGCGAAGTGCCCGGACCGGCCGTCGACCGCGGCGCCGTACTGCTGCTGCGGATCGAGGTGCTCGACATTGCCGTCCGAGGCGGTGTCCGATACCTCGCCCACGTAGTTGGCGTAGGGGGTCGGGCCCGCGATGGCGATGGTGGTGGCCGCGGCCTGCCCCGGCAGGGCGAGCGCCGCCAGGGCCGTGACGGCAAGGGCGGCTCTGATGCTGGTGTCCATGATGTTCCCCCGGTCCGGTCCGGCCCCGCGCGGGGCCCGCATCGGGCCAGGCTGCCAGCACGTGCCCGGCCGGGCAAGGGATCAACGGATCCCGGTCACCGGCTCGAACTGCGCCGGGGCCGTGGCCGGGATATCAAGGAGGGTGAAGGCGAGCGTGAGAGCCGACGGTCGCCCCGCCCCTGAGGAGTGCACCCTGTGGAGTTCGAGGTCAATGGTGCCCGGCGGGTGGTGGACGTGGAGGACGACCCGGCCGCCGTGGACGTGGTGCGCGACCGGCTCGGGATGACCGGCACCAAGCTGGTGTGCGGGGGCGGGGTGTGCGGGGCGTGCACGATCCAGGTCGACGGTGAGCCCCGGGTGTCCTGCGTGACGCCCGCGGTCCTGCTGGCCGGGCGGCGGGTGACCACGGTGGAGGGCCTGGCGGGTCACCCGGTGGCCCGTGCCTTCGCCGCCGGGGACGCCCTCCAGTGCGGCTACTGCACTCCGGGGTTCGTGGTCGAGGCGGCGGCGTTCTTCGAACGGTGGCGGGCCGCGCACGGCCGCGTGCGCCCGGAGCGGGAGCGGATCGCCGAGGCGCTGGCGGGGCACCTGTGCCGGTGCGGCGCGTACGAGGCCGTCGTCGGCGCGGTGGCCGCGGCCTGCGCGGGCGACTACGACACGGCGCCGGCCGCGGGGCAGGAGCCCGCCGTACCGCGCGTCGAGGCCCCGGCGAAGGTCGACGGTTCGGCCCGCTACACCACGGACCAGCGCCCCGAGGGACTGCTGCACGGGATGATCATCCGGTCCCCCCACGCGCACGCGCACGTACGCGCCCTGGAGGCCGGGGACGTGCCGGTGGTCCCGCTGCTGCCCCCCGACGGCATCGTCCGCTACGTCGGCCAGCCGGTGGCCGCGGTCGCGGGGCCGGACCGGGCCGGCGCACGGGCGGCCGCCGCTCGCGTGCGGGTGGACTACGAGGTGCTGCCCGCGGCCCTGGACGCCGGGCGGGCCCGGACGGGCGAGGGGCCGCTCGTCTACGCGGACAAGGCGGCGCGCGGACGGGCGCCGGGATCGGGTGAGAGCCCCCAGCTGGTGCCCGCCCGCTGGCGCGGCAACCTGCGGGGGCCGTCGGCGATGAGCAGGCGTCCCGCGACCGCGGTGCGCCGCATCCTGGAGGCCCGTACCCAGAGCCCCGAGCGGCTGGTGGAGGGCGTGTTCACGACCGCCGCACAGACGCACACCCCGCTGGAACCCCACGCCTGCCTGGCCCGTTGGGAGGAGGGAACCCTCCATCTGGAGGTGTCCACGCAGTCGGTGAAGCGGGTGGCGGAGCTCGCCGCCGAGCGGTTCGGCGTGCCCCCCGACCGGGTGGTGGCGAAGTCCGTCCACGTGGGCGGCGGTTTCGGCTGCAAAATGGGCCTGACCTCAGACGTCGTCGCCGCCGTCGAGCTGGCCCGGCTGCACGGCGCACCCGTACGGGTGGTGCTGGACCGGGACGAGGAGCTGGTCGACGGTGGCTACCGGCCCGGCACCCGGATCCGGCTGGCGATGGCCGCGGACGCCGGCGGCGGGCTGGGCGCGCTGGCCATGGACGTCGACACGGACGGCGGAATCGCGGTCGGCGGGACCGTCGCCGCCCTGGCCCGGTTCGTGTACGGCAAGGCCCCGCGCCGGCTGCGTGACTTCGACGCGGTGACCCACCGGCCGCCGGGGGCTCCGTTCCGCGGTCCGGGCGGGCCCACGATGTGCTGGGCCCTGGAGCAGGCGGTGGACGAGATGGCCCACCGGCTCGGCGAGGACCCGATCGCCCTGCGGCGCCGCTGGGACGGCAACTCCAAGCGGCACGCCCTGTACGACTGGGCCGCCGCCCTGCCCGTCTGGTCGCCGGGGCCGCGCGGCGGCACCGGGCGGTTCCGCCGGGGCGTCGGCGTCGCGGCGGCCAACTGGCTCTACTTCCTCGACCCCGTCACCGAGGTCGAACTCACCGTCGAGGACGGGGTCGTCGTCGCCCGCTGCGCGGTGCAGGACATGGGCACGGGATCGCGGACCGTGCTGCACCGGGCCGTCGCCCAGGGCCTCGGCGTCGCGGAGTCCCGGGTGCGCGCGGAGGTCGGCGACAGCACCGCCGTCCACGGCCCGACCTCCGGCGGCAGCCGTACGACGCCCTCCCTGGTGCCGGCCGCCGAGGACGCCGCCCGGCGGCTGCGCGGGGCGCTCGGCGGTGGTGACGTCACCGCCCGCCTGGACGCGGCGCACGGCCTGCGGGTGACGGGCCGCCGCCCCCGCGACCGGCGGGGCTTCGTGACCCCCTTCGGCCTCACCCTGGGCGGCGTGGCAATCGGGCGCGGCTTCACCGGATCGGTGCAGGTCGCCGAGGTCGAGGTGGACACCCGCCTCGGCCGGATCCGTCCGCTGCGGGTGTGGAGCGGCATCGCCGCGGGCCGCATCCACGAGGAGCGGCTGGCCCGCAGCCAGTGCGAGGGCGCCGTGGTGCAGGGCATCGGCTACGCCCTCTACGAGGAACGGCGCACCGACCCGGTCACCGGCCGGGTGCTGACGGAGAACCTGGAGGACTACCGCATCCCCGGCATCGGCGACACCCCCGAGATCACCGTCCACTTCCATCAGGAGGGCTTCGGCCACGTGCCCGGCGGCGGTGTCGGCCTCGGTGAGATCGCGACGCTGCCGACGGCGGCGTGCCTGGCCAACGCGGTCCACGACGCGACCGGCCGCCGCCCGTACGACATGCCCATCCGGCCCGACCGGATCCTGGAAAGACCGGCCTCATGAGCGACGAGTCCGCCCTGGCCGGCCTGTCGGCCGCCGTCCTGGCCCGCGGCGGGGAGCTGCGGGCCGGCGGGACCGACACCACCGCCCGGCAGCGCACCGGCATCTCCCCCGGACCGTTCACCGACCTCGCGGGTGCCGGGGAGCTGCACGGCATCACGCCGCTGCCCGGGGGCGGGCTGCGGATCGGCGCGCTGACCACCCTCGCCGCGCTGGCCGCCGACCCGCGCGTACGCGAAGGCTGGCCCGCGCTGGCGCCGGCGGCCGGGACCGCGGCCACCCCGCAGATCCGCGCCGCCGGGACCCTGGGCGGCAACCTCCTCCAACGCAACCGCTGCTGGTACTACCGCAATCCGCACGTCGGCTGCTTCCAGAAGGGCGGGACCTCGTGCCCGGCGCTCGGGGGCGACCACCATTTCGGGGTGGTGTGCGGTGACGGCCCGTGCGTCGCCCCGCACCCGTCGACCCTGGCGGTGGCCCTGCTCGCCCACGACGCCGAGGTCGAGGTCCACGGCGGGTCCCCGCGCGACGTGGCCGCGCTGTACGGGGACGGCGACCGGCTCTTCCGCAGCGATCACCTGCTCGGCCCGGGGCAGATCCTCACCGCGGTGCGCCTGCCCGCCCCGTGGCCCGCTGAGCGCGCCGGCTACCACCGGACCATCAGCCGGGCCCACGCCGAGTGGCCGCTGGTGGAGGTGTCGGTACGGCTGCTGCTCGACGGCACCACCGTCGCGCGCGCCGCCGTCGCGGCGGGCGGGGTGGCGCGCGTACCGCTGCGGCTGCCGGAGGTGGAGGCCTCCCTGACCGGCCGGGACGCCCGCCCCGAGGTCCTGGCGGAGGCTGCCGCGACGGTCCTCGCCCGGTGCCGGCCCCTGCCGCAGACCGGCTACAAGAGGACGCTGTTCCGGGACACGGTCCTGGAGGCCCTGGAACGGGCCGCCGCCGTGCCCGCGGGGGCGGCGGCGGGCGCGGACTGACCGCGGGGCGGGGCGTGGGTCCCCGTCAGTCCTGCGCGTACGTCTCCGTCAGTTCGGCCCCGATCCGGGCCAGCCACTGCCGTACCTCCGGCGGTTCCAGCACCTCGACCCGCGCGCCCAGCCCGGCGAGGTGTCCCGCCAGGGCCTTCGCGGCCGGGCCGTCGACCCACACCTCGTTCCAGCCGTCGGGCAGTGTCCCCCCGACGCGGACGCGGCCGGCGAGGAAACGTTGCAGCAGGGGCAGCGCGTCGGGGCGGACGCGGGCGCGGGCGGTCACCGCGTGCATGCCGTCCTGGAAGGCCCCGGACAGCTCCCGCCACGCCGCGGCGAGGTCGAAGTCGGGCGGCCGCGCCGCCGGTTCGCCGGTCGGCTCGACCGAGGTGACCCGGCTGAGCCGGAAGGTGCGCAGGCCCTTGTCGGTACCGGCGACGAGGTAGTCCACCCCCGCCTTGGCCACGAGGCCGAGGGGGTCGACGGTGCGTTCGCCGGCCGGTTTGCCGGCGCCCGCATACCCGAGGCGGACCCGGATCCCGTCCACGACGGCGTCCTGGAGGGCGGTGCGGTGGGCGGCGTCGGCGGAGACGGCGTTGCGGGACCAGTCCGTGGCGTCGACGACCCCGGCAAGGGTCGCCGCCCGGGCCTGCGCCCGCAGGGGCGGGGGCAGGGCCCGGACCAGCTTGCGGAGGGTGGTGCGCAGCTCGGGGGTGGCCGACAGGGGGCCGGTGACGAGGAACAGGGCCCGGATCTCGTCGGCGGTGAGCCCGGTGAGGTTCGTACGGGCCCCGCCGACGAGGGACCAGCCGCCGCCCCGGCCGCGCTGGGAGTAGACGGGGATGCCGGCCGCGGCCAGGGCCTCCAGGTCCCGGCGTGCGGTGCGCTCGGACACCTCCAGTTCGGCGGCCACTTCGGGGACGGTGACGCGGCCGCGCTCCTGGAGGAAGAGCAGGGTCGCCACCAGCCGGTCGGCTCTCACGTGTCTCGTTCCTCCTGCGGGGGCGTCCTCGTCTTCGCCTTTCATTCTCTTCCGGAAACCGGTCAGAGGATGGCCACTTTGGCTTCCAGGATGAGTGCATGAACACGAACGAGAACGAGCAGCTCGCCCAGGCCCCGTCCGACTCCGCCGGGACCATCACCTTGACCTCCTCCTTCGATCCGCGGGACGACCTCGCCGCCGCCGTCGTGCTGGCGGGCCGTACGCTGGCCGCCGTCCGGCCCGACCAGTACGACGCCCCGACCCCGTGCGAGGAGTTCGACGTGCGCCGGCTGTCGAGCCACCTCGTCGCCGTCGTCCGCCGGATCTCGGTGATCGGACGCGGTGAGGACCCGTTCAGCGTCCCGTCCTTCGCCGACGAGGTCGCCGACGGCGGCTGGGCGGCGGCCTGGGAGCCGGGTGCCCGCGAGGTGGCGCGGGTGTGGGCGGATCCGGGTGTTCTCGGCCGGCAGCTGCGCCTGCCGATGGGCGTCCTGCCGGGAGCGGCGGCCGCGGCCGTGTACACCCACGAACTCACGGTGCACACCTGGGACCTGGCGCAGGCGACCGGCCAGGATCCGGAGTGGGACCCGGCCCTCATCGAGCGGGTGATCGGGGTCGTCCGGCGCGCGCTGCCGGCCGAGGCCCGCGGCGGGCGGATCCCGTTCGGCGAGGTGGTGGCCGTGGAGCCGGGAGCCCGGGCCATCGACCGTCTGGTGGCCTGGGCCGGCCGCCGGCCCTGAGCCGGCGGGCCGGTCCCCGCAGCCGGGCTTCCTCGCACAACGGCAGGACCGGGGGCACGTGGCGGAATACCGCGCATGCGCCGGGTGGTGTCTTGACGCCGTGGGGCCCCTGGGGTTGCATGCACGGCGCTCGCTCGGCCAGTCGAACTCCGGAGAAGAGGCCGTCGTGTTACCTGGGGGGAAGATGAGGGGATTCAGGCACCGCAGCACCGCCGGACGGGTGGGGGCCGCCCTGAGCGCCACGGTCATGGTCTGCGCCACCGCGGCCGCGGTGGCGCAGACGGCCACCGCGGGCGGTGCCGGGGGGAGCGTCGAGAGGATCAGCGTCGCGACCGACGAGGGCTACGGTGCCGCCTCGATCACCCCGGACGGCCGCAGCATCGTCTTCAAGTCGCTGAAGAACGGCCCGTCGCAGGGCGGCAACGCGGTGTACGTCCACGACCGGCAGACGGGGCAGACCCGGACGCCCCCCGTGGTCGAGGGCTGGACCCCGGCCATCAGCGGCGACGGGAAGCAGGTCGCAGCCAACGCTCCGGCGCAGGGGATGAGCTCCGAGCGGATCCAACAGCACTCGCCGGACCTGGGTCTGCTCCCCGTCAGCTGCAGCCGGTGCAACCAGCCGTCGCTGAGCGCGGACGGCCGCTACCTCGCCTACGGGGTCCTGCGCTACCCGCAGCTGGCCCGGAGCGTCGTGGTCGCGGACCGCAACGGCGGCTCCGAAACCGTCGCGGTCCTGGGCAGCGGGGCCCCGGCCCGGCCCTCCATCAGCGGGGACGGCCGCTACGTCGCCTACCAGGACCTCGCGTACCAGACGGAGGGCGTCTACCTCCGGGACCGGACGACCGCCACCACGTCGGGCCCGCTCGAAGGCCCCTCCAAGAGCGCGTCCCTCGTCCAGCTCAGCGACGACGGCCGCAAGGTCGTCTACCTCTCGGGCTCCGACACCTACGTCCACGACGTCGGCTCGGGTACCGCCCAGCTGGTGCCGGACGTGAAGGGCGTGGCCATCGACCCCACCGGCCGCTACCTGCTGTACGCCCCGAACGGCACGGGCGGACCGTCGCTCGTGCTGCGCGACCTTCAGACGGGCGCCGACGAGACGGTGACGGACCAGCCCGCCACGGCCGAGGTCGACTCGGTCAGTGCGGGCGGGCGCGACGTGGTCTTCCAGTCCGCGGCCGACGGCATCGTCCCCGGCGACGCCAACGGCAAGCCGGACGTGTTCGTCCACCGCTTCTTCTGACCCCGTGGTGGGGGGCGGGCGCCGACGGGGACGTCGGCGCCCGTTCCGGTCAGCCGAAGTGGGCGGTGACGCGCTGGAGCGGTACGAACTTGAAGTTCTGGTTGCCGCTGCTGCCCGGGGTGCCGTTGGAACCGTCCTGGCAGACGAACACGCCCTGCGGGAAGGCCGGGCCGAGGTTGGCGGCGGTGGCGTCGATGCCGTCGGTGTCCTCGCAGTCGTCGGCGGCGCTGCCGCCCGCGACGGAGAAGCGGCCGAGGTAGGCGCGGGTGGTGCGGTCGTAGACGGTGAAGTCGTTGCTGCCCTGGGAGGACACGTAGATCCGGTTGCCGGCTGCGGTGATGCCCTCGGTGTCGGCGGTGATGTGGCCGCCCGAACCGGTGGAGTCGAGCCGGGTGCGGCCGGTGCCGGCGGTGGGCTCCGCGCCGTACACCCATACGCCGACGTCCTCCTCGCCGAGGTAGAGCTTGCCGGTGGTGTCGTCGGCGTAGCAGCCCTCGACGGCGGAGCCCGCGTCCCACAGGCGGACCGAGGTCGCCGTCACCGCGTTCCCGCTGACGCCCAGCTCCCACTGCTCGACGCGGCCGGAGGTGGAGTTGGGGAAGGCGTACAGCTTGCCCGAGGACGGCGAGGTGTAGAGGCATATGCCGTGTGCGGTGACCTCGGTGGGCACGTCCTTCAGCCACGTGAGCTGTCGGGTGGCCGGGTCGATCCGGTACACGTGCATGGCCCCGTCGCCGCCGGCGGCCTCGTCGTCCGCCGAGACGACGATGTTCCCGCGCAGGTCGACGTTGTTGCCGTAGTCGCCGGTGATCCGCTGGATCCGGGCTCCCGTCATGTCGTAGACCTCCAGCGCCCCCTTCTTGTCCGTGCCGATGACCACGGACTTGGCCGGATCGGTGGGGTGGACCCAGATCGCGGGGTCGTCGGCGGCGTCGCCGCTGTGCGAGACCGGGGTGGTCTCCACGGTGGCGGTGACGGAGACGGCGGCCGCGTACGCCGGAGAGGCGGGCAGGGCCAGGGCCGCCAGGACGGCGGCGGGCAGGGCGATGGCGCGGACTGTGGCGGTGGTGGAGGACACCGGATTCCCCTCGGTCGGGTGGTGGACAGGGGGAGGTTAGGGAGGCCCGGCGAGCGGCGCGTTAACGGCAGTTGAACCCGTTGGACCACTCCGGACCGGACCGGCACCCGGATCCGGCCGGCGGCGTACGCGGGGCGGCGGGCGGCGGCTCAGGAGCCGTGCGCCCGCGCGGGACCGTCGTCGTCCAGCCCGGGGTTCAGGCCCGTGCAGCCCAGGGTGTTGCCGGCGGACGTGGGTTCGGGGGAATACTCCTTCTCCACGGTCTCCCCGGGCCGCACCGTCACGGACTCCTGACCGCCCAGGCTGCCGTCGGCGTTGACCTCCCTGAGGTGGGGCCGGTAGGCCCGGACCGAGCTGATGTGGACCCGCACGGTGCGGGGCTCCTCGCGGGCATTGGTGATCTTCACGGTGACCTTGGGGGCCGAGGCGAAGATGCCGCCGCCCTCGGAACACGCGGTGACGATGACCTCCTTCCGCTCCCCGACCTCCCAGCCCCCGGCACACCCGGTCACCAGAACGGAGCCGATGCCCCCGGCCGCCACTGCCTTGCCCATGCGCCGCACGTCTCTCCCCCTTGTTCGTCACCACGCGCCCGCCGAAGCGTAGACCTCGCGGAGCCGTGGTCGGGGGCTGGGGTCGACGCCGGTGCTCCCCCGGGTGGCGGCTGCCGCACGGGCCGTGTCCGCGAGGCGGGTGGCCGTCCTGTCGGCGGGGCGGACGAGGCGGGTGTACGCCGTCCACCTCGCCCCCGGACTCCCGCCCGGAGGCGACCAGTTCCCCGACGGTCTCCCGCAGGTCCACGCGTTCCTCCTCCGCCACCCGTGCGCCCCCTCAGTACCCGGCGGGGTCGAGGACGAGGTCGGCGCGGTGACGGGTCCGGGCGACGAGGCGGGCGTTGGGCTGGTCCGAGCGGTCCACCCAGGCGCGGGCGTGCGCCGGGTCCTTGCCGTGGCGGACGTGACGGGCGATCAGCCGGTCCAGGCGCAGGGGTTCGGCCGGGTCGAGGTACCAGGCCTCGTCCAGGAGCGGCCGTACCTCGGCCCACTCCCCCGCGTCGTGCAGCAGGTAGTTGCCCTCGGTGATGACCAGCGGTACGTCCGGGGCGACGGGGATGCTGCCCGCGATCGGCTCCTCCAGGGAGCGGTCGAAGGCGGGTGCGTACACGGTGGAGCCCCGGGGTGCGCGCAGCCGCCGCAGCAGGGCCACGTAGCCGGCGGCGTCGAAGGTGTCCGGGGCGCCCTTGCGGTCGGCACGGCCCGTGCGGTCCAGGACGGCCTGTGCGAGGTGGAAGCCGTCCATCGGGACCACGACGGCCCGCCCGGGACCGAGCGCGTCGGCGATCCGGGCGGCCAGGGTCGACTTTCCGGCGCCCGGGGGTCCGGCGATGCCGAGGACGCGCCGCTCGCCGGTGGCGGCCAGGGCCTCCGCCCTCGACACCGGATCCGGACCCGGTTCCTTCGTACGCATGCGTCCATGATGCCGCTCCCGACGGGCGGGGGCGGGTTGGTCCGTACGGGCGGTTCGGGGGCCGGGGGCGGGGAGGGATCCGGCGGGGCGGGGGCGGGGGCTGTGAGGCTGGCGCGGATCGTGCCCCTCTGCCGGGAGGAAGAAGCATGCGGATGCGTGCGCACCGTGGACATCACCGGGCGGCCCTGCTCGCCGCCCTGCTCTCGGTCGCCGTCGCGGCCGGGACCTGGCAGGCCTCGGGCGATCCCGGGCCGGGCGGGGGCGCTCCGGTGCGGCGTGACGGGGTGGTGCGCGGCGGGAGCGGGCCGGTGCCGGGCGCGGAGGTCACCGTGTACGCGGCGGGGACCCGGTTCGGCGACGCGCCCCGTCGGCTGGGCGGGGCGGTCACGGACGGCCGGGGCCGGTTCCGGGTGGCGTACGCGGAGCCCCGGGAGCCGGGGGCCGTGGTGTACCTGACGGCCGACGCCCCTCCCGCGGACGGGACCCGCGCCGCTGCCGGCGGGGAGCGCTCCGGGCTTCCCGTGCGGTTCGCGGCGGTGCTGACGGGTGCGCCGGGCGGGCCCGGAGGGCCGTTGGCCGTCACCGAGCGGACCACGGTGGCCGCCGGCTTCGCCCTGGCCCAGTTCACGCGGGACAGCGGTTTCGCGGGCCCCTGGCCGGGACCGCGCAACGCCGCCTCGGTGGCGCACAACCTGGCGGACGTGGCGACCGGCGGTGTCTCCCCGTTCCTGGCGGCACCGCCGAACGGCGGGCAGACGTCGGCCCTGCGCACCTTCAACTCCCTGGCCGACGCGGTCGCCGCGTGCACGGCGTCGGCCCGGGGCTGTGCGGAGCTGTTCTCGGCGGCGCAGCCGCCCGGCGGCGGGCGGCCCCGCGACACGCTGCAGGCGGTGGCGGACATCGCCCGTGCGCCGGGCACGCACCCCGGCCGGGTGTTCGCGCTGGCCCGCAGCCGCCCGGTGTACCGGCCGGCGCTGGACGCGGCGCCCGCGGCCTGGACGCTGGCGCTGCGCTACGAGGGCAACGGCCACGAGGTGGACGGGCCGGGGAACATCGCGTTCGACCGGGGCGGCGACGCCTGGATCGTCAACAACTACGTGTACGGCGCGGACCCGCGCGACCCGGTCTGCGGGGGACACGAACTGCTGCGCCTGCGCCCCGACGGCCGTGACGCGCCGGGCGCCCCCTACCGGGGCGGCGGCCTGTACGGGGCCGGGTACGGGGTGGCCATCGGCGGCGACGGCAACGTGTGGGCGGCGAACTTCGGCTTCCAGGGGCAGGACTGCGCCCTGGACCCGGACCCGCTGTTCCGCAGCGTCTCGCAGTTCGACCCGCGCGGCCGGGCCCTGTCCCCGCCGCAGGGCTGGCGCCAGGGGGACTACGTACAGCCGCAGGGCGCCCTCACCGGACGCGACGGCACCCTGTGGGTGGCGAACTGCGGCAGCCGGAGCGTCACCCGCGTCCCCGGCGGGCGGCCCGGGCGGGCCCGGAACGTCCCGGTCGGCGGCGCGCTGGTCAAGCCGTTCGGGGTGTCGCTGGACGGCCGGGGGCGGGCCTGGGTGACGGGCAACGGCAGTGACAGCGTGGCCGTGTTCGGCCCGGACGGGAGCCTGGAGCGCACGGTGACCGGCGGCGGTCTGCGGCGGCCGCTGGGCATCGCCTCCGACAGCCTGGGCAACCAGTGGGTGTCGAACAGCGGCCGCGTACCGGTGCCGTGCGAGGACGGCACCGCCCAGCAGATGGCGGACGCCGTGGGTCCGGCGGGCGGGCCGCCCGCGGACGGCGCCTCGGTGACCCTGGTGCGGCCGGACGGGTCGACGCCCGCGCAGCCGTTCACCGCCGGGAGCCTGATGCTGCCCTGGGGGATCGCCGTCGACGGCTCGGACACGGTGTGGGTGGCCGACTTCTCCGGGCAGCGGGTGACCCGGCTGTGCGGGGTGCGCACCCGGGCCTGCCCTCCGGGGCACCGTACGGGTCAGCCCATCTCGCCCGCTTCGGCCGGGTACGGCTTCGACGGGCTGGTCCGCAACACGGCCGTGCAGATCGACCCCGCGGGGAACGTGTGGCTGGCCAACAACTGGGACCTGGTTCCGGTCCAGACCAACCCGGGCGGCCACCAGCTGGTGCTCTTCGTCGGGCTGGCGACTCCGGTGCGCACCCCGCTGATCGGGCCGCCCCGGCCCCTGTGACGGCCGGCCGGGGCGGGTAGGGAAGGGCGGTGGGCGCACCCGGGCCGGCGCGCGTGCGGGCCGGCCCGGGTGCACCGGAGGGCCCGGCCGGCCCCGTCACCGGACGGGTCGTGCCGGAACGGGCCGCACGCACAGACCGGAGGA
This sequence comes from Streptomyces sp. NPDC090077, assembly GCF_044747545.1. Classification (NCBI taxonomy): domain Bacteria; kingdom Bacillati; phylum Actinomycetota; class Actinomycetes; order Kitasatosporales; family Streptomycetaceae; genus Streptomyces; species Streptomyces sp. NPDC090077. The sequence continues at coordinate 113,204 of NZ_JBIVEG010000001.1, forward strand.
GTCCGCATGGCCGAGGCAGACGTCGACGTGGAGGTGCTGATCGTCGGGGGCGGGCCGGTCGGGCTCACCGCACGGGCGCTGCTGGAGCGGTGGGGGGTGCGGACGCTGCTCGTCGAGAAGCACCGCGAGCTGTCCCCCTTCCCCCGCTCCCGTCTCGTCAACACCCGCTCGATGGAGGTCTTCCGGCGGCTCGGCCTGGCCGCCGGGATCACGGCCGGCGCGTTCCCGCCGCAGTTCGGCCGCGTCAGGTTCCGCGACACCCTCCACGACCGTGACTTCGCCTCCGCCGTGATGGTCGGGGTCGACGGGCCGATCCCCGAGTCCCCCGTGACGGGTGTGGTCACCTCGCAGGACCGGCTGGAGCCCCTGCTGCTCGCCGCGGCGGACGCGCCGGCGCGGTTCGGGGCCGAGGTCGTCGGCCTGGCCGAGGAGGCCGACGGCGTCACGGCCCTCGTCCTCGACCGGGAACGCGGTACGCGCAGCCGCGTACGCTCCCGCTACCTGCTGGCCGCCGACGGCGCGAACTCCGCCGTCCGGCGGTGGCTGGGGACGGGGACCACCGGCCCCGGGGCGATGGCGGCCGTCACCACCGTCGTGTTCGACGCGGACCTGGGCCGCTGGTGCGCCGGCCAGCCCGCCGGGGTGTACGTCACCGCGCACGGATCGTTCCTCCCGCTGTACCCCGAAGGGGGGTGGGCCTGGCTGGCGCCCACGCCCGAGGGCGCGGAGCGCGCCGACTGGCCCGGCCTGGTCGCGCGCGCCCTCGGACCCGGCTCCGCCGTCCGCCCCGAGGTGCTGCGGGTCCAGCACTGGGTGATGAACGCGTTCGTCGCCGAACGCTTCCGGCACGGCCGGATCCTGCTGGCCGGGGACGCCGCGCACGCGATGCCGGTCATCGGCGGCCTCGGCATGAACACGGGCGTCGCCGACGCGCACAACCTGTGCTGGAAGCTGGCGGGTGCGCTCCGCGGCTGGGCCGGGTCCGGCCTGCTGGACACGTACGAGGTGGAACGACGCCCCGTCGCCGACCGGACGCTCCGCCAGGCGGTGGCCAACACGGACCTGATGTTCCAGGCGCAGAGCCTGCGCCGCGAGCAGCTCCGGGCCGGCGGAGCGGCGTCGGGCCGGATCGAACTGCCCTGGTCGGAGCGGTACTTCGCGCAGCTGGGTCTGGTACTCGGCGTCACGTACCGCTCCGCGGCGGTCCTCGGGGACGGCGGCGGCACCGCCCCGCCGCCACCCGGATCTTCCGAGGCGTCCGAGGCGTCCGAGGCGTCCGCCCACTACACGCCCACCGCGGAGCCCGGCCGCCGCATGCCGCACCTCTGGCTCGCACCCGGCCGCTCCACGCTCGACGCGTTCGGCGAATGGTTCACCCTGCTCACCCCGGACCCCGCCCGCTGGGCGCCGCAGGACGCACCGCCGTGGCCGCTGCGCGTCGAGGCCCTCGGCGCCGAGCACGCCGGCCCGTGCGGCCTCTCCCCGCGGGGGGCGCTGCTCGTCCGGCCCGACGGCCACGTCGGCGCCCGCTGGCAGGACGGCCTCCCGCGCCCCTCCGCCCTTCGGGACGCCCTCGCCGCGATCACCGGTACGGAAGGCCGTACCGCCTGAATCCCGGACGGGTCCGGAGGTCACGGCGTACGCGTGGACCGCCCCGTCCGGTGGCGCGTCATCAGTCCCGGAGCACGCACGGGAGTCATGCGCCGACGGGACCGGCCGGGCAGCCGCCGGGGCAGTCGTGGGACGCGCCCGGCGTGACGCGGGCGTCGTCCACGTACAGGATCAGTGCGCCGTCCTCGGGGCACCTGAGGGCGACCGAAAGGCCCCGGACCGCGCCGTCCTGCGTGACGGCGAGCGCGACCGCGACCTGGAAGACGCCGTGTCCTGCGGGGCAGCGGGGGAAGTCCGACGGTTCGAAGCCCGGGCCCGGGGAGGCGGGCGGCAGCGGAGCCGCGGACGGTTCGAGCGTCCAGGGGTACGCGTCCGTGTGCATCGCCCCGTCCGCGATGCCGAGCGGCAGGCAGCAGCCCACGCAGAAGCACTCGCCCTTGGCGACCTCGAACTCGTCCGTCCGTTCGCCGCACATCAGGCACTCGGCGATCAGGGCCTCGACGCGCCCGCCCGCCTCCGTGCGGGTGGCGCCGCGCACGAGCCGCAGCAGGTCCTCGGGCCCCGTGGCGGGCTGCCCGTGCGTCCACACGGCCTCGTGATCCATGGGGTGGATCCTCGCACACGGCCCCCTGCCGACGTACGGTCGGGCGACGGGCCGCGCCCGGCGGCCGGACCGGAACAGGAGCGGAGCGGGCCGATGCTTCTCTACGCCCAGACCCCAGCACGGCGGAACCGCCAGATCCTCGCGGATCTGGCCGCCGTGGCCGTGATCGCCTGCGCGGTGTGGTTCGCGCTGGCCGTCCACGACGCGATCATGCTCCTGGCGGAGCCGGGGCGGAAGGTGGAGAGCGCGGGCCAGGGCTTTGCCGGCGCCCTCGACGAGGCCGGTGAGACGGCCTCGGACGTGCCGCTGGTCGGCGGCCTGCTGAAGAAGCCGTTCCAGTCGGCGGCGGACGCCGGCACGGGTCTCGCCGACGCCGGGCGGTCCCTGCAGGACGCCATCGGCCAGTTGGCGACGCTGGCCGCGGTCGTGCTGATCGTGGTCCCCGTGCTCTTCGTGCTCCTGGTGTGGCTTCCGCTGCGGCTGCGCTGGATCCGTCGCGGCGCAGCCGTCCGGAGCCTCGCCGGCGCACCCGGGGGTGCCGATCTGCTCGCGCTGCGGGCCCTCACCGGACCGCTGCGCGACCTCCGCGGGGTCCCCGCTCCGCCGGGGGGCCTCGCGGACGCCTGGCGCCGCGGTGACCCGCAGGTCGTCGCGACCCTGTCCGAGATCGCGCTGAAGCGGGCGGGGCTGCGGCCCTGAGGCTGTCTCAGGGGTGCCTGTCGGGAGCGGCAACCGCTATGTAATGTCACATCGCATGCTGATCTTACGTCGTGCGGCATCGGCCGCCGCCCTCCTCGTCACCGCCCTCCCCATCGCCCTCGCCCCGCCCGCGCAGGCGGCCGACGCCACCCCGGTCTGCCGGACCGCGGCATCCGTACCGCTCGACGCCGAACAGGCACGCCTCGCGGACGCCCGCACCACCGCCCTCGTCGAACGGGCGGGGTTCGGGGACTTCGTACGACGCTTCCCCGCCGCCCTGTGCTCCGCGCGCACCCCCGCCGAGGCCGGACGGCTCCTCGACTCCTGGGGCCAGGCCCTCTGGCAGGCCTCCGTCCGGCGTGCCCAGGGCCAGCGGCCCGGCGGCGACCTCGCCCCCGGCGACGACCGCCCCCTGTACTGGGCGCGGCTCTCCATGACCACCGCCCTCGCCCGCTGGCAGCCGGCTTTCGCCGTCGACCGGGCCGCGCTCCGCACCCGCTTCGAGGACGCCTCGCGCGGCCTCACCGACAACGCCTTCCGGGCCGCGCCCGGCGTCCGCCGCGTCTTCATCAGCGGCTTCGACCCCTTCGGGCTCGACGCGGAGATCCGCCGCGCCAACCCCTCCGGATCGGCCGCCCTCCAGCTGAACGGGCGGCGCGTGACCCTCGCCGACGGCAGCCCGGCCGAGATCCGTGCCGTCGTCCTGCCCGTGCGGTACGCCGACTTCGACGCCGGCATCGTGGAGCGGGCGTTCACCCCCCGCCTGGCCGCCGGCCCGGCCCCGGCCGACGTCATCACCACCGTCAGCCAGGGCTACCCCGGCATCTTCACCCTGGAGGACTGGGCGGGGCGGGCGCGCTCCGCAGACCCGTACCCGGACAACGCGCGCGCCCTCTCCGGCGGCACCCGCGAGCACCCGGTGACCGCCCCCGGCCTCGGCCCGGGGCCCGAGTTCATCCGCACCACGCTGCCCGCCGACGCGGTGACCGCCGCCGTCCAGACCCCGTACCCGGTCCTCCTCAACAGCAAGGTGACCGAGATACCGGCGGGCGGCACCACCCCGGTCGACCGGACCGACGGGCCGACGGCCGGCTCGCGCGCCGTGGCCGGCGGCGGTGGCGGCTACCTCTCCAACGAGGTCGCCTACCGCTCCAACCGGCTGCGCGCCGAACTCGCCCCGCACCTGCCCGGCGGCCACCTGCACACCCCCGTGCTCACCGGCCTGCCCGCCGACCCCGAGCAGTTGACCGGCCCCGAGTTCGAACGCAACGAGGGCGCGATCGCCGCCGAGGTCCGTGCGGTCCTCGAACACGCCGCCGTACGCCGCTAGGCCGTCTCTTCCGGATCTTGCTCCCCCAGCTACCGCTGGGAGGTACCCCCAGACCCGCGCCGCCCGGCACCGCACCTCGCCGCGTTGGCGGAGCACCCGAGTACGTCCAGTACAAGGGCGCCCCGCCAACGCGCCGATGCACGGCACCGAACGACGCGGGCTTAACCGGCAAGATCCGAAAGAGACGGCCTAGTCAGCCGAGGACGGCGGTGACCTCGCGGCGGGTCGCCTCCGACAGGAGCGGCTCCCAGCGCGTGAACAGCTCCTGCAGGGCCGCGCCGTTGCGCTCGCGGAAGGAGTCGTTCACCTTGGCCAGGTCCAGCTCGTTGGCCACCGTGAGCTCGGCGAAGTCGCGGCGCTGCTGCGGGGACGGGGTGAACTCCTCGCCGGTGAACCGGTCCCGGAAGGTCGCCTCGGCCCCGTCCGGCGCGGCGAGGCCCGGGTAGGAGGCCTCGCGGTCGCAGCTCGCGTAGAAGTACACGAGTTCCTCCGCCTCCGTGCCGATCGCCTCGGCGAGGCGGTCGCGCTCGGAGAGCTCCAGGAGCACCAGCGGCAGCCCGTCGGTGCCGTAGAAGGCGTGGCACAGTGCCGCGGTCCGCAGTGCGGGCCGCGCACCCCAGGAAGCGACCAGCGCCTCGACGCGCAGCAGGTGGGTCAGGAGGGTGCCGCCGGAGTGCTTGGTCGTCTCCGCCCCCACCTCCTTGAGCAGGGCGATCGTCGGCGAGTCGGGGTGGTGGTCGTCGCTGTGCATCATGGGCCCATCATGGCGCGGTGCCCGGACCGGCGTCCGGGGGGACCGGCATGCGGACAGCGGGGCCCGCCGGCTCGGTCGCGTAGCGGCTCATCGCGTCGGCGTGCGTCCCGGGCGTCAGCGGCCGGCCGGCGGCGAGCCCCTCCTGGAGGTCCCGGAAGTACTGCACGTACAGGTCGGGGGTGAACGTGCTGAGCAGGACGGCGGGCCGGTCGGCCGGGTTCGCGAAGGTGTGCGGGGTGCCGGGCGGGACCAGCACGAACGTGCCCGCTCCGGCGTCGTGGTCCTCGTCCCCGACGGTGAACCGCACGGTCCCGGAGAGGACGTAGAAGCCCTCGTCGTGCCGGGCGTGGCGGTGCTGCGGTGGCCCCTGGGTGTGCGGGGCGAGGACGGACTCGGCGACCGCGAGGCGGTGCCCGGTGCGGCTGCCGTCCTCCAGGATGCGCATGCGGGTGGCGCCCAGGACGATCGTCTCGCCGCCGCCGGGACCCACGACCGATACGGCGGGGGCGGCCTGCGGCGCTTCGGCTTCTTCTTCTCCGGTCATGCCCACCAGTGCACCGCCGGGGGCCCGGAGGTGTCCAAGACCGGTCCTGTGGCGCCGATGCCCCCCGGGTATCGTCGCAGCGTGGAGCTACGGACCCTGCGCTATTTCGTGGCCGTCGCCGAGGAACTCCACTTCGGCCGGGCCGCCGCCCGACTGCACATGAGCCAGCCTCCGCTGAGCCGGGCGGTCAAGCGGTTGGAGGCCGATGTCGGGGCCCTGCTGTTCATCCGCTCCCCGGCCGGTGTCACGCTCACGGCTGCGGGCGCGGTGCTGCTCGACGAGGCGCGGGACCTGCTCGACCGCGCCGACCGCGTCCGGGTTCGCGTGAGCGCGGCGGCCGGCGCCGCGAGCATCACCGTCGGCATTCTGGGCGACGGGACCGACCCCGGCGTGGCCCGGCTGGCCGCCGCCTACCGGCGGACGCACCCGGGGGTCGACATCCGCATCCGCGACACCGACCTGACCGACCCGACGTGCGGGCTGCGCACCGGTCTGGTCGACGTGGCCCTGACCCGGGCGCCCTTCGACGGGACCGGCCTGACGGTCCGTGAGCTGCGGAGGGACCCGGTCGGCGCGGTGCTGCGCACCGACGATCCGCTGGCCCGCCGCGGCCGGCTGCGGCTGGCCGACCTGAGCGGCCGCCGCTGGTTCCGGTTCCCCCGGGGCACCGACCCCGCGTGGCAGGCGTACTGGCACGGGGGCGCCCCGCGCGAGGGGCCGGTGGTCCGCTCCGTCGGGGAGTGCCTGCACGCCGTGCTGTGGAACGGCACGGTCGGCCTGGCCCCCCTCGGACACGAACCGCCCGCGGCGGACCTGACCGTGGTGCCGCTGACCGACATGCCGCCGAGCCGGGTGGTGGTGGCGTGCGGCGGGGGTGACGCCGATCCGCTGGTCCGGTCCTTAGCCGGGATCGCGGCGGCCGTCTACCGCGGCGGGGGGCCCGGCCGGGCTCGGTGACGCGTCCGCGCTCCGCGCTCCCTGGTCCCCGGTCCGACCGGGTGCGGCGACCGCGGCCACCTACGGGCCCGGTCATCCCCCGTCCGTAGCCGGGCCCCGGGCCGGTGCGACCAGCGGGGTAGGGCGGAAGGTCCTGTCGGCTGACGTACCGGCGGGGCCGCGCCCCGAGGATGGGAGGGACGAAACGCCTCGCACGGGAGCAATCCGAATGAACCGCAAGTCCGCCGTCCTGACCGCCGCCGGAGTGGTCTCCGCGCTCGCCCTCGCCGCGATCGTCGCGACCCCGGCGATCGCCGACTGGCGCGAGAACCGCCACGTGCAGAGCGGCACCTACGCCACCGGCGCCCTGGCCAAGGCCGAGCGGGCCTCGGTCCCCCGCTGGCTGCCCGACGGCGCCACGGCCGTCTCCTACGCGATGAAGACCACCGGCGGCGAACGCCTCCTCAAGGCCGCCCTCCCCGGAGGCGGGCTCCCCGAGGGGTGCAGGCCGCTGGACGGCGCGGCGGCGAAGGAGCCGGGGATGAAGGCCGACTGGTTCCCCGAGGGCGCCCGGAACAGGGCCACCGCCCGCTGCGGCCTCTACTACGCCCACCTCGACGGCTCCACCCTCTACGCCTGGCAGGACAACACCGACTGGATCGACGCCGGCGCCCCCTGACCGGCCGCCGGCTGCCGGCCGCCGGGGCGGCGCGCCTGCTCGGACGTCCCGCATGACCCGGCCGGACCGGAACGGCGTTTCCAGCGTGTCCGAGGAGTGTCTTGACGGCGAGAAACGCGGCGAGATCCACTAAGGCACGACACCCGCCCATATGGGCGGGTACCGGTGGGGTTTCGGCGCGTGGGGGGCGAGGGGTGGGACTTCGGCGTGCGCGGGGGTTCGCGGTGAAGGCCGCGGCGCTGTTCCGTCTGGCGCACCTGATCGCCGCGGCGGGCGTCGTGTTCGAGGGCCCGGTGGACGGCCGGAGCGTGGTTCTGCTGGCCTGTGCCGGTGCCGTCTCGGTGGTCCTGTACGTGCCCGCCCTCGTCCGCGGCTGGTTCTCCGGCCCGGGTGTCTGGGCCGACGTGCTGGTCACCGGGTGCTGTCTCCCGTGGGTCGCGGTCGCCGTCGTCGGCGAGGGGCAGGCCGTGGCGCCGCACGGCTGGCTGATGGTGCAGAGCCTGTCGGCGGCCGCGGCCGCCGTGGTCGCGTTCGGGTGGCGCGGCACCGCCCTCGCGCTCGCGCTGCTGCTCGCCACCTCGCTGGGGATGCACGGGGTGGTGCCGGACTCGGACCCGGAGGGCGTCCTCGACCACGTCAGTGCCGTCGCCACGTCCGTCGCCCTGACCGGCGGCGTCTGGTGGTACACCCGGCGCCAGGGGATCCTGCTGGACGCCGCGCACGACCGGGCGGTGGCCGCCGAGGCCGCTCGCGCGCGGCAGGCCGAGCGGACGGCGCACCACGCGGCCCTGCACGACACCGTCCTCGCCACCCTCACCACGATCGGGGCCGGCCGCGTGGACGCCAACGCCCCGGCGGTCCGCGAGCGCTGCGCCCGCGAGGCCGCGTACGTACGGCGGCTCGTCGAGTCCGGGGACGTCCCGTCCCCCGGCGGGGCCGCGGACGCGCGGGCCGCGCTGGAGGAGGCCGTGCGGCGGGCGGAGGGGCTGGGGCTCACCGTGAAGGCGCAGTACCACGCCGTGCCGGACCTGCCCCGGGAGGTCGCCGAAGCACTGGCCGCCGCGGTGTCCGAGGCCCTGAACAACGTGAGCCGGCACGCGGGCACCGACACGGCGTACGTGACGGCCGTCGGGGGTGCCCGCGGCGGTGTGGAGGTGACCGTGGCCGACCGCGGGACCGGATTCGACGCCTCCGGAGCCGGCGGCTCCCGCGGCGCCGCCGGCGGTACCGGACTGCGGCGCTCGGTGCGCGGCAGGCTGGCGGCCGTCGGCGGGGCGGCGGACGTGGACAGCCGCCCCGGCGAGGGGACCGCCGTCGAGCTGAGGTGGCCCGCGTGATCGACGTCGCCGTGGTCGACGACGACCGCATGCTGCTCGACGGGCTGGGCTCGTGGCTCGCCCGTCAGCAGCGGCTGCGCCTGGTCGGTACCGCGGCCACGGTCGGGGAGCTGCTCGCGCGGCCGGGGGCGGCGCCCGAGGTCGTCCTGCTCGACCTCGTCCTGCGGGACGGGTCCGCTCCGGAGGCGAACGTACGGCGGGTGCGGGCTTCGGGGAGCAAGGTCCTGCTGATCAGCACCGTGACCGACCGCGACCGGATCGTGGCGGCCGTCGCGGCCGGAGCGGACGGCTACCTGACGAAGGACCACGCCCTGGAGGTCCTCGTCGAGGCCGTCGAGGCGGTGGCGGCGGGCGGCACGGCGCACTCGCCCGAGCTGGCGTTCGCCTGGGCGAACGACACCGGTCCGGCCCGGCCGCACCTGGCGCCGCGGGAACGCCAGGTGCTGCGCGACTACGCCTCGGGGCTGACGCTGAAGGCCGCCGCGCGCCGGGCGGGCATCAGCGTCCACACCGCGAAGTACTACCTGGACCAGGTGAAGGAGAAGTACCGGGAGGTCGGCCGCCCCGCCCATACGAAGATCGAGCTGGCACAGCGGGTCCGCGAGGACGGCCTGCACCCGTGAGTCACCGGGGCGGGCCCGGGCCGCCGGTTCCTACGGGGCCGGCGGGTGGCACGCGGCGCCGGTGTCCCCTTCCTCGGTGCGCGGCCAGTAGCGTCCTTCGAGGGCCTCGGCGCTGCGGTTGAGGCGGATCAGGACGTCCTCCAGCTCCCGCACCTCCTCGGGGGACCAGCCGGCGACGATCCGGGCCAGACAGGACCGGTTGACCTCGCGGTCTCCGGTGAGCCGGCGCCCGCCCTCGGCGGTGATCCGCAGTTTGCGGGCCATGCCGCCGTCCGGGTCGGCGACGCGTTCGGCGAGTCCGCAGCGCAGCAGTGCGGCCGTCTGGCGGTTGACGGTCGAGGTGTCGAGCCCGAAGGCCTCCGCCAGCTGGCCGATGGACATGGGGCCCTGGGTGTCTATGCGGCTGAGCAGCAGGTAGGCCGACCGCTCCAGGCGCTCGGGGTCGCGCTCGCGCCGGCCCAGCACCTGGTGCCGCGAGAGCAGCATCAGCTCCCGCTCCAGTTTCTCCAGCACTGCGCCTCCCGCTCCTCCCGGCGCTCCATTATCGCCGAACCACGGACCGGCGAAGCCCTGCAATATGCATGATACATATCATGTGTACTATGCACTTCTCGTTGTCGTCCGACGAGCCACAGCCTCAACCCGGAGGACCCGCATGACCGTCACCACGTCCACCGCCTCCCGCGCGGCCGAAATCCTCTCCCGGCCCGTCACGCTGAACGGCCTGGCCGTCCCCAACCGCATCGCGATGGCGCCGATGACGCGGATGTTCTCCCCCGGCGGCGTGCCCGGCGAGGACGTGCGGGCGTACTACGCCAGCCGGGCCGCCGCGGGCGTGGGCCTGATCGTCACCGAAGGCACCTACGTCGGCCACGAGTCGGCCGGCCAGAGCGACCGGGTGCCGCGGTTCCACGGTGAGGAGCAGCTGGCGGGGTGGGCGAAGGTCGCCGCGGCCGTGCACGAGGCGGGCGGCACGATCGTGCCCCAGCTGTGGCACATAGGCATGGTGCGCAAGCAGGGCGAGGCACCGTACCCCGACGCGCCCGCCGTCGGCCCCTCCGGCATCCGCGTCGACGGCACCGAGGGGACCGGGAAGGCGATGACCCGCACCGACCTCGACGAGGTCGTCGGCGCCTTCGCCGACGCCGCCGCCGACGCCGTGCGGACCGGCTTCGACGGCGTCGAGCTGCACGGCGCCCACGGGTACCTGCTCGACCAGTTCCTGTGGGAGCGGACCAACCGCCGCACGGACGCCTACGGCGGCGACGCGGTCGCCCGCACGAAGTTCGCCGCGGAGGTCGTGGCCGCCGTCCGCGAGCGCGTCCCGGCCGACTTCCCGGTGATCTTCCGCTACTCGCAGTGGAAGCAGGAGGCCTACGACGGCCGGCTCGCGCAGACCCCGCAGGAGCTGGAGGCCATCCTGGCCCCGCTGGCGGCGGCGGGCGTCGACGTCTTCCACGCCTCCACCCGGCGCTACTGGCTCCCGGAGTTCGAGGGCTCGGACCTGAACCTCGCGGGCTGGACGAAGAAGCTCACCGGCCGGCCGGCGATCACCGTCGGCTCCGTGGGCCTCGACGGGGACTTCATCCGCTCCTTCGCCGGCGAGGGGGCGGCGCTCGGCGACCTCGACAACCTCCTGGACCGCATGGAACGCGACGAGTTCGACATGGTCGCGGTCGGCCGGGCCCTGCTCCAGGACCCGCAGTGGGCCGCGAAGGTCCTCGGCAACCGGTTCGACGAGCTGAAGCCGTACGACGCGGCCTCCCTCGGCTCGCTCAGCCGGTAGCCGGCGGTCCCCCGCGGGAGGGCCCCGTGAGGCCGGTCCGCCGGCCCCGCGGGGCCTTCGCGCTCCGTCATGGCCGAAACCACATCTCCCGGGCATGTGCCTCATTGACCCCGCAGCACGGCCGCGATTGCATGCTCTGGCCTGCGGCAGGGAGCCGCAGGCGGGACATCGTCCTGGCTGGGGGGAACATGAGGGGAACCACGAACAGGGTCACCACCAGACGCGTGCGGGCCGCCCTGGGCGCGGCCGCCGCGGTCTGCGCGGTCACGGCCGCGTTGCCCGGAGCCGCCTGGGCCGGGCCCTCGGCGGTGACGGGTACCGCGGGTACGGCCACCGTGGGGGTCGAGAGGATCAGCGTCGCGCCCGACGGCACCCAGGGCAACGGCGGTTCCGGCGCCGCGTCGATCACGCCCGACGGCCGCCGTGTCGTCTTCTCGTCCTCGGCGCGCAACCTGACGTCCGACAACCCGGCGGGCAACGAAGCCGTGTTCGTCCGCGACCAGCAGACGGCCCTGACCAAGCGGATGGGAACGTACACCCCGCTCCAGCCCCCGGCGATCAGCGGCAACGGGGCGTACGTCGGCTACTCGCTCCAGTGGTTCAATGACGTACGGATCCGCCAGTACCAGGTGAGCAGCGGTGGGACGGCGTCCGCCAACTGCTCCGCCTACAGCTGCGACCAGCCGTCGCTGAACGGGGACGGCCGGTACACGGCCCTCGCCCTCCTCATCCGGAAGCCGGCGCCCACCAACCGTCAGCGCGTCGAGGTCCACGACTGGAACACCGGCGCCGTGGTGACCGTCGCCTCCTTCGAGCACACCCAGCAGGCCCGGCCGTCCATCAGCGGCGACGGGCGCTACGTCGCCTACCAGGACGGCGCCGCGAAGGACGTCTTCGTCTGGGACCGGACCACCGGCACCAGCACCGGCCCGGTCGAGGGCCCGGCCACGGCGGCCTCGCTCCTCCAGCTCAGCGACGACGGCGGCACGGTGGTCTACCTCTCGGGCTCCCACACCTACGTCCACGACCTGCGTACGGGCACGACCCGAACGGTCCCTGACGTGAAGGGCCTGGCCGTCGATCCGACCGGCCGGCACCTGCTGTACGCGCCGAACGGCACGGGCGGACCGTCGCTGGTCCTGCGCGACCTGGAGACCGGTACCGACCAGGTCGTCTCGGACCGGCCCGCCACGGCGGGGATCGACGCGGTCAGCACGGGAGGACGCGACGTGGTCTTCCAGTCCGCGGCCGACGACATCGTGCCGGACGACACCAACGGCGCCTCGGACGTCTTCGTCCGCCACCTCTTCTGACCGGACCGGTCTGATCCCGCCTTGTCCGGCACGGCGGACGGGCGGGAGAATCCCGGCATGTCCAGCGACCGGCTCATGCGCATCCACAGTCCCGAGTTCCAGGCCATGGCGGAGAGGGTGCTGGAGGTCACCCGGCTCACCTCCCGCCTGAACGTCCTGCCGTTCGAGGACGAGGAGGGCAAGGCCGCACTGCTGGAACGGATCCTCGGCAAGCCGCTGCCGCCGAGGGTCACGGTCTATCCGCCCTTCTACACGGACCACGGCCTGAACCTCGAACTCGCCGAACGCGTGTTCATCAACCAGAACTGCACGTTCCTGGACTACGCCGGCATCCGGCTCGGCGCGCGCGTGATGGTCGGCCCGAAGGTCACGTTCATCACCAGCGGCCACCCGGTCGATCCCGAGGAGCGGCGGCTGTACCTGACGGGTGCTCCCATCGACGTCGCGGAGAACGTGTGGATCGGCGCCGGTGCCACGATCCTGCCCGGGGTCAGCATCGGCCGTGACGCCGTGATCGCGGCCGGCGCGGTCGTGGCCGAGGACGTTCCGGCGGCGAGCTTGGTCACCGGCCCGAAGGCCGCGGTGCGGCGGCAGTGGTGACGCGGGTGGCGACACGGCTGGTGACACGGCACCGCCCCCGGCCGGAGTACCGGCCGGGGGCGGTGCAGCGGGCCCGCCGCGTCAGGAGCGCGGCGAGAGCTTGACGATGGCCTCGATCTCCACGAGCTGGTCGGGGACCGACATGTCCGACACGCCGACGATGGTGTCGGTCGTGCGGTGCTTGCCGACGTACTCCTTGTGCAGGCGGGCGGCCGTGTCGAAGTTCTGCCGCAGGTCCTTGGTGAAGATCTTCATGCTGATGATCTGGCTGCGCGGCACCTTGTAGTGCGCGAGGACCTTGTCCAGGTTCGCGAACGACTGGCGGACCTGCTTCTCGAAGTCGCCGGCGCCCACGAAGTTCCCGGCCGCGTCGTGCGACACCTGACCCGAGATGTAGATCACGTCCCCGGCCTTGATGCCCTGCGAGTAGCCGTAGGACTCCTCCCACGGGACTCCGAAGGTGAAGTGGTCCCAGCCCCGGCGCGCCTGGTCCTGTGCACTGGCTCCCTGCGGTCCCACGAAGGTGATCATCGTGGCCACGATCGCGGCCACCACGGCGCCGATGCCGAACTTGCGCCTTGACTTGGTCATTCCCGTTGTCCTTTCGTCCCCAGTGGAGCCCGGAGCCCTGACGCTTTCAGAGCGGAAAGGAGAACTCCTCGAACGGACGTCGAGTGCGGCCGGTGGGCGCGTGCCGGGACGCAGGTGCCGGGAGGGGCTGGCCTGATCCGGTGCCTGCGGGTGCCGGGGCCGGCGCGGGGCTGGGAGCATCTGCGGATGCTCGGAAAACGTGGTGCGGTCCTGACGGTGCTGGCGGCCGCGTACGGCCTGTCCTCCATGGGGGACCAGATGGCGATCGTCTCCCTGACCCTCCGTCTGCACGACGAGGGTCACTCGGGTGTTGCCGTCTCGGCGCTGGTCATCGCCGGGGTGCTGCCGCTGGTCGTGGTCGGGCCGCTGGCCGCGCCGCTGGTCGACCGGGTCGAGAGCGGCCGGCTGGTCGTCGCGGTGACGGCTCTGCAGGCCCTGGTCAGCGCCGGGCTCGTGTTCGTGACCGACCTCGCGCTGACGCTGGTCCTGCTGGTCCTGCTCGGTGCCGGACTGGCGCTGGCGTCCCCGGCCCTGCTGCTGCTGGTCCCGCAGATCACCGGCGACGACGGCACCGCCCGCGGCTACGCCCGGCTCGACGCCTTCCGGTCCACCGGCAACGTGGCCGGCCCGGCGCTGGCCGGTGCGCTGATCGCCGTGTCCGACGTACGGGTGGCCCTGCTGGCGAACACGGCCACCTTCGCCGTCATGGCCGTGGTGCTGTCCTTCCTCGGGGTCCGGCGCGAGCCCGTCCAGGGGGCGGGAGGGAGCTGGCCGGCACAGGTCCGCGAGGGGGTGCGGGTCCTGGGCGGGGACCGGCTGCTGCGTACGGCGATCCTCGCGCTGGCGTCGGCGATCGTCTTCACCGCCGTGCTGAGCGTGGCCCGGGTCTTCTTCATCCGGGACGACCTGGACGTGTCCGGCACCGGGTACGGCCTGCTGGTCAGCGCGCACACCGTCGGCATGCTGGCCTCCGCGACGCTGATCGCCCCGCGGGTCCCGCTGGAGTGGCAGCCTCGGGTCCTGGTCGGTGCCGGGGTGCTGATGGGGGCCTCGCTCGCCGTCGGGGCGGCCGTGCCGGTCTTCGCCCTCGCGGTGGTGTCGTTCTTCCTGACCGGCGTCGCCAACTCCCTCCAGGGGCTGGCGATCCGCAACCTCATCCACGCCCGGGTCCCCGAGCAGGTACGGGGGCGGGCCTTCGCCACCTCGGGGGCGACGCTGAACGGGGCCAACCTGGCGGGGACCGCCCTGGGCGGCCCGGCCACGGCGCTGCTCGGTGGGGCCGGGGCGCTGGAGCTGGCGGGGGCGGGCACGCTGCTCGCCACCCTGGCGGGCAGTCCGGTGCTCCTGCGCGGGCGCGCCGGCGCGGACGTCCCGCGGGGGTCGCAGGCTCCGGAGCGGGCTGCCGATCCCGCGCAGGAGTAGGCGCGGCCGCGGGTGGCCGGTTCCCGCTCCTGCCCGTTGACGGGCCGCCGGGGCGTCCCTAGCGTCGAAAACCGACCGACCGGAATCGGTCCTGTACCTCGTGTCTCTGATCTCAGAGGGTGCCAGGCGGTCCCTGCCACCCGTCAGAGGGGGAAACCCATGTCCAGCACGATATCTCCCGACCATCCCATCATTCGAGAACTGGTGCTCCTGGGCGACTCCGCGCCCGGGCGCCGCGCTGGGCGGACCGTCGTCGCCCAGTCCCACTGCGAGATCGACCTCGGCTCCGACGCGGCGCTGGAGCGGTGCGTCCAGGCCCTGCGCGCCTCCGACGAGCGCCTGGCCGAACTGTCGGACGGCCCGTACGACTGGCAGCGGACCTGGGTGGAACGCAACGGCCAGGCCGGCGGCAAGGTCGTCTTCGACGTGGCCTGGTACGACGAGGAGTTCTTCCAGGAGAAGAAGGACACCTTCCTCGCCCCCGAACACCTCGCGATGTACGCGAACATCGGGGCCGAGGAGGGGGCGGTGCGGGTCACGCACTGGCACAAGGTCGACTGACGCACCGCCAGCCGATCGGGGAGGGCCGTCCGCGAGAGCGCGGGCGGCCCTCCGCGCGGTCGTGGCGGCGGGCCGGGCGGTACTCCGATCGGGTGGCGGCGGGGCGGTGCGTGCGGTGGCCGGACGGGCCGTGGGCACAGGACCCGGAGGGAACCCGCACACCTCGGAGGCGCTTCACATGTCCGTGCTCTTCTTCGACATCGGGGCCACGCTGGCGGACGCCCGGCTGGAGCCCGACGGCGCGCTGACGCTGCGCCCCCGGCCCCGCGTGGCCGCCGTCCTGGACTCCCTCGCCGGCGTGCGCATGGGCATCGTCTCCGACCCCGGGCCGGGCGAGGGCGCGGCCGAGCGGGCCGCCGCGGCCCTCGCGGGGGCGTTTCCCGGCCGGTTCGCGGACGCGGGTCTCGTGCACTGGGGCGTGAAGGACGGCCGCGGGCCGTTCGACCTGGCGGTCGCGAGCGCCGGGGGCGTACCGGCCGACGCGTGCGTGTTCGTCGGCGAGGACGCCCGGGAGCGGGCGTTCGCCCGGGAGGCGGGGATGCGTACGGCTCCGCATCCGGTGTTCGCCGCGGCCGCGATGGAGGGCCGTCCCGTGTTCTCCGTACGGATCGGCCTGCCCGACGGGCGGGAGCCGGCCGAGCTGGACGCGGTGGCGGCGACGACCGAGGCGGTTCCCGGGCGCACGCTCCCGGACCGGCTCGTGCTCGCGACGGCGAGTGCGCTCGGCGCCGGGGTGCTGGAAAGCGCCGGATTCCCGGTGGACCGGCAGGAGCGGGTGGACTAGCGGGCGGACCGGCGGGGGTCCTCGGGGCGGGGTCCCGTGGCGTACGGGTTCGCCTGGCCTTCCGCGAGGACGCCCACGAAGGGTTCGCCCTCCCCCGCGAAGGTGTAGGCGCCGGCCTCGATGCGCGCGATCAGGCCGTGGGTCCAGGCCGCTTCGCTGTCGGCCGAGTGGACCCACCTGTTCATGATCTCGCCGATGTGCCCGAGCTGTCCGGGGCCGCCCTGCGGCGTGTAGTACCCGGTGACCTCGGCGCGCCACCGGCGCAGCCCCTCGGTCCGCTCCTTGAGGAGGGCGACGGCTTCGTCCCGCGGCAGGTCGACGATGAATCCGAGGCCGGCCGAGAGGACGTCCGCCTTCTGGTCGTACGAGGTCAGCGCCTGGCGCAGCAGGGCGAGGTACTCCTCGGTGCCCCGGCCGGTGATCTCGTACTCGACGCGCGGCGGGCCGCCGGCGGTGCTCGGCGCGACCTCGTGGGCCAGCAGGAGGCCTTCCTTCGCCATCTGCTTGAGCGCGTGGTAGATCGATCCCGGCTTGGCGTTGGACCACTCGTGGGCGCCCCAGAACTCCAGGTCGTTGCGGACCTGGTAGCCGTGCGCCCGTCCGTGCTGGCGCACCGCGCCGAGGACCAGCAGCCGGATCGCTGACATGGGCGTCTCCTTTCAAGACAAGTTCGACCAGCTTATGGCTCCGGGCTCCGCGGGTTTCCGCATGCCGAAGCCCTGTAATCAAGTTTGACTAATGGAGTGGGCTGTCGTACGGTTCCCTGGTAGTCAAGTTTGACTATGCATCCGTGCCCGCCCGGCCACCGCCCTGACCGTCTGCCGCTCCGATCGCGCACCGAGGGAGAACCGTGCCCCTGCCCGAATCCGTTTCCGAAGATGCCGTGGCCCCGCTCCCGCCGCTCGCCGTCCAGGCCGAGCGGCTGATCGAGCTCGGCGTGCCCGCGCTCGCCGGGATCTCCGCCGCCGAACTGCGCGCCTTCGCCGGGGGCGGAGGCGACGGCGCCCTGCTCGCCGTCCATCCGGACCTGGCACCCGCCTCCGTCCTCGCACCGCTGCTCCGCCGGGAGGGGAAGCCCGGCTTCGTCGTCACCGACATGCAGGACGTCGACCGGTTCGCGCCCCACGGCATCGAGCTGCCCGACGCTCCGCTCTACCTCGTCGACGGCCCGGACCGCGGTGACCGCATGGCCAACTGGAGCCCGGACGAGGCGCTTCCCGCCCTCACCGGGGAGGGCCGCACCCCGCTCCTGCTCACCGAAGGCATCCTCTGGGTCGTCCAGCAGCCCGAAGTCCTCGACCGCAACCACTGCTTCATGACCATCGGCTCGCGCCTCGTCAAGGCCAACGGCAGCCCCGACGCGCGCACTCCGGCGGTCTGGATCAGCAACGGCACCGGGCGGGACGGCCGCGAGCGGCGCAACGCGCCCAAGGTCGGGTGGTGTTGGT
Organism: Streptomyces sp. NPDC090077; assembly: GCF_044747545.1. Classification (NCBI taxonomy): domain Bacteria; kingdom Bacillati; phylum Actinomycetota; class Actinomycetes; order Kitasatosporales; family Streptomycetaceae; genus Streptomyces; species Streptomyces sp. NPDC090077. Next base: position 130,826 of record NZ_JBIVEG010000001.1, read on the forward strand.
GGAACAACCGGCACACCTGGCTGGGATTCGCCTCCGCGACCGGCCGCCGGTCCCGCATCTGAGCGCCGCGGGCTGCGGGACGGCGGGCGCGGAAGGGATGCCGTGCGCCGCCCGCGGGCTTCGTCCGGACCGCGATCGAGCGGCCGGGGAGCGAAGTTGCGAACCCTCCCCCGTGGAGATCGCATCCTCTGGGCGGCGCACAGAGCCACCCGGGAGGCCCGTCGCGCGTGCGAGGGGCCGCCTCCACGGCGGCATGTACAAGATCCTGCTGCACTGCCCCTTGAGTGTCAACAATAGTTTTCACATACCTCAACTCAAGGGCCGTCCGGGCTCCTTGCCTGCGGATCCGCGGGGTGGCGGGTGCTCCTCACGGGACTGCGGGGGCGCCGGTGAACCGTGTCGGCACCGGGGGCTTTAGACCCTTCCCTGTCAAGGCGAAAGCGGCGATGATCGTGGCACTCGCCACCCCGGCCGCCCTGCGCGCCGGCAACGGCGCCGATCGAGCCGACAGGTAAGGGATTGATGAGCGGCACGGGGAACGAACGGGCGTCGCTGATCTCCGCACGTCTCGACTTCCTGTTCGCGCACGTCTTCCCGCGCAACGGCGGCCCCCAGTCGGAGGACTCCGTCAGCTTCGCCACGGGCGTGCCGGCCGCCCTCCTGCGGAGCCTGCGGGCGGGCGATCCCTGCGGGGAGGGCGTGGACGACGACCCGTTCATCGCCAGGCTCGACCACCTGCTGAAGACCCGGATGACCGCCGAGGGCAAGCCCCACACGATCACGGACGTGGCCAGGGCCTGCGGAAAGTCGCGGACCTGGCTCTACAACCTGCTGGACGACAAGAGCAAGCCGAGCCTGGAATCCACCAAGCTGCTCTGCCGGATCTTCGGGGTGGACCCGTCCTTCTTCACGGACGACCCCCTGGAGGCCCTGGCGCGGCACTTCGGCATCGAGGCGGGGGCACGGTTCTTCGTACTCCCCGATGACGACGAGCTGGTGCAGGAGACCAAGAGCCAGGTGGAACTGGTCGCGCTGCTGCGGGAAGTGGGCGCTCCGGCCGTGCTCAGCCGCTACCTCGGCACCCTGCCCGGCTCTCCTCCCGGCTCTCCTCCCGGCTCACTTCCCGCGGGCACCACACCCCGCTCCGGGGCCTGAGTCCCCGGAGCGGCCGGCCACAAGGGGACTCGGGGACCGGTGGAGCCGGAAGCGGCGGGCAGCCATTCGGCGCCCGCTCCTTTACGCTGCCGTCAGGTCACCGTGGGGCGGTCCGAGGATGCGGGCCGCCCACGAGCGATGCGGCAGACCCGTGAACCGGACGAAGTACGCGTCCCGTCACGGGTCTTGTAGGAGGAGAGGCCGGCCGTGGCGGGAATCAGGAAGACCCTCGGGGTCGTCGCGGAGACGGTCCGGGAGATCCGCGCCCTGCGCAGGTTGCGCAACACCTTCTGCACGCGGCTGGGTCTGGGCGCGCATCCGACCATCGACAAGGTCGTCTCGGCCGTGTCCGGCCACCGCGGCATGCCGATCCGGATCCTCCAGCTGCCGTTGAAGTACCCCCTCACCGGAGGGCTCCTGCAGGGGCCCGGCGAACTGATCATCGTGGTCGACAAGGACTCGCCGACCATCCTGCAGAACTTCGTGGTCGCGCACGAACTGGCGCACGCCTTCCTCGGGCACGACCCGGAGACGGCGGGACACGACCTCCAGGACGAGCTGCTCGCCAGCCTGGCGCCCGCGCTCAACCCCAAGGTGGCCCGCATGATGCTCGCCCGTACGTACTTCGACGGGGCCGAACCCGGGCATCCGCACGGCCAGAGTCCGCCCGAGCGGGAGGCCGAGACCCTCGGCCGGCTCATCGTCAGCATGATCACCCATACCGGCGGCACCTCGGCGACATCGGCGAGCTCCGCCCTGCGCCACAGGGGGACCGGTGTCTGAAGACACTGCGAACGTCGTCTACCTCGTCGTCGCCGCGATCGCCACGTGCACCACGCTGGCCAAGATCGTCGCCTGGCAGCGGGAGCGCTCCCCCGCCCTGCGGCTGATCGCCGTGTGCTCCGCGGTCGGGGTGGGCGCGTTCGTCTTCGCCACGCCCGTGGTCTACCGCGGCATCGCCGGACTCACCGGCGCGCAGAACCTCGCCGAGCTGCTGGTCTTCTTCTGCATCCTCGGCTTCTTCGCCCACACCCACGCCATGTCACTGGTCTGGCGGCCCCTCGCGAAGCCCGTCCCCGAGCGGAACGTGCTGGCGTTCCCGCTCTGCGTCTACGCCCTCGTGTCCGTGGCCATGACCGCCGGGTTCCTCGCCGGCGGGCTCGACGACGCGCCCCACCCGCTGGACTTCAACATCGCCTACGCCCGGGACCCGGGAGCCCTGGTCATGCTCGCCGCGTTCCAGCTGGGCCTCGGGTACGCGTCCGTCTCCACCGCCCTGCGCTTCCGCCGCAACGCGCTGTCCGCCCAGGACGATCCGCGGCTGCGCCGGGCGTTGCAGCACATCGCCGTCGCCACCTGGTTCATCGCCGGATACGTGGCCTGCGTCGGACCGGCCACCCTGGCCGGCGCCTTCGGGTGGAGCGGTCTGGACCCCCTGCACAGCCTGGGGCCGGTCTCCGGCACCATCGGGGCGATCATCATCAACTGGGGGTTCTCGGGCGCCGCGATCGCCACGTGGCGCACGGACCGCCGGGACTACCTGGCACTGGCGCCCCTGTGGCAGCTGACGCGGCGCCCCGACCCGCGGATCGCGCTGACCGAGCCCAACCAGGTCACCCAGCTCGGACTCGTCTACGTACGGGACTGGCACCTGGTGACGCGCATGGCCGACATCCTCAGCGGGATCCGCAGCCTGTACCCGTACTTCAGCGAGGCCCCCGTCGAGCGGATCCGCCGGGCCGCACCGGGCGCCGGCTGGTCGCAGGACGAGGAGCACGCCGCCGCGGCGGCCGCGGTCCTCCTGCGCGCGGTGGCCCTCGCCGAGAGCGGGGCCGACACCGTGAGCGAGCGGGGCCGCCCGCTGCCGGGCTCGGGGCTGGAGCCGGCCGCGCAGCGCGCCCACCTGGTCCGCATGGCCCGCCACCTCGAACACCCCGAGGTCCTGACGGCGGCGGGGGTGGACGCGGACGGGCGGCTGGTGCCCGGCCCGGGGGCCGGGTGACGGGGCGCCGCCTCACCGTCCCCGGAGCGGCTGCCGCTGCCGTCGTACCAGCTGCGGCCCCTGCGCCCGCTGTGCCCGCATCGCCCTCGCCACGTGCCACCAGAACTCCGGGGTCCGCAGGTCCGCCGGGCGCCGCCGCATGTTGACGACGTCCAGGAAGCGGCCGTTCACCCACGCGTCCGTCGTGGAGGCCCGGCCCATCCAGTCCGCCATCTTCCGGGCCAGCCGGTATCCGCGCGGATAGGGGCCCGTCACGTGCGGCTGGGCCAGGTCGGAGAGGGTCGACACCTCCCACGCCGCGTCCACGACGACCCTGATGTGGCGGAAGTAGGCGTGGGCCGGCGCGTGCAGGTCCGCTCCCTTGCGCAGGTACGCGGCCAGGCAGGACGCGTGCAGGAAGGCGCTGGTCATCCCCTGCCCGTACACGGGGTTGAAGGAGGCCACGGCGTCGCCCGCCACGAACAGGCCGCCCGGCAGCCGGTCCACCGCCCACCAGTTGCGGCGCAGCGAGTGCGCCATGCCGTACGTCTCGACCTCGCCGATCATCGTGCACCGGTCGGCCACGACGCCGAACGGACCGGCTTCCATCTCCCGCATCCGCCGCAGGAACTCCGCGGGGTCCCGGGAGGGGCGGTTCTCGGCGTAGGCGACGATGACCGCCATCCACTGGCCGCCCTCCACCGCGGCCATGGCCCCCGTGTCGGGCTGCTCCGCGGCGGAGGCGCCGGCCGGGGGCAGTTGGTGGGCCACGCTGACTCCGGGCAGTTCCCCGCCCCTGCGGAAGCGGGCCGTGGCGTAGCCCAGGTCGATCCGCATGCGGTCGACCGGGGGCTGCGGCCACCCCTGCGCGGCCAGCCAGGACGTCAGCCTGCTCGACCGGCCGGTGGCGTCGACGACCGCGTCGGCGGGCACCACGGTCACCGCGTCCGGGTCCGGGTCCGCGGCGCGTACCCGGACGCCGGTGACCCGTCCGCCCCGGATGTCCAGGCCGCAGGCCCTGCCCGCGATCACGGAGGTCCCGTCGTCCAGGAGGGTCCGCCGGCGGATGTGGTCTTCGAGGAGGGTGCGGCTCACGCCGATCAGCTCGTTGCCGGGAACGCTGACCTTGCGCGTTCCGTTCTCGAAGAGCTGGATCTCACTGCCCGATCCGAGGACCGCGCCGTCCGCCACGAGGTCCTTCGACAGGCCGGGGAACCACCGTTCCGCCTGCGTCCGGCCCATGTCGAGCAGCGCGTGGAGCTGCCCGCCCTGCGGTACTCCGCCCCGCGGCCCCGTCGTGGCGAGCCCGTCGGGCTCGACGATGGTGACCTTCATGCCCTGGCCGCGCAGGGCGCGCGTCGCGGCGAGCCCCGCGATGCTTCCGCCCAGGACCACTACGTGTTGCACGTGCTCGTTCCCCCTCCTCCGCCGGCCGGCCTGCCCGCCCGGCGACCCGCGCGCAGAAGACTCCGGGTCAATCTAAGGGCGTTCCGGCGGGCCGCCAACGCGGGCTGGTGCGGCGCCCGTTGGCGCGTGCGGCGGGCCGGGCCTGCGGAGTTCGAGGAGGCCGAGGGCGATCTTGACCCCGGTGGCGACCGTCAGGGCCTGCAGGAAGGGCATGCCCGTGAGCCACAGGGCCAGCATCATCACCGTGAGGACCAGGAACGCGGGAAGCAGACCGGTCCGCGTGATCACGGCCTTCAGGTGCCCGGCCACGCCCGGGCTCCGGGTCCGGGTCCGGCTCAGGTCCACCGCACCGACGGGGAGCGGTTCGGCGAAACCTTCCTTCTCCTCTTCGGCTTGCGGCATCGGCCGTGCTCCTTCCCTCGTGCGCGTCTCCCGCCACGAGCCTCCGGTCTCCCGGGGCCGGCTGCCACTCCTGCCGCCCGCCCGGCCGCCATCCGACGGAGAAGTTCACCGATGTGACGCACGACACTGCCCGGTCGTTTCGGGGCGGACGTACGCGATCATGACCGGATGGACGCCCGATTCCTTGGCATTCCGGAGCTGACCGACGCGCCGTCCGCGGCCGTCGTGGTCGACGTCATGCGCGCCTTCACGGTGGCTGCCTGGGCCTTCGCCCGGGGAGCGGAGAAGATCGTTCTCGCCGAGTCGCTGGACCAGGTCCTGGACCTCAAGTCCCGCCACCCGGACTGGGTGGCGCTCAAGGACGGTCCGCCCGCGGCCGGGTTCGACGCCGTCAACTCGCCGGGCCTGCTGCGCTCCGCGGACCTGGGCGGACGGACCGTCGTACAGAAGACCACGGCGGGGACGGTCGGCGCCCTCGCGGTCAAGGACGCGTCGCTGGTGCTGTGCGCCGGCTTCGTGGTGGCCGAGGCGACGGCACGGCTGCTGCGTGAGCGCGGGTGCGGGAGCGTCACGTTCGTGGTCACCGGCGAGGACGGGCGGGCCGAGGAGGACCTCGCCTGCGCCCAGTACATCGCCCGGCGGGCGGCCGGGGCCGGGACCGATGCGGCCGGCTTCCTGCGCCGCGCCGCCGGGTCCCGTGCCGCCGCCGAGCTGACGGAGGGCGTACGCCAGGGCTCCCACCCCGACGACGTCGCGCTCTGCCTGGAACTCGACCGGTTCCCCTTCGCCATGGTGGCGGAGCCGGAGGGTGCGCACATGGTCCTGCGCCCCTTCCCCGCGCTGCCGGTCAGCGGCCCAGGGTGTTCATCAGGATGATGGCGAGGAGGTCCAGGAGGTTGACGGTGACCACGACGCCGATCATGATCCAGGCCCTGCGCGATTCGTCCACGTCCCTCGCCTCGCTCCGTGCTCTGCCCCCCGGTCATGGTGACGCGCTTCCGCGCCGGGCACACCTCGGGCGCCCGGCGCCGGTCACGAGCTCACGGGCTCACGAGCTCACGAGGGGCGCTTGAGACCCCACGTCTGCAGCACGAACGGCCGGCCCTTCTCCTCACCCGTGATCAGCGGCACGTCGAGCAGCGCGAAGCCGGCCTTCTGGGCCACGGCGACACTGGCGGCGTTCTCGGCCTCCAGTTCCAGGATCACTTCCTCGGCGCCCATCTGCTCGAACGCGTACGCGGCCATCACCCTCACCGCACGCGCCGCCAGTCCCTGCCCGCGGTGCGCGGGGCCGACCGCGTAGCCGATCTCCGTGCCTTCGGGAGCGCGCCGCAGCATGACCTCGCCGAGCGGCGCGCCGCCGTCGACGGTGATGGCGAGCAGGATGGTCTTGCCCTCCTGCCGCAGCTGCCGGTCCCGGGCCAGCCGTGCGTGGGCGGCCGCCTCGTCGAAGGGCGACACGATCGGCGTCCAGTACGCGATGTCGGGGTGGTCGAACAGCTCGGGCATCGCGGTCAGGTCCCCCTCCGTCCAGTCACGCAGCACGAGCCCCTCCCCCACCAGCTCGATCCGCTCGGGCAAGGACGACGACGTGGCACTGCTCATGGTGTGGGACCTCCCGGGGCCGGTTCAGGACGAGGCAAGATAACCGGGTCGGATCCCTGCCGCACCCCCATTTTCCCTGACGAGGGGCACCACGGCCCCGCGGCCCGTCCTGGCGTCAGGGGTGGGTGGGCGGGTCCAGGGAGGCGAGGAGGCGGAGGCCGTCTTCGGTGGGGGTGCCCGGGGCGGCGGAGAGGACCAGGAGTTCCATGCCGGGTTCGCCCGGCAGCTCGAAGTTCTCCTGGTGCAGTTCCAGCAGACCGACCAGCGGGTGCCGGTAGACCTTGCGCCCGTGGGTGCGGGCGCGTACGTCCGCTCGGGCCCAGAGGCGGCGGAAGCGCTCGCTGCCCATGGCGAGTTCGCCGATGAGGGAGGCCAGGCGGGGGTCGTCGGGGTGCCGGCCGGCGGCCAGGCGCAGGTGCCCGACCACGTCGAGGGTGCACTGCTCCCCGTCCGCGTAGAGGCCGTTCTCGGCCTCCTCCAGGAAGAGGTGCCGGGCGATGTTCAGGCCCGGCATCGGCCGGCCGAAGAGGAGTCCGGCGAGGCGGTTGCCGGCGAGCGCGTCCAGGCGGTGGTCCACGAGGAGGGCGGGTGCGTCGGCCACCAGGCCGAGGACGCGCAGCAGTTCGGGCCGGACCCGTCCGCCCGGGGCCTTGGTGCGGCGCCGGCGCTGCCGGGCCAGCCGGTGGAGGTGCTCGTGCTCGGTCTCGTCGAGGCCCAGGACGCGGGCGAGCGCGTCGAGGACCTGTTCGGAGGGCTGGGTCGCGCGGCCCTGCTCCAGGCGCACGTAGTAGTCGACGCTGACCCCCGAGAGGTGCGCCACCTCCTCGCGGCGCAGCCCTTCCACCCGGCGGCGGCCGTCGGTGGGTATGCCGACGGCGGCCGGGGCGACCCGGGAGCGCCGGGTCCGCAGGAATCCCGCGAGATCGTCCATACGCTCCAGTATGGCCCCGGCCGCGCGCGCGAGGGTGGTACTGGCGTTCCCAGGAAGGCCGTTCCGACGGAAGGGCCGTCCCTGAACGCGGAGCCCCGTACCGCCCAGGATGGGGGCATCCGATCCGAAGGAGTTCCCGTGAAGACGCTGATCGTCCACGCCCACCCGGAGCCGAAGTCGCTCAACGGCTCTTTGACGGACCTCGCGGTGTCCACGTTGGAGGGCGCCGGGCACGAGGTGCGGGTGAGCGATCTGTACGCGATGGGCTGGAAGGCGGCCGTGGACGCCTCCGACTACGGCCCCGAGGCCTCCGGTCCGTTGAAGGTGGCCCGTGACTCGGGCCGGGCCTTCGAGGCCGGGACGCTCACCCCCGACGTCCGCGCCGAGCAGGAGAAGCTCCTGTGGGCGGACACGGTCGTCTTCCAGTTCCCGCTGTGGTGGTACTCGATGCCCGCCATCCTCAAGGGCTGGGTGGACCGGGTGTTCACCTACCGCTTCGCGTACGGGGTCGGCGAGCACAGCGACACCAAGTACGGCGAGCGGTTCGGCGAGGGCACCCTGGCGGGCCGCAGGGCGCTGCTGTCGGTGACCGTCGGCGGCCCGGAGTCGCACTACGCGGCCCGGGGCATCAACGGGCCGATCGAGGACCTGCTGTTCCCGATCCACCACGGCGTCCTCTACTACCCGGGCCTGGAGGTCCTTCCGCCGTTCGTGCTGTACGGCGCCGACCGGATGGGCGAGGAGGAGTACGCGGAGGCCGCCCGGGCCTGGGAACGGCGGCTGCTGACCCTGGAGTCGACCGAGCCGATCGCGTTCCGGCGGCAGAACTTCGGCGACTACGAGATCCCCTCGCTGCACCTGAAGGAGGGTCTGGAGCCCGTCGGCCGCTCGGGGTTCGGGCTGCACGTGCGCGGCTGACGGGGGTCCGGGCCCGCGCGTCCTCCCGTACCCGGTCCCGAGCGATTGGCTTGAACTGGTCGTCAGCGGGTTCGGGAGGCCCCTGCCGCCCCGGGAGCGGCGGCCCCCGCCGCACCCTTCAGGGCAGCAGCCGTTCCGGGGACGTCGCCCACCAGAAGGTCAGCTGGGGCACCGTCTCCAGGCCCAGCGCCTCGCGCAGTTTGGACACCTGGGCCGTCACGGTGCGCTCGCTGAGCCCGAGGTTCTCCCCGATCTGCCGGTGGCTCTTGCCGGCCACGATCCCGCGGACGATCGTCCGCTGGATCTTCGAGGTCGTGGCGTCCTCGTCGCCCTTCACCGCGCCCGCCTCGGGATCGCCCGGCAGCCAGGGGTCGGCCCGCTCCCACTGCTGCCAGAAGTGCGCGGCCAGCACGGCGCACACGCCCCGGTCGCGGGTGTACCAGGCGGACGCCTGCTGGATGGTGCCGTCGTCGCCGAAGACCTCGAAGAAGGCGTGCTTGCGGTCCACGACGATTAACCGCAGGAAGTCCTCCCCGAGGGTGCGGACCTGGGCGCCGGCCCGCGTCATGGTGGCGACCCAGTCCCGCTGTGCCGGGTTGGTCCGTCCGTTGTTGCGGTAGATCGTCCGTACGGTCACGCCGCGCCGGGCCGCCTGGAGGTCCCGCGGCAGGGCGCCCTTGAGGACCTGCGGTTTGCGGTGGCCGGGCTGGGCGGTGAGGATCTCGGACTCGGCGGACTGGATGGTCCGTATCGTCTCCGCGTTGACCTCCGGGACGGTGCGCAGGAGGAGCGTCCCGACCGGGCTGGGGCTGTAGTGGTGGCGCTGCTGCTCGGCCTCCAGCTCGCGTACGTGGGCGGGGACGGCGGCCAGGGCGGCGGTGACGTCGGTGAGCGCCTTGAGGACGGCGTCGTTGAGCTGCGTCTCCAGGTAGCGGGAGGGGGCGGGGACGTAGGTTCCGGGTTCATGGGTATTGGGGAAGAGGATGTCCCGCGCCAGGAGCGAGGCGAGTCCGGGTTCGCCGTCGGGGAGCTCCTCGCCGCGCAGGGCCCTGCGGTAGGCGCTCAGTTCCACCGCGGTCAACGGGGAGGTGTCGGGGGCGGCGGCCATGGCCCGTTCCTTCATCAGATCTGTCTTCCTCTTCCTGAACTGCGGGTGGACGCAGTATCGCGAAGGTTGATCGCACCCCTCCCCCGGTAGAGGCTTGATCCCGTGCCACAGGGCCCGTGGTGCGGAGAAGGCCCTTCTGCCCGCATCGTCCGCGGGAGTCGGGCCGGTCGAGGGAGGAACGCCTTGATATCGATCAACATCCGGTCAACCATCACCGCCGTGCTGCTCGCGATCCTCGCGGTCACCGGACTCAGTGGTGTCGCGGCGGCCAGTGCGCCGTCCGGCACCAATTGGGGATTCGCAGCCATGGGAGAGGTGGAGCAGCAGGCCGACGCCCCCGTCGTGTCCGGCCGTTCACTGATCCAGCCGCCGGACTCCGACTGGGGATGATCCTCCCGCGCTGCGGCGCACAGCACCCGGTACGGCGGTAGCCGCCGCCCCGCCGGGTGCAACGCCGTGTCCGGGAGCGGTCCGCCGCGAGGAATCGTGCATCCTCGTGGCGGACCGTCAAGGAGCCGTCGTGGCCCGTGGCGCCCGGGCGGGGACGGTGAACCACAACTCCGGGCGCTCCCAGCCGGCTTCCGGGGGCATCGGGGGGACCGTGCCCACCCGCTGGGCGCCCAGCCGCCGGTAGAAACGTTCCGCGGGCGGATGGGACACGACGCGTACGCCGGCCAGTCCGGCGTCCGCCGCCTGGTCCAGCATGTGCCCGATCAGGAGCCGTCCCACCCCCAGTCCCTGCGCCTCGTCCGAGACGAAGGCCAGGTCCAGCTCGGGCGGTTCGACGACGAGCGAGTAGAAGCCCACCGGCAGGTCGGACGCGTCGACGGCGGCGAAGACCCGGTGCCGGGCCACGTACGCGGGGGTGACCTCGTAGCCGGAGACCATCGAGGCGTACTGCCCCCGGTAGGCGGCGGACTGCTGGACGAGTGAGGTGAGGCGCTCCGCGTCCTGCGCGACGGCACGCCTGATCGTGATGGATTGCATGGCACGAAGTATAGGAGTCAAGGGCCATTTGGCCTCTTACATTCTCGGCGGAAGGACGGGCTCATGTGGCCGCGAGTGCCGTGGTCGGGAGCGCTGCGGGACGAGTGGGGAAGGCCCGGACGCGCGCGCAGACTGGGCAGCAGCCCCCGGTCCCGGGTGTGGCGGGTGGCACTGCCGGACCGGACGGTGGTGGTGAAGCAGGTCGTCGACGGTGTCGGCGCCGACGAGCGCTACGCCCGCGAGGTGGCCGCCCTGCGGCTCGCCGCCCGGGCGGATCCCCCGGTGGTGCCGGCGCTGCTGGGCGCCGATCCCGTCGCACGGGTGCTGGTACTGGAGCACGTGGAGCACCGGCCCCCGGCCGGGGACTGGATCGTCGGCTACGCGGGCGCGTTGGCACGGCTGCACGCGACCGCGCGCCCGGACGACGCCGGGGCGCTCCCACGGTGGCGGGGTCCGGGGCGGGCGGACGCGGACGCCTTCCTGGGGCTGGCCGACGCCCTGGGGGTGCCCGTCGCGTCCGGCGTGGTGGGTGAGCTCCACGGCCTCGTGGAGCGGCTCGGCCGGGCGGAGGGGTACGCCCTGCTCCACGGGGACCCCTGTCCGGGCAACGACCTCCACACCGCCTCGGGGGTCAGGTTCATCGACTTCGAGCAGGCGTCGCTGGGCAACGGCCTGACGGAGCTCGCCTATCTGCGGATCGGCTTCCCGACCTGCTGGTGCGTCACTTCGGCCGCGGAGCCGCTGCTGCGGCGGGCCGAGAGCGCGTACGGCGACGCGTGGCGTGCCGCGACCGGCTCCGAGGCCCCCGGTGACCTCACGGACGCGTGCGCCGGCTGGCTGCTCCGGGGGGACGGGCTCGTCGAGCGGGCCCGCCGCGAAGGCGCCGACCACCTGGCCAGGGTCCCGCGCCGGGACTGGACGTGGGGCACCGCGACGGCCCGGGAGCGGCTGGTCCACCGGCTCGGCGTGGTCGCGGGGATGACGGCCGGCGACGGCCCGCTCGGCGGTCTGGGCGGTCTCAGCGCGGCCATGCGCCGCAGCATGCTCGTGCGCTGGCCCGGGCTCCGGCCGGTGCCGGCGGAGCGGCCGGAGCGGAGCCGGGCCGCTATCCGAGCCAGACGAGGTCCAGGACGGACAGGCGGCGGAGCGGCCGGTTGATCCAGTAGACGAGGGACAGCGCGCCGGCGGACGCGATGCGCACGTCCCGGCCGTCGGGGTCGCCGGGGTCCCACTGCCGGAATCCCCACGGCCCGGCGGCCGCGGCGTCCAGGAGGTCCCAGGCCGTCCGCTCGGCGTGCCGGGGCAGGGTGGTGAGCACTTCGGCGGCGCGCGGGGACAGTCGGATCGCGTACGGCTGGCTCGTCATCTGCTGCTGCTCCGTGTCCTCTTCGGGCCGCCCTCCTCGCCGCAGGCCGGGCCCGGCCTGCGCGGACCACCGCCAACCTACCGGGCCGGGGCGCGGATGCCCCACGGCACCGTCCCTCCCCGTGCACCGGTCCTCCCGCGGAGTCGGGGGAGGACCGGTGGACCGAGATCCCTGAACTGGGCTTACGCCGCCCGGGAGTTCCACCTCGCGCACCCGTGGATGCTGCGCGCGGCCACCGCCGCGGCACCGCAGGGCACGAACGAACCGGTCTGGTTCGAGGCACTGTTGTGACCCCCGTCCCGGTCGGCCTCGTCGCCGTCGACCTGGTCGCCACCGCCCTGCTCGTCTCCGGTACGGTCCGCGAACCGGCCCGGATCGCCGCCGAGATCGTCCCTTCCGGCTCCGCGTACGGGCAGCTCCTCGCCCAGGCCGTCCAGCCCGCCCGGTGCCCGACGCTCGCGTCCCTGATACCGTCGGGCGCCGTGGAGGAGGACGGCGACGTCAGGCCCGCCCTCCCATTCGACCTCCACCGCGTCGTCGACGGCCTGGAGGCGGGGGGAGTGACCGATGGCGGACGGCGGTCCGGCCGCGTTCCACCGGATCAAGATCCGTGTCGCAGGCCTGGTCCTCGACGGGCGGGACGTGGCGCTGATCCGGCGCACGAACGACCTGGGGAAGACCCACTACTCCCTGCCGGGCGGCAACGTCGAGCCCGCCGAGCCGCTGGTCGACGCGCTGCGGCGAGAACTCCGGGAGGAGCTCGGCCTGGTGCCGCAGGACTGCGCGGAGGCTCCGCACTTCCTGTGGCTGCTGGACGCGATGGTGAGCCGGCCCGGCTCGACACCCCCGCGCAAGCTCCACCTCGTCTACCGGGTCCGCCTGAAGCCGGGAGTCCGTCCGACGTTGCGGCTGTTCGAGGACGACGACGCCGTCGGGCGGGGCGAGGTCGTCTGGCTGCCGGTCGAGCAGACCCGGGACCTCAGGCTCTTCCCGCCCGTGCCCGTCGCCGATCTCGGGACTGCCGAAGGCACCGGCACCGGGTCCGCCCTGCTTCCACCCCTCGACGACACCACCTACGAGTGGGTCTGAGCCGGGGCCGGTACGCAGGACGCGGAACCGGGGGTGCGGTGTCCGGCGTGGCACGTTCCGCCACGGGAGGGGCCGTCACTACCCTCGCCGCATGGCAGACACGTTCGATCACGCTCCCGCGGTCTGGACCGCGAGGCAGCTGCGCTCCGCACTGGCCGATGTGCCGGACGACGCCCCCATCAGCATCGGCGTAGCCGGCACCCCCGGCGACTTCGACGAGTACGACGAGTTCGTGCTCGTGGGGGCCGAGCCCGTGGAGGTCGACCCCGGTGACGGCGAGGATCCCGGCACGCCCCAGGTGGAGTTCACCCTCTTCGCCGACGCCAAGGCGGGGCTGTACTACCTGGACATGGAGTGACGTAGGCACAGGGCCCGGCCGTGGTCAGGCCGGGACGGTGTCCCACGGCCAGGCGGACCCGCGGCCGGCCTCGATGAGGCCGGCCGTCCGGAAGGCGGCGTCCGTGAGGCCGCCGAAGGTGTGGCGGTGGGGCCCCGTAGGGCCGTGGGCCGGGCGGTAGCCCGCGAGGTTCCACGTGTAGACCGGCACGTCGGCCGGGACCGGGTCTCCCGGCCCTCCGGGGCGTTCGGGGGCCGCCTGTTCGTCGGTGACGATCAGGACCCGGTCGTGTTCCCGGTAGTGGGTCCGCACCGCCTTCGTGGTGTGGGTGCCGCCCAGGCTGTTGAACCGTTTCAGGACGTCGAGCACCGGCTCGTCCGGGGCGAACGGCACCTCCCGGCTGCTCCACCCGAACTCCACCAGGTCGGCCCGTTCGGCCCGCAGCGCGAGCGCGGTGCCGAACACGGCCGCGGCGTCGGCCCGGGTCAGCCGGGAGCGCTCCGAGACGGTGTCCCAGAACATGGAGTCGGAACGGTCCACGAGGACCAGGGTCCGGCCGGGCAGGGACGGTACGTTCGCCAGGGAGTGGCCCAGTGCCCGTTCCAGCGCCTCCGCCCAGCGCGGCGAGGGCGCGTGCCGGTGGGCGGCCAGGTAGCGGAAGGGGAACTGGCGGGACCGGGCGACCTCGGCCGGGTCCGCGAGGCGCGCGGCCACCGCGGCCGCGACGTCGTCGCCCACGCCCGCCTCGTCGAAGTTGCGCAGGTTCCGCAGCAGGGCCATCGGGGCCATCGCCGGGATCACGGCCTCCCAGACGGCGGCGTCCAGCGGTCCGTGCAGCCAGCCCGCCAGGGCCTCCCACGTCATGCCCGCCGCGGTCAGCCGCTCGGAGCCGCCGGGCCCGGTCACCACCGCGCGCCGCTCGTCCGGGGCCGTGGCCATCAGGGCCCGGTGCGCGGTCAGCACCGGGTCGGAGGCCGGCGGAACCGCCTGCTCCGGGTGGTGGCGGCGGTCCAGGGCGTACCGGAAGAGAGCGGCCTGCCAGGGTTTCGCCGGGTCGGGCGAGGCGTGGACCAGGTTGAGTACGTCGCCGAAGCGGAAGCCCTTCGAGGCCGTGTCGTACTTGAGCATGGAGCGGGAGGTGTACAGCCGGCGCACGGCGTCGGCGACGCCGCGCTTCACGGGCTGCGGCAGGTTCCGCCCGTAGGCCGAGGTCCAGTGGGCGAGCAGCTCGCCGGGCTCGTCGGCGCGCTGGAGCACCGAGTCGATCACGGAGCGGTTGGACGGGCCCTCCGCGGTCCCGGCCGCCAGCCGGGCCCTCACGTAGGCGGCGGCACCCACCAGGGACGCCGTGCGCATGTTGCCCTCGCCGCGCAGCCACCGCAGCAGGCCGGCGGTCCATTCGGGGTCCTGGACGGCGAGTTCACCGACGAGGCGGACGTACCGGTCGTCCCGGTCGGCGCCGCTCTCGTAGAAGGTCCACTGGGAGACGAAGTTGCCGACGGCGAGGAGGAACAGCTCCTCCCGGGGTTCCCGGACGTAGGCAGGGCCCCCCTCGTAGGTGCGGTGGTCCGCCCCGGCGGGCCGGTGGTGGACCGGGTACGCGGTCTGCGTGCGGGCGGCCGCCGCGATGTGCGGGGCCACGAGCATCTCGGACCAGGTCTTGGAGACGCGCGGAGTGTGGCGAGGCAGCGAATCCCCCCGGATTCGAAGGACTGGAAGGACGGACGGAGGCGCCCGGAGGGCGACGGGCCCCGGCCGATGCCTTCGGCGGGGGTGGAGGGCGACCGCGCCCGCAGAGATCAGAGGTGGCGGCGGCGTCACTTGGGTGTCAGAAGAAGTAGCCGCAGCCGGGCGCATCGCGGGCGTGGTCGCTGGCGCCAACCTACAAGGGCCGCCGGACCGCGCACCATCGAATTAGCGCGGGGCCGCCCCACCTTGCCCGACCTATTGAAATTCGATAGATTCACATCGCGATTCGATAGAAGGAGAAGGAGGGGCCATGGGGAAGCTGACGGTGCACGCCCTGCGCGCGGTGCTCGTGGTGATGCTCACCGGCACCGTGTTCGTGCAGGCGTTGATGGTGTGGGCGTTCATCGCGGATCCGGAGGAGGGGGAGCTCCCGCTGACCCCGCTCCGGGTGATCGTGATCCTGGGAGCCGTGACGGTGCAGACCGTGCTCGTCTGCGTCTGGCGGCTGGTGGCGATGGTCCGGCGCGGCACCGTGTTCTCCCACGCCGCGTTCCGGTACGTGGACACCGTGATCGGCGCCTTCGTGGCGGCCGACCTGCTGGTGTTCTCCGCCTTCCTGGTGGCGCGCGCCCAGATGGAGCCGCCCGGGGTCCTGTTCCTCGGCGGGGTCGGCATCGGGCTGATCGGGGTCGCGCTCATCGTGCTGGTGCTGCGGATGCTGCTCGCCCAGGCCGTGGCGCGCGACGTCCAGGCAGCGCACATGCAGGCGGAGCTGGACGAGGTGATCTGATGCCGATCGTCGTCGACATCGACGTGATGCTCGCCCGGCGGAAGATGTCCGTGGGCGAACTCGCGGACCGCGTCGGGATCACCCCCGCCAACCTCGCCGTGCTCAAGAACGGCCGCGCCAAGGCGGTGCGCTTCTCGACCCTCGCCGCGCTCTGCGAGGTGCTCGCATGCCAGCCGGGCGACCTGCTGCGCTGGGAAGCCGAGGACGCGGCGGACGAGCCTGCTGCATCCTTGGCCTGAGCCGGATCGAGGGGGCGGGCAGAAGGGGGCCCGCGGGACACCCGGGTCCGACGTTCCAGGGGGAACCAGGTGGGTTTGAGCGGGCTTCGGGCGCAGGACCCGAAGCGGATCGGGGAGCTGGCGCTCGTCGGCCGGCTGGGGGCGGGCGGCATGGGTGTCGTCTACCTCGCGCAGGGGCCGGACGGCCGGCTCGTCGCCGTCAAGCGGCTGCGCGAGGAACTCGCCTCGGACGACGGGTTCCGGACGCGGTTCCGGCGCGAGGCCGC
This sequence comes from Streptomyces sp. NPDC090077, assembly GCF_044747545.1. Taxonomy (NCBI): domain Bacteria; kingdom Bacillati; phylum Actinomycetota; class Actinomycetes; order Kitasatosporales; family Streptomycetaceae; genus Streptomyces; species Streptomyces sp. NPDC090077. The sequence goes on from NZ_JBIVEG010000001.1 coordinate 147,096, forward strand.
AACGCTGCTGCGCGTCCGCGGGACGTGCACGGCAAGGGTCCTCGCGGTGGAGGCCGAGGCGAGCACCCCGTACGTGGTCATGGAGTACGTACAGGGCCCGACCCTGTCGGAGTTCGTCGGCGAACACGGGCCGCTGCGCGGCGACATGGCGCAGTCGTTCGCCGTCGGGCTCGCCGAGGCACTGGCGGCCGTCCACCGGGCGGGCATCGTGCACCGCGATCTCAAGCCCGGGAACGTCCTGCTGTCGGAGCAGGGCCCGAAGGTCATCGACTTCGGCATCGCGCAGGCCGCCGACGCCACGGCGCTGACCCGCACCGGTGTCGCGGTCGGCACCGTCGGCTACATGGCGCCGGAGCAGGTCCGCGGACAGGCCGGCCCTCCGGCCGACGTGTTCGCGTGGGCCCTGACCGTCGCCTACGCCACCACCGGACGGCCCCCCTTCGGTACCGGACCGGCCGAGGCCGTGCTGTACCGGGTGGTGAACGAGGAACCCGATCTGGACGGCGTCCCCGACCGCCTCCGGCCGCTGCTGACGTCCGCGCTGGCCGGATCCCCCGAGCGGCGCCCGACTCCGGCGCACCTGCTCGCGGAGCTGACCGGCGGCGCGGCTTCCGCGACCGCGGTCGGCACCGCGGTCGACCCCGCCGGAGCCGCGGCCGTGGACACGGTGCTCGCCACCGCGTGGCGGATGCCGCAGGCGGCGGTACCGCCGCCCGCAGGTCCGCGGCGGCCCGCCGCACGGACCGCTGCCGTGGCCGGGGCGGCGTTCCTCGTCCTCCTGATCGCCGGGATCGTATGGACGGTGCTGCCCCCGGGCGGCCGCACCACGGCCTCGGGCCCGACTCCCCCGGCGAGCCCGGCAACGGGCCCGGCCCCGTCCGCCCGGCCGAGCACCACCGCGGGGACGCGACCCGCCTCCTCCGCCGCCCCCGGGCCGACGACGGCCCGGCCGTCCCCGCCGGCAGCGGTACAGGTACCGGCGCCTTCGGCGGTGACGGGCGCGATCGCCAACACCCACAGCGGGCTCTGCGTCGACACCAACGGCCCGCAGCGGCCCGGCCTGGACGTGGTGCTCCGCGCCTGCGGGAGCTTCAGCGGCCAGATCTGGCGCTACGACGACTCGGGCACCCGACTCGCGAACCCTCCCAGCGGCCTGTGCCTCGACACGGCCGGGGACCCCGCCGTCGGGGTCAGGGCCGTGGTCAACCCCTGCGGGAACCGCACCGGGCAGCAGTGGCGCTACGACACCGCCACCGCGCGGTTCGCCAACCCGGCCAGCGGGCTGTGCCTGGACACGAACGGAGCCCCGGCCGTCGACGTCGCGCTGGTGCTCAACCCCTGCGGGCACTACACGGGTCAGTACTGGCGGGTGTGACCGTACCGGCGCCGGTGCGGGCCCCGGCCGGCACCGGTCCCTGCGGAGGGGCGCTCCGCGTCGCGGGGCGTAATCCGGTGGCGTCGTCCGGGGTGCCGGGGAGAATGCGGGGATGCGCATCAGAGCCGTACGCCGTGACGAACTGCCGCTCCTCCAGGACGTCGAGAGGGCCGCCGGGGAGTGTTTCCGGGACATCGGCATGCCGGAGATCGCCGACGACGAACCGCTCCCCGTCGGTGAGCTCGCCCGGTACCTCGACTGCGGGCTGGCCTGGGTCGCGGCCGACGGCGCCGACGTGCCGGCCGCGTACCTGATCGCCGACCGGGTCGACGGCAACCTGCACGTGGAGCAGGTCTCCGTGCACCCGCGCAGTGCGCGGCGGGGGGTCGGCCGGCTGCTGCTGGAGCATCTGGCGGAGCGGGCAGCGGGCGAGGGGGTGCCCGCGCTGACCCTCACCACGTTCACGGGGGTGCCGTGGAACGCCCCCTACTACGCGCGCTGCGGCTTCCGTCTCCTGGAGGACGGCGCCCTCACGCCCGGTCTGCGCAGGATCCGCGCGCTCGAAGCGGCCCACGGCCTGGACCGGTGGCCGCGGGCCTGCATGCGCCGGGTGCTGTGACGCCCCGGCGCCGTCCGGCGGACGGTGCCCGCCCCGGACGGACGGCCCGGCAGGCCTCCGTGTCCCGGCGGCCGGAGGATGGTCCGGGGGCACGCGACGGGAGCCGAGCAGAATGCCGAACACCGCCGGTCACTGGTGCGGGGCGCGCCGCGCCCTGGTGGGCGTGCTGCTGCTCGCCGGGGTCGTCGTCGCCGGGTGCGGTACGGGGCCCGGTGCCGCGCGGGGCCCGGGAGCCGCGGCGCGGTCCGGCAGGGTGACCGTCGTCTACGAGGACCGGACGTTCGGCCCGCGGGAGCGGGAGGCCGTGGCGCTGGTCCGGAGTTCCCGGGTGCTGGAGCGGACGGCCGACTGGGTGAACCGGGCGCTCGTCCTCCCGCACGACCTGGTCGTGAAGGTCACCGCCGCCGTACCGCCCGGCGTCACCGACGCGGTCACCCAGCCGGACGGCAGGACGGTCTTCCTCCCGCCCTCGTTCCTGGCCGAGATCCAGGAGGCCTCCGCCCGGATCGTGAAGACGGTCCCACGGCCCTCCCCGTTCCCGGCGTCCGCGTACGACACCGGCGGTCTGACCACGGCGGCGACCGAGTTCGTCCTCGGCCACGAGATGGGCCACGCCCTGCAGCGCCAGCTCGTCCTGGCCAACCTCGGGCTCGAGGAGGACGCTGCCGACGGCTTCGCGTCCTTCTACACCGTCAACGAGGTCGGGCCGGTCCCGTCGCTGGCCGCCGCGATGCTCTTCGACGAGATCGCCCGCAAGGAGGGCCGGCTGACCCTGGAGAACCTGGCGAGCGACCACCCCGTCACCCAGCAGCGGGTCTTCACCTTCCTCTGCTACCTGGAGGGCAGCGATCCGGCGGCGTACCGGCGGCCCCTGGTGGACGGCGGGTACCTCCCGAAGTCCCGCGCCCCGCTGTGCCCGCAGGCGTGGGCGATGCTGGACAACGGCTGGTGGACCCAGCTCCGGCCGCACTTCACCGAGGGGTACCGGGCGCAGGGTGACGCAGCGCAGGTGAAGGCGCGGGCGCGGTTGGCCGCGGAGACGGAGGCGCTGGCGGAGCGGCTGGACGAGATCCGCACCGGCCGGTGAGGGCACCGCCTCCAGCTGCTCCCCAGAGTCTCTCAAGGGGCTCCCTGCCAAGATCGCCGGATGACTCCCGACACACCTGCGCGGCGTCCGCAGGCGGACCCGGGCCCCGGCGACGTACCCGCCGGCTACCCCGCGGCCTACTGGACCGGCGTCGCCCACGAGGCGCTCATCGCGTACACCCGGGCCCGGCAGGCCGAGAAGGGCTACACCCAGCCCCAGTTCTGGCTGCTGCGGCACCTGTCGGCGAACGACATCTCGCCCGACGGCGAGGGGATGACCCTGCCCGCCCTGAGGGAGGCCATGGCCTCCTACGTCCGGCCCGAGGACGATCTGGCGGCGGAGGCCTCGGTGCTCGTGGAGCGCGGCTGGCTGCGCCGGGACGGGCAGGAGCGCCTGTGGCTCACCGAGGAGGGTGAGCGGGCCCGCGTCGGCCTCTCCCGCAACGCTCCCGCGATCCGCGCCGCGCTGCACGAGGGCATCGACGAAGCGGAGTACGCCATCGCCGTGAAGGTGCTCCGGCAGCTGATCCGCAACGCCGGCGGTACGGCCGACTGAGCCCGCAGGGGCGGTCCCGCAGCTCCCCCTCGGCAGGGCCGGGAACGGCTGCCGCCGGGCGTGCGTCCTCTGCGGCAGTGGAGGGCGGGCCGGCGGAAGGACGGGGCGATGCGGGGCGGACGGGGTGTCGGGGGCGGGGTGGTGGCCCTGGCGGTCGGGGTGCCACTGGTCGTGGCGGGGGTCGTGGTGGCGGTCGTGCTGCCGGGCAGCGGCGGCGGTGCTCCCGGCCCGCTACACCGGGCGGTGGACGCGTACCTCGACGCGGCGGGAGGCGGCGGGCCCGGGCCGGCCGCCGCCCGGGGCAGTGCCTGCCCGGCGGGCGGTGGGGATCCCGCGGCGGCGCTGCGCGGCATCGCACCTCTGTTCGGGCACCGGATCGTGTCCTCCACGGAGAGCGGGGACGGGGCCGCCGTGAACGTCGATCTCCTGCCGCGTGGGGGCGACCGGGTCGCGGTGGTGCTGGAGCTGCGCCGCAGCGGTGAGCGCTGGGACGTCTGCGCGGCCTCCCCCGGCCATGTGGAGATCGACCCCTTCTGAGTCGGCCGCCGACGGGGCGCTCCGGCAGCCCCCGCGGACCCCTGCACCGCCCACCTGGCCGAGCGCCACGACCGGGCCGGCGGCCGGTTCGCCCCGCCCGGGACCCGGTGCGGGTTCCCGGCCGTCCCGGCCCGCCCGGACGGCGTCCCGGACCGGGAGCCCGCAGGTCGACCCGCCCCGACGGGCCCCGGCCCCGCCCCGCCGTCCGGTGCCTGAGCCGACGGCCCCGGAGGGCTCCGGCGGGCCCGGGGGCCCACGGCCGCGGGCCGCACGGAGCGCTATGCCCCCTTTACGTAGATATCCTGTGAACTGTGATCGAGTCCGGACGGCCGCGGCCCCGTCGGCGCCCCGGCCCGGGAAGGCTTGTGCGGCTGTCGCCGGTCATCCTGACCGTCGTCATCGCCAGCCTGGCGTACACCACTCCCCCGGAGATGGCCTTCAGCCGCCTCCTGCCCGCCGCCCCGGCCCTCGCCGCCGCGATGTGGCCGGTGCTCCCCACCGTCCTGCTCGGTACGGTCTGCCTGATCCTGATGATCGGCCTCAGCCTCGTCTTCCCCGACCTCGGGACGTGGTGGACGGCCGCCGGGATCATCGCGGTCACCGTCGCGGCCGCGTACGGGAGCCACCTGCGGCTCCAGCGCGAGCGCACCCTCTTCCAGGTCAGGCTCGTCGCCGACGCGGCGCAGCAGGTGGTGCTGAGCCCCATGCCCCGCCGCTTCGGCGACGTCTCGATCGAGTCGCTGTACCTGGCGGCCGCGGCGGAGGCCCGCATCGGCGGGGACTTCTACGAGGTCGCCGACACGCCGTACGGGGTGCGGCTGCTCATCGGTGACGTGCGGGGCAAGGGGCTGCCCGCCGTGGGGGCGGCCGCGGCGATCGTCAACGCCTTCCGGGAGGCGGCCTACGACGAGACCGACATGGTCGCCGTCGCCCGCCGGATGGACGCCAGCAGCACCCGCTACAACGCGGCCTTCCCCGCCGACGGGGCGACGGAGCGCTTCGCCACCGCCCTGCTCGTCGAGATCCCGCACGAGGGCGGGCACATCGACGTCCTCAACTGCGGGCACCCTCCGCCGCTGCTCCTGAACCGGGGGGAACTGCGCGTGCTGGAACCCGACGTCCCTTCTCCGCTGCTCAGCCTCGCGGAGCTGATCGGCGACCACTACAGCGTCGACACCTTCGAGGTCGCCCGCGGGGACCTGCTGCTCCTCTACACCGATGGGATCGCCGAGGCCCGCGCCCGCGACGGGGAGTTCTTCCCGCTGACGGCGTGGATGCGCAAGCAGCCCCCGACCCCGCCCCGCGAACTGCTCTCGGCGCTCCACCGCGACCTCGTCCAGCACAGCAGGGGCCGGCTCGACGACGACGTCGCCGCCCTCGCCATCCGCCTGTGCGAACCCTGAGGGGGCCGCCCCCGCGCCGGTCCCGCTACCCTGCGGGCATGGTGTCCCCCTCCCGGCCCCGCCGTAGGCGCCGCCTCGTGCTCGTGGCGGCCGGCGTCGCCGCCGCCGCGGCGGTCGGTGCGGCGCTGTACCAGGACCTGGCGCGCGGCTCCGTCCCGGAGACGCGGCCCTGCGCGCTCGTGTCGGCGCGGACGGCCCGGCTGGTGGCGGGGCCCGCCGAGGGCGTGGAGGACGGGTCCGCGTGCACGTGGCCCGGCCCCGGGCCGCAGCCGGTCCTGAAGGTGCAGGTGACCCGGCTGGGGACGCCGCAGGCGCGGGAGGGCTTCCGGCTGGTCAGGGAGGAGGTCCCGCCGGGGAAGACGGGGCCGATGACGGCGGAGCTGACGGACTTCGGCGACGAGGCGTTCTCCCGCATCCTCTTTCCCGCCGGGGGCCGGGTGACGAGCGAGATCTGGTTCCGCCGGGGCGACGTGGTGGTGGCGGTCCGGTACGCACCGGTCGACGGCGACATCGACCCGTCCCACGCGGGCGCCTACGAGGTGGCCACGGAGGCGGCGGCCCGGCTGGCAGACTGACCGCCCCGCCGGGACGGCGGCGGGAGGGTGTAGGAGTGGAGGACGTCGACCTCCCTGAATCCGGCCGACCGGTAGAGGGCGGTGGCCGCGGTCCGGTCGTCTTCGGCGCCCGGGACGGTGTCCGTCTCGACGTAGAGGACGGCTTCGCGGGCTCCGTGCCGGCTCAGCGCGTCCAGTGCCGATCCCAGCAGCGACCGGCCGGTTCCCCGGCGGCGTGACGGCGGCCGGACGCCGATCCACCACAGGACTCCGGCGCCCTCGACGGGCAGCCCGATGACCGCCTCGGCCTCGGCGGCCGCTTCGCCCCGGCGGATTTCGAGGCGGCGGGCGTGGGGGTCGCCGGGCTCCGGGACGGTGCGTACTCCGGCGGCGCGGGGCAGGTCCGGTGCGGGCAGGTCGATCAGGAGGTAGCGCCACTGGGGCGCGCCGTGGAAACCCGCGCGTTCCAGGGCCTCGTGGGTGGCTTCCCGGTGGGCCCGCGGCAGTGCCTCCACGCCCCGGGTGAGGGCGGTGGCCAGCGGGAAGGCCTCGACGGGGCGCGGGCCGAGCGCGGTGAGGGCGGCGCCGACGAGGGCGTCCGCGACCCGCGGGTCCTCCCGGCAGTGCAGCCACAGGACCAGGCCGGTGCCGTCCTCGGGCCGGGTGGCCCAGGAGACGACGCCCACGGGGGTGCCGTCGGGGCCGACCGCCACGTGGGTGGCGGGCGGGTCGAGTTCCTCCCACCAGCCCCCGTCGACGGGCGAGCGGCCCGCGAGCGCCTCCCGGAGCATCTCCGGTGTCGCGACCGGCTGTCCGGGGAGGCGGTCGGCGTTCACCAGGGACAGGACGGCGCGGGCGTCGGCCGGGGCGTAGGGGCGCAGGGCGAGGGGGGTGGCGGAGGGCACGGTGACGACTGTGGCAAGCGCCGGCCACGTTGTCGAGCGGGTTGTCCCGCGGGGTGGCCGGAGTGTCGCCGCACCCGGTCGACTCCCCTGGCGGGAGCGCCGGTTACGGTTCCCGGGTACGCACCACACGGGGAGTTCCATCATGCGCATCCACCGGAGCCGTGCCGCGGCCGTGGCCACCTTCACCGGGCTCGTCCTCGCCCTGACCGGCTGTGGGGGCGGTGCCGCGAACGGGGCGCCGGCGGCGGGCCCGGGCACGGGCGCGCCGTCGCCCAGTGGGACGCCTGCGGCCACCGCGAGCCCCGTCCCGGCGGGCGCGGACGGCAAGGGCACGCAGGGCCCCGGAGGGCCGGGCACCGACGACGGCTACGCCTACACCCATCCCTGCTCCGCCCGGAACCTCACCGTCAGGGTGAGCGCGCCCGAGGGCCTCCCGGCCACGGTCCGCGTCGTCACGGTGACCAACAACGGCACCACCAGCTGCGGGCTGGACCTGCACCCCACCGTCGGCTTCAGCGCCAAGGGCGCCGCCCTCGGCATCCAGGCGGTGCCGCCTCAGGGCATCGGCGGACCGGCGCACCCGGTCCGGCCGGGAGCCACCGCGTACGCGGCGGTGGACCTCGACCCGTCGGGCGCGGGCGGGCCCGTCGCCGATGAGATCAACATCCTGGCCGACGGGTACCACATGGCGAACGCGGACGGCGTCAGCCTGCCGCTCGCCGTCCCCGGCACCGTCGCCAAGCCGAGGGTCGGCCTGTACCACTCCAGCGCCCGGGACTCGTTCGAGACCCTCCGGTAGCCGCGCCGGTCAGCCGGCGTGCTCGTCGGCGTCCTGCTGCCGCCGGGCCCGGCTGCCGACCACCACGGCCGCCGCGGCCGCGCTCGCGGTGAAGGCCAGGGCGAGCATCCACCGCTGGTCGAAGGTGTGGCCGCTGGCGTGGTCGAGGGAGTAGCGGCCGGCGCCGGCGAGGCCGATGGCGGCAGCGGTGAACCCGAGGAAGGCCGGGTACTCGTACCCGCCGGCCTGTGCGAAGAAGCCAGCCGGGGCGTGGACGGACACGGCGCCCGCCATGGCGCCCGCCGCCGCGGCTCCGGCGGCGGGGGTGGCCAGCCCCAGTACGAGCAGGGCCCCGCCGCCGGTCTCGCCGAGTCCGGCGGCCAGGGCGCTCCGGCGGCCGGGGGTGAAGCCCATGTGTTCCATCGCGGCGGCGGTCTTGTCCAGACCGCCGCCGCCGAACCAGCCGAACAGCTTCTGGGTGCCGTGCGCCATGAGCACGGCGCCGGTCCCGGTGCGGAGGGCCAGCAGGGCGAGGTCGCGTCGGTTGATGCAGCTCATGGGGTCTCCCTGGACGACGGGGGCGGGTGCCGGGAACATCCGTATCCGTTCCGGGCGGCGGTGCCCCGCGTACGGGAAGAGGTCCGCCGGACGGGCGAGCGTCCGGCGCAGCGGCGGGTGCGGGGCGGGTCAGTCCACGAGCACGCCGGGGTTGAGGATGCCGCGGGGGTCGAGCGCGTCCTTCGCGGCGCGCAGGGCCAGCGCGAAGGGTTCGGGGCGCTGGAGGTCGTAGCCCGGCCGGTGGTCGCGGCCGACGGCGTGGTGGTGGGTGATGGTGGCGCGGTGCCGGTGCAGGACCTCGCCGGCGACGGCCTTGAGGTCGTCCCAGAGGGCGACCTCGTCGCCGGGCCGTCCCGCGGCGAGGACGGTGAAGTAGGGGGCCGCGCCGTCCGGGTAGACGTGCGTCAGACGGCAGTTGACGGTGGCGGGGTGTCCGGTGGCCTTGAGGGCGGCCGCGGCGACCTCGGTGCGCACCGCCTCGATCAGGCCGGGGACGCGGTCCCAGGTGGCGGCCGTTTCGAAGGTCTCGGCCACCGCGCCCATCCGGACGAGGCCGTCGCGGAGGTAGGGCATCCGGAGGAAGGCGGCGCGCCACGCGCCGACGGCCGCGTCGCCGTCCGGGGTCCCGCCGGCTCCCCCGTCCCGGCCGGTGCTCCCGTCGTGCCGGCCGCCGTGGGAGCGGGCCAGCTCGACGGCGCGCGCGAGCCTGCCGTCCACCGGTTCGTGCGCGGATTCGAAGCCCAGGACGAGGACGGAGCCGCCGTCCCGGGCGGCACCGGACAGGGCGGCCTCGCCCGGGTCGAGGAGGCGGCAGTTGGCGGGTGAGAGGTCGGACTGCGCGAGGTCGCGGACCGCGCCGAGGGCGGCGTGGAAGTCGTGGAAGGCGACGGCCGCGGAGGCCTTGTGGCGGGGGCGTTCCTGGAGGCGCATCCATGCCTCGGTGATGACGCCGAGCGCTCCTTCGGAGCCGAGGAAGAGGCGGTCGGGCGAGGGGCCCGCCCCGGAGGCGGGCAGCCGCCAGGAGGCGCTGGTGCCGGCGGGGGTGACCACGCGCATCGACTGGACGAAGTCGTCGATGTGCGTGCGTCCGGTGGCGTAGTGGCCGCCGGCCCGGGTGGCGAGCCAGCCGCCGAGGGTGGAGAACTCGAAGCTCTGCGGGAAGTGGCGCAGGGTCAGACCGTGCGGCCGCAGCTGGGCTTCGAGGTCCGGCCCGAGGGCGCCGGCCTGGATGCGGGCGGCGCGGCCGGTGGTGTCGACCTCCAGGACGCGGCGCATCCCGGTCAGGTCGAGGGACAGCACCGCCCGGTGGGCGTCGCCGCGGTACTCCACGCCCCCGCTGACCGAGGAGCCGCCGCCGTACGGGACGACGGCGGTGCCGTTCCGGCCGGCCCAGTCCAGGAGGTCGGCCACCGCCTGTTCGTCGGCGGGCCGGGCGACGAGGTCGGGGATGCGGCCGGGCCGGCCGCGCAGGGCGCGCACCACGTCGCGGTAGGCCTTGCCCATGGCGTGGGAGGCGCGGTCCGCCGGGTCTGCGGTGACCAGGTGGGCGAGGCTGGGCGGCGGTTGGACGGCGGGGGCGCCGATGCGGAGGTCGCGTACGCCGGGCACGGGGAGGGGGCGGGCGAGGGTGCCGGGGAGCAGTGCGCCCATCGCGGTGCACTCGGCGTCGTCGGGGTGGGCGTCGGTCCAGCCCCAGCCCCACCAGGAGCGGGTGCGGGGGGCGGGGCGGGGGGTGGTGCCGTCCATGGGGCTGCTCCGGGGGGCGTCGCCGTGCACGAATTTACCTTGAGGTAAATTACCTACTGGTAAGATCCGTTCATGGCAACCCCTTCTTCGAAAGCCGGTACCAAGGGAGTCCCCCGCGAGCACCGCGCCCGCCAGCTGCTGGACGCCGCCACGCAGGAGTTCGGCACCCGCGGATACGCGGCCGCGTCGCTGCCGGCGATCGCCGCGCGGGTCGGCGTCACCAAGACGCTGCTGCACCAGTACTTCGGCACCAAGGAGGAGCTGTACACGGCCTGCCTGGTCCCGGTCGGCGACCGGCTGCTGGAGGCCGTCCGCACGGCGATGGGGCCGGACGGGACCACCCCGCAGACCCCGCTGCGCGTGCTCGGGGCGGTCTTCACCGCCCTGGAGGGGCAGCGGGAGGCGTGGTTCGTCCTGTACGACACCACCCTGCCGCCGGGCGGGGAGGCGGCCCGGGTGGCCGCGGGGTACCGGTCGGCCATCGACCGGCTGGCCGCCGCCGGCACCGCCGAACTGCTGCACGGTGCCGGATCCGCCGACCCGCTGGACGCGGACGCGCTCCTGTACGTGTGGCGGGACCTGGTCGCCACCCTGGTCCGCTGGTGGGTCAAGCACCCGGAGCAGACCCCGGAGGCGATGACCCGGCGCTGTGCCCGCCTGTTCGCGGCGGCCGCGTCCCTCGCCCCGGAAGGCGGCCGCTGACACCTGCCCGGCGGGGCGTCAGAAGGCGTAGAGCGCGTTGCCGTTCAGGGTCGCCGCCATCTCGCAGGGGTTGGGGAAGGTGTGCTGCCAGGCGATGCGGGTGCCGTGCCAGACGCCGTCCGCCGTGACCGTGACGGGGGCGTACTGCCGGGGGCAGGGGCGCTCCGGGGCCGGGGCGGCCAGCAGGCGGTCGAGCTTGCCGCCGGTGGCGTTCAGGGCGTCGCACGCGGCCCTGGGGTCGGGATGCGTGCCCTCGGCGGCGTAGCCGCAGCTGAGGGTGACGGCCCGCAGGGCGGTGCCCGCGGCGGCGTCCCGGCCCTGGACGACGCTGAAGACCATGGCGGACGGTCCGTGCGGGGTCGCGGGGGCGGCCTCCGCCACGCCCGTGGCGCCGGCGAGGCAGAGGAGGGCGGCGGCGGAGACTGCTGCTAAGCGGTGACGCACGACAGGACTCGCTTTCGATTCAAAGGTTGAAACTGACCCAATCTCTGTCATCCAGCGGCCAGTTGGGGGTGACACTGCCAGATGTGAAAGACCTCCGCACCTCGAGGATCGATTTACGGACGGGGCGTTCGGATATCGGATCCCTGGTGGCGGCGGCGCGCGCCCACCCCCGGGCCGTCCCAGCGTGACCGGATCGGTGCGGCGCAGGGGCTGCCGGGGAGCTGCCGGAGACCTGCCGGGGAACTGCCGGAAGGGCTGCCCGAGGGGCGCGTGGAGGCCAAGTGACCCGTGCGTACTGCACGTCCGGCTGGTGACAAACGCGACTGTCGCGGGCTCCTCGCGGCATGCCACCTTTGCTCCCGTCACCGACCGAGGGAGCAGGAGTGAACAACGGGCACGCGGCCTTCTGCGACGCCGACCGCTGGTTCTACGACGCCCCGTACCGGCGCGCCGGCGAGGAGTTCCCGGCGGCCACCGCCCCCGTCCCCGAGGGCTGGCGCTCGCACCGCAGCGGCGACTGGCTGGCCCTGCGCCCCCTCGGCCTCGAACTCCCCTCCCAGGGCTGGAAGATCCACGTGTCGGCCTGCCTCGACAACGCGGAGTCCGTCCTCGACCGGGTCCACGCCTACTGCACGGAGCGGCGGATCGCCTTCAAGTTCGTACCCAGCCGGTACCTGCTGCACCTGCGCAACGCCAAGTACGCGGACCGCGCGGCGAGCGGCAAGTTCCTGACCGTGTACCCCGCCGACGAGGACGCCTGCCGCCGCATCGCCGAGGACCTGGACGCCCTGCTGGCGGGCGAGCCCGGCCCGTACGTGCTGAGCGACCTGCGCTGGAACGACGGCCCGGTGCACCTGCGGTACGGCAGCTTCACCCTGCGGCACTGCTACGACGAACAGGGCGAGCTGGTCCCCGCGATCGAGGAGCCCGGCGGACGGCTGGTGCCGGACGTGCGCGGCCCTGCCTTCCGGCTGCCCTCCTGGGTGGAGCCGCCCGCCTTCCTGCGGCCGCACCTGGAGCGGCGCTCCGCCGTCACCCTGGAGGGCGTGCCCTACACCGTGGAGCGGGCCCTGCACTTCTCCAACGGCGGCGGGGTGTACGCGGGCCGCGACACCCGCACGGGCGAGCCGGTCGTCCTCAAGGAGGCCCGCCCCTTCGCCGGGCTCGCCGCCGACGGGGCGGACGCGGTGGCCCGGCTGCACCGGGAGCGCAGGGCGCTGGAACGGCTGTCCGGGCTGGACTGCGTCCCCGCGGTCCGCGGCGCCTTCACCGTCGGGGACCACCACTTCCTCGCGCTCCAGTACCTCGACGGCAAGCCCCTCAACACCTACTTCGCCCGCCGCCATCCGCTGATCGAGGCCGACCCCGGCCCCGCGGAGCTCGCCGCGTACACCGCCTGGGCGCTGAAGATCCACGCCCGGGTGACCGAGGCCGTGGACGCCGTCCACGCCCGCGGCGTCGTCTTCAACGACCTGCACCTGTTCAACATCATGGTGGCGGAGGACCCGGACACCGGCGAACCCTCCGTCTCCCTCCTCGACTTCGAGGCCGCCGCCCACGTCGACGAGGGCCTGCGCCAGACGGTGGCGAACCCGGCCTTCGTCGCGCCGCCCGGCCGGCGCGGCTTCGCCGTCGACCGGTACGCCCTGGCCTGCCTGCGCCTGGCCCTGTTCCTGCCGCTGACCAGCCTGCTGGTGATGGACCGGGGCAAGGCCGCGCACCTCGCGGACATCGCCGCCGCGCAGTTCCCCGTACCCCGCGCCTTCCTCGACGAGGCGGTGCGGGAGATCCTCGCCGGTCCGGCGGACGGCTCCCCCGCCGGGCGGGCCCCGGCACCCGCCCGGCCGTACCTGCCGGCCCGCCCCGAGGACTGGCCGGCCGCCCGCGCCTCCCTGACGGCGGTCCTGCGCGCCACCGCCACCCCCGAGCGAGAGGACCGCCTCTTCCCCGGGGACCCCGCCCAGTTCGCCGGCGCGGGCGGCGGAACGGCCTTCGGCCACGGGGCCGCCGGAGTCCTGTACGCGCTGGCCGAAACGGGCGACGCGCCCTGGCCGGAGGCCGAGGAGTGGCTGCTCGCCCGTACCCGGGACCCTGCGTCCGGCACCCCGCTGGGCTTCTACGACGGCCTCGCCGGACTCGCCTGGACCCATCACCGGCTGGGCCACCACGAGCGCGCGCTCGAACTGGTGGACCGCCTGCTCTGCCAGCCGTGGCGGTCCGCCGGACCCGACCTGCACGGCGGCCTCGCCGGGATCGGGCTCGCCCTCGACTCCCTGGGCACCGCCACCGGCGAAGGCTCCCTGCACGACGCCGCCCTGCGCTGCGCCGACCTGGCCCACGCGGCCGCCCCCGGGCTCCGGCGGACGGGGCTGCTGTACGGCCACAGCGGGATCGCCCTGCTGCACCTGCGCCTGTACGAGCGCACCGGGGACCCCGAACTGCTCCGGCGCGCCGGGCAGTTCCTGCACCGGGACCTGGACCGCTGCGTGACCAGCGCCTTCGGCACCCTCCAGGTGGACGAGGGCTGGCGCACCATGCCGTACCTCGGCGCGGGCAGCGTGGGCATCGGGGTGGTCCTCGACGACTGGTCGGAGCACGGGCGGGACGACCGCTTCGAGAAGGCCCGGCCCGAGATCGTCCAGGCGGCCCAGGCCACCTTCTACGCCCAGCCCGGTCTCTTCCGCGGCGCCGCCGGCATGATCCTGCACCTGTCCCGGACCACCACGCCCGGACCCGGCACCCGTCCCGGGGACATCGCCCGGCAGATCGAGGCCCTGGCGCGGCACGCACTCCCGTACGAGGGACACCTCGCCTTCCCCGGCGAGCAGATGATGCGCCTGTCCATGGACCTGTCGACCGGCACCGCCGGCGCCCTGCTCGCCCTGGGCAGCGCCGCGACCGGCGGACGCGTGCACCTGCCGTTCCTCCCGCCGCCGCGCACCGCGGCGGCCCCAGAGCCGGTCCCCCACCGGGGGGCCGTGACCCATCGGAACACACCTGCGAAGGAAAGGAACCGGTCATGACCCTTCTCGACCTGCAGTCCATGGAGACCCCGAAGGAAGAGAACACCGAGGCCGCGCAGCTCGGCGGCGGCGGTGGCGGCGGCAGCCGCGCCAGCCTGCTCCTGTGCGGCGACAGCAGCCTGAGCATCACGACCTGTAACTGATCGGGTCCCTCCGGGCCCGGGCGGCACCTCGCCCGGGCCCGCACCTCGTCCCGGGCGGCCCTTCGCGCGGGCCCGCACCCCGTCCCGGGCGGCCGCGTCCCGCGCCGCCGGGAGACCCCAGGAGCCGCCGCCGATGACCCCGCCCGAAGCCGCCGGCACCCCCGGTGAGACGGCGGCCAACCGTGCCGCCGACCGGGCCCTGCGGGCGGCCGCACGGCACAGCGCCGGCCGCACCGCGGCCGTGTCCGGCTGCTCGCTGGCCGCCGCGTGCGCGGCGCTCGCCGAACCGGCCCTCCTGGGCCACGCCCTCGACCTGCTCCTGCGCCGCGACCCCTCGGGCACCCGGTGGGCCCTCTACTGCGCGGCGGTGATCGCCGCCGAGGTCCTGCTGGACGCCGCGACCGCACGGCTCACCGGCGGCGTCGACGCCCGCTCCACCGCCTGGCTGCGCCGGCGCGGCCTCACCGCGCTGCTGCGCACCGCACCCCACCACGCCGCCCGGCACTCCCCCGGCGAGGTCTCGGCCCGGCTCACCGCGCACGCCGCGGGCGCGGGGACCGTTCCGGCGGCCGTCGCCACGGCCGTCACGGCCCTGCTGCCGCCGGCCGGGGGTCTCGTCGCCCTGTTCCTCGTCGACGTCTGGACCGGCCTCGCCTTCCTGGCCGGGGTGCCGGTGCTCGTGCTGCTGCTGCGGACCTTCACCCGTGCGTCGGGGGCCAGCGTCGGCCGGTACCAGCAGGTGCAGCTCGCGCTGGCCGGCCGGCTCGCCGAGGCCCTGGCCGGCGCCCGCACGATCGCGGCGGCCGGCACCGCCGGGCGCGAGGCGGCCCGGATCCTCGCCCCGCTGCCCGAACTGGGCCGCGAGGGAAGGCTGATGTGGCGGATCTACGGGGGGACCGCCGCCCGCACCGGCGCCCTGCTGCCGCTGCTGCTCTACGTGGTCCTCGGCGTGGGCGGCATGCGCCTCGCGGCCGGGGCGCTGGGCGTCGGCGGCCTGCTCGCCGCGGTCCGCTACGCGGGGCTCGCGGCCGGCGCCGGAGCCGTCACGGGCCGCCTCGCGGCGGTGGTGCGCGGACGGGCCGCCGCCCGCCGCACCGCCGCCCTCCTGGACCTGCCCGAACTCCCGCAGGGGGACCTGGAACACGCCGCCCACGGCCCCGGCACGCTGGAGCTGCGCGGCGTCCGCCTCGTGCGGGCCGGCAGGACCGTGCTGGACGGCGTCGACCTGCGCCTGGCGGGCGGGACCACCACCGCGATCGTCGGCCGCTCCGGGTCCGGCAAGAGCCTGCTGGCCGCGGCCGCCGGACGGCTCACCTCCTGCGACGGGGGCCGGGTGCTGCTGGACGGCACCCCGCTGGAGGAGCTCACGGCCGGGGCGCTGCGCCGCGAGGTGGGCCACGCCTTCGAGCGGCCCGCCCTGTTCGGGCCGAGCGTGGGCGCGGCCATCGCCTTCGGAACGCGGCCGGAGCCCGCTGCGGAGGCCGTGCGCCGCGCCGCGCGGGCCGCCGGGGCCGACCCGTTCGTACGCCGGCTGCCCGAGGGCTACGGCACACCGCTCGCCGACGCCCCGATGTCCGGCGGGGAACTGCAACGCCTCGGGCTGGCACGGGCGTTCTGCGGGGCGGGCCGGGTGCTGGTGCTGGACGACGCCACCTCGGGCCTGGACACCGTCACCGCCCGCGAGGTGGAGCGCGCCCTGGCCCGGGACGTCGGGGCGCGGACCCGTCTCGTGGTGACCCACCGGGCCTCCACGGCCGCCCGCGCCGACCTCGTCGTATGGCTGGAGGAGGGCCGGGTACGGGCCACCGGGGCGCACGCGGAGCTGTGGCGGGACCCCGGCTACCGCGCGCTGTTCGGGGCGGGCGGGAAGCCGGCCGGACCCGGGGCGGACCGGTGAGCGGGGACGGCGGCCGGCGTCGGGTCGGCGGCGAGGGACTCCGCTTCCTGCGCGGCCGCGCCCGGACGCTGCGCGGTCTGGCCCTGTGGTCCCTGCTGGAGTCCGCGCACACCTTCCTCGGCGGGTACGCCGTGGCCCGCGCCCTCGACGACGGCTTCCTCGCCGCGCGGCCCGGCACCGGCCTGGCCTGGCTGGCGGTGGCCGGGGCCGGCGCCCTCCTCGGCGGGCTGGCCCTGCGGGGGGTCTTCGGCGGGCTCGCCGACCTGGTCGAGCCGATGCGCGACGGCCTGGTGCGCCGGGCCGTGCGGCAGGCCCTGGAGCGCGCGGTCGCCGACCCGGCGCGGGCCGTGCACGACGGTGCCGTCTCCCGGCTGACCCAGCAGACCGAGACGGCCCGGGACTCCTTCGCGGGGCTGGTGCTCGTGGCCCGGTCCTTCGTCTTCACGGCGGCGGGCGCGCTGGCCGGGATGGCCGCACTGGCGCCGGTGCTGCTGCTGTTCGTGCTGCCGCCGCTGGTCCTGGGCACGGCCGGGTTCCTGCTCACGCTGCGTCCGATGGCGCGCGTGCAGCGCCGGGCGCTCGACACCGACGAGGCCCTGGCGGCCCGGACCGGCGAACTGGCGGCGGGCCTGCGGGACGTGGTCGCCTGCGGGGGCGGCGCGGAGGCGGGGGCCGGCCTGCGGCTGCTGATCTCCGACCAGGAGCGGCTGACGGGGCTGCTCTCCCGGTGGGCCGCACTGCGCACGGTGGCGCTCGGGGTCGCGGGCCGGCTCCCGGTCGTCGCGCTGCTGTTGGGTGCGCCGTGGCTGCTGGGGCGCGGGCTGAGCGCGGGGGCGCTGGCCGCCGCGTTCACGTACCTGGTGCAGTCCCTGCTGCCGGCCCTCGATGCGCTCATGGGCGCCCTGGGCTCCGCGGGGACCCGGCTGGCCGTGGTCCTGGAGCGCTTCTGCCCCCCGCGGCCGGAGCGGGCGGCGGTTCCCGCTCAGGATCCGGCTCCGGATCCGGTTCCCGCGGCCGGGGGCGGGGGGCCCGCCGCCGAGCTGCGGCGGGTGCGCTTCGCGTACGGGGCGCACGCCCTGCCGGTGATCGACGGCCTCGACCTGGAGCTGCGCGAGGGGGAGCACCTCGCCGTCGTCGGGCCGAGCGGCATCGGCAAGTCCACGCTCACCGCTCTGCTGGCCGGCCTCCTCCCGCCCGGCCGGGGCCGCGTCCTGCTGGCCGGCGCCCCGGCCTGGCGGGGGCCCGCGCGGGGTCCCGATCCCCGGCGGACCCTGCTGCCGCAGCAGGCGTACGTGTTCACGGGCTCCGTCCGCGAGAACCTCACGCACCTGTGCCCCGGGCCGGTGTCCGGGGCGCGGCTGGAGCGGGCCGTGGCGGTCCTGGGGGCGGAGGGCCTCGTGGAGCGGCTGGGCGGGCCCGACGCGCCGCTGGACCCGGCCGCGCTCTCACAAGGCGAGCGCCAGCTGCTGGCCCTGGTGGCCGCCCACCTCTCGCCCGCTCCGCTGCTGCTGCTCGACGAGGCCACCTGCCACCTGGATCCGGCGGCCGAGGAGCGGGCGGAGCGGGCGCTCGCCGACCGTCCCGGCACCCTGGTCGTCGTGGCCCACCGCATCTCCTCGGCGGCGCGGGCCGACCGGGTCCTCGTCCTCGACGGGACCCGTGCGGTCTGCGGGACACACGCGGACCTGCCGGGCCGGTCGGCGCTCTACCGGGAGCTGGTGGGGGTGTGGAACGCCCGGGTGTGAAGGGGCCGTTCTCAGACCCAGCCGGCCCGCCGGGAGATCCGGATGGCGTCTATCCGGTTGCGGGCGCCGATCTTGCGGGTGGCGGCAGCCATGTAGTTGCGCACGGTTCCGCTGGCGAGGTGCAGGGCGTGCGCGATCTCGGCGATGGAATCGCCCTCCGCGGCCCGGGCCAGCACCGTCAGTTCGCGCGGGCTGAGCGGCATGGGGTCGGCCTCCAGCAGGGCCGAGGCGAGGGACGGGTCGACGAACCGCTCCCCGGCGGCGACCTTGCGGATGGCCCGGACGAGCCGGCCGGGCGTTCCGTCCTTGTCCACGTAGCCGTGCGCTGCGGCGCGGACCCCGCGCTGCAGGGAGCCGGGCGCTCCGGAGGTGGCGAGCACCAGCAGCGGGGCGGGCGGTCCGTCGAGCGGGCGGGGGGTCCCGGCCCGGGCCTCCAGGGTGGCGGACGCCCCCGGACAGTCCAGGTCGACGACGGTCACGTCCGGCCGTAAGGACTCCGCCTGGCGCGCTGCGGACCGCCAGCCGGCGCACGTGACGTCGAATCCGCCCTCGGATCTCAGCAGGGCGGCGAGCGCCGACCTCACGAGGCTGACGCTGTGCAGGACGAGGACCTTGGTCATCGGGGGCTCTCCTCGGGTACTGATCAACGGGCACCAAGCGGGTTCCCGCCAACCCACGGGTAGGAACGTCCTCGTCCGCGGCCCAGGGGGGCGCGTGGCCGAAGCCCGGCGCCCGGGTGGCGGGCCCGCGGGCGGCCGTACCCCCGCCACGCTCTGCGGGTACGGCCGCGGAGCCGGGGCGCGCCTGCCGGCGGAGCCAAGCGGTAGGGCCGATTCCGGGCGCCTCGGCGTGCGGTGGGGCGGGGTTCGGAGGGCGCTTCGCCGCGGATCCCCCGTGTCCGCGGGACGGCCGCCCCACCGGTGCGGGCCTGCGCGCCGCCGTGGCGCGCGGTCACTTGACCGGCAATCTGATTAGCCGCCATACTTTCTTCGTGATCCAGCATCCCGACGGCGGCCCGGCCGCACCCACCCTCGACCAGGCCCGCCGCCAGATCGCCCGCTACGGGCTGACCGCCGATCCGCAGGCGGTCCTGGTCGCCGCGCGGCTGATGGCCGCGGGCGCCCGGATCGGGCAGGCGGGCGAGGTGCACTTCGGCCGCTTCGGCCTCTCCACCGGGCGCTACCGGCTGCTGGCCGACCTGGAGGACCACGGCGGCGAGAAGTCACCCTCCCAGCTCGCGGCGAGCCTCGGCGTCTCCCGGGCGACCGTGACGGGCCTGGTCGACGGCCTGGAACGGGAGGGACTGGTGGCCCGCCGGCCGTCCACCGAGGACGGGCGCGGCAACGTGGTGGTCCTCACCGCACGCGGCGCCGACAAGCTGCGCGACCTGGCGCCGGAGCACTTCAGCCGGATGGAGGGCCTGGTCGGCGGCCTCTCCCCCGAGGAACGCGCCACCTTCCTCGACCTGCTGGCCCGGGTGGTCGCGGGCATCGACTCCCTCACCGGGGACTGACACCGCGCCAGGCGGGCCGCCGGCCGGCGGTCCGCCCTTTCCCCGCACCACCAGTTAGCCACCTAAGCAATCCGCACCCTGGTAATTAGGCACCTAATCAATGCATTCGAGAGGACGACCCGTGACGCACCAGCAGGCTCCCGGCGCTCCCCCGCCGACCGCCCTGTGGCCCGACATCCTGGCCGCCTACGCCATGCCCGCCCTGACGGCCGGACTCGCCGGGGCCCTCACCGGGCAGCCGCAGCTCACGACCGCGGCGCTCACCACCATCGGCGGCACCTCCGCCCTGGTGGCCGCCGCACTCGGCGCGCACCTGCGGCGCCGGACCGCGCCGCGCACCCGGACCGCCCGGACCCCGCGCGCCCTCGCGGCCGCCGGTCTGGGCCTGGCCGCCGCCGTGCTCGGCCTGGCCGCCGGGCTCGCCGCCGCCCGCTGGCTGCCGCAGGTCCCCGCCCTCGCCGACAGCCCCTGGCCGCCGCGGCTGCCGGTCGACCTGACGGTCTCCGCGGCCATCGCGGCCACCATCACCGCCTGGCGCCGGCTCCCCGCCGCGCCCCGGACCGAAGGACGTACCCCGTGATCGTCGTCATGGGCGCCGCCGGCGCCACCGGCAGTGCCGCCCTGCGCAGCCTCGCCGCCCTCGGCGTACCCAGCCGGGCCCTGAGCCGGGACCCGGCCCGCCTGGCCGCCGGGCTCGACGGGCGCACCCTCGCCCGTACCTCCGTCCTCGCGGCGGACGCCGCCGACCCTGAGTCCCTGCGGGCCGCCTTCCGCGGCGCCCGCCGGGTCTTCCTCACCATGGCCAACGGCCCGCAACAGGTCCGGTACGAGCTGAACGCCGTCGAGGCGGCGGCCGACTGCGGCGTGGAACACGTCGTCAAGGTGTCCGCGCCCGCCGCCGAGCCGGACTCCCCCGTCGCCGTCTCCCGGGGCCACCACCTGGTCGAGGAGCGGCTGAGGTCCTGCAGCGTCACCGCCACCGTCCTGCGGCCGTACGCCTTCATGCAGAAGCTGCTGCTCCTGGCGCCCGGCATCGCCGCCGCCGGGGTGGTGCACGGCGCCATGGGCCGGGCCCGCTGCAACTACGTGGACGTCCGGGACATCGGGGACGCGGCCGCCGCGGTCCTCACCGACCCGGAACCGGCCGGCGGCGCGTACCCGCTCACGGGCGGACGGGCCTACAGCCACCCGGAACTCACCGCGCTGCTCGGCGAACTGCTCGGCCGTCCGGTCCGCTACCTCGACCTGAGCCCGGCCGAGCTGCACGCCCACCTGGTCGGCCGGGCCGGGATGCCGCCCTGGCTGGCCACCCACGTGGTGGAGATCCAGCAGCTCGCGGTGGTGCGCGAGGAGACCCCGGACGACGCCTTCCTCCGTCTGACGGGACGCGCCCCGCGCACCCTGGAGGCCTTCCTCCGCGAGAACCTGCACCGGTTCCGCTGACCCGGGGTCAGCAGGACGGACGGGCCCCACCCGTTCGCCCGCCTCCGTGATCCGTACGGGCTGTCCGGGCGCCCGTACGGATCACGCCGGGGAGCCGACCGCCCGCCGGCGTGGTCGGCTGGGCCCGGCCGGCCGCGCTCCCCGGCGGCCGGCCGCGCCCCCTCGGTCACAGAAGTCGCAGAAGTCGCAGAAGGAGGAACCCCGATGTCCCGTCGGCATGTCCCGGCCGTCCTCGGCCTCGTCACGGGCGCGCTGGTGGCCGTCCCGGCCCAGGCCGCGCACGCCGCCCCCGTGGAGGTCCGCTGCTCGGTCCCGGATCTCGTCGCGGCGATCAACACCGCGAACGGCACCCCGGGGCCGGACACGCTCCGGCTCGCGCACGGGTGCACGTACAAGCTGACGGCACCGGACCCCGTACACCCCGGCAACGGACTGCCGGTGATCACCAGTGAGATCACCATCGACGGGCGCGGGGCCACCATCAGGCGCGAGGCCCACGGCAAGAAGGTGCCCAAGTTCCGGATCGTCTACGTCGAGAACACGGGCAGCCTCACCCTGACCCGGACGACGGTCAGCGGCGGCCACGCCACGGACTGCCCCGCCTTCCCCGACGCCGTGGGCGTCGCCTGCGGCGGCGGCGTGTCCAACAACGGATCGCTGCGGATCAGCCACAGCACGTTCACCGGCAACACGTCCTCGTCCGCCGTCTTCGCCCAGGGCGGGGCCATCGACAGCCCCGGCCGCGCCGCGAGCGTCATCGACACCGAGGTGAGCGACAACCACGTCGTCTACGACGGGAAGGCGCCCGAGGGGGGTGCCGCGGGCGGCGCCGTCTCGAACGACGGTCCGCTGACCGTCACCGGCTCCCGGCTCAGCGGGAACACCGCGACCGTCACCGCGAACACCAACAGCATCGCCTTCGGCGCCGCCGTCATCAGCTTCTCCGGGACGACCATCGAGGACACCGTCATCAGCGGGAACCGCGCCTTCGCGGTGAAGGGGATCGCGCGCGCCGCGCTGGCCAACGGCATTCCGGAGGAGCTCGGCAGACTCACCGTGACCGGCGGCGCCGTCCGCGACAACGTCGCGGACGCCCCGCACGGCACGGCCCAGGGCGGCGGCATCGCCAACAACGCCCTGATGACCGTCAGCGGCGTGAAGATCAGCGGCAACCGGGCCGTCGCCCAGGGCGGCACCGCGCGCGGCGGCGGCGTCCGCGTGGGCCCCTTCGGCACGCTCGACCTGGCGGACAGCCGTATCACCGGCAACACCGCCGAAGCACCGGGCGGCACCGCACAGGGCGGCGGCATCGACAACCCCGACGGGGGAACCCTGAAGGCCACGCGCAACGAGATCCTCCGCAACACCGTCACCGCGGGGAAGGGCACCGCGCAGGGCGGCGGCCTCTACCACGCGGGAGGAGCGACGGGGCTGGGCACGAGCACGCTGGAGCGGAACACCATCACCCGCAACCGGGCGGCCGACGGCGGCGGCATCTTCAAGGCCTCGGGCACGCTCACCCTCAGCGGTGACGTCGTCCGCGACAACCAGCCCGACGACTGCGCACCGTCCGGTGCGGTCCCGGGCTGCGGCGGCTGAGGCTCGGCGGCCGGGCGGCGCGGCGGCGGAGGCCGGGCCCTTGGGCGCAGGCCTGGTAGCGCAGGCCCGGCCGGGGCGGATCAGCCGATCGGATGACGCTCGGATCGGCCGGGCGGGCGGCACGGGAGGGACGGCGGGCGGACCGCCCCCGCCGGCGGGCCGGGCCACGATGGGCACATGAACCCGCACGACCGACTCCTGCTCGACGCCGCCCGGGCCGGCGACACCGACGCGGTGCGCGCCGCGCTCGCCGCCGGCGCCGCCCCGGAGACCCGCGACGAGGACCTCCGCACGCCGCTGCTGCTCGCGGTGCTCGGCGACCACCTCCGGGCGGCCGAGGTCCTGGTGGCCGCCGGCGCCGATCCGAACGCCCCGGACTCCCGCGCGGACAGCCCCTGGCTGGTCACCGGTGTCACCGGCAGCGTCCGCATGATGCGGGCCCTGCTCCCGGCCGGGCCCGACCTGACGCAGCCCAACCGGTTCGGCGGGACCGCCCTCATCCCGGCCGCCGAGCGCGGGCACGTCGGATACGTACGGGCCGTGCTCGCGGAGACCGGCATCCACGTCGACCACGTCAACCGGCTCGGCTGGACGGCCCTGCTGGAGGCGGTCATCCTCGGCGACGGCGGCTTCCGCCACGAGGAGGTCGTCCGGCTGCTGCTCGCCGCCGGGGCGGACCCGCGGCTCGCCGACTCCAAGGGGGTGACGGCGTACGAGCACGCGGTGCGGCGCGGCTTCGACGGCCTGGCCCGGCTGCTGCGCGCGGCTCAGGACCGGCCGGGCGGCGACGGCCGGAGCACGCGGTGAGCCGCCGGGCCCGTACCCGGGCGCTGCTCGCGGCCGTACCGGCGGTCCTCGCACTGCTGGGCGGCTGCACCACCGCCGGGGCGGAGGGCGGCGTTACGGCACCGGCACCGAGCGGGACCGCGCTGCCCGCCGGCCGGCCCACCCCCGGAGGGACCCTGCTCGTCGCCGACTTCGGGGCCGACACGGTGACCTTCGTCGACCCGCTGCGCGGCCCGGTCGGCTCCGTCGCGGTCGGCACCGCCCCGTACGGGCTGGCCGTCGGCCCGGACGGGCTCGCCTGGGTGGCGACCGCGGAGGGCGTGGCAGTGGTCGACACCCTCGCCCGGACCCGGGTGGCCCGGATCCCGTACACGACCGGTACGGGGCCGGCCGGCACCGGCGAGTACCGGGGCGGCGGCATGGGCATCGCGCTCTCACCGGACGGCTCGCGCGCCTACGTGGGGGTCAACGTGCCGGGCGGCCGGGGCGTGCTCGAAGTGGTCGACACCGCCGCGCGCAGGGTCACGGCGACGGTGCCGGTGGGCCGCCGCCCCTTCGACGTGGACGTCGCCCGTGACGGCGGCGAGGTCTACGTGACCGGCCACGACTCCTTCGACGTCACGGTGGTCGCGGCGGACACCCTCGCTGCGCGCCGCATCGAAGTCGCCCCCTACGGCACGGCGGGCGGGCTCGGGTCCTGGCTCAAGCCGCACTACGCGGTCGTCCGCCCCGGCGACGGCCGGCTGCTGCTGCCGTTCGAGGGGGAACGGCTGGCCGTGGTGGACCCGCGCAACGGTGCGGTCGCGGTGGAACCGATGACGGCCGACACCCACCAGCACGGGGCCGCCCTCACCCCCGACGGCCGCCTCCTGGTCGTCGGGACGGGCGCCGTGGAGGAGGGCGAGGGCCCCTCGCTCACCGTGCGGTCGCCCGGCGGCGACGAACGCGTGTACCCGCTGGACGGCCCGCACGAGGACGTCGCGGTGTCCCGCGACGGCCGCACGGCGTACGTCACCGGCGGCTACACGCGGGACGGCCACTGGAACGGGCTGACCGTCGTCGACCTCGCCGACGGCACCACCCGCCGCCTCCCGGCCGGCACCCGCCCCCTGGGCATCGCCGTCCTCTAGGCCGTGTCCTCCGGATCGTGCCGGGCCGGCCCCGCTAGCGTCGGGGCATGCCGCCGCCCCAGCCGGTCCACCGACTCACCCGGCGCCGGGTACTGGCCGCCGCGGCCGCCGTGCTGCCCCGCGGCGGCCCGGCCCTCACGGTCGCCGACCGGCTGGGGGCCCTCGAACGGGCCCGTTCGGCACGGCTGGGGGTCTTCGCCCGCGACCTCACCACCGGGCGGACGGTCCGGTACCGGGCGGACGAGCCGTTCCCCCTGTGCTCCGTGTTCAAGGCGGTCGCCGTGGCCGCGGTTCTGCGCGACCTCGACCGGGACGGAGCGTTCCTCGGAACCCGCTTCCGCTACACGGCGGGGGACGTCGCGCGGTCCGGCCACGCCCCGGTCACGGGGTTGCCGGAGAACCTGGAACGCGGCATGACGGGGGCGGAGCTGTGCGCGGCGGCCCTCACCCACAGCGACAACGCCGCCGCCAACCTGCTGCTGCGCGAGCTCGGCGGCCCGGGTGCGGTCACCCGCTTCTGCCGGTCCATCGGCGACGGGGTGACCCGGCTCGACCGGTGGGAGCCCGAACTGAACTCCGCGGAACCGGGGCGGATGACCGACACTTCCACCCCGCGCGCCCTCGGCCGCACCTTCGCCCGGCTCACGGTCGGGCCCGCGCTCGCCGACGCCGACCGCCGCCGGCTGACCGGGTGGCTGCTGGGCAGCACGACCGGCGGCAACCGGCTGCGCGCCGGGCTGCCGCAGGGCTGGACCATCGCCGAGAAGACCGGCACCGGCCGCTACGGCACCGCCAACGACGTCGGCATCGCCCGGCGCCCGGCCGGCGGCCCGATCACGATCGCCGTCCTCTCCACCCACCACACACCCGCCGCCCCACCCGACGACCACCTCCTCGCCGAGGTGGCCGCCCTGCTGGCCGCGGCCATGACGTGACCCCGTCCACGCGCTCCGGGTGCTGCCGTAGCGGGGGACTTCGTGTGGGCCGAACGGAGGCGGTGGGGCGCGGCGCGGGGGTGGGGGTTCGGGGCGGGTGCTAGTGGTGTGAACCGCCGCCCCACCGCACACCGGGAGACATCCGTGCCCACCCGCGCCTCCGTACGCCGTTTCCGCACCGGTCTGTCCGCCGCGGCCCTCGCCGCCGCCGCGCTCGGCTCGCTGCTCCCGCCCGCGCAGGCGGCGGACGCGCCGGCCGGTCCGGCCCGCGACGAGCGGCTCCAGCGGGAGCTCGACCGGCTCGTCGCGCAGGACGACGGTCCGCCCGGGGTGATCGCCGTGCTGACCAGGGGTGACCGGACCCGGGTGTACACCGCCGGGGTCGGGGACCTCGCCACCGGCCGCCCGCCCCACCTCGACGACCACATGCGCATCGCCAGCATCGCGAAGGCGTTCAGCGGGGCGGTCGCGCTCCGGCTCGTCGACCGGGGGGCGCTCTCCCTCGACGACAGCATCGGCGAGGTGCTGCCCGACCAGCCCGAGGCCTGGCACGCGGTGACCCTGCGCCAGCTCCTCCAGCACACCAGCGGACTGCCCGACTTCTCGGCCGCCCCCCGGTTCCTGGAGATCCTCCAGGCCGACCCCCGGCACGTCTTCGACTCGCGCACCCTGCTCGACTTCGTGGCGGACGAGCCGCTGCTCTTCCGTCCGGGCTCCCTGTACGAGTACTCCAACTCCGACAACATCGCCGTCGCCCTGATGGCCGAGGCCGTCACCGGCCGCCGCTACGAGGACCTGCTCAAGGAGCTCGTGTACCGCCCCCTCGGGCTGCGCCGGACCAGCCTCCCGCAGGGCTACCGCCTGCCGCGCCCGTTCCTGCACGGCTACGACGTCGCCCCGCCCGCCGCGCCCGAGGACGTCAGCGAGGCCGTCGGCACCTCGGGGGTGTGGGCCTCCGGGGGGATCGTCTCCACCCCCCGCGAGCTCGGCGCTTTCATCCGCGCGTACGGCGGTCCCGCGCTGCTGTCGCGGAAGACCCGTAAGGAGCAGCTCGCGTTCCGCCCCGGGGACTCCTCCGAACCCGCGGGGCCCGGCACCAACGCCGCCGGGCTGGCGCTCTTCCAGTACACGACCCGCTGCGGCGTGCTGTACGGCCACACCGGCAACTTCCCCGGCTACACCCAGCTCGCCGCCGCCACCCCCGACGGCACGCGCTCCCTCACGTTCTCCATCAACACGCAGACCAGCAAGGGCAACAAGCCCGCCCTGCTCGCCCGTCTCCGCACGGTCCAGGAGGACTTCGCCTGCGCGCTCCTCAAGGACCGCTGAAACAAAGCTCCCGGACCGATTGTCAGTGGCGGGTGCGAGGATCTGGACATCACTCGGAAACAGGGGGAGCGGTCATGTCCGGAATCCAGAATTACATCAATCACGTCGCACTCGTACTGGACGCGAGTTCGTCCATGTCGCACCTGAGCCAGAAGGTCGTCGACGTCGCCGATCAGCAGATCGCCTATCTGGCCCGCCGTTCGAAGGAACTCGACCAGGAAACCCGGGTCACGGTCTACGTCTTCTCGAACAAGGTCGAATGCGTCATCTACGACAAGGACGTGCTGCGCATGCCGTCCCTGAAGCAGCTGTACCGGGTCGGCGGAATGACGGCCCTGCTGGCGGCCACGCTGCAGTCGCAGCGGGAACTGGCGCAGACCGCCCAGCTCTACGGCGACCACAGCTTCCTGACGTTCGTGCTGACCGACGGCCAGGAGAACGCGAGCCACCGGTGCCCCGGGGCACCCGGCCGCAACCCCTCCGACCTGGTGCGGGCCGTGGGAACGATGATCGAGACGCAGGACGACAACTGGACGCTGGCCGTCCTGGTGCCGGACCAGATGGGCAAGCGCGAGGCCATGCAGTGCGGCTTCCCCAAGGACAACATCGCCATCTGGGACGCCACGAGCACACAGGGGCTGGAGGACGCCGGCCAGGTCATCCAGGAGGCGACCGAGAAGTTCATGGTGGGCCGCACCAAGGGAATCCGCGGATCCCGTGCGGTGTTCTCCACGGGCGGGGAGGCGGTCAACAAGAAGGCCATCGAGGCGGCCGGGCTCACGCCCGCGGATCCGTCGGCCTACCAGCTCATTCCGGTGGCCCGCGACGCGGGAATCCGGGAATGGGTGGTCGAGAGCGGGCACACCTACCGCACCGGCTGCGCTTTCTACCAGCTGAGCAAGACGGAAAAGGTGCAGGCGCGAAAGCAGATAGCGGTGCTGGAGAAGAAGACGGACCGGGTCTACACGGGACCGGAGGCCCGCGCGCTGCTCGGCCTGCCGGACGCGGAGGTCCGCGTGAAGCCCGACCACAACGACGACTTCACGATCTTCGTGCAGAGCACCAGCGTCAACCGGAAGCTGGTCGCGCAGACCCGGCTGCTGCTCATGGTCTGAGGGCCCGGCACCGTTCTCCCGTCACCCGGTCGGGGGAAGCGGGTGGCGGTCCGCTACCGCGAATGGTCCAGGATCGGGACACCGGACAGGCCGTTGTCCGGGCGGGACGCCTAACGTCGCTGGGGAGGCACCCCTTCCGCAGAACGTTACGCAGCCCCTTTCGCAGACCTTGTGGAGACGCCATGTCCCGTAGAGGCCGCTGGATGGCCCGCGCCTGCGCCGCTACGGCCGCAGTCATGCTGCTCGCGACCGGGGGCGCCCCGGCTCCTGCGCCGCACGGGTCCTACGGGGGCGGCTCCGGGAAGGGGGTCGCGGTGGGCGCCTACCTCCACTACGGCTCCCCCGGCGTCGACCGGATGCAGGGGCTCTCGCGCTGGCTCGGCGGCACCGACCTGCGCGCCGGGCACACCTACCTGCCGGGCGACACCTGGGCGAACATCGAGGGGGCGCCCGACTCCCTGCACGCCTGGGCGCGGTGGCGCAAGGAGCGGCCGGACCGGCTGTTCGTCCTCAACGTGCCCATGCTGAACCAGAACGAGGCAGGCGTCCCCGACGGCCGGGTCGCCGAGCTGCTGCGCGCCGGCGCGGAGGGCAGGTTCGACCGCCACTTCCGGCGGCTGGCCGGGCGTCTGGTCTCCCTCGGGCTGCCGGACACGGTGATCGTGCTCGGCTGGGAGATGAACGGCTTCAACTACACCCACCGGTGCAAGCCGGATCCGGAGAGCTGGAAGCGGTACTGGCGCTCCATCGTGTCGTCGATGCGCTCGGTGCACGGGCAGCGGTTCCGCTTCGACTTCGCCCCCAACCGGGGCCCCGACTCGATCGGCTGGACGAAGTGCTACCCCGGGGACGACGTGGTCGACATCGTCGGGATGGACTCGTACGACCAGCCGCCCGGGGAGAGTTTCGCGGACCAGGTGACCCAGCCCTACGGCCTGCAGCAGCACGTCGACTTCGCACGGGCGCACGGCAAGCGGATCTCCTACCCGGAGTGGGGGCTGTTCCGCAACGGCGACAACGCCGAGTACATGCGGGACATGCTGGCGTGGATCGCCGACCACAAGCCGCTGTACCACAGCATCACCGACTACTGCCCGCACGGCGTGTGGCAGTGCGGGCAGAACCCGCGCGCCGCGCAGGTGTTCCGGGAGTTCCTGTCGGCAGGGCGGGACGGCCGGCCGGCGGGTGGGCCGCCGCGTCCGGGCGGCCCCGCCGGCGAGGCCGCCCGGACGGGTGCGGAGGAGCACGGCGCCCTCTGGGGCGGCCCCGCCCTGCTCGACGGGCCCGCTAGCAGTTCTCGCTGATCACCGACTCCAGGTCCGCCAGGGCCCGGCGCTCCTCCTCCAGCTTCGCCTCCAGCACGCCGCGCGTCTGCTTGAGGGCGGCGATCTGCTGCTGGTCCGGAGGGGACTGCGCCTCCAGGACGGCGATCTTCTGCGTGACCTCCGCCGCCTGCTTCTCCGTCTTCTCGATGCTCTTCCGCAGGTCCTTCGCGAGGCGCTCCATCAGTTCACAGCCGGATTCCCCGGGCATCGGTGAGTTCACGTCGGCTCTCCCTCGTCATGGCGCCCCGTGGCCCGGCGCGCCCACGCGGCCAGTATCGGAGCCGGTACCGGAGCCGGTTCCGGCCCGCACCCGGGGAAGTAGCCCGGACGGACCACGGTCCGTCCGCCGAGTGGCCGGACGCCTGCACGAGGATGGCGGGATGACCTTCACGACCCGCACCATCGACGTGACCACCGGCTCCGCGGAGACCGTCCACGACCTGACCGCGGCCTGCGCCGGCTTCCTGCGCGAGGCGGCCCGGGGGCGCGACGGGCTCCTCAACGTGTTCACCCCGCACGCGACGGCCGGGCTCGCGGTCATCGAAACGGGTGCGGGCAGCGACGACGACCTGCTCGACGCCCTGGCCGCGCTGCTGCCCGCCGACGACCGCTGGCGCCACCGCCACGGCTCCCCCGGCCACGGCCGGGACCACGTGCTCCCGGCCTTCGTGCCGCCGCACGCCACACTGCCGGTCGTCGGCGGCGAACTCGCCCTGGGGACATGGCAGTCGGTCGTCCTGGTGGACACCAACAAGGACAACCCCCGGCGCATCGTGCGGTTTTCCTTCCTGGGCTGACCGGCGGGACGCAGCGGGGCCGTGCCGGCGGCGTGGGCCCGGCCCGTCATCTCCCATGCGCAGAAGGGCCGTTGGCCGCCGACGGGTGCCAGTGCGGTAGCGGGGCACCGGTTCGCCGTGGTGGACGCCGCCGCGGGCCGACGGCCCGCGGCCGGACGGGGGGACGCGTCAAGGACGGAGGAGATCCGGGCACGTCGTCGCGGGCCGGTGTGTCCGACGCGAAGAAACTCGCGCCGTGTCCGAGCGTGCAATTGCGGACACTTCGTGCAAAATGGGCGGTCGTCGGGAGCCATTACGCAGTCACCGAGAACAGTCACCATCACGGTCTTGTTCCTGTATCTGAATGCGGAGGTATCACGATTGCCGAAAACAGAAAAGAGCGCGAAGAGGCATCGCTGTCCCGCCCTGCTCCTCTCCCTCTCCGTGGCGGCCGCCCTGTTCGTCCCCGCCCGCCCTGCCCAGGCCGCTTCCCTGTACGGGATAAAGGCCGTGTCCATCGCCGCTTCCAAGAAAGGCGCACCTTACGTCTACGGCGCCACCGGGCCCGATGAATTCGACTGCTCCGGCCTCACCCTCTACGCCTTCCGCAAGGCGGGCCGGGCCCTTCCCCGCACCGCGGAAGCCCAGTACGAGAGCACTTTGCACATTCCGCACGCGCAGCGCGCACCCGGTGATCTGGTCTTCTTCCCCAAAGGGGGAACCATGGGCCACGTCGGCATCTACGCCGGCCACGACAAGATCTGGCACGCCCCCAAACCCGGCACCCGCGTACGGCTGGAACGCATCTGGACCGGCACCGCCCGCTACAGCCGGGCCAATTGAACGAGCAGCGGGGCGAAACGAACCAGCGCGGGCGCGAAGGCCCTGACTACCGGCGCGAGCGCTGCGCCTCGACGATCTGTCGCACCGAGCCGTCCAGACCGGCCCGTGCCTGAACGCGCTCGGCGAAACCGGGGAACTGGCCGGCCACGGCACTGAGCAGCCTCAACTCCAGCGGTGCCACGTTGACCTCGCAGAGGTCGCGGCGGACGGCCCGTACGACGCCGTCGGCGACCTGTCCGGGCGTCACGGTCCTGATTCCGCTCGGCGGGGTGGCACCCGTCGCGGCGAACATGCCCGCGTCCCGGACGAAGCCCGGCTGCACGAGGGACACCCCCACACCGGTGCCCCTGAGTTCCTGGCGCAGGGCGAGGGCGAAGCCGCGCAGCCCGAACTTCGTCGCGTTGTAGAGGGAGGTCGACCTGGTCGCGGCCTTCCCCGAGATGGAACCGACCAGCACGATGTGGCCCCGGCCGCGCTCGGCCATGCGCGCCGCGAGGAGCCGGGACAGCAGCACCGGGGCGCGCAGGTTGACGTCGAGGGCGCGGTCGAGCTGCTCCTCGGTGTAGTCCAGCAGGTCGCCGCTGGCGGGCAGGGCGGCGTTCGCGACGAGGACGTCCGTCCCGGCGCAGTCCGCCGCGAGCCGGACCACGTCCGGGCGGACGGCGAGATCGGCGACCACGGTGCGGGCGCCGCAGGCGTCGGCCGTCTCCTTGAGGGGCCCCTCCCGGCGTCCGGTGACCGTGAGGCGGGCCCCTTCGGCGGTCAGGCGCGCCGCCAGGGCGGACCCGATGCCTCCGGTGGCGCCGGTGAGCAGGACGTTGGATCCGGACATCTTCACGACGACTCCCGTACGGCGTTCCCTCGGACTCTTCCTGACTGTTCGTTCGAACGAACAGTAGGGATCGTCCGGCGCCGTGTCCACACCCCGGATGGGGCAGAATGCCGGTGTGCCCCTTGCCTCCGAAACCCGCCAGAGCATCATCGACGCCGTGCTGCGGATCATCGGGGAGGACGGGATCGCCGCCGTCACCAACCGGCGGATCGCCAGGGAGGCCGGGGTCTCCCTCGGCTCGGTCACCTACCACTTCGCCACCCAGCACGAGCTGCTGCGCGAGAGCCTGCTGCACTTCGTGGCGGAGGAGACCCGGCACTTCACGGAGCTCGCCGACGCGTGTACGGACGAGCACCTCGACGTCCGGCAGGCGGCGGAGGTGGTGGCGCGGGTCGCGGGCGGCGACGCGTTCGACAGCCGGCACATCGCGCCGTTCGAGCTGTACGTCCAGGCCGGCCGCGACGAACGGCTGCGCGCCTCCGCCGCCGAGTGCTTCGCCGCCTACGACCTGCTGGCCGCGCGGGTGCTCGGCCGCCTCGGCGTGCCGGATCCCGAGCGGCTGGCGGGCGCGGCCGTCGCCCTGGTCTTCGGCCGGCAGCTGCGCCGGCTGGCCACCGGCGCCCCGGCCGAGGACCTCGTCGACGCCCTGCTGCTCCTCGCGGGGCTCGCCCCGGCGCGGACCCCCTAGGGAACGCGCGTCAGCGTCGCGGGAGCGCCGGCGGACTGGGCCCCTTCCAGTTCGACGGCCAGGGTGTCGGGTGAGGTCATCCTGACCACGTAGAGGTTGCCCTTGGGGCAGTCGAAGGTGGCCGCGCGGTCGGTGGGGCGGCTGGTGACGGCCGCCAGGTAGGCGGTGTCGGCGCTGAGTTGGCGCAGTTCCAGGGCCTCCGTGCAGCCCAGGTTCCGGCCGGTGGAGATCTCGTGCACCTCGCTGACCTGGCGGCCCGTGAGCTCCCCGACGGCCCCCGCCTGGAAGGTGACGGTGACGGCGAAGTCCCGGGTCCGGGCGTGGGTGATGCCGTCCGCGTCCGGGGTGCCGGGCCCGAGGCCGGTCCAGGTGCCGGCCCAGGCCGCGGGCAGGGCCGCCGCGGACGCGGACGCCGTCGGGGCGGAGCCCGAGGGGCTCGGGGACGGCCTGCCCGCTCCCTGGCCGTCCGCGCCCTCCCCTCCGGTGAGGCGGGGCAGCACGATGGCGACGGCGGCGACGAGAACGGCGACGGCGGCCCCGGCCGCCACGGCCACTCCGGCCGACGGCCGTCGGCGGCCCGACGGAGCCGACGGGCCCACCGGGATCGCCGGGGCCGCGGGCGGTGACCCCACCGCCGGGAGTTCCCCGAGCAGCGGCCGGAGTTCCGCCTCGCGGCGCGCGGCGTCCGCCGGCAGGGCCTCCGGGGCCGCGGCGGGCCAGCCGTCCTCTTCGCCGGGCCCGAGGCGGTCCCGTACCTCCTCGGCGCCGGGGCGCCGGTCCGGGTCCTTGGCCAGGCAGTCCCGCAGGAGCGGTACGAGCTCGTGCGGCACCCCGTCGAGGAGGGGGTCGTCGTGGACGATGCGGTACAGGAGGGCCGGGAGGCTCGGCTCCTCGCCGTGGCCGAGGAAGGGCCCCCGGCCGGTGGCCGCGTACACGAGGACGGCAGCGAGGGAGAAGACGTCCGCGGGATGCCCGGCCGTGGCGCCGAGGGCCTGTTCCGGCGCGAGGTAGCCGGGGGTACCGATGACCGCGCCGGTCTGCGTGCGGCGCGGGTCGCGGACGGCGCGGGCGATGCCGAAGTCGATCAGGAACGGCCGCTCCGGGCCCAGCAGCACGTTGGCGGGCTTGATGTCGCGGTGCACCACGCCCGCCGCGCGTACGGAGACCAGTGCGGCGGACAGTTCCCGGGCCAGGGCGGTCACGGCCGGCCCGGGCAGCGGCCCGTGCCGGGTCACCCAGTCGGCGAGCGAGGGCGCGGGGACGTACTCGGTGGCCAGCCACTGCGGGGAGGAGCCCTCCGGGCCGAAGTCGACCACGGAGACCGTCCAGGGCGAGCGCACCCGGTCGCTGGTGCGGATCTCCCGGTCGAACCGTTCGGCGAAGCCCGGCTCCCGGCTCAGCTCCCGGTGCACGGTCTTCAGCGCGAGCGCCCGCCCGGACGCGGTCCGGGCCAGGAACACCTCGCCCATGCCGCCCTCCCCGAGCCGCGCCAGGAGGCGGTACCCGCCGATGTCGAGCGGATCACCGGGTCTCAGCGGTTCCACCAACCCACCCCGTTCCCAAGAGCGTTGCCGGGCAGAACTGTACGTCCCCGCACCCGGCCGACGCCCTGGCGGGCGGGGCGGCAGTGGTGGGAACACTCCAAGACCGGACCTTGATCGTTGTCCCCCGTCGGCGCTCCGGAGTCCGGCGACGGCGCCGCAGACTGGAAGTGAGCGGGGGCCGGCCGGCCGCCGCGTCCCCGTCCCTGCCGACCCTAGGACCGCCATCGTGAACGAGCGCGTGCTGAACCCCCGCAACCGGGGATTCCTCTTCCTCGACTCCCACCCGGAGGGCTGTCGGCGGCTGGTGGACGAGATGTGGCGGGCGTGCCCCGCTCCCGACGCCGCCCCGGAGGACGAGGGGCCGGTGGCGCTGGTCATCGGCTCCTCCGCCGGGTACGGCCTCGCCGCCACCCTCGCCGGACTGCGGCGCGCCGGGATCCGCGGGATCGCGGTCTCCTTCGAGAAGGCGCCCACGGAGCGGCGTACCGCCACGGCCGGCTGGTACCGGACCGCCGCCACCGCCGACATCGCCCGTGCGGCCGGACGGGACCTGGTCTTCCTCAACGGCGACGCGTTCTCGGACGCGATGAAGGACGAGGTCGCCGAGCTCCTCGAGCGGCGGTTCGGCGGGCGCCTGGACCACCTGGTGTACTCGGTGGCGGCCCCCCGCCGCACCGACCCCGACACCGGTGCCGCGTACGCCTCCGTCCTCAAGCCCATCGGCGCGCCGAACCGCACCAAGACGCTCGTCTTCGACGACCGGGGCGCCCCCGAGGTCCGCGCGGTCGAGACCGGGCCGGCCGAGGGCGACGACATCGAGCAGACCGTGGCCGTGATGGGCGGCGCGGACTGGGAGCGCTGGATCGACCACCTCTCCGGACGCGGCCTGCTCGCCGACGGGTTCACCACGGCCGCGCTGTCCTACATCGGTTCGCCGCTGACGGCGGCGATCTACCGGCAGGGCACCATCGGCGCGGCCAAGGCCCACCTGGAGGCCACCGCCCGGACCCTGGACGAGCGCCTCCGTAGGACGGTCGGCGGGCGGGCCGTGACCTCCGTCAACGGTGCAGCCGTCACCCAGTCCTCCACGGCCGTCCCCGGGATCGCCCTGTACACCGGCCTGCTGCGCGGGGTGCTCGGGGAGGACCT
This sequence comes from Streptomyces sp. NPDC090077, assembly GCF_044747545.1. Classification (NCBI taxonomy): domain Bacteria; kingdom Bacillati; phylum Actinomycetota; class Actinomycetes; order Kitasatosporales; family Streptomycetaceae; genus Streptomyces; species Streptomyces sp. NPDC090077. The sequence goes on from NZ_JBIVEG010000001.1 coordinate 182,174, forward strand.
GGTCCCGCCGATCCGTCAGCTCGCCGCCCTGTGGGACCAGCTGACCGGCGCGGCCCCGCTCGCGCAGGACGACGAGGGCCGGGTCCGGCTGGACGGCTGGGAGCTCGCCGACGAGGTGCAGGCGGCCGTCGCCGCGCGCTGGGAGGCGGCGACGACCGGCACCATCGCGGGCCTCGCCGACCTCGACTGGTTCCGCGACGAGGTCCGGCGCCTGTACGGGTTCTCGGTGCCGGGAGTCGACTACTCCGCCGCCGTCGCCACCGACGTCCCCTGGCCCTCCCCCGCCGCCTGATCCGCGGGACACGGCCCGCGGCAGTGGGGCGCTCCCCCGGCCGGGCGGTAGGGTGCGGCCCGTGTCGGAGCATCTGCGCGATCTCGTCGGCTACGGTGCCGAACCGCCGCACGCCGCCTGGCCCGGCGGGGCCCGCGTCGCCGTCAGCCTCGTACTCAACTACGAGGAGGGCGGCGAGCGGAGCGTCCTGGAGGGCGACCCGGCTTCCGAGGGGTACCTCCACGAGATCGTCGGCGCGCCGCCGGTGGTGGGCGGGCGCGACCTGAACGCCGAGTCGATGTTCGCCTACGGCTCGCGCGCCGGCTTCTGGCGCGTCCACCGCACCCTCGCGGAGCACCGTGCGCCGCTCACCGTCCACGCCGTGGGCCGGGCGCTCGAACGCCATCCGGACGCGGCGCGGGCGATGGGCGCCGCGGGCTGGGAGGTGGCGGGCCACGGCTGGCGCTGGACCGACTACCGCGAGGTGCCGGAGGAGGCCGAGCGCGCCGAGATCGCGCGCTGCACCGCGACGATCGAGCGGCTCGTCGGCCGCCGGCCCGTGGGGTGGTACACCGGCCGGACGAGCCCGGCCACGCGGCGCCTGGTCGCCGAAGAGGGCGGTTTCCTCTACGACTCGGACGACTACTCCGACGACCTGCCCTTCTACGTCGAGGCGGCCGGGCGCCCGCACCTCGTGCTGCCGTACAGCCTCGACGCGAACGACTTCAAGTTCCTGATCGTCCACGGCTTCACGACGGCCGACGACCTGCTCGGCTACCTCGTCGACACCTTCGAGGTGCTCCGTGCGGAGGGCGCCGACCGGCCGCGCATGATGAGCGTGGGCCTGCACGGCCGGATCATCGGCCGGCCCGGGCGGATCCGTGCGCTCGACGGCTTCCTGCGGCACGTCGCGCAGCGCGGCGGGGCCTGGATCACCACCCGCGAGGGCATCGCGCGCCACTGGCTGGCCACGCACCCTCCCACGGCCTGACGGTCCGCCGGCCCGGGTCGGCCGTCCGGGGCTTCCTCCGGTGGAGCGGGCGTCAGAACGCGAAGACGGCGTTGCCGTTGAGGGTCGCGTTCATGGCGCAGGCGTTGGAGAAGGTGTGCTTCCAGGTGACGCGGCTGCCCTGCCAGACGCCCTCCGCGGTGACGGTCACGGGCGCGTAGTGCATCGGGCAGGCGCGGTCGGTGTCGGGGGCGGCGAGCAGCCGGTCGAAGGTGCCGCCGGTGGAGTTGAGGGCCGTACAGGCGGCCTTGGGGTCGGGGTGCGTGCCCTGCGCGCTCGGCATGCAGCTGAGGGTGGCGGCGCGCAGGACCGGGGCGGAGGCGTCGTCGCCCTGGGCGACGGAGAAGACCATCGCGGACGGGGCGTACAGGCTGGTGGGCTTGGCCTCGGCCATGCCGGTGGCGCCTGCCAGGGACAGGAGGGCGGCGGCGGAGACGGCAGCGAAGCGGTAGCGCACGACAAGACTCTCTTTCGATGTGAAGGTTGAGCGCGACAATTACTTTCGTTGTCGGGCTCCGATGCGGCCGAGTCTGTCCGATGCGAAGGTGGAGCGCATGTCGACGGCCGATTTACGGACACCACGTTCGGATATCGGATATCGCATGGTCGTTCGGGCAGCTCAGACGGGGTGCGGCGCTCCGTGTTCGGTCGGAAACGGGGGGTGATGAAGGGGGTGTCCGGCCGGACGCGGGCCGCTGACCTGGCGTCGAGCGACTGGTGTTCACCTGGAGGCCATTCAGCTTGTCCGGATCGCTGCGGTTTCCACGGCTTCGGACCCGTCGTCGTCCCTGACCTGGACGCGGACCGTCGGCGAGGCGCACGCGACGAGGATCCCGAGCACGAGGACGAGGACGACCAGCGCCTTCGCCGGCGCGTCGAGCAGCAGCGGGCGGGTGCCGGAGCCCCCGGCGGCCGGCGGCGGGACGGCCGCGGCCGTCGGCTGGTCGCCGAACAGGCGCTTGGGGTACGCGGAGGTCAGCATCATCGCGTACGCCTGGTAGCGCATCCGGTAGCGCGCGACGGCGGCGACGGCACCGAAGACGGGGGCGGGCATGCGCCCCAGTACGAGGGTGATCAGCCAGAACACCCAGCACAGGGCGCCCCAGCCGTACTGCAGGAGGCCGGTCACGATCATCGCGGGAAGCATCAGGACGAGGCGGAACAGCACGGCGGCCCGGTTCAGCGGGCCGGGGCGCAGTTCGATGCGGACCGGATGGCCGGGCGCCTCGAAGGAGAACGGCGGGTAGCGGTCCACCAGCAGCATCGCACTGGCCGCGACCCGGGTCTCGTACGCCAGGAACCCGCCGAGGAAGCGGGCGATGCCGTCGGGGAGCCGGCCCAGGACCAGTGCGGCGAACCAGCCGGCGACGGTCACGAAGAAGGCCGCGACGGCGAGCAGGGCCGTGACGATCAGCTGGGGCAGGAGCAGGAGCAGCCTGAGCAGGACCGTCCAGCGCCGCTGCGGACCGGGCGGCGGGACGTCGAGCTCCGGCAGGTGCTCGTCCTGCGGGTGGTCCGCGTCCGGCGGGCGGGGGTTCCAGCCTGTGGTCATGGGGCGCTCCTGCCGTCGGTCGGGGCGCGGAGGCCGCCGGACCGGGCAGATACGGAAAGGCGGGTTCCGCGCGTACGCCCTGTCAGGGGTACCGCGCGGAACCCGCCTTTCCAAGGATCCCGGCTGTGGCCGGCCGCCCGTTGCCCTGAAGGGCCCCGTCGGCGCGGCCGGGCCGGACCCGGCTCAGGCCTTGGCGGGCGCCGGGGCCTCGGTGGCCGCGGGCTGCTCCGGGGTCTCGACGACGGCCTCGTCGGCGGCCGGGTGCGGGATGCGGTGCAGGCCCCGGCGGTCGTAGAGGCGGGTGATGCCGAAGCCGAAGAGCAGGGCGGCGACGAGGGCGATGCCCATCGCGGTCCACGCCCGGGTCAGGCCCGCGTCGGCCTGGGCGCCGTAGAAGAGGATGGAACGCAGGCCCTCGGTGATCTGGCGCAGCGGCTCGAACTCGGCGAGGCCGTGGAAGAAGCCGGGCAGCGCCTGGAGGGGCACGGTCGCACCGGAGGAGGGGACGGCCATGGCGATGAAGACGATGGTGGCCAGCAGCATGCCGGGGGTGCCGAAGGCGGCGAAGAGGGCGAGGCCGCCGATGCCGACGACGGCGATGGTGGCGACCGAGTACACCCACAGCAGGCCGAGGTGGGAGGCGTCCATGTCGAGGATGGCGACGGTGGCGACCTCGACCAGGGTGCCCATGATCACCGACATGCCGAGCATGAGGGCGATGCCGACGGCAAGGGTCCGGACGCGGCTGGTGTGCTGGACGGGCTCGCGCTTGCGGACCGGGCCGTAGTCGGTGTGCAGGTAGCCGAGCGCGGTGTCGACCTGGGAGTTGACCAGGTTGGCGCCGAGCATGCCGCAGACGACCAGCACCAGGGCGTAGTAGAAGGCGCTCAGACCCATGGCGCTGCGGGAGCCGACCGGGTGGCCGTCGGCGACGGCCACGGTCACCGGGTCGGCCAGCTTGAGCTGGGCGGCCGTCGGCAGCGGGGTCTTCTGCGCCGCGGCCTGCTTGAGGAGCTCCTGCCCGATCTGGGCGGAGGCCGCGTGGGCCGCCTTCTGGGCGGCCTGGGAGGACATGGAGGAGCCTATGCTGCCGGCGGACTGGTTGGTCAGCACCGTGATCGTCGGCGGCGCGGGCTTGCCCTGGGCCGGGGGCTGGGGGGCGCCGAGCGCGGTCACCGTGGCGGAGAAGTCCTTCGGGATGACGAGGGCACCGAAGACCTTGCCGCTGCCCAGCCGCTTGTCCGCCTCCTCCCGCGTGACGAGCTGCCAGTCGATGCTCTTGTCGCCTTCGGCGGCCTTCTCGATGCCGGAGACGACCTGCTCTCCGAGGGCGACGCGGCGGCCGCCCGCATCGGCGCCGGCGTCGGCGTTGACCAGGGCCACCGGCAGGTCGCGCAGGTTCCCTCTGGGGTTGACGTTGCCGCCCACGTAGAGCAGGGCGAACAACATCGATACCACTGCTGCGATGAGTCCCGTACCGATCCACAGCTGGGGTCGGCGGAGCACGGAGGGTGGCGTGGGGTGAGGCATCGATTCTCCGGTGCGGCTGCGATTCCTGGGTTGGATACTTCTGGTATCCAGTCACTGGATACTGGCAGTATCTTGTTGTGGTGTCCAATCGCCGATGCCGGACACCGGACCGGACCGACCGCATGACCAGCAGGGAAGCCGCATGAAGATCTCGGAGCTCAGCCGGCTCACCGGCGTACCGGTCGCCAGCATCAAGTACTTCCGGCGGCAGGGGCTGCTGCCGGCCGGGCGGGCGACGGCCGCGACGCTGGCGGAGTACGGGGAGGAGCACGCGGAGCGGCTGCGCCTGATCAAGGCCCTGACCACGCTCGGCGGCCTGTCCATCGCGGCCACCCGCGAGGTCCTCGGGGCCGTCGACCAGGCCCACACCACCGAGGGCGCCCTCGGTGCGATCAGCTACGCGCTCCCGGTGCCGGTGGCCTCCCAGGGCCCGGCGGGCGAGGAGGAGGAGACCGAGGCCGACGAGGCCGCCGGGGCGGAGGTGGCGGAGCTGCTCGCGGCCCTGGACTGGCGGGCACCGGGCGCGTCACCGCACGTGAAGGGGCTGACGGCGGCGCTCAAGGAGCTGCGCCGACTGGACGCCCAGTACGCCCCGGGCGAGCTGGCCGCCTACGCGAGGCTGGCCGAGTCGGTGGCCCGGCTGGACCTGGAGCGGGCCTCCTGCCTCGACGAGCCGGTGGCCCTGGCGGAGCGCGCCGTGATCGTCTTCGCGATCTGCGCCCCGGTCTTCGAACTGCTGCGCCGCCTCGCCCAGGAGGACCAGGTCCGCCGCCGCATCGCGGACGACGCCGCGGGCTCAGGCTGCTAGCGGAAGCCGTCCGGGATCCCGCGGGGGTGCCGCCGGGGGCGTTTGGAGGCCGGCCGGCGGCTTCGGGGGTGGCGGGGCGGGGTCAGATGGTGACGCAGATGCCGTCCTCGATGGTGCGGCCGTCCCGCTCCAGGCCGCCGCAGACGAGCTTCGCCCCGGCCTGTTCGTAGCCCACCGCCCACCGGTGGGAGGCGGCGTTCACCTTGGGGCCGTGGAAGTTGCCCCAGTAGGACCGCAGCGTGCCCGGCAGGCCGTCCTTGGTCTGGACGGTGATGTCCTGCACGAAGCGGTTGTGGTGGGCGGTCATCACGCAGATGTACTTCCCGCATTGACTGTCGACCCCGCTGGGACGCGCGTCGGCGGGAGCACCGGCGGTGAGCGCCAGGGTGACTCCGGTTGCCAGGGTCGCGGCGAGGTACCGCAGGCGGTCGTTCATGGAAAAGCCGTCTTTCTTTCCGTCGCTGTATCGGCGGTGACCACCGCGCCCGCGCGGGCCCGGCCTTGATCACGTTCCGTTTGTAACGACCCGCGGGTGGGCGGGGACAGGGCCCGAGGGGGGAACTCACCCACGTGGGCTAATGCGTTCACCTGGCGAAACGCCACTGCACCGGCGGGACGGCGACACAAAGGAAAAGGCAAGGAGTCACGCGCTCCTCGCCACTCTCAACTTATAGCGCACCGGGGGGCTTGCGGCAAGACCCCGGGCCCGTCGCAGAATGGGCGGCCGAATCCAGAACCTGCGAATAAATCTCGTTGAACGGGCGTATTTCATGATTGACGTGATCATTGCGGGCTGCGGACCGACCGGCCTGATGCTGGCCCGCGAACTGCGGCTGCACGGAGTGGGCGTGCTCGTCCTCGAGAAGGAGACGGAGCGGCCCCGCGAGGCCCGTGCCCGCGGCCTCCACGCGCGCAGCATCGAGCTCATGGACCAGCGCGGCCTGGTGGAGCCGTTCCTGGCCCACGGGGAGAAGTTCACGGTGGGCGGCTTCTTCGCCGGTATCGGCAGGTCGTGGCCCGACGGGCTCGACACCACCCATTCCTATGTGCTCGCCATCCCGCAGGCGGTCACGGAGCGCCTGCTCACCGGGTACGCCACCGAGCTCGGCGTGGAGATCCGGCGCGGCAGCGAACTCGTCGGACTCCGTCAGGACGAGGAGGGGGTGAGCGTGGGACTGGCCGACGGGACGCAGTTGCGCTCGCGCTACCTCGTCGGCTGTGACGGCGGCCGCAGTACCGTCCGCGGGCTGCTGGGCGTCGGCTTCCCCGGCGAGCCCAGCAGGGTCGAGACGCTGCTCGCGGACGTGGAACTGACCGCGTCGCCGCAGACGCTGGCCGCCGTGGTCGCCGAAGTCCGCAAGACCCAGACGCGGTTCGGCGCGATCCCCGAGGGGGACGGGCTGTACCGGATCGTCGTGCCCGCCGAGGGGGTGGCCGAGGACCGTACGGTCCCCCCGACCCTCGACGAGCTCCGGCGGCAGCTGACGGCGTACGCCGGCACCGACTTCGGGGTGCACTCGCCGCGCTGGATCTCCCGCTTCGGCGACGCGACACGGCTCGCCGAGCGGTACCGGACGGGCCGGGTGCTGCTGGCCGGCGACGCGGCGCACATCCATCCGCCGACGGGCGGTCAGGGGCTCAACCTCGGCCTCCAGGACGCGTTCAACCTCGGCTGGAAGCTCGCCGCCGAGGTGGCCGGCTGGGCCCCGGAAGGACTGCTGGACAGCTACCACGCCGAGCGGCACCCGGTCGCGGCCGACGTGCTCGACAACACCCGTGCGCAGATGGAGCTGATGTCCACCGAGCCGGGCCCCCGGGCGGTGCACCGGCTGCTGGCCGAACTGGCGGAGTTCGAGGAGGTCAACCGCCGCCTGATCGAGAAGATCACCGCGATCGGGGTCCGCTACGACTTCGGCGAGGGCCACGAACTGCTCGGCCGGAGGCTGCGGGACGTGCGCCTGGAGCGGGGCCGTCTCTACGGGCTGATGCACCGCGGACGCGGGCTGCTGCTCGACCGGACCGGCCGGCTCCCGGCCGCGGGCTGGGCGGACCGGGTCGACCACGTCGTGGACGGCAGCGCCGAACTGGACGTGCCGGCGGTCCTGCTGCGTCCGGACGGGCACGTCGCGTGGGCCGGCGAGGACCCCCGTGAGCTGTCCGGCGCACTGGCGCGGTGGTTCGGCGCCCCCGCGGACCCGGGGGCTCAGTCCACGAGCCCGGGGTCGAATTCGGGCGATGACCACCCCCGGCCGGCTCAGGGCCGCTCCAGCATCCGCCGCCGCAGGGCGTCGTAGACGGGCTCGCTCCGCAGCGCGTCCGCGGTCAGCGTCGCGGCGAAGCATGCGACCAGGAGCGGGAGGACGAGCGGGGCGGCGCCGGTCATCTCCAGCACCAGCACGACCCCGGTGAGCGGCGCCCGTACGACGCCGGCGAACAGGGCGGCCATCCCGACGGCCGCGAACGCCCCCGGGCCGGGCGCCCCGGACGGCAGCAGCGGGGCGGTGACCGCGTGCGTGAAGGTCCCCCACAGGGCGCCCAGGGCCAGCAGCGGGGCGAACAGGCCGCCCGGGGTGGCGGCCGCGTAACTGAGCGGGCCCGCCGCGAAGCGGACGGCGAAGCAGCCCGCCAGTACCGCCACCGCGGGTGCGCCGCCCGCCAGCAGGCTCTCGCTGAGCGGGTCGCCGCCCCCGGCCAGCAGCGGGTCGTACGCCATGAGCAGGCCGACGACGGCCCCGATGACGGCGGCGCGGACCACCGGCGGCACCCGGGTGAGCCGGTCACACACGGCCAGGGTCCCCACGACGAGGCCGCTGTAGGCCGCGCCGAGGACCCCGGCCACCGCGCCGCACAGCAGGAAGAGGGGCAGGGTCCACACCGGCGGCACCGGCGCCTGCGCGACCGGGAAGACCGGCGCGTCGCCCACCAGGAGGCGGGAGCAGGCGAGCGCCGAGGCCGTGCCGGCGAAGGTGAGCAGCACCAGGCGGGGCCGGACCGTGCGGGTCACCTCCTCGCAGACGAACAGCAGCCCGCCGAGGGGTGCGGTGAAGGCCGCGGCCAGGCCGGCACCGCTGAGCGCGGTGTGCAGCTGCCGGGTGTCCTCGGGGTCCAGGCGGGTGAGGCGGCCCGCCCCGGATCCGATCGACGCACCCATGTGGACGATCGGGCCCTCCCGGCCGAGCACCAGGCCGGAGCCGATGGCGATGAGGCCGCCGAGGAACTTCGCGGGGAGCAGCCAGAGCGACCGGGGGCTGCCCGGGGCGGCCTCCTCCCGCCAGACGGCCTCCACGTGCTGGATGCCGCTGCCCTCGGCGTGCGGGACCAGCCGGGCGATCGCGCAGGCCACGGCCGCGCCGGTGGCGGCGAGCGCGACGGGGATCAGCCAGCCCGCGCCGCCGAGTGCGTCGGCGGCCTCCAGCAGCCTGCCGCGCAGCTCGGCGGCGCGTTCCAGGCACCAGCGGAACGCGCCGCCGACCAGCCCCACCAGGGCCCCGGCCGGCACCGCGATCAGGTAGGCCCGGTACCCCTGCGGAGCACGTCGGGGCGGGCCGGGCCGAGGACCGGGCATGGGCTGCCTCCCCACCGAGCCGAACGGGACGTCGTCCGAGCCTGGCCCCGTCGGACGCCCCGGCCCGCGCAGCTCGCCGGGTGCGCCCCGGGGAGGCGCCCGACCGGCCGAAGCGGGGGACCGCCCGTCAGGGGCGCCGGGTGCCCCTGAGCCGGCGCAGGGTGTAGCCGTCGCCCGCCGGGTCCAGGGTCCTGGTGGCCTGCTTGAAGAGGTACTCGGCCCGCTCGTAGGACAGGCGGCGGCGGCCCGTTTCCGGGCACAGGTCGGCGGGCCCGGGGGTCCGGGCGGGGCCGGGCCGGCGGTCCGAGAGGAACACCGGGCCCCGGGCGCGGCCGGCCAGCAGCCGGGGCAGGAGGGCGGCGGTCCCGGAGCGCCAGCTCACCCGGGAGCGGGCGGGTCCGGCCGGGCGGGAACGGCGGTCGTCCAGGTCCAGGTCCTCGGCGTCCAGTGCCAGGACCGTCGTCACGGGCGCGGCCGACTCGTGCAGGAGCAGCCACAGGGTGCGTTCGCGCAGCGGGAGGTCCGGGCGGCTCCAGAGCGCGTCGAGCTGTGCGGGGTCCAGCGCGGGCGTCCGGGGGCGGGCCCCGGCGGCGGGGTTCCCGGTACGGCGTTCCACGCCGGCCGCGAGGTCGGCGCGGGAGGCCCAGGCGGCGAAGGAGCGGACGGCGGAGCGGTGCCGGTTCCAGGTCGCGGGGGCGGTACCGCTCCAGGCCGTCGCGAAGGCGGCCGCCACCTGCTCGGCCGTCACGGAGGCGAGCGGCCGCTGGTCTCCGAGGTCCAGGCGGAGCCTGCGCAGGGTCTGCCCGTAGGAGTGCACGGTCGAGGCGTCCGGACCGCCGCGGGTCAGGAACCCGTGGGCGGCCTGGCCCAGGGTGGGTCCGGGCGGGAGGGCCGGGCCGGTGGCAGCGGCGAGCCCGTCGGCGCGCCGGAGCAGGAAGGCGCGCTCGGCGGCGTTCCCGGTGAGGGCGGCCGCCCGCTGGAACTCCAGCCGGGCCTCCCCGTACCGCTCCAGACGGGCCAGCAGGTCTCCCCTGACGCTGGGCAGGAGGTGGTAGTCGCGCAGCGCGGGGTCGGCGGTGAGGGTGTCTGCCAGGTCGAGCCCGGCCCGGGGCCCGTGCGCCATCGCGAGCGCGACGGCCCGGTTGAGCCGGACGACCGGTGTCGGCAGCAGCTCCTCCAGTGCCCCGTACAAGCCGGCGATGCGCGTCCAGTCCGTCTCCTCGGCGGTGCGCGCCTGGGCGTGGCACACGGCGATCGCCGCTTGCAGGAGGTAGGGGCCCGGCGGGCCGCCGGCCTGCCGGGCGCGCAGCATGGCGGTGAAGCCGCGGCGGATGAGCAGCTGGTCCCAGCGGCCACGGTTCTGTTCGTGCAGCTGGACGGGTTCACCGCGGGGCCCGGTGCGCGCGGCCGAGCGGGAGGCCTGGATCTCCATCAGCGCGACCAGCGCGTGCGATTCGGCCTCCTGCGGTGCCAGCTCCGCCAGGAGCCGGCCCAGCCGGAGTGCTTCGAGGCAGAGTCCGGGGCGCATCAGGTCGTCGCCGGTGGTGGCGGCGTAGCCCTCGTTGAAGATCAGGTAGACCACCTCCCGCACGGAGGCGAGGCGGCCGGCCAGTTCCGGGCCTTCGGGGAGGTCGAACGGCACGCGCTGCTCGGCCAGCGTCCGCTTGGCGGCGGCCATCCGCCGGGTGATCTCCGACGGGGTGGCGAGGAAGGCCCGCGCGATCTCCTCGGCCGTCAGGCCGCCGAGGAGACGGAGGGTCAGTGCGGCCCTCGCCCGGGTCGGCAGGGCGGGGTGGCAGGAGATGAGCATCAGCCGCAGGACGTCGTCCTGTCCGGCGTCCGTTCCCGGGCCGGGTTCGAGGCCCTGGCGCTGGTCCAGCGCGTGGGCGAGCTGCTCCTGTGTGCGGGTCAGCCGCTCGGAGCGGCGTATGCGGTCGACGGCGCGGCGCTTGGCCGTCGTGGTCAGCCAGGCTCCCGGGTTGTCCGGGACGCCCTGGACGGGCCACTGTTCGAGGGCGGCGACGAGCGCGTCCTGGGCCAGCTCCTCGGCGAGGCCGACGTCGCGCACCATCCGCGTCAGCCCGGCGATGATCCTCGCCGACTCGAGCTTCCAGACCGCGTCCACCGTGCGATGGACATCCGGCACCGGCTGATCACAGCACGCGCCGCTGCCGTCCCGCAAGGGGCGTCCGGGACGGCGGCGCCCCGGGGCTCCGGGGCGCCGGGTGGCTCAGGGGCCGAAGACCTGCTGGACCACGCTCTCGCCGTCGCCGACGATCCTGCGGAACCGGCGGGCCAGTTCGACGGCCTCCTCCCTGGACCGGACCTCGATCAGCGCGAAGCCGGCGACGGCCTCCTTGGCCTCGGCGAACGGTCCGTCGGTCACCGTGATCTCGTCGCCGACCGAGGCGACCAGGACTCCGCCCAGTTCGAGGCCGCCGGTGGCCAGCAGTACGCCGGCCGCCGACAGCTCCTCGATGAACCGGCTCATCTCGGCGTACAGGTGCTCGTCGGGGGCGGTGTCGGAAGGCCGGGTCGTCATCAGGTAGCGCACGGGGTCCTCGTCTCGTCGTCGGGTGCCGGTGTCCACCCACACGTCGAACGGGCCGATGTGACAGGGAATGCGGCGCGTTACCTGTCACATCGCCGGATCGACGTGTCACCGAGCAGCGAGCACCGCACACCGATCCCGGAGGACAGACGTATGAGCACCACCACCACGCACACCACGCACACCGCCCGCACCGCCCGCACCACGGCCCGCACGAGGCTCGTGTGCGCCGTCGCGGCGACACCGTTGTGGACGGTCGTGGCCCTCACCCAGGCCGCCACCCGCGAGGGCTTCGACATCACCCGCCACCCGCTGAGCGCACTGAGCAACGGCTCGCTCGGCTGGCTCCAGATCGCGAACTTCCTGGCCGTCGGCACCCTGCTCGTCATCGGGTCGACCGGCCTGCGCGAGGCCCTGCACGGCACCCCCGGAGGGACCTGGGTGCCACGGCTGGTGGGGGCAGCCGGCATCGGCATGGTGCTGGCGGGGGTGTTCGTCATGGACCCGGCCGACGGCTTCCCGGCGGGCACTCCGTACGGGCCCCCGTCCGCGCTCACCTGGCACAGCTACGCCCACTTCGCCGCCGGGTCGGTCACCTTCGCCGCGCTGATCGCGGCCTGCTACGTCCTGGCCCGCCGCTTCGGCCGCCTGCACGACCGCCGGTACGCCGCGCTCGCCCTGGCAGGCGGCACCGCGCTGCTGCTCGGCAACGGCTGGGCGATGGCGGGCGGCGTGGCGGGCACCCTCACGCTGGCGGTGGGCGTCATGACCGCGATGCTCGCGGTCTCCCTGATCGCGGACCGGCTCCGCCGCGGCCTCTGAGCCCGCGTCGGGGGTCAGCGCGGTGGGCGCCGGCCCACCAAGGGCGGGGAGGAGGCCGGGGAAGGCCCCGTCCACCTCCTCGCCGCGCCGGGCGTTCATCTCCTGCGGCCCGGGGCGCACCCCGCCCCTGACCCGCAGTCACCCGGCCTACCCGTAGAGGAGGTCGAGGTGGAAGCGGCTGCGGTCCGGGACGTCCGCGTCCCGGTCCGGCCGGGCGAAGAGCAGGTGGACGCCGGCGGGCCGGGTGACGACGGCCGACTGTTCGTCGCAGGTCAGGAGCGGGTCGGGCACGTGCCGGCAGCCGGCGGCGTCGAGGGCGGCGAGGAAGTCCTCGCGCGGCACGGTGGCCGCGTACGCCCCGGCGTCCGGCAGTACGGGCGACGGCAGCCTGACCGCCGAACCGGGGCGGAGCCGGATCGTGATGCAGCTGACGTGGCGCCGGGTGGACTCCAGCTCCAGCCCGTCCCAGACATACGGGTACCCGTCGAAGTCCGGCCCCTTCATGAGGATCTGCGGATGCGGGCGGCCCGGGCCGAGGAGCTCCTCGGCTTCGGCGAGGGACATGCCGCGGTACAGCGGGCCGAGCCGTCCGGTCGCGGCGAAGTCGAGGAGCACGTTCATCAGGGTCACGACGGCGACTGTGGCAGCTCCGGCGGGGCGGCGCACGCCGATTTCCCCAGGTCCGGGCGGGTCCTAGACGGGCATGAAGGGCGTCGCCAGGAAGGAGAGGAGGGCCAGGGCGGCGATCGCGGCCGCGGAGGCGAGGACGGCCGCCTGGAGGCGGCGGCCCTTGCCGTCGGCGCGGACCACGCGGGAGGGGTCGGCCGGGTCGTAGCTGACCTCCAGGCGGAGGCGGCCGCTGGTGTCGTAGTAGGTGCGGGTGTTGCCCTCCAGGTCCCCGTACAGGTAGAGGGTCGGCTCCGCCGAGCTGTGGGCGTATTCGGCCGTCACCGTGATGCCGTGCCGGGGCAGTCTCCAGCGCTCGGTGACCGCGGGCAGCAGGAGGAGGACCGCGCAGGCGAACGCGAAGCCGACGCCGCCCGTGAGCCAGACGAAGATCATCATCACCGGGTGCGTGACGAACGAGACGAGCACGCTCATCGCGGCGATCGCGAGGACGGAGATCCACACCATCCGCCTCACCCGCCGGCCGAAGGCCTCCCTCGGGGTGAGCGGCTCGCGCTCGGCGGGGCCGGTGGTGACCAGGGCGGCGCCGTCCACGGCGGCGGAGCCCGCGGGGACCGGCGGGAGCGCCGCGTGGACGGCGCGGGCGAAGGCGGCCGCCGCGGCCGCGCTGACCCCCTCGACGCGGTAGACGGCGGGCGGGGTCCCTTCGGGCGCCCGGAGGCGGACCTCGACGGCCCGCCGCTCGGTGTGGACCAGGGCGACGGCCTCGTAGGGGATGCGGTGCTCCCGGCCCGCCCGCCGCAGGACCAACTCGCCCCCGTCGGCTCGGAGATCGGTGCGCTTGGCGCCTCGGAGGACGGGTATCGGCGTGATCGGCATGGCCGGATCCTAACGGCCCGCGGCGGGCGTTGCGGGTGTTCTGGATCTTGTGTTACGTTTTTTATGTAACGATCACTACAGAAATAAGGGAGCTCCTCATGGGCAAGAACGCGCTCGTCACCGGCGGCAGTCGGGGAATCGGCCGGGCCATCGCCGAGCGGCTGGCGGCGGACGGTGTCACGGTCGTACTGACCTACGCGAGCGACGGGGCCGCCGCACGGGAAACCGTCGAGCGGATCACCGGGGGTGGGGGCCGGGCCTTCGCGCTGCGGGCCGAGCTCGGCCGGCACGGGGACGCGGCCGCGCTCTGGGCCGCGTACGACGGACTCGGCCTGGACGGCGTCGACATCATCGTGAACAACGCGGGCATCGGGCTGCCCTCCCCACTGGGCGAGGTCACCGAGGAGGGCTTCGACCGGGTCTTCGCGGTCAACGTCCGGGCCCCGTTCTTCGTGGTGCAGGAGGCCCTGGGCAGGCTGCGCGACGGCGGCCGGATCGTCAACATCTCCAGCGGGGCCGCCCGGCTCGCGATGCCCGAGATCCTGGCCTACGGGGCGACGAAGGGCGCCCTCGACACGCTGACGCTGAACCTCGCCAAGGCCCTGGGCCCCCGGGGCGTCACCGTGAACTCGGTCGCCCCCGGCATCGTCGACACCGACGTCAACGCCGGCTGGCTGCGCGGCAATCCGGAGGCCGAGGCACACGCGGCCTCGCTCGCCGCACTCGGCCGGGTGGGGCAGCCCGAGGACATCGCGGAGGTCGTCGCCTTCCTCGCCTCGGACGCCGGACGCTGGGTCACCGGTCGCGTCGTCGACGCGACCGGTGGAGCGGGGCTCTAGGGGGCGTCCGCCCCCTAGTACCTCAGCCGCGCCGGGTGCGCAGCACCCGGAACGCCGCGTACAGGGCGGCGGCGGCCAGGGCGAGGACCAGGGAGGTCTCGATCAGCTGCGTCGGCCAGTAGTGGGACGTCGGGTGGAAGTCCGCGTACCGGGCCGTGACGTCCAGGTCCGCCGGGCAGACACCCATGTCCCGGGTCCGGGCGAAGCAGGCCTGGTTGGGCAGTCGCTCCCCCGAGCCCGTGAGCAGCCCCATGTCCACCAGCAGGGAATCGGGCGGCATCAGCTTCGCCGGGTTCCCGGCGAAGGGGACGGTGTTGGTCTCCACGGGCAGGAACGACCACCGCAGGGAGCCGGTCCCGGCCAGCACCGCTCCGGTGAGCAGGCCCGCGACCGCCATGGCCGCGACCGTGCGCCGGACGAGCTGTCCGACCAGGACCCCGACGGCGACGCCGAGCAGGCAGTAGCCGATCAGCACCGGTCCGGTGGCCTCGTACGGGCCCCGGTCGAACCGGGTGAGCTGCCAGGTGCTCGACACCCGCGTCCAGCCCAGGCGGTAGACCAGTACCAGCGCGGCCGCCCCGAGGGCCGAGGCCAGTCCGGCGACGAGGACCTTCGCGCCGAGCCAGGCCCTGGGCGTGGTCGACTGGGTGAGGGCGAACCGCCAGGTCCCGCTCTCCAGTTCGCGCGCGGTCATCGGGCCGGCCACGAAGGCCCCGACCAGCAGTGGCAGCAGGAGCAGGGCAGTGCCGGCGTACTCCATGCAGAGCCGCAGCAGGTTGTGGGCACGGGTCGGGAAGACGAAGGGCCCCTCGGAGCCCGGGTCGCCGGCCCAGACGCGCAGGGCGGCCACCGCGGCCAGACCGGCGGCCACGAGGACGGGCAGCGCCCGCAGCACGCCGCGGTGCTGGCGGACCGTGGCCCAGTACGGGCCCTTCAGCACCGGCGCGCTCATGCCCGCACCCCCGCGGTGGTGAACGGCGGGGCGTCGGGGGAACGCAGGTGGGCGAGGAGGAGCTCTTCCAGGGAGGGGCTGTCCGTCTGCCAGGTCCGGCCGTCGACGGGTCCTCCCGGCCGGACGAGGGCCGTGAGCGTACGCCCCGTCGTACGGCTCTCGACGACGGTGTGGCGGGCGAGTTCGGCGGAGGCGGCGGCCGGGCCGGTGAGCAGCCGGTGGGCGGCGGTGACCTCGTCGATGGGCCCGGAGAGGCGGATGCGGCCGCCGTCGGCGAGCAGCAGGTGGTCGCAGGCGCCCTCCAGCTCGGTGAGGATGTGCGAGGACATCACCACGGAGGTGCCGTGTTCGGCGGCGTCGGCCATCAGCGCGCCCATGAGCTGGTGCCGGGCGAGCGGGTCGAGGTCGGCCATCGGCTCGTCGAGGAGGAGCAGGGAGGGCCGCTTGCCGAGGGCGAGGGCCAGGGCGACGCGGGTGCGCTGGCCGCCGGAGAGCGTACGGATCCGGGCCCGCCGGGAGAGGCCGCCGGCGTCCACGATCCGCTCGGCCGTCTCCGGGTCCCAGCGGCCGGGGTTGAGTTCGCGGCCCAGGCCCAGGGTCTCGTCGACGGTGAGCTGCGGGTAGAGGGGCTTGTCCTGGCCGACGTAGGCCAGTTCGGCGCGCGGCGCCGTCCGCAGGGCTCCCTCGGTGGGGAGCACGAGCCCGGCGGCGAGGGCCAGCAGGCTGGACTTGCCGGCCCCGTTGGGGCCGACGAGTGCGCAGATCCGGCCTTCGGGCAGCCGGAAGGTGCAGTCGCGCAGTGCCCACGCCCCCTTGCGGCCGTAGCGCAGCCCGAGGCCTTCCGCCTCGATCACGGTGTCCGTCATGCGTCGCCGTCCCCCTTGAAGTGTTGGTCCAGTACGGATGCGAAGAGCGCGGCCACGTCGTCCCGTTCCATCCCGGCGGCCCGCGCCCTGCGCGCCCAGCCGTCGAGCTCCTCGTGGAACGGGGAGTCCGCCGGGGCGCCGCCCAGGGACTTCCGGATGAAGGTGCCCATCCCCCGCTTCGCCTCGACGAGCCCCTCGCGTTCCAGTTCGCGGTAGGCCTTGAGGACGGTGTTGGGGTTGATGGCGGTGGCCTCGACGACCTCGCGCGCGGCCGGCAGCTTGTCGCCGGGTTCCAACAGGCCCAGGCGCAGGGCCTGTTTGGTCTGCTGGACGATCTGCAGGTACGTGGCGATGCCGCTGCGCCGGTCGATGCGGTACTCCAGCACGACAGCATCACCCTTTCACTAGTGGAGTAGTGAAAGGGTGGGGCAGGGGTGCGCCCCCTGTCAACCGCCTCCGGTGGCGCAAAAGGGATCGTCGCGGCGCTCGCCCGGGCCGCCGGTCCCTATGCTGGCGGCATGATCGACATACCGCTCTCCGCGCTCGAAGTCGCGATGGTCCAGACCGGCACCCGCGCCGTGGACACCCTGCGGGACACCGCGGCCTTCGCGCAGGAGCTGGAACGGCTGGGCTACCACCGGGTCTGGTACGCCGAGCACCACCACTCCCCCGCGATCGGGGCGTTCCCGCCGGTCGTGCTGACCGCGCACGCCGCGGCCTCCACCTCGGTGATCCGGCTGGGCTCGGGCGGCGTGCTGGCCCCCAACCACGCACCGCTCACGCTGGCCGAGCAGTTCGGGACCCTGGCGGCCCTGCACGAGGACCGCATCGACCTCGGCGTCGGCCGCGGCCCCGGCACCTTCGACGAGGGCATCGCGCGCGCCCTGCGCCGCGGGGCGGGGCCCACCACGGACGCCGAGTACCGGGAGGACGTGGCCGCGGTCCTGTCCTTCCTCGTGGAGGAGGTCGCGCTCGGCCCGCTGCCGGAGCCGTGGCTGCTGGCGTCCAGCCCCGCCGGGGCCGGGCTCGCGGCGGAGCTCGGCCTGCCGGTCGCCGTCGCCCACCACATCCGGCCGGAGAACACCCGCGCGGTCCTGGAGCGGTACCGGGCCGGGTTCGTCCCTTCGCGCTGGTGCGCCCGGCCCCGGGTGCTGCTGTGCGTGGAGACGGTGTGCGCGGAGACGGAGGAGGAGGCCCAGTGGCGCGGCGCGCCGATGAACGTCGTCAAGGCGGGGCTGCTCAAGGGCATCAGCGACCTGCCCTTCCCCACGCCCGAGGAGGCGGCCGCGCACCCCTTCACCCCGCAGGAGCTGGCGGCCCTGGCCGGTTTCCGCGCCCAGCAGGCCGTCGGCACCCCCGGCACCGTCGTGCGCCGGCTCGCGCAGCTGGCCGGCGAGACGGGCGCGGACGAGCTGATGCTGACCACGCCCGTCTACGACTTCCGCGACCGGGTCCGTTCGTACGAGCTGATCCGCAAGGAGCTCGGGGCCTGAGGGGCCCGGCCGCGTCCGGGCCCCGGGGCGCTACTTCTGCAGCGCCCGGACCGCCTCGCGTTCCAGCTCCAGGCAGCGGTCCACGCGCTCCGCACACGCGTCGAACAGCGCCCGCCGCTCCGGCGCACCGGCCTGCGGGTCGGCGTCCCGGGCCAGCAGGGCCAGCTCCGCCCAGTGCCCGGCCGACTCCCGGAAGAGTCCGGCGGCGTCCGGGCGGCCGGCCAGGTCCAGGAAATCGGCGTACAGCGGCCGGGTCGCGCCCGGGGCGGTCCACTCCTCCTCCAGGCAGGCGTACAGCCGCCCGGTGCCGGCCCGCAGCGCCTCGGGCGAGCTGCCGAACCGGCGCTCCCAGCCCGCCTTGGTGGTGGCGTCGCGCAGCTGGGCGGCGAACTTCTCCATCCCGCTGAAGCCGAAGTTCACGTCGAACTGGTTGCCGAGCACCGGGCCGGTGAGGTGCGTGACGGTGGAGGCGATCGCCCCGTCCACGTCCGGCTCGCCCTCGGCGGGCCCGGTGGGGACGATCAGCTGGTGGCGGCCCTTGCGGTGGGCGGTCCAGGCGGCGCCGAACTCCTCGCGGTCGATCCGGTACGGGGTCTCGGCGCCGTCCTCGATCAGCAGGTCGTCGCCGTCGTACCCGGCGATGACGACGGTGTACGGGTCGGTGCCGGTCATCTCGGCGTCCGGGTCGGACGCGTGCCAGGGCAGGGAGGAGCGGTCGACCACGCAGAACGCGGGCTGCCCGGCGTCGAGCGCGGCGCGGACCCGGCCCCAGCGGGGGTTCATCGCGCGGGTGGCCTCGTACGGGACGCCGAGGCGGCCGAGGGCGACCTGCACCCAGGGCTCGGGGTGGGCCTGGGCCACGATCGTGAGGATGGGCAGGCGCCCCTGGTACTCGAAGACGAAGTACATGAAGCCGATGCCCCCGGCGAGGCCGGCCACGAGCTCCTCGTCGTGGACGCTGCCCAGGGCGTGCCTGATCAGCGAGGCCTCGCGGTGGCGGCCGGTGCCGAAGTCTTCGTATACGAGCACAGTCATGGGGTGAGCCTAACCGCGCGGGGCCCCGGCCCGTGACCGGCCGGGGCGCCGCGCGGCGGCCGGGCGGTCAGCGCAGCGCGGGGATCACGTCGCGGGTCTCGTCGGCCTCGATGCCCGCGGTGCGCAGGCCCGGCGGCTCCGGCGGGGCCTCGTCCGCGCAGACGGTGCCCCGGGCGGGCAGCTCCAGGGTGGCGAGGTACCGCGTGGCCAGGGCGCTGGCGCACGCGCTGCGGTTGTACGCGGTGTGCCCTTCGGCGTCGAACGTCAGCAGGCGGCCGTTGTCGAGCGTCCGGGCGAGGGCCACGGCGTCCTGGTACGGGGTGTCGGGGTCGCCCGTCGTGCCGAGGACCAGGATCGGGGCGGAGCCGGCCGCCCGGTAGGAGCCCTCGTAGCGGCTGGGGCGCTCCGTCTGCCACTGGGCGCAGGTGGTCGCGTGGTTGTGGTCGTAGGTGGGCGGGCCGAGGCCGATCGGGGGGCCCAGCCGCGGTGCGGAGGCCGCTTCGGCGCCGACCAGGGCGCCCAGCAGGAGCGGGCTCTTCGGGTAGACGCGGTCGGCGCACTCCACGGCCAGGTTGACGTTGAGGAAGTCGAAGGAGCCGGGCGAGGGCGGGTTGAGCAGGAAGGAGGTCTGGCGCGCCTGGGCCGCCCGCAGGGCCTGTCCCAGGTAGGGCCAGACCTCCTTGCCCGAGTTGATGTTGAACATCAGGCGGTAGGCGAGGGTGTAGCCGCTCGCGGGGCGTCCGCTCGGGGTGACGACCGGGTCGGCGTCCAGCACCCGCTTGAGCTCCTCGAAGGCCTCGCGGGGCCGGCCGTCGCCGAAGCCGCACAGGACGGGTTCCCGGGCGCACCAGTCGAGGAACCGGTCCACGGCCCCGTCCAGGGCGGTGAACTGCGCGGCGTCGTAGGCGTAGGGCAGGTCGGCGTAGGTGCGCGGGTCGTAGGCGCCGTCCAGGACCATGGCGCGGACGCGGCGGGGGAACCGGGCGGCGTAGACGGTGCCGACGTAGCTGCCGAAGGAGCGGCCGTAGAAGGTGAGCTGCTCCTCGCCGAGGGCCTGGCGGAGCAGGTCGATGTCCCGGGCGTTGGATCCGGTGCCGATGTACGGGGCGAGGTCCGCGGCGCGCTGCCGGCAGGCGGTGGCGAAGTCCAGTCCCTGGCGGACCGCCTCGCGCAGGGCTCCGGGGCCGGGTACGCCGCGTGCGGCGTCGACGGCGGCGGAGTACTCCTGGTCGTTCCAGCACTCGACCTGTCCGCTGCGCCCCACGCCGCGCATGTCGTAGCCGACGACGTCGAAGGAGTCGCGGAGGGAGGCGGGCAGGTTCTCGTAGCTGTTGCGGGCGAAGTCCACACCGGAGTTGCCGGGTCCGCCGGGGTGGAGCAGCAGGACGCCGGTGCGGTGGGTCCGGTCGGCCGCGAGCCTGCGGGTGACCGCGAGCGGGAGGGTGCGCCCGGCCGGGTCGCGGTAGTCCAGGGGGACGCGGGCGGTCGCGCACTCGAAGGCGTCGCCGGGGGCGGCGCCGGCGCAGGGGCCCCAGGACAGGGTGGGGACGGGCGGGGCCGGGGGCGCCGCCGCGACGGCCTGGGGGGCGGCCCCGAGGAGGGCGGTGGCCGCGGCCAGCACGAGGGCTATTCCCCGGACCACTCGTGTGCGCGGCCCATCGAGTGAACGTTTCTGCATACAGCGGGCTCCCTCTGTGACGGTTCGTCGGGCAGCGGCGCACACGATCGGGGGCCCGTGGGCGCTCCCGCTCGGCCGAGCGGCGTGGACAGGTTCGCACCCGCGGGCCCGCCCGGACAGGCGGTCGGTGGTGCCTACACATCCGGAGCCGTGCGCTCCCCCGCCGTCGCCCGGCGGGGCCCGGCGGGCCCGGCTCCCGCGTCCGCCGCGTGCGGGAAGGGTTCCCCGGCGGGCGCCCGCCCTCCCGGGCGGGGCCGGGAAAGCACTCGTGCGGGTATCCCGGGACACCTCAGCGGCGGCCGCGGGCGTTGAGCCGGGCGGCCTGGCGCGTCAGGTGGTCCCGCTCGGCGAGGTTGGGGGCCTTGCGGGCCGCTTCGGCGTACAGCAGGGCCGCCGCCCCGAGGTCGCCGGCGCGTTCGTGGAGGTACGCCGCCACCGCCGTGTGGCGGGGCAGCGCGTCGTCCAGCGCCGCGAGCGCCGCCAGGCCCGCGCGGGGGCCGTCCGCCTCGCCGAGGGCCACCGCCCGGTTGAGCCTGACGACCGGGCTGCCGGTCAGCCGGACGAGCTCGTCGTACCACTCGACGATCTGCGGCCAGTCCGTCTCCGCGGCGGTGCGGGCGTCCGCGTGGAGCGCGGCGATGGCGGCCTGCGCCTGGAACTCGCCCAGCCGGTCCCGGGCGAGGGCCCGCTGGAGGATCCCGACGCCCTCGGCGACGGCCCGCGTGTCCCAGAGCCCGCGGTCCTGTTCGGCGAGCGGCACCAGGCTGCCGTCGGGCGCGGTCCGGGCCGCGCGGCGGGCGTGGTGCAGCAGCATCAGGGCGAGCAGCCCGGCCGCCTCCGGGTGGTCGATCGCGGCCGCGAGCTGCCGGGTGAGCCGGATGGCCTCGGCGGCGAGGTCGACGTCCCCGGAGTAGCCCTCGTTGAAGACCAGGTAGAGGACGCGCAGCACGGTCGCGACGTCGCCGGGCCGGTCGAGCCGTACGCCCGAGACGGTGCGCTTGGCCCGGCTGATCCTCTGCGCCATCGTCGCCTCGGGCACGAGGTAGGCCCGGGCGATCTGGCGGGTGGTGAGCCCGCCGACGGCGCGCAGGGTGAGGGCCACCGCGGACGAGGGCGTCAGCGACGGGTGGGCGCACAGGAAGTAGAGCCGGAGCGTGTCGTCGGCGGCGCCGGCCGACGGGCCGGGTGCGGGCTCCTGCCCCGCGAGGTCCTCCCTCCTGCGGCGGGCGGTGTCGGCGCGGGTCGCGTCGAGGAACCGCCGCCAGGCCACGGTGACCAGCCAGCCCTTCGGGTCGCGCGGGGGGTCGGCGGGCCAGACGCGGACCGCCTCGACCAGCGCGTCCTGCACGGCGTCCTCGGCCGCCGCGAAGTCGGCTCCGCGGCGGACGAGGGCGGCGAGCACGCCCGGTGTGAGGCTCCTGAGCAGGGCCTCGTCCATCTCGGGCACTCCGGGCATGTCGCAGGTCACTCCGTGATGGTGGGCGGCTCGGTCAGGAAGGGGCGCAGTTCGAGCCACTCGTGGATCGGCTCGCCGCCCGCCCCGGGCGCGGCGGACAGTTCGCCGGCCAGCTCGACGGCCCGTGCGTAGCTGTCGACGTCGATGACCATCCAGCCGGCGATGAGGTCCTTGGTCTCGGCGAACGGCCCGTCGGTGACCGGCGGGCGCCCCTCCCCGTCGTAGCGGACGAAGGTCCCCTCGGGAGCGAGGGCCTGGCCGTCGACGAACTCGCCGGTCTTCTCCAGCCGGGCGGCGAAGTCGTTCATGTACCGGACGTGGTCCGAGATCTCCTGCGGCGTCCACTGGTCCATCGGTACGTCGTTGACCGCCGCCGGGGCTCCTCGGTAGTGCTTGAGCAGCAGGTACTTGGCCATGGTGGTTCTCCTCCGCGGTGCTGTCGCGAGCCCTTCCGGTCGCGTTCTTACAGGAGACGGAGCCGCTGCGGGGTTCTCGACATCGCCGCGGGGGATTATTTCCGACGGGCGGATCAGGGGGCGGCCGGCGGGGCTTCGGGGCAGTACTCGGCCTCCATGATCTTCTGCATGGCCTCCCCGTTCCAGTCGCCGTTGCGGTTGTACGCGAGCTGGTGGCGGGCGTCCTCGGTGGAGACGGCGAGGGAGGTCGAGCCCACCATGCCGCCGCCGTGACCCCACAGGGTCGTCCCGCAGCCGGTGCGGAACCGGGTGATGCCGAGCCCGTAGGCCATGTCGGGGCGGTCCGGGACCGGGACGGTGGTCTTCATGGCCCTGAGCTGCTCGGGGCGGAGCAGTTCGCCGCGCAGCAGGGCGCGGTAGAAGCGGTTCAGGTCAGCGGTGGTGGAGATGACGTCCCCGTCGGCCCAGCCCTGGGAGCCGTTCATCTCGGTGACGTCGTCGATCCGGTCGGGGGCGGTCTCGAACAGTTTGGAGTAGTGGCGGGCGGCGGGCGAGGGCAGGCGGACGGCGTTGCCGGGGTTGGAGGTGGCCTTCAGGCCCAGCGGCCGGATGATGCGGTCGCGGACCTCGGCCCCGTACGTCCGCCCGCCCGCCTTCTCGATGATCAGCCCGGCCAGGACGTAGTTGGTGTTGGAGTAGGAGTGCCGCTCGCCGGGCCGGAACAGCGGCCGGTGGGACAGGGCCACCCGTACGTGCTTCTCGGGCGGCAGGGTGTCGTACCGGTGCGTGAGGTATCCCTCGCCGCGGAGGTAGGTGGAGTTGTACTGCTCGTCGGCCAGGTAGTCGAAGAGGCCGCTGGTGTGGTGGAGGAGCTGCCGTACGGTGATCGCGCGGCCGTCGTTCCCGTTGCCGCGCACCAGGCCGGGGAGGTGGCGCTCCACCTTGTCGTCGAGGTCGAGCCGGCCCTCCGACTCCATCTGGAGCAGGACGGTCGCCACGAACGACTTGGTGATGCTGCCGACGCGGAACCGGTCGTCGGCGCCGCGCGGCGTGCCGGTGGAGCGGTTCCCGACGCCCGAGACCGACTGCCAGACGCCGTGGGCGTCGCGCGCCTGCGCCGTGATGCCGGGGGTGCCGGCCCGTACGTCGGCGTCCATCGCGCGCTGGGTCGCCGCGTGCCGTCCCTGGGCGGGGGCGGGTTCCGGCGAGGCGTGGGCGGGGCCCGCCAGGGCGGTGGCGGCGACGGCGGCCGCCGCGAGGCCCAGGGCTCCGGCCCGTGCGGTCTTCCGTAACGTCATGTCGTCTCCTTGCGGTCGGGCTGTCGGCTCGTTCCGCAGGGAAGGACCCCGTCGGGCGGGGCGGGGTTGAGCGCGTGGAGGACCTCCGGCCGCGGGGCCGGTGCCGGTCCCGGCGGGCGGTCTAGCGGGCCGGGGTGAAGGACACCGGGAGGGCCAGGGGGCCGCGGAGGCCGCCGGGGCGCCAGGGGATCTCGTCCGGGCGTACCGCGAGGGCGAGTCCGGGGAGCCTGCGCAGGGCCGTGCCGATGGCGATCTCGCCTTCGAGCCGGGCCAGCGGTGCGCCCAGGCAGTAGTGGATGCCGTGGCCGAAGGCCAGGTGGGCGTTGTCCCGCCGGGTGATGTCCAGGCGGTCCGGGTCGGGGAAGCGGAGCGGGTCCCGGTCGGCGATGGCGGAGGCGATCAGTACGGTCGCTCCGCGGGGGATGCGTACGCCCGCGATCTCCACGTCCTCGCGGGCGAAGCGGGCGATGCCGGGGCTGACCGGGCCGTCGTAGCGCAGCAGCTCCTCGATCGCGCCCGGCAGCAGCGCCGGATCGGAGCGCAGCAGGCCGAGCTGGCCGGGGTGGGCGAGGAGCATCGCGAGGCCGCCCGCGATCAGGTTGACGGTGGTGATGTAGCCGGCGGCCAGCAGCAGGAAGACCATGGAGACCAGTTCGTCCTCGGTCAGCCGCCGTTCCTCGTCCCGTGCGGTGATCAGGCCGCTGAGCAGGTCGTCCTCGGGGTGCGTCCGCTTGTCCCGGATGAGCTCGGTGACGTAGTCGCGCATGTGCCGCCACGCCTCATCGATGACGGCGGGGTCGGGCGGTTCGGCGCCGCGGGTGGTCAGGCGGTCGGTCCAGTACTGGAAGTCGTGGCGGTCGTCGACCGGGACGCCGAGCAGTTCGCCGATCACGGTGACGGGGAGCGGCAGCGCGAAGTCGGCGACGAGGTCGGCGCTGCCCGCCGGGGCGACCGCGTCGAGCAGCCGGTCGGTGACGGCCTGGATCCGGGGCCGCATCCCGGCCACCCGGCGGGCGGTGAACGCCTGGGAGACCAGGCGGCGCAGCCGGGTGTGGTCGGGCGGGTCGCTGCGGAGCATGTTGCCGAGCATCGCCTCGCGTTGCGTTCCGGGCAGTTGCCGCAGGAGGCGGGCGTCCGTGGCGTCGCGCACGTCGCTGCTGAGGCGGGGGTCCGACAGGGCCTCCAGGCCGTCCTCGTAGCGGGTGACGAGCCAGGCGTCCAGGCCGCCCGCGATGACCGCCCGGTGGACGGGGGCCTCTTCGCACAGCCTGCGGTACAGCGGGAACGGGTCGGCGACGAAGGCCGGGTCGGCGTAGGGCAGCCGAACGGGCTCCTCGCCCGGGCCTGGTCCGGTTCCGTCGGCGGATCGCGTCGTCACCCGGCCATGATGCCCGGCGGATCAGTCCCGCAGCAGGAGCGCCACGGCGGCGAGTACGACCGCCAGGACGAGGGCGGCGAGGCCGTGGCCCGCCCGGTGGTCGCGCAGGACCGGCAGGAAGCGGTCCAGGGCGAAGCGGCCCGGCCCGGTCAGGGCCAGGGTGACGGCCCCGGCGACGATCAGGGACTCGAACTCGACGCCTTCGGGGCCGAACACCGAGCCGGCCCACTTGACGGCGATGGCGTTGATCATGACGCCGACGACGGCCGCCGCGGCCAGCGGGGTGAACAGGCCGAGGACCAGGCCGAGACCGCCGAGGGTCTCGGTCAGTCCGGCGACCGCCGCCATGGTCTCGCCCGCCGGATAGCCGGCCCTGGCGAAGAAGATGCCGGTGCCCTTGAGGCCGGGGCCGTCGAACCATCCGAAGAGCTTCTGGGTCCCGTGCACGGCCATGATCGCGCCGAGGACCAGGCGCAGCACGGGGAGGCCGATGTCGTAGGAGGTGGTCGCGGGGTGACGGGTCGTGGGGGAGAGGATCGCGGCCATCGTGGCGCCTTCCGTCGGCGGTGGGGGGAGTTCCGGGCGGGGCACGTCCGGTCATGGAAGCACGTCCCGCCCGGCCTGCCGGGGCGGGGCGCGCTGGCCCGGCCCGGCCTGCTCCGAAAGGCACCGTCCCGGGGGTGTCCGGCGGGCGTCCGCGGCCCGGCCACCCGGCCCGCGGTCGGGCACGGGCCCTCCGCTACCGTGGCCGGATGCACGGGAGCAGCAGGTGGGAGCCGTATCGGCGGGCCGGGCGGGCGGCCGCGACCGTCGCGGTGGCCGGCGTACTGGCGGGGTGTGCGGACCTGCCGGGCGAGGCCGAGGTCCGCTACGCCGGGGACTACGGCGGCCACGAGCCGCTGGCCGTGCTCGGGTACCCGTCGGCGGGCACGCTGCGGACCGCGCAGGAGGTCGTCTGGCGTACGGCCGACGGGGACACGGAGGAACTGGCCGCCCTCGCCGCTCCGGGCACCACGCACAGCGCCCCGGAGGCGACGGCGCGGAAC
This sequence comes from Streptomyces sp. NPDC090077, assembly GCF_044747545.1. Taxonomy (NCBI): domain Bacteria; kingdom Bacillati; phylum Actinomycetota; class Actinomycetes; order Kitasatosporales; family Streptomycetaceae; genus Streptomyces; species Streptomyces sp. NPDC090077. The sequence continues at coordinate 208,245 of NZ_JBIVEG010000001.1, forward strand.
TGGATCTCCGCCTTCGGCGCGGGCGCCCGGGGAAAGGTCACGGCCGAGTTCTACGACGAGGGGTCCAAGCGGCAGAGCGTCGTCCTGTACTTCCACTCGACCGGCCAGATCAAGCAGATCGACGTCCGCTCGGGCATGGGGGGCGAGGACCGCGACTGGTACGTGTACATGGACGAGGCGGACCCCGCGGCGGTCACGGCCGTGCCGTCGTGGATCCCGAAGACGCCCGGCGCGCTCGGCTCCCGGTCGGCGTCCTAGGGGGATTCCCGCCGGGGCCGGGGTGCGGGGGGACGGCGGAGGACGGCCGGGTCGAAGGGGCTGCGCACCGGTGCGCCGGTCGCCGACGCCACCAGCATCGCCTCCAGCACCTTCTCCTGCGGTGAGGCCTCACCGGTCGCGCGGCGCAGGCAGAGCGACAGGAGGGCCAGGGTCCGCAGTTGGGCGGGCCGCTCCCGGGCGTCCTCGGGCAGCAGCGCGAGGAGTTCCTGCTGGATCTCGACCACCCTGCGCAGCACGGCGGGGTCCTCCAGCTCCAGGAAGCCGCCGTAGAGGGCCTCGGCCACGTCCTGGCGCAGCCTGATCCGCCAGCCCAGCGAGATGTGCGGGAACGAGGGGGCGGCCAGTACGCCCTCGGCGGCGGCCGCCAGGGCGGCGAACCGCTCCGGGGTGGGGCGCCGTCCGAACGCCGCCTGCGCCTCGGTCATCCGCAGTACGGCGGGGTCCAGGTCCGCTTCGGCCCGGCGGCGGGTGCTCTCGCGCGGGACGGCGGGCGGCTGCGGCGCCAGGGTGTCCGGCCAGGGCCTGGCTTCGAAGTGGTGCAGCACCCGCATGACGTCCCGGAGCATCGCGGCGGAGGTGTAGAAGTCCTCGGGTGCGGTCACGAGGCGGAAGCGGACCCCGTCGCGCCGCTCCAGCAGTGCGTGCGCGGCGCGTTCGGCGGTGACCAGGGCGGTCGGGACGACGAGGACGGGCGAGGAGCCCTCGGGCCGCAGCATGAGGTAGGCCACGCCGTCGAGTTCGGAGTGCGCCAGCATCATGGTGACCGGGCCGCGTTCCGCGTCCAGGCCCAGCACCGGCAGTTCGACCAGCAGGGCGCGGTGCGGGGTCCGGTGCGTGAGCAGGACGACGCGCCGCCGCGCGGCGAGTGCGCGGTCGCCGAGCAGCACTCCGGCGAGGTCTCCGCCGTCGCGCGTGCACAGGGTCGTGTCCTCGTCGAGTTCGCCGAGCCATTCGTGGAGCCAGGCCGGGGACAGGTGGCAGGCCCGCTGGTCCTGCCAGGGCGAGACGAACCAGAGGGCCGTGTCGCCCTCGTGGAGCCACATCGGTTCCCGGCCGACGGGTTCCACGCCGGGAACCCGGGTGGGCAGCGCGTTGTGCAGCACCTCGACCAGGGGGTAGCCGTGGAGTTCGTCGGTCGGGGGGTCGACGTCGATCCGGCCCTTCGTGCTGGTGGTCTGGGTGAGGACCACGGACAGCAGGGCCGGGTGCAGGCCGGGCATGCTGACCGCGGGGGCGGCCCAGATGCCGGCGAGGAAGTCCCGTTCCGCCTCGGGCAGTGCGGTGTCGCCGACCAGCGGCCCGATCACGTTCTCCACGAGTCCCTCCAGCCACTCGGTGGTCGGGACGCCGTCGGGCAGCCGGCCGTAGGCGAGGGGTTCCCCGTCGAGGCGTACGTGGGCGAGGAGGCGGGCGGTCTCCTCGGCTCCGGCGTGCGCCGCGCGGCGCAGGGCCCGGTCGGGCTGGTCCCGCAGGGCCCGGCACAGGGCGGGGAAGCGGCGGTCCGGCCGGTTGCGGGGGATGCGGAACCACTGCTCGGCCTGCTTGGGCCGGTGCAGCCGCCGGGGCTGCCACGCCTCCAGGACGGGGACGGCGAGGGCGAGCCGGCCCAGGTGGAGGGCGAGCTGCTCGCGGGCTTCCGGGGGCAGGTCGCGGGTGCGCAGCCATTCCAGGGCGTCGGCGGCGTCGAGGTAGGCCTGGGGGTGGCGGGCCCGGTAGGCCTCGACGGCGTCGGGTTCGATGTCGAGGCCGGGCAGGAACGTCGCCACGGCCTCCTGGGTGAAGCGGGAGGCCTGGACGGTGGCGGCGAGCAGCCGGGCGCACCGGTCGCGCAGCCGTCCGGGCTGCCAGGGGTCCATCGCGGAGGGGCTCAGGACGAGCTGGGTCCAGCCGAGCGGGGTGGTCCGGAGCAGGACGTCGTGGACGGACTCGTGCGCGAGGATCTCGGTGAGCGAGTCCCCGTCGATGATCCGGTCGATGCTGACGAGGATGCGGCCGCCCCGGCAGAGCCCCGCCCAGTCCCGGCTGAACTCGAGGACGCGGGCGGCGGACTGGGGGCCGGAGCGGGACCCGGGGCGGGGGCGGGACCCGGGGCGGGGGCGGGCACGGGACATGGCGGGCCTTTCAGCGCGGGCCGTCCTCGGCGGGTGCGGCGGGCGGTACGGGGGGTGGTGCGAGCGGGTCGGGCTCGTGCCCGTGCTCGTACGCGAGGTCGGTGAGCGGGACCCCTTGGGCCCAGTAGCGGGTGAGCCGGCGGTTGAGGGCCCGTTCGGCACCGGCGTCGGCCGGCAGGGGCAGGTGCAGTGCGGTCAGCAGGTCGAAGCGGTGCAGGTCGAAGGCGGCCGACAGGGCCTCGCCGTAGCCGAGGGCCGCCGCCAGGGCCGCACGGTAGGCCACCCGGGCCGCCAGCAGGAGGACGGCCGGGCTCGCCGGCCACCAGCCGTCGCCGCCGAGGACGAGGGGGACGCTCAGCAGCGCGGTGGCTCCCGCCGTGACGGTGAGGCGGCACGCCAGGTCCAGCTGGTCGCGCCGGTCGTCGACGACGGCCCGGAGCCGCTCGCCGAGCAGGGGGTAGAGCCGGGGCCACCACACCACCGCGTCAGCCCCGTACGCGCTGCCGGCCGTCGCCTCCCCGGCGCGCAGGGCGTTGCCGAGTGCCGTCGGCAGCAGGGGCACCGGGGGCGGCGGGTAGCTCCGCGCCAGCTGCCAGGCGGCCGCCAGCATCCGCTGCCGCTCGGCGTCGGCGGGGTGGGCGGTGACGGCCTCGGCCGTCCGGGCCAGCCGGTTGCGGGCGCGCTCCTGCACGGTGGTCCCGCAGCGGGCGGCGGCGCGGGCCGGGTGCGGCCAGTACCCCTCCAGCAGCCGGACGAGCGGGGCCTGGAGGGGGTGCAGGAGGACGGCGAGGAGCAGTGCTGCGAGGGCCAGGCCGATGAGGGCGGCCCCGGACAGGCCGTGCAGGCGGGACAGTGCCCGGGACGGTTCGATGCCTCCCCCGGGAGCGCGGGCCGCGAGGAGGGCCCCGAGGTACAGCAGGGCCGCGTACGTGGGCAGGTAGCTGACGAGCGCGAACCGTGAGGCGGTCAGCTGCGTCACGCCCGTCGCGAGCTGGGCGGGGGCGCTCACCGCCCGTCGGTCTCGTACGGTTCCAGCGGCAGGTGGTGGGCCGGGCAGGCCGGCGGGACGCCCGGGTGGCGGGCGACCAGCACGGTCGCGTCCCCGTGCGGGCAGCGGAACTCCAGCAGGTCCCAGGAGACGGGCACTCCGGGGAGGGTGGCTCCGTCGCCGGTGCCCAGCGCGAAGCCGCCCGCGGTGTCCTCCTCCGCCTCGTCGTCGGCCTCCAGCAGGACGTCCTCGTCCCCGTCGGCGTCCACCCAGCGGAACTCCCCGCCCCCGAGGGCGATGACCACGGCCCGCACCCCGGGGGGCGCGGTGCCCAGGAAACGGCGTGCGAAGTCGGCGTCGCCTTCGCGGAGTTCGCCGGGGAAGCCGCCCCTGCGCACCCACACCAGCAGGTCGCCGGCCTGCTTCTCGCGGACGGTCCTCATGCGTGGTCCTTCCCCCCTGCGGCCGCTCCCGGCCGGTGTGAAGACCACATGATGCAGGGGTGGGGCGGGGCGTGTCCGGACGTTGGCGCCACTGCCGCGGATCCGGTGCGGACGGCGGTCGCGGGGCGGCGTGGTGCTCGTACTGCCGTCCGGTAAGGGGTCGTCAGTACGGGGCGTCAGGGGTGTCGGTGGGGGGTGGCAGCATGGGCCCATGACTTCTGACGATCTTGACGCGCTGTTCGCCTCCCCCGCCGCGCTGCTGGCGGCCGGGCCCGGCGCCCTCGGGGATCTGCCCGCCGGGGGCGGCGGTGCGGGGCGCGAGGCCTTCGGGCAGGCGGTCGCCGTGCTCGACGGGGCGGAGGTGCCGCGGGCGGAGTTCGCGTCGTGGCTGTACTTCGGGGCCCGGGTGCTGGGGCACGAGGCGTACGCCGGACTGGTCGACGGGGCCGCTCCGGACATGCCGTGGCGGACCGTCTGGGCCTGGTGGCGTCCGGTCGGGGCCTACCGCGCCCAGCCGAACCTGTCCGGCGGTGCGCACGTCGAGGTCCACCGGGCCCCGGACGGCCGGTCCCTGCTGAAGGTCGAGGCGCTGTGGGTGGGCGTGCGCTGGTTCGACCCCGCCACCGGGGAGCCGGTCCCGGCCCCGGCCGAGGGCGAGTTCACCGAGCGGCCGTACGAGGCCGTGGGCGACGGGGAGGAGTACGTCTTCTTCGACGACGAGGAGGAGCCCGTCCTGTACTGGCCGGAGAACTGGGAGGAGCCCGTGCCGCTCGGCGGGGGCCGGTTCGTGTTCGCCGAGGAGCGCGGGATCGCGGTCGTCGAGCGGAACACCGGCCGGCCGGCCGACGGGTCCGCCGGTGCCGTCGGGTGGGGGACGGACGGGCCCTGGTTCGCGGGGCCGGCGCCCGCCGCGGCCCCGCTCGGCCCCGAACGGCTGGCGGAGGCCTTCGGGGACGACGGGGTCGTGCGCCTGGAGCCCGGGCGGCAGCCCGCGGCGCTGGTCCACTCCCCCACCCGGGAGCTGCTGGCGGCCGCCGGGCTGCCGCGGTGGTGGGCGGCGGGGGTGGCCGCGTTCCGCCTGGCGTGGACCGCGGAGGGCGCGCAGCAGGTGCTGCCCGACGAGAACGGCCTGCTGCCGCTCGGCACCTTCGACCTGAGGTACGCGGACACCGGCCTGGTGTCCGTCCACCCGGAGACCGGCGCGGTCTGGATGGTCCGCAACGGCGAGGGCCCGTTCCTCTTCGCCCGGGACGTGGAGACCTTCGTACGGCTGCTGGAGGCGGTGTACCGGTTCATGGGCGCGTGCTGGAGCCCGTACCCGGGCGAGGACGGCAAGCGGGACTTCCTGCGGGAGGCGGCCGCGCTGGAGCCGCTCTCCGTGGACCCCTCCACGCCCGGCGGGGACGTCTGGGAGCACCTGTTCGCGGCCATCGTCGACCTCAGCGTCTGGGGCTACTGAGCCCCGGGGTCCTCCCGGCCGGCTCCGGTGAGGACCACGAGGCGCTGGGTGGCCCTGGTCATGGCGACGTAGCGGTCGACCGCGCCCGCCACGCCCGTGCCGAACCGCTGCGGGTCCACGAGGACGACCAGGTCGAACTCCAGCCCCTTCGACAGCCTCGGCGTCAGCGACCGGACCCGGGGCCTGGCGCGGAACGAGGGGTCGCCGATGACGCAGGCGACGCCTTCCGGGTGCGCGGCGAGCCAGTCGTCGAGGACCGCGTCCCGGTCGGCGGCGGACCCGTGGACGACGGGGATGCCGCTGCTGCGGACGGATGCGGGCACATTGGCGTCCGGGAGGGCGGCGCGGACGACCGGTTCGGCTTCGGCCATCACCTCTTGCGGGGTGCGGTAGTTGACGCTCAGGGCGGCCGTGGTGATCCGGTCGAGCCCGATCCGTTCGAGCCGTTCCCGCCAGGATTCCGCGAAGCCGTCGCGGGCCTGGGCCCGGTCCCCGACGACGGTGAAGCTGCGGGAGGGGCAGCGCTGCAGCAGCATCTGCCATTCGGCGTCGGTCAGTTCCTGGGCCTCGTCCACGACGACGTGCGCGAACGGGCCCGCGAGCAGGTCCCGGTCGGCGGCGGGCGGTACCGTCCCGTCGACCAGGCTGTCCTGGAGGTCCTTGCCGCGCAGCATCGTCACGGCGCCCTCGCCGTCGGCGTCGGCCGCGACCACGCTGTCGATGACGCCGGCCATCCGCTCGCGTTCGGCGGCGAGGGCGGCCTCGTGGCGGCGCTTGCGCAGGGAGGACCGGGCGTCGCCGAGCCGCCGCCGGGCGGCGTCGAGCAGGGGCAGGTCGCTGACCGTCCAGCGTTCGGCGTCCTCGCGCTGGAGCGCGTGCACCTCCTCGCGGCCGAGCCAGGGGGCGCACCTGCGCAGGTAGGCGGGGACCGTCCACAGGTCGGCGACGAGGTCGGTGGCTTCGAGGGAGGGCCAGGCGCGGTCGAGGGCGGTGGCCAGCTCCCGGTCCTGCCGCAGCGATCGGCTCAGCAGCGCGGGCGAGAGGCCGTCCTCGTCGTCCTCGTCGCCTTCGTCGCGGTGCTTGTCGAGCAGGATCTCGACCAGTGCGTCCCAGATCTGCTCGCGCGCCTCGTTGTGCGGGGTGCCGGGTTCGACCGCCTCGAACGCCGTGGCCCAGTCGTCGGCGGTCAGCCGGACGTCGGCCCAGTCGGTGGTGACGGTCATCGCCGTGGCGGGCGGCTCCTCGTAGAAGCGGACGGCCGCGTCGATCGCCTTCACCCAGTCCGCGGAGGACTTCAGCCGGGCCGCTTCCGGGTCGCTCTCGGGCTGCGCCGCGTCCCCTTCGGCGACGAGGTCCCGGACGGTGCAGGTCTGGACGCCCTCCTCGCCGAGGCTGGGCAGCACGTCGGCGACGTAGGACAGGTAGGGGCGGTGCGGGCCGACGAAGAGCACGCCGCCCCTGCGGTGGCCCAGGCGGGGGTCGGCGTAGAGGAGGTGGGCGGTGCGGTGCAGGGCGACCACGGTCTTCCCGGTGCCCGGGCCGCCGTCGACGACGAGGGCGCCGCGGGAGCCCGCGCGGATGATGGCGTCCTGGTCGGCCTGGATGGTGCCGAGGACGTCCCGCATGCGGGACGAGCGGCTGCCGGCGAGGCTCGCGATGAAGGCGGACTGGTCGTCGAGCGCGGCGTGGCCCTCCAGGGCGTCGACGGTGAACACCTCGTCCCAGTAGTCGCCGATCCGGCCGTGGTTCCAGCGGTACCTGCGGCGGCTCGCCAGGCCCATCGGGTGGGCGTGGGTGGCCGCGAAGAAGGGTTCGGCGGCGGGCGAGCGCCAGTCGACGAGGAGCCGGCGGCCCGTGCTGTCGGTGAGGCCGAACCGGCCGACGTACAGGGGTTCACGGCCGTCGGCGAGGACGATGCGGCCGAGGCACAGGTCCAGGCCGAACCGGCGCAGCAGGCGCAGGCGGGCGGTGAGCCGGTGGATCTCCGCGTCCCGGTCCATGGCCTCCCGGCCGATGCCGCCGGGTGCCCTGCGGGCGGCATCGAGCCGCTCGGAGACCTCGGCGGCCGTCCGTTCCAGGCTCTCCCCGATGGCGGCGAAGTGCCGTTCGTCGTCGGCGACCAGCTTCGGGTCGGCCTTGGCGGAGAGGCGGTCGGGGAGGTCGAACACGCTGGTGGTCAGCGGGTGCACTGGTGCGGCTCCGTTCCGGGGTCGTTCGCGACCCGTGTACTGCGGTGTGTCCGGCCCGTGTTGGGCTCAGGCCGGTGATTCTGCGGTACGGGCGGGGCCTTGCCGCAAGCCCCCCGGTGCGTTATAACTTGAGAGTGGCAAGGAGTGGGTTCACCTCCTTGCCTTTGCTGTTTCCGCCGCTCCGCGTGGACGACCCGCCTCCACCCAGCGGGCACCGACCCGGGAGACGAAGGTTCCATGACGCTGCAGGAGGGCCGGCGGGTGACGCTGACGGCCGACATCGGGCTCGCCGACGCACTGGCCGTGACGGACGGCTCCGGCGCCCCGCCGGTGCCGGTGGCCGGGTTCCTCGCGCTGGCGGCCGGGACCGCGGGGACGGTCGAGCGGGTGGTCCGGGAGGAGCGGGGGGAGAGCCACGGGGTCCGCGAGTACCTGCGCCTGAAGTCGCTCTTCGATTCCTTCGGGCACGCCATGCCGGCGGGGAGCCGGCGGCAGCTGGAGGAACAGATCGCGGCCCTGGAGCCGGAGTGGACCGCCCACCGGGAGCAGGGGCCCCTGCTGACCGTCCGCGTGCGCTTCGACAGCGGGTTCGTCCTGGACGGGACGCCGGCGCACCTGTTCGCCGACGCGGGCGGGGACGCGTCCTGATCCGGGTCCGGCTGACCGCCGCGGCCGCGGCGGTGGCGGTGGCCGCGGCCGGTCTGGGGCTGCGGGCGGTGGCCGACGGGAGCGTGGCGAAGTACGGCGGTGACGCGCTGTACACCGTCCTGGTGCTGGCGCTGGTCGTGCTGGCCGCGCCCCGGCTGGCGCCGCCGCGGGCGGCGGCCGCCGCGCTGGCCGTCAGCTGGGCGGTCGAGTTCCTCCAGCTCAGTGCCGTTCCGGCGGAGCTCTCGCGGCGCAGCACGGTGGCCCGGCTGGTCCTCGGGTCCACCTTCAACGCGCCCGACCTGCTCTGGTACGCCGTGGGCGCGGGGGCGGGCGGGCTCGTCCTGGCCGCCTGGCGGGCGCACCGCCCGCACACCACCCCGAGGCCTTTGCCCGATTTGTGAGAACGGTTACCTTCTCACCCGAATAGCGCACTTCCGGGTTCATCATGGTTGACCGGAACTGTCGTCTAAGCGCCCCCTGCCACGGCCCGCGAGCCGTCGGCGGCCGGTCGGCGCCACTAGGGAGAACCGTGCGACCTGCGGGCAGCTGGACGGGGAAGAACTGGCGGATCGCGCTGCCGCTGGCGGGAGGCGCCCTCGTGCTGGGCCTCGGCGGCCTCTACGCCGCCGGGCTCGCCGTGGGCGACGACATCGCCGACGGCACCCGGGTCCGGGGCGTCGACATCGGCGGCATGAGCCGTGCGGCGGCGCAGAACGTGCTGGTCAGGGAGCTCGGCCCGCAGGCCGGCGCCTCGATCCCGGCGGGCATCGGGGACCGCGTCGAACAGGTCGCCCCGGCGTCCGTCGGACTGTCCCTGGACGCCGCCGCGACCGCCGACCGCGCCTCCCGCGACGGCTACGGGCCGGTCGCCGTCATCGGCCGGCTCTTCGCCTCCGGCGACCCGGACGTGGAGCCCGTGGTCCGCACCGATGAGCAGGCGGCCCGGGCCGGCGTCGACCGGCTCGTGGCGAGCACCGCGCAGACGGTCCGGGACGGGTCCATATCCTTCGAGGGCGGCAAGCCCTCGGTCGTCCCCGCGCGCACCGGCGTCAGCCTGGTCGGGGACCGGACCCTCGACACCCTCCGGGAGGCCTACCTGCGGCCGCGCCCGGACGGCACGCCCGTCACCCTTCCCGTCACCCGTACCGAGCCCCGCGTGGACGCGGACGAGACCGGACGGGCCCTGCGCGAGTTCGCCGCGCCGGCCGTGTCCGGGCCCGTCACCCTCGGCGTGGCCGGCAGCCGGATCACCGTGAGCCCCGCGGTCCTGGGCGAGCACCTGAAGATGAACGCCGACGCCGGCGGCCGTCTGGTGCCCGCCCTGGACGCCGAGGGCCTGCTCGCCGACCCGGCCGTGGCCGGCCCCGTGGCGGAGGCCGCCGGGACGCCGCGCAACGCCGCGCTCGACGTGGACGCGGACGGCCGCGTGGTGGTCGCGCGGAGCAGCCGCGCCGGGCAGGAGGTCACCGGGGAGGCCCTCGGCCGGGCCGTACTGCCCGCGCTGACCCGCTCGGGTGCCGGCCGGAGCGCCGAGGTGGCCACCAAGGCCGTCGAGCCGGAGCTCTCCGACACCGAGGTGCAGCGCCTCGGCATCAAGGAGCGGATGTCCTCCTTCACCGTGCAGTTCCCGGCCGCCCCGTACCGGACCACGAACATCGGGCGGGCCGTGGAGCTGATCAACGGCTCCGTGGTCATGCCCGGCAAGGAGTGGAGCTTCAACCGGACGGTCGGCGAGCGCACCGAGCAGAACGGCTTCGTCGACGGCATCATGATCAACGACGGCCGGTACGTGAAGTCGCCCGGCGGCGGTGTGTCCGCGGTGGCGACGACGATGTACAACGCCATGTTCTTCGCGGGCCTGAAGCCCCTCGAACACGGCGCGCACTCCTTCTACATCGAGCGCTACCCCGAGGGCCGCGAGGCCACCGTCGCCTGGGGCACCCTCGACCTGCGCTGGCTCAACGACTCCGGGCACCCGGTCTACGTCAAGGCCACCTCGACGGACACCTCGCTGACGATCACCCTGCTCGGCACGAAGAAGTACGACGAGATCCGCGCGACCAAGGGACCCCGCACCAACGTCAAGCCGCCCGCCAAGATCGAGGCCGCGGGCCCCGCGTGCGAGGTGCAGACGCCCCTGGAGGGCTTCGACGTGACCGTCGGCCGGGTGTTCGTCAAGAACGGCCAGGAGGTCAAGCACGAGGAGTACGCCACCCACTACACCCCGCGCGACGAGGTCACCTGCACGCCGCAGACCGCGCCCGGCACGGCCCCGAGCGGCGCCCCGACCCCCGGCACCCCGACGGCGGGCACTCCGACGGCGGCCGCCCAGGCGGCCGCGGCGCAGGGCCGGTAGGGGGAAAGAGCGCCCGCCCGACGCGCCCGGCGGCGCGCGCGGCGCGTTCCGCCGGGCGCCGGAGGGGCCCCAGGTGCTACAACTGGGGACGTGACCCTTCCTCGCCAGCCGGACCGGGCAACTCGGTGCGGTCACCCCTGAGCAAGGGATTCAAGAGCGTCGCCGGACAGGTCTTCGTCCTCCAGGTGGCGATCGTGGTGTTGCTCGCCGCCGGTGCCCTCCTGGCGCTGCTCCTGCAGTCCCGCCACGACGTCGACCGTGAGGCGCGCAACCGGTCGGTCGCCGTCGCGGAGACCTTCGCGCACTCCCCCGACCTCCAGGAGTCGCTGCGGACGGCGGATCCGTCCGCCACCCTGCAGCCGCTCGCCGAGGTCACCCGCAAGGCCGCCGGGGTCGACTTCATCGTCGTCATGGACACCAACGGGATCCGCTACAGCCATCCCCAGCCGGACCGCATCGGCAAGCGCTTCGTGGGCACCATCGAGCCCTCCCTCGCCGGCAAGGTCCACACCGAGAGCGTGCAGGGGCCCCTCGGCAAGGAGATCCAGGCGGTGGTGCCCGTCACCGCGCCGGACGGCAAGGTCGTCGGGCTGGTGTCCGCGGGCCTGACCGTGGAGAACGTCAGCGGAGCCTTCGACCGCCAGCTCCCGGTCATCCTGCTGGCCATGGCCACCGGCCTGGCCCTGGCCACCGCCGGAACCGCCCTGACCAGCCGCCGCCTGCGCCGGCAGACCCGCGGGCTGGGCCCCCAGGAGATGACCCGGATGTACGAGCACCACGACGCGGTGCTCCACTCCGTCCGCGAGGGGGTGCTGATCACGGACGGGGACGGCCGGCTGGTCCTGGCGAACGACGAGGCCAAGCGGCTGCTCGGACTGCCCGAGGACGCCGAGGGCCGCCGGATCGACGAGGTGCCCGGGCTGGACACCCGGATGGCCGACCTGCTGCTCTCGGGCCGGGTGGCCACCGACGAGGTGCTGGAGACCGGGGACCGGCTGCTCGTCGTCAACCAGCGGCCCACCCATCCCCGCGGACGGCCCGAGGGCGCCGCCGTCACCATCCGCGACTCCACCGACATGCAGGTCCTCACCGGCCGGGCCGAGGCGGCCCGCAAGCGCCTGCGGCTGCTGTACGACGCCACCGGCGACATCGGGACCAGCCTGGACGTGGAGCGGACCGCCCAGGAGCTCGCCGACGTCGCCGTGCCCCGGTTCGCGGACTTCGTCACCGTCGACCTGGCCAGCCCGGTGCTCGACGGCGAGGAGCCCGGCCCCGGCTCCGACATGCGGCGCACGGCGGTCAGCGGCATCCGCCGGGACCACCCGCTGTACCCGCTCGGCCGGCTGATCGAGTTCAAGCCCAGCACCCCGCAGGCCCGCGGCTACGACACCGGGAAGACGGAGCTGGTGACCGACCTGGCCGAGGCTCCGGGGTGGCGCGTCCAGGACCCCCGGCGGACCAGGGCGATCATCGAGTACGGGATCCACTCCCTGATCGCGGCGCCGATCAAGGCCCGGGGCGTGGTCCTCGGCGTGGTCAACTTCTGGCGGGCCGGGAAGCCCGAGCCCTTCGACGAGGACGACGTGTCGCTCGCCGAGGAACTGGTCGCCCGGGCCGCCGTGGCCATGGACAACGCCCGCCGCTACACCCGCGAGCACACGCTGGCCGTCACCCTCCAGCGCAGCCTGCTGCCCCGGGGCCTGCCCGAGCAGAGCGCCGTGGACGCCGCGCACCGCTACCTGCCCGCGCATTCCGGGGTGGGCGGGGACTGGTTCGACGTGATCCCGATGCCGGGCGGCCGGGTCGCCCTGGTCGTCGGCGACGTGGTCGGCCACGGGCTGCACGCCGCGGCCACGATGGGGCGGCTGCGTACGGCGGTGCACAACTTCACCTCCCTCGACCTGCCGCCGGACGAGCTCCTGGCCCGTCTCGACGACCTCGTGCAGCGCATGGACGAGGACGACACCGACGAGGCGGACGGAGCCGGCGGGGTGCTCGGCGCGACCTGCCTGTACGCCGTGTACGACCCCGTCTCCCGCAGCTGCACCCTGTCACGGGCCGGGCACCTGCCGCCGCTGGTGGTCGCCCCGGACGGCACCACGGAGATCGTCGACCTCCCGGCCGGACCCCCGCTCGGGCTGGGCGGCATGCCGTTCGAGACGAGCGAGCTGCGGCTGGCGGAGGGCAGCCAGCTCGTGCTGTACACGGACGGGCTGGTGGAGCAGCGCACCCGGGACATCGAGGAGGGGCTGGAGCTGCTGCGGGAGGCGCTGAGCCACCCGGACCGGGACCCGCAGGAGAGCTGCGTCGCCGTCCTCGACGCCATGCTGCCGTCCCGGCCGACCGACGACGTGGCCCTGCTCATCGCCAGGACCCGGACCCTGGGGCCCGACCGGGTCGCCCAGTGGGACGTACCGCCGCGGGCGAGCGGGGTCGGCGTCGTGCGGAACCTGGCCGTCGCCAAGCTGGCCGAGTGGGGCATGGAGGAGCTCGCCTTCACCACGGAGCTCATCCTCAGCGAGCTGATCACCAACGCCCTGCGGCACGGCAACCCGCCGGTGCGGGTCCGGCTGCTCCACGACCACGCGCTGACCTGCGAGGTGTGGGACGGCAGCAGCACCGCCCCGCACCTGCGGTACGCGGCAACCACGGACGAGGGCGGGCGCGGGCTGTTCCTGGTGGCGCAGCTCAGCGAGCACTGGGGCACCCGGTACACCCCCGAGGGCAAGGTCATCTGGTCGGAGCAGGCCCTCCAGGGTCCCTCGGGCGGCCTCTCCCTGGACGCCTTCGGGGACCTGGAACCGTAGTCTGGCGGGGTGCGCCCCCCGCGCCCCACCCGCCCCACCCGCCCCGTGTCCGCCTGCCTGACCGCGGCCGCCGTGCTGTGCGCGGGCACGGCGCCCGGCTGCGCTCCCTCCGCCCCCGAGCCGGTCCGGGTGCCGGTACGGTCCCTCGCGGCGGAAGTGTCGCGGGTGCCGGCGGAGAAGCTGGGGACCACCCTGCGGCAGGGCTGCCCGGTGCCGGCGGAGCGGCTGCGGCTGGTCCGGATGAACCACTGGGGCTTCGACGGGAAGGTCCACCGGGGCGAGCTGGTCGTCCACCAGGACGCGGTCGAGCCGCTGCTGTACGTCTTCGGCCGGGCCCTGGCGGCCCGCTTCCCGATCCGGCGGATGCGCGTGGCGGCCGAATACGGCGGCGACGACCTCGCGGCCATGGCCGCCGACAACACCTCGGCCTTCAACTGCCGGCCGGTGACCGGGGACCCGGCCAGGCGGTCGCGGCACTCGTGGGGACTCGCCGTGGACGTCAACCCGGTGGAGAACCCGTACGTGGACCGGCACGGGACGGTGCACCCGCCCGCGGGCCGGGCCCACCTGCGCCGCGACCCGGACCGCCCCGGGACGATCACCGAGGACGGCGTGCTGGTCGAGGCCTTCCGCCGGGTCGGCTGGCACTGGGGCGGCGACTGGTGGTCGGCCCCGGACTACCAGCACTTCTCGGCCGACGGCCGCTAGGCCGTCTCTTCCGGATCCAGCCCGACCCGGATTCCGGCGCGGTGCGGCCGGTACCGCACGGGTGATCCTCGCCCGGACGGCCGTATCATCGACTCCGCGCCGCCGACCGGCCCGCGTCCGATGACGGCTGCCCCGGACTCCGCGACCCACAGGACGTGCACGTGCACAGGACCGTCACCCACCTCGCGGACGGACGCGAGCTCGTCTACTACGACAGCGCCCCCGGCCGGGACCGCGGGGCCGTGGACCTCCGGCGGCTCGATCCGGTGGAGAGCTCGCCCGAACTGCGCCGGGATCCGGCCACCGGGGACTGGGTCGCCATCGCCGCCCACCGGCAGTCCCGTACCCACCGGCCGCCCGCCGACGCCTGCCCGCTGTGCCCGTCCCGCGAGGGCCGGCCGAGCGAGATCCCCGCCGCCGACTACGAGGTGGCCGTCTTCGAGAACCGTTTCCCGTCCCTGTCCGGCGCGGCCGGCCGGTGCGAGGTGGTGTGCTTCACCCCGGAGCACGACTCCGGCTTCGCCGGCCTCACCCCCGCGCGGGCCCGGCTGGTCCTGGACGCCTGGACCGACCGCACCGCCGAACTCTCGGCCCGCCCTGGCGTCCACCAGGTGTACTGCTTCGAGAACCGGGGCGCCGAGATCGGCGTCACCCTCCCCCACCCGCACGGCCAGATCTACGCCTTCTCCACCCCCACGCCCCGCACCGCCAAGCACCTCGCCGCCGCGGCCGCCCACCGGGCCGCCACCGGGCGGAACCTCTTCGAGGACCTGCTCGCGGAGGCCCGGGCGGCCACCGGGCGGGTGGTGCTCGCCGGGGAGCACTGGACGGCCTTCGTCCCGTACGCCGCCCGCTGGCCGTACGAGGTCCACCTGTACCCGCACCGCAGGACGGCCGACCTGACCGGCCTCACCGAGGCCGAGCGGGCCGAGTTCCCCGGGCTGTACCTGGACCTGCTGCGGCGCTTCGACCGGCTCTTCGGGCTGGCCGAGCCCACCCCCTACGTCTCGGCCTGGCACCAGGCCCCGACGGCCGGCGGCGGGGAACTCGCCCTCCACCTGGAGCTGTTCACCGTCCGACGGGCCGCCGACAAGCTGAAGTACCTGGCCGGGACGGAGTCCGGCATGGAGGCGTTCATGAACGACGTGGCCCCGGAGGCGGCGGCCGGGCGGCTGCGGGAGGCGGGATGACGGGCGGGCAGGCGGGGGCGGCGCGGGTGCGCGAGGGCTTCGAGCGGGTCCACGGCCGCGCCCCGGAGGGCGTCTGGGCCGCCCCGGGCCGGGTCAACCTGATCGGCGAGCACACCGACTACAACGACGGCTTCGCCCTGCCCATGGCCCTGCCGCAGACCACCCTGCTCGCCGCCCGCCGCCGCGGTGACGGCCTGCTGCGGGTGCACAGCGCCCAGGGCGACGGCCGGGTCGCCGAGTTCGCGGTCGCGGACCTCGCCCCCGGCGCGGTGGCCGGCTGGGCCCGCTACCCCGCCGGGGTGGTCTGGGCGCTGCGCGAGCGGGGCCTGCCCGTCGGCGGGGCCGACCTGCACCTGGACAGCACGGTGCCGACGGGGGCCGGGCTGTCCTCGTCCGCGGCCCTGGAATGCGCGGTGGCCCTCGCCTGTGACGAGCTGTACGGGCTGCGGCTGGAACGGCCGGAGCTGGCGCGGGTGGCGCAGCACGCGGAGAACGCCTTCGCCGGCGTGCCGTGCGGGATCATGGACCAGATGGCCGCGCTGTGCTGCGCCGAGGGCAGCGCCCTGTACCTGGACAGCCGGGGTCCGTCGGTCCGGCAGGTGCCGTTCGACCTCACGGGCCACGGGCTGTCGCTGCTGGTGCTGGACACCCGGGTCAAGCACGACCTCGCCGACGGGGCGTACGCCGCCCTGCGCGCGGGGTGCGAGCGCGCGGCGGGCCTGCTGGGCCTGCCCGCCCTGCGCGACCTCGCCGAGGAGGAACTGGCGGGGGCGCTGGCGGGGCTCCCCGGCGAGCTGGTCCCGCTGGTGCGGCACGTGGTCACCGAGAACGCCCGGGTCGGCCGGGCCGTCGGGAGCCTGGCGGCCGGGGAGCCGGAGGCCCTGGGGCCGCTGCTGACCGCCGGGCACGCCTCCCTCCGGGACGACTACCGGGTCTCCTGTCCCGAGACCGACCTCGCGGTGGACGCCGCCGTCGCCGCGGGTGCGCTGGGTGCGCGGATGACCGGCGGCGGGTTCGGCGGCTGCGTGATCGCCCTGGTCCCGGCCGGGCGGGCCGCTCCGGTGGGGCGGGCCGTGGCGGAGGCCTTCGCGGCGGCCGGGTTCGCGCGGCCGGCGGTGCTGGACGCCGTTCCGTCGGCCGGGGCCCGCCGGATCGCCTGAGCCCCCTCACCCGCCGTCTCTGCCTTTCGGCAGAGGCACGGATCCACCGCGAGGCTCATGCCGCTGCCGTCGCGGGCATCAATACTGGTCAGCGTGGTGCGCACTCCCCTGATCCGTCGTCCCGGCCCCGGCTTCCCGCGCGGGGCCCTGTCTGCCGGGCGTGCCCGCACCGCGGCGGCGACCGCCGGGGCGACGCTGCTGGGCCTCGGCGTATTCGGGGCCCTCGCGGGGATCGGGCTCGCGCCGCATCCGTCGTTCCAGCTGCTGGTGATCGCCGCCGGCGCCCTGCTCTTCCCGCTGCGCGGCCGGTTCCCCGGGGCGGTGCTGCTCGCCCTGGCGGTGCTGACCGGCCTGGCGAGCGGCGCCGGTCCGCTCGCGGCGGTGGCCGCGTACGCGCTGGCGCGGCGGACCGTGTCCGCGCTCCGGCGCGCCCGGCTGCTGGCCGCCGCGGCGGTCCTGCTGGTGGCGACCGCGACGGCGGCCGCCCCCCTGGTGGGTACGGGGCGCGTGCCGTACGGGCTGGCGCTCGGGCTCGCCCTGGCCCCCACGGCGGTGATCGTCCCGGGGCTGGTGGGTACCGCGCAGGGGCAGCAGCGGCGTCTGGTGCGGGCCCTGCGGGAGCGCGGGGACGCGGCGGAGCGGGCGCGCCGGGCCGCGGACAGCGAGGCCCGCACCCACGAGCGCTCCCGGATCGCCGCCGAGATGCACGACCTGCTCGGGCACCGGCTCAGCCTGATCTCGCTGCACGCGGGCGGGCTGGAACTGGCCCTCGGCAAGGCCGCTCCGGAGCTGCGCGAGGAGGCCGTCCTGGTGCGCCGGACCACCCGCGACGCGATGCGCGAGCTGCGGCAGGTCCTGGGCGTGCTCGGGCCGCTGGGCCGGGACGCCGGGCCGGACGTCCTCACGGACGCGACGGGCACCCGCGCCGACCTGGAGGGGCTGGTGGCCGAGTCCCGGGGCGGCGGGGTCGCCGTGCGCCTCGACTGGACGGGGCCGGACCTGGACGCCCGCCCGGCGGCGGTGCGCAGGGCGGCGCACCGGGTGGTGCGCGAGGCCCTGACCAACGTCCACCGGTACGCCCCCTCCGCGCACGTCACCGTGGCGGTCGCGCACGACGCGGAGGCGGTACGGATCACCGTGCGCAACGGCGCGCCGGCCGGGCCGGCGGTCCCCGCCGGGAGCCTGGGCACCGGGCGCGGGCTCACGGGCCTCCGGGAGCGCGTGGAGCTGCTCGGCGGGGCCTTCGGGGCCGCACCGCTGCCGTCCGGCGGGTTCCTGGTGGAGGCCGTCCTGCCGGCGGAGCCCGGTGACGCCGTCGTCCCGCACACCCCCGGGCCGCGGGGTGCGGAGGCCTCGTCCGGCGCGGAGTCCGGCAGCGTCGGGGGCGGGGCCGCCCACACGCTGACCCTCGCGCTGGGGCTGGGGGCGCTGTGCGTGCTGATGGTCCTGGCGACCGCGTTCGTGTACGCCAGCGCGCCCCGGCCGGACGCGGGGCCGCGCCCGCTGCCGCGGGTCGGGATGACGTACGACGAGGTCACCGGGCTCGGCGTGGTGGACAACAAGGCGGTCCGGGCCGCCGCCACGGGGCACGAGCCGCCGCGCCCCGCCGGGACGGCCGGCTGCGCGTACCCGTTCAACGGCGCGACCGAGATCCGTCCGGGGGGCCTGCTGGTGGCCCGCTACTGCTTCGACGCCGGACAGCGTCTGATCGCCGTCGACCGTTTCACCGTCCCGTCGGTGCGGGACGCCTCACCCTGGGAGACCCCTTGACCGAGCCCGACGGGCCGATCCGCGTCCTGCTCGCCGACGACGAGACGATGATCCGGCACGGCGTACGCCTGATCCTGCGGCACGCCGACGGCATCGAGGTCGTCGCCGAGGCCGCGGACGGGCGGCAGGCCGTGGAACTGGCCGCCGTCCACCACCCGGACGTCGCGCTGGTCGACATCCGGATGCCGGTGTGCGACGGCCTGGCGGCGATCGCTCCGCTGCTCGCGCTCGATCCGGCGCCCCGCGTGGTGATGCTGACGACCTTCGGCGACGACGACAACGTGGTGCGGGCGCTGCGGGAGGGCGCCGCCGGGTTCCTGCTGAAGGACGAGGGCCCGCAGGAGCTGATCAGCGCGGTACGGGCCGCCGCGGCGGGCGACGCCGTGCTCTCCCCGGGGGTCACCGGGGCGGTGATCTCCCGAATGCTGGGGGCCCGCGAGCCGGCCGGGGCGGGCGGGGCGGCCGCGGACGAGCGGATCGCCCGGCTGACGGGCCGTGAGCGGGACGTCCTCGCGGCGCTCGGCGAGGGACTGTCGAACCAGGAGATCGCGGCGCGGCTCGGCATCGGGACCGGCACGGTGAAGACCCATGTGGGGGCGATCCTGGACAAGACCGGTTCGACGAGCCGGGTCCAGGCGGCGCTGCTGGCGCACCGGGCGGGGCTGGCCTCCTGAGCCCGCTCTCCGTCCCGGGGCGGAGCGGGGCGGCCGGGGCCTCTGCCCTCCGGCAGAGGCGGGCCGGGCCGACCGGCCCTTTCGGCAGAGGCCGAATCGCACCTTGAGACCGATGTCTGTGCAGGTCAGGGCCGTGAGGATGGATGTGTCCCCCTGGCTCGCGGCATGTTCCGCGGGCCGTCGTCCTTCAGGCGGAGCATCCATGTCGCACGCGTTTCCCCCGTCCCCCGCGCCCTCCACGCCCCCGGCCCCCGACGAGCCGGCGGCCCGCGCGACGGCGTTGACCAAGACCTACGGGAGGGGCGGGACGCGGGTCACCGCGCTGGACGCGGTGTCGGTGGAGTTCGCGCGGGGCCGGTTCACGGCCGTCATGGGGCCGTCCGGCTCCGGCAAGTCCACGCTGATGCACTGCATGGCCGGTCTGGACCCGGTGACGTCCGGTTCGGCGCAGATCGGCGGGGTGGAGCTGTCCGGGCTGGACGACCGCCGGCTGACACGGCTGCGGCGGGAGAAGGTCGGCTTCGTCTTCCAGGGCTTCAACCTGCTGCCGACCCTCACCGCGCTGGAGAACATCACCCTGCCGCTGAGGCTCGCCGGACGGCGGCCCGACCCCGCGTGGACGGACACCGTCGTCGCCACCGTCGGTCTCGGCGGCCGGCTGGCGCACCGGCCGGCCGAGCTGTCCGGGGGCCAGCAGCAGCGCGTCGCCGTGGCCCGCGCGCTGGTCTCGCGTCCCGAGATCGTGTTCGCCGACGAGCCGACCGGCAACCTCGACTCCCGTTCCGGCGCGGAGGTGCTCGGCTTCCTGCGCGACTCGGTGCGGGAGCTGGGCCGGACGGTGGTGATGGTCACCCACGATCCCGTCGCCGCCGCCCATGCCGACCGGGTGGTGTTCCTCGCGGACGGCCGCCTCGTGGACGAGCTGCGCGAACCCACCTCCGGCGCCGTCCTGGACCGGATGCTCGCCTTCGAGGCGCAGGGCCGCAGCAGCTGACGGCGCTCCTCCCCCGCCCCTCCTTCCCGCCCCCTCCCTCCCGCCGAGCCTTCCGAAAGCCCCTTCATGCTGCGAACAGCACTGCGCAACGTCCTCGCCCACAAGGCGCGCCTGGCCATGACCGTCCTCGCGGTCTGTCTCGGGGTCGCCTTCATCTCGGGGTCGCTCGTCTTCGCCGACTCCACCACGGCCGCCTACCGCGCCTCCATGGCGCGGGACTACGCCGGGATCGCGGTCACGGTCGACCCCAAGTACCCCGTCGGCGCCCCCGCCGGCGAACGCGCGAGCGTCCTCGACGACGCCCTCGCGGCCAGGCTGGCCGCCGTACCCGGGGTCGCCGCGGTCCGGCCCGCCGTCGACGGATCGGCGGCCCTGGCCGCGAAGGACGGCACGCCGATGCGGGCGGACGACCCGATGGGCAGGCTCGCCGCCGGCTACGTACCCGGGCCCGGCGGCAAGGACGACCGCTACCCGCTGACGGCCGGCCGGGCCCCGCGCGACCGGGGCGAAGTGGCCCTGGAGCGGGGCACCGCCCGGGCCGGCGGGTACTCCCTGGGCGACACCGTCACCCTGGCCTCCGACGGCCCCGTGCTGAAGCTGCGGCTGGTCGGCCTCGTCTCCACCCGCGACACCCGGGTCACGTCCGGCGGCACCCTCGCGGTCTTCGACCGGGCCACCGCCCAGGAGCTGTTCGCCGCGCCGGGCCGCTACACCGGGATCGACCTGTCCGCCGCGCCCGGCACCGAAGCGTACGAGCTCGCGCGGCGGGTCGGCGCGCTGCTGCCCGCCGACCGGGCCGAGGCCACCACCGCGGCCGCCAAGGCCGCCCAGCAGGCCGTCTACATCGACACCAGGACCCGCAGTTACTCCCGGCTGCCGCTGGTCTTCGCCGTGGTGTCGCTCTTCATCGGCTCGTTCCTCATCGTCAACACCTTCACCATGCTCATCACCCGGCGGACCCGGGAGATCGCGCTGCTGCGTGCGATCGGCGCCACCCGGCGCCAGGTGGTCCGCTCCGTGCTCGCGGAGGCGGCGCTGGTGGGGCTGGTCGCCTCCGTGATCGGGTTCGGTCTCGGTCTCGGCGTCGCCGCCGCGCTGCCCGGCCTGCTCGGCACGGAGGAGGACCTGCTGCCCGCGGGCCCGCTGGTGATCGGCCCCGTACCCGTCCTCGCCTCGCTCGCCGTGGGCGTCGGCGTCACCGTCCTCGCCGCCTGGCTGCCGTCCCGCCGTGCCGCCCGGATCGCCCCCGTCGAGGCGATGCGCAGCGCCGGGCAGCCGCCTTCCGCGACGCTGTCCCGGATCCGGGGGGCGGTCGGCGCGGCCGTGGTCCTGCTGGGAGCCGGTCTGCTGCTCTCCCTGGGCGGCGCGAAGAACGCCTCGGACGAGAACCTGCGCACCGCGATGTTCGGCTGCGGTGTCCTCGTCGCCGGGCTGATCGTGCTGGCGCCGGTGCTGGCGGGTCCGGCGGTGCGGCTCATCGGACGGGTCACCGGCCGGTTCGGCGTGGCGGGCGGCCTCGCCCGGGACAACGCCCTGCGCGACCCGCGGCGCACCGCCGCCACCGCCGTCGCCCTGATGATCAGCACGGCGCTGGTGACCGGGCTCGCCGTCATCGAGCACTCCTCCGGCCGGGCCCTGGACTCCCAGGCGGCCGCGGGCCTGAGCGCCGACTACGTCATCGGCACCCGGAACACCACCACGGCCGTCGACGCGGCCGCCGTCCGGCGGATCGCCGCCGTCCCGGGCGTCCGGACCGCCTCCGCCGTCGCGGACTCGGTCATCTCCGTCGGCACCGGGGCGGGGCAGGTCTCGGGCGTCGACCCGCAGACGGTGGGTGCCGTCATGAGCCTCCGCTTCACCGGCGGTTCCGCGCAGGACATCGGGCCGGGGCGGATCGCCGTCTCCGCGGGCTTCGCCCGCGAGCACCGGATCCGCACCGGCGACCGGGTCCGGGCGGCCATCGGCCCCGGTGCCGGGGAGGACCGCCACCGGACGTACACGGTCGTCGGGGTGTACCAGGACAACCCCACCGCGCAGGACGTGCTCGCCGACCGCGGCGAGGTCCAGCAGTACGGCTACCTGCGCGACTCCGTCCAGCGGGTCCTCGTGTCCGGCTCCGACGGCCTCGGCGGGCGGCTGCGGGCGGCCGTCGACGACAGCCCGCTGCTGAAGGTCCAGAGCCGTGCCCAGCTGGTCCGGGACCAGGCGGGAACGGCCGGGGACCTGATGACCCTGGTGTTCGGGCTGCTCGCCATCGGCGTGGTCATCTCCGCCCTCGGCATGGTCAACACGCTCGCGATGTCGGTCGCCGAACGCACCCGCGAGATCGGCGTGCTGCGCGCCCTCGGCATGGACCGCGCCGGCGTCCGCCGCATGATCCGCCTGGAATCCCTCACGGTGGCCGCGTACGGCACCCTGCTGGGGCTCGCGGGCGGGCTGTTCGGAGCCTGGAAGGTCAGCGGCCTGGCCAACGGGGCCATCCCGCAGTACTCCTTCTCCCTCCCCTGGGGCACCCTGGCCCTCGTCGTCCTGCTCTCCCTCGCCGTCGGCGCCGCGGCGGCCGCTCTCCCGGCACGCAGGGCCGCGTCGCTCACCCCGCTGCACGCGGTGGCGGACGCCTAGGGGGTCCGGGGCCGGTCCGGCGGCCGGGGCGTGGGGTTTTGGATCTTCCGCTGACCGGATCCGGTGCCGATGGTCGGGAACGCGCATTGCCCGCGGGCGTGTCGACCGACTGGAATGCCGAGGTCGGGGCCCGTCACCGCGACACACGACCCGCACGGCGTCCGGTCCGGGAGCCGGCACGGAAGGAATCCCATGGCATCCATCCTCGACGGCTGCACCCCCTGGCCGGAGGAGTACGTCGACCACTACTGGGCCGCGGGCCACTGGGGCGGCAGCACCCTGGACAACCTGCTGCGCGGGTGGGCCGTGGAGCACGGGCCGCGGACCGCGCTCGTGCACGGCGGGACCCGGATCACGTACGCGAACCTGAACCGGCGCGTGGACCGGATGGCCGCCGGGCTGCGGCTGCGCGGGCTCCGGCCCGGGATGCGGGTCGTGGTCCAGCTGCCGAACGTGCCGGAGTTCGTCGTCGCCGTGTTCGCGCTGATGCGCGCCGGTGCGGTGCCCGTCCTGTGCCCGGTGTCCCACCCGGTGTCCGAGGTGCCCGAGCTCGTCCGGGTCACCCAGGCCGTCGGCTACGTCGGCCCGGGGGTGTACCGGGGTGTCGACCACACGGCGATGGCCGCCGACACCGCCGCCCGCTGGCCTTTCCTGCGGCGGGTGTTCACGTACGAGCCGCCGGGCACCGAGTCCCCGTACGGCGGTATGACGACCGACCCGTCGAACTGTCAGTACGCCCCGCTGGGCTCCATCGACGCCCCGCCCGAGCCGGCGCTCCCGCCGAACGCCGCCCAGGTGGCCTTCCTGCTGCTCGGCGAGGGCCGCGCGGACGGCGGGGCCGGGGCGCCGGTGCTCGTCCCGCGCACCCACAACGACTACGCCTACCAGGCGCGGGCCGCCGCCGAGCTGGTGTCGCTCACCCGGGACGACGTGTACCTCGCCGCGCTGCCCGCCCCGTCCGTCCTCGCCCTCGGCTGCCCCGGCATCATCGGCACGCTCACCGCCGGCGGCACCGTGGTCCTGGCCGACGGACCGGATCCCGCGGAGTGCCTGCCGCTCGTGGAGCGGGAGCGGGTCACCGTCACCTCGCTGACGCCGGAGGCCGTCGGGGCGTGGCTCGACGCGCTGCCGTCGGTCGGGGCCGACGTGAGCAGCCTGCGTCTGGTGCAGACCGGCGTCGCACCCCTGCCCCGGGCGGCCGCCGAGCTGCTCGGAGCGGTGCTGGGGGCGCGCCCGCAGCAGGTCTTCGCGCTGGCCGGGGGGCCGGTGCTGCTCACCCGGCCCGCCGACCCGGACGAGACGGTGCTCGGCACTCAGGGCCGCCCGCTCTCGCCCGACGACGAGATCCGCCTGGTCGGCGCCGACGGCCGGAACGTGCCGGACGGCGAACCCGGCGAGCTCCTGGCGCGTGGCCCGTACACCCCGCGCGGCCACTACCGGGCGTCCGGGGACGGCGCCCGCGCCCACACCCCGGACGGCTGGTTCCGCACCGGGGTCCGCGCCCGGCGGACGGCGGACGGGGACCTGGTGGTGACCGGCCGGGCTCCGGCCCGGGGCGCCCCGGCGGGCTGACGGCCGCGGCGGCCGGACGTGCCGGGCCCGGGCGGCTCCCGCATCATGAGTGCTGTGTGCGACCCACCCGGCGGACCGGTCTTCCTGTCGATCGTGGTGCCCGTCTTCAACGAGGAGGAGTCCCTGCCCGAGCTGGCGGCGCGGCTGCGGCCCGTGCTGGACGGGCTCGGGGAACCGTACGAGGTCCTCACCGTCGACGACGGCTCCACCGACGCGACCCCCCGCGTGCTGGAGGAGCTGCGCGGCGCCTGGCCCCGGCTCCGGGTGGTGACCCTGCGGCGCAACAGCGGGCACCAGGCGGCCCTGACGGCGGGGCTGCACCGGGCCCGCGGCGCCTATGTCCTCAGCATGGACGCGGACCTCCAGGACCCGCCGGAGGTCATCCCGCAGATGCTGGAACTGGCGCGGGCGGACGGGCTCGACGTCGTGTACGGCGTGCGGGCCGACCGGTCCGCCGACAGCGGCTTCAAGCGCCGGACGGCGGCCGGCTACTACTGGCTGATGCGCCGTCTGGCCGGTGCCCACGTACCCGCGCAGGCCGGGGACTTCCGGCTGCTGTCGCGCCAGGTGGTGGAGACCCTGAAGTCCCTGCCGGAGCAGCGGCAGATCCACCGGCTGCTCATCCCGTGGCTGGGCTTCCCCGGCGGGCGGGTCACCTACCAGCGCGGGGAGCGGGTGGCGGGCACCACCAAGTACCCGCTGCACAAGATGGTCCTGCTCGCCCTGGACAGCGTCACCAGCTTCTCGGCGGTCCCGCTGCGCCTGGCCACGGCGATCGGTGCCGCCAGCCTCGTCGTGTGCCTCGGCTTCCTCCTGTGGACCCTCGTCGCCCACGCCACGGGGAACACCCTGCCCGGCTGGACCTCCCTGATCACCACGGTCCTGTTCTTCGGCGCCGTCCAGCTCTTCTGCGTCGGGATGCTCGGCGAGTACGTGGCCCGCATCTACACGGCGGTGCAGGCCCGGCCCGCCTACCTCGTGGCCCGCGACACGGACGGGGAACAGCGGTAGGCCGGGCGGGTCACACCAGCACCCCGGAGAAGAACATCGCCCCGAGCAGGGCGTACTGGGCCGCGCAGCAGGCCAGCAGCGGCACCTGGACCCGTCCGGGCAGGCGGGCGACCAGCAGGAGCCCGGTGAACATCTGCGCGTGGTTGCGGTACCAGGACATCTCCGCGCCGGCGAGGAACGGGACGAGGAAGACCGCCGCCGTCAGGACGGCCGCGGCCCACTCCCCCGCGTCGAGCCCGCGGCCGCGGACGAGCAGGGTGGCGGCCGTCGCCAGGACGAGGAGCACGAAGGCGGTGTCGAGCCAGAGCTGCGTCCGGTGGGCGTCGAGCCCGTGCTCGACCAGCCAGGGGAGGTGTCCCTGCGGCCGGTACCAGTCCTTGAACGGGAAGCGGTAGGCCCGGGCCATCTCGTCGAACGGCTGGTGCACGCCGCCCTGTCCGTAGCTGGACTCCTGGATGGCCTCGTACGCGTCCCAGCGGCCGGTCGCCTGCCACATCAGCCACTTGGCCCAGAGCACGCCGCAGCCGGAGACGGCCGCCGCCGCGCCGGCCTTGGCGAACCGGACCGGCCGGGTGTCGCCGCGCCACGCGAAGAGGGCGCTCAGCAGCAGCAGTCCGACGGCGACGGCGCCGACGGGGTGGCAGGCGGCCGCCGCGAAGCCGCCGGCGGCGGCGAGGGCCCACGAGCCGCGTTTGACCCCGGCGACGCAGACCAGCAGGGCGAGGGTGGCGGTGGAGAGGGGGAACAGGGCGTGGAAGTAGACGCCGCCCGGGAACACCGTGCCGATGGCGAGGGTGAGGCCGGTGGCCCGGGTGAGCCGGGCGCCGAGCAGCCACCACAGGACCGCGAACATGCCCAGCAGGCAGAGCTCGGTGACGACGGCGGCGGACAGCTCGTAGGAGAGCCCGGTGGCGGAGACCGCCCGGACCGCCATCGGATAGCCGGGGAACCAGGCGACGTTCCCGCAGATGACGTCGGGGAAGTCCGGGTAGCGCTCCCGGCAGCGGAACATCTCGTAGCCGGTCTCGGCGATGGACAGGTAGTGGGCGGAGTCCCAGCGGGTGCGGCCACCGGTCGACCAGTACGCCACCGGGGAGCCGTCGCCGGCGACGGACGCCCTGGCGACGGCCCAGGTGAGGAGGTTCGCGACCAGCCAGGCGGCGGCCGGGGGCAGCAGGCCGTGCCGCCAGTCACGGCCCGCCGGCCGGGTCGCTCCCGCCATCTCCAGCCCCGCGATCGTCCCGTCGGCGCCACGGCACGGCCGGCGCGAACCGGGGGCCCTGCGGGGTGCCGTGCTCCACGATCATTCTGTCGACCACCCCCGGCCCCCGCACCCGGAGCTACTCCGCCCCGGGTGCGGGTGCGGGACAGCAGGAAGGCCCCGGTCTCCGTGAGGAGGCCGGGGCCTTGATCGAGCGCTGGGCAGGCCTTGCACCTGCATTCCCCCACGGGAAGTGGGGTGTCTTTCCTTGGACCACCAACGCATCGCCCCGTTCGCCGTGTTCCGCGGCGGCGGGCTCGAGATCAACTATAGCCCACGAAACAGGAAGCTCCGCTACCGCGGCTTCGCCGCGCGGAGCGAGGGGATGTGAGGGACCTTCAGCCCGGCCGGCCACCGGTGCCGACGGCCTGGGGGCGTGGTCACGAGGGGAACGCAGCCGGGCCGGCCGAGGGGGCGACCGGATGGTCCGGCCGCCGGGGGCGCCGGGTTTGACTCGTGTAACCTCGAACGGAAGGGCCGCACCGGGCTGCCGAGGGCGTTGGAGCACACCATGACCAGAGAGGCGTCGGCCCCCGCGTCGGCCACGAGTACGGACGTCGCCCGCCTGGCGGGGGTGTCGCGCGCCACCGTCTCCTTCGTGCTCAACGACACCCAGGGCCACCGGGTCGGCGAGGACACCCGGGCGCGGGTACTGGCCGCCGCCGCGCAGCTCGGCTACGTGCCGAACGCGGCCGCCCGGTCCCTGCGCGCCGGCCGCAGCAATCTGGTGCTGCTGCCCGCCTCCGTCTCGGCGGTCGGGCGCCTGGTGAGCGAGTGGGTGGACGCTCTGGTCAGCGAGCTGGAGCGGCACGGCTACACCACCGTGATGCACGCCGGCCGCTTCGGCGATCCGGTCGAAGCCGCCCGCGCCTGGGCCGAGTTGCGGCCGGCCGCGGTGCTCTCCCTCGACGGCGACCGGCTCACCGCGCGGGCGGCCGAGGTGCTGCGCCGGGCGGGGGTGCGCGGGGTGCTGGCGTTCGCCTCGCACCCCGTGGACGGGGTCCACACCATCGCCTTCGACCACACCGCCGTCGGCGCGACCGCGGCCGCGCACCTCGTCGCCCGGGGCCGGACCCGGATCGGCGTGGTCATCCCGCGCGAGCGCGGCCTCGACGCCCTGGCCCGGCCGCGGCTGGCCGGCGCCGAGCAGGTCGCCGCGCGGCACCCGGCGACCGTCACGCCCGTCGAGCTGGCCTACACCCGGGAGTCCGCGACGGCGCTGGCCCGCCGGTGGCGGGAGCTCGGCCTGGACGGCGTCTTCGCGTACAACGACGAGTACGCGGCCCTGCTGATGCACGCCCTGCTGGCCGAGGGGATCCGGGTACCGGACGAGGTGGCCGTCGTGGGCTGTGACGACCTGGTGCTGTCGGCGCTGCAGCGGCCCGCGCTGACCAGCGTCGCGCTGGAGCTGCCGTCCGCCGCGTCCGTGGCGGACGCCCTGCACGCGCTGGTCGCGCAGGGCACGGCACCGCGGGTTCCCGGCATCGAGGCGGTACTGGTGCACCGCCGGTCCTCCTGAGGCCCGGCGGCCGGCACGCGCCGCCGGGCGGCCCGGTCAGGCGTCCAGGTGGCGGGCCAGGAAGGCCACGCTGCGGGTGACGATCGGGGCGACGTCCGGGGCGCCGAGGAAGATGTGGTCGGCGCCCTCCACCGGCTCCAGCACGCTCTCCCCGCCGGCCGCGTGCAGCGCCGCGTGCAGCGCCTCGCTCTGGCCGTAGGGGACCAGTCCGTCGCGCGTGCCGTGGACCAGCAGGAACGGCGGGGCGCCGGACCCGCCGGCGGCGTACGTCACCGGGCTCGCGGCACGGGCCAGCGCCGGCCGCTCCTCGTCGGTGCCGCCCAGCAGCGCGTCGTAGGGGTCGGGGAACTCCACGCCCGGCGGCACGGGCGGCAGGGGGTGCCCGCGCAGGGAGACCAGGTCGGACACCCCGTACCAGTCGACGACGGCCCGGACCGAGGTGTCGCCGGCGCCGACGCCCTCGGTTCCCTCCAGGGCGGCGGCGCCGGGCGTGTGCGGGCCCGTCAGGCCCGCCAGGGCGGCGAGGTGGCCGCCCGCGGACTCGCCCCAGACGGCCATCCGGTCCGGGTCGATGCCGAAGGAGCCGGCGAACCTGCGGACGTAGCGGATGGCGGCCTTCACGTCGTGCAGCTGCGCCGGGAAGGGGGCTTCGAGGCTGTGCCGGTAGTCGACGGAGACCAGGGCGAGCCCGGCCGCCAGCACCGTGCCGTGGAGCAGTCCGGCGGGGACGGTCGGCGGCGGGTAGCGCCGGTCGCCCTCCAGCCAGCCGCCGCCGTGGATCCAGACCACGGCCGGGACGGGGCCCGGCACTCCGGCGGGCACCCGGACGTCCAGCAGCCGCGGGCGGTAGCCCGGCCGGGTGGCGTAGGTGACCCCGTCGAAGTGGCGTACGCCGTCCTCGGCGACCACGGGCGGCACCGGCTCCCGGAAGGGGGGCGGCGGCCAGGTCAGGTCGGGCTCGGCCGGGTGCGATTGCGTCATTGCGGGCCCTTTCGTGCGGAGCTGCTGCCGGCTCCTGTCCGAGTTACACGTGTAACACCGGACTGTAGCCAGCCCCGCCTCAGCCGTCCAGGGGGTGCCCGGTCGTGGCGTCCACGTGGTCGGGGACCTCCTCGTGGCGGTCGCCCACGGTCGGGGTCCCGGTGGGTTCGAACATGAGGATGGCCGCTCCCGACGGCGCGGACGGCCTGTGCTCCGTACCCCGGGGGACGGTGAAGGCCGCCCCGCGCGGGAGCAGGACCGTGCGCTCGCCGCCCGCTTCGCGCAGGGAGATGCGCAGCTCTCCTTCGAGCACCAGGAAGAACTCGTCGGTGTCGTCGTGGGCGTGCCAGACGTGCTCGCCCTCGACCTTCGCGATGCGGACGTCGTAGTCGTTGACGCGCGTGACGATGCGCGGGCTCCACAGGGCGTCGAAGGAGGCCAGGGCCTTGGCCAGGGACACGGGTTCGTTGTTCATGGGCCCATGCTGCGCGGTACCGCGGCTCCGGGGTGAGTGCTAGGAATCGCACATGGCGAAAGAATCCTCGCACCGGGTCGTCGTGATCGTCGACGAGAACTCCAACCCCTTCGAACTCGGCTGCGCGACCGAGGTCTTCGGACTGCGCCGGCCGGAGATCGGCCGTGACCTCTACGCGTTCACCCTCTGCTCCCCCACCCCCCGCACGCCGATGCGCGACGGGTTCTTCACGCTCACGGGGGTGGCCGGACTGGAAGCCGCCGATGCGGCGGACACCCTGATCGTCCCCAACCGCCCCGACACCGAGGTGCCCCGCCGTCCCGCCGTGCTGGACGCCGTCCGGCGGGCGCACGCGCGCGGCGCCCGCCTGGTGGGCTTCTGCAGCGGCGCCTTCACCCTGGCCGAGGCCGGAGTGCTCGACGGCCGCCGGGCCACCGCGCACTGGCAGTGGGCGGACTCCTTCCGGGCCCGGTTCCCCTCCGTCCGCCTGGAGCCCGACGTGCTGTTCGTGGACGACGGCGACATCCTCACCGCCGCCGGGAGCGCGGCCGCGCTCGACCTCGGCCTGCACCTGGTCCGCCGTGACCACGGCGCGGAGGTCGCGGGCGCGGTCAGCCGGCGGCTGGTCTTCGCGGCCCACCGGGACGGCGGCCAGCGGCAGTTCGTGGAGCGGCCGGTGCCCGACCTGCCCGACGAGTCCCTGGCGCCGGTGCTGGCCTGGGCCCAGGAGCGGCTGGACGCTCCGCTCACGGTCGCCGCTCTGGCCGCCCGCGCGGCGGTCAGCCCCGCGACCCTGCACCGCCGCTTCCGGGCGCAGCTGGGCACGACGCCGCTGGCCTGGCTCACGGCGGAGCGGCTCGCCCTGGCCTGCCGGCTGATCGAGCGGGGCGAGTCCCGCATGGAGCTGGTCGCCCGGCACAGCGGGCTCGGCACCGCCGCCAACCTGCGGGCCCTGATGCGCCGGGGTACGGGCATCACCCCGTCCGCGTACAGGCGGCGGTTCGGCCCGGCAGCCGGCTGAGCGAGCCTCCTCCCCCCGTTGCGGCAACAGGGTGACGTGCGGGCCGCAGGGGGGCGTGGCACGCTGTTGACGGGGCTCGGGCCGCTGCGGAGGCGGCTGCGACGAACGGAGCGCGCCGTGAATCCGATCCTGCCCGTGGCGCTGCGGCGCCGGGTCGCCGGCTGCTGCGCGGCCCTGCTGCTGGTGGCGCTCGCCCCGGGCACGGGCGCCCGGGCCGAGCCCTCGCCGTCGCCCGCGCCGTCCGCGGAGGACGGCCTCGACCCCCGCATCACGGAGATCATGCGGGGGCCCGAGTACCGCCACGCCCAGTGGGGGCTGCTGCAGACCGGGCCCGGCGGCGGCCGGGTGGTGCACGACCTGTTCCCCGGGCAGTTCTTCATACCCGGCTCCACCGCGAAGCTCTTCCCCGTATCCGCCACCTGGCAGGTCCTCGGCCCGGACCACCGCTTCACGACGCCCCTCTACGCGGTCGGGCGGCGGACCGGGTCCACCCTGGCCGGCGACCTCGACCTCGTCGCCCAGGGCGACCTCACCCTCGGCGGCCGGACCCGGCCCGACGGGACGGTCGCGTACACGGACCTCGACCACACCTACGCCAACGACTTCCCCGGTGCCACCCTCACCCCGGAGAACCCCCTCGCCGGGATCGAGGAGCTGGCCCGGCAGGTCCGCGGGGCGGGCATCACCCGCGTCGAGGGCGACGTAGTCGTCGACAGCCGGCTGTTCGCCCCCGATCCGGAGCTCGACCCCGTACCGACCCCCCTCATCGTCAACGACAACCTCGTCGACCTGCTGACCACCCCCGGGGACCGGGCGGGTGCGGACGCCCGGCTGGACTGGCGGCCCAAGGTCGCCCCGTACGAGGTCACCTCGACGGTGAAGACCGTCGCGGCCGGGGAGCCCACGGACATCACGGTGACGGCCGACGCCGGCGGCACCCGCATCCGGCTGTCCGGCACCATCGCCGCCGACGCCCGGCCGCTGCTGCGCACCTCCCCGATCGCCGACCCGGCGGCCTTCGGCCGGACGGCGCTCATCAAGGCGCTCGGCCGGGCCGGGGTGGAGGTCGGCGCCGCCGCGACGGGGCCCAACCCGGTGGCCCGGCTGCCGCGCGACTACGCGGGGCGGCCGCGGGTGGCCGCGTACACCTCGCCCCCGTACGAGCAGTACGCGAAGCTGATCCTGAAGGTCAGTCACAACCTGGGCGCCAACCTCGACGTCTGCCTGCTGGCCGTCACCGCCGGCAGCCGGCAGTGCACCGCCGGCTTCCCCGTGCTCGCCGCGTTCCTGGACCGGGCGGGCGTGGACCGCGAGCAGGTGGCGCTGATGGACGGCCGCGGCGGCAACCCCGCCGACCGGGTCACGCCCCGGGCCCTGGTGCAGATGCTGGCGTACTGGCAGGGCACGCCGGACGCACGGCGGTTCCGGGAGGCGCTGCCGATCCTCGGGGTCGACGGGCTGCTGGCGTTGAACTGCCGCGACTGCCCGGCGCGCGGCAAGGTCTTCGCGAAGACCGGTGCGGCGGTCGGCGGCGACCTCCTCAACGACCGGCTGTCGGTGGGCGCCATCACCATCGCCGGCTACCTGGACAAGGGCGGCGGGCGCTTCGACCTCTTCTACGCGGGGGTGACGGGCGCGATGACCGCGACCGCCGACCCCGAGGAGGTGGTGGGCATCGCCGACGACCTGGCCCGGATCGCCGCCTACCTCCAGGAATCGCCCTGACCGGGTGCCGGGCGGCCGCCGCCGGGCCCGTGCCTACAATGGCTGAATGATCTTCATTGTGGTGAAATTCGCCGTCAAGCCCGCATACGTGGACCAGTGGCCGGAGAAGGTCGCGGAGTTCACCCGCGCCACCCGGGCCGAGCCGGGCAACCTGTGGTTCGAGTGGTCCCGCAGCCTGGAGGAGCCCGACACCTACGTCCTGTGCGAGGCGTTCCAGGACGACGCGGCCGAGGCGCACGTCACCTCCGAGCACTTCGCCGAGGCCCTGGAGACGATGCGTCCGCTGGTCACCCGTACGCCCGAGATCGTCAGCACCACCATCGAGGGCGCCACCGGCTGGAGCCGGATGGGCGAGCTCCAGGTCGACTGAGCCCGGCCGGCGGGGGCCTCTTGACCGGCGGTCCATGATGGACCGCATGACGACCGGATCCCGTGCTCGTTCGTTCGGTTCCGCGGCGGCCCGCTACGCCGCACACCGGCCCGCCTACCCGGCCGCGCTCTTCGACGCCGTCGAGGAACTGGCCGGCTTCCCGCTGGCCGGCGCCCGGGTCGCCGACGTCGGCGCGGGAACGGGCATCGCGAGCGCGCTGCTGCACGCCCGCGGGGCCCGGGTGGTGGCGGTGGAGCCGGCCGAGGGCATGGCCGCCGAGTTCCGTCGCCGCAATCCCGGGATCCCGCTGGTCCGCGGCGACGGCGACCGGCTGCCGCTGGCCACGGCGGGCACCGACCTGCTGGCCTACGCCCAGTCCTGGCACTGGACGGACCCCGGCCTGGCCGGCCCCGAGGCGCTGCGCGTCCTGCGGCCCGGGGGTGCGCTGGCCGTCTGGTCCAACGACCCCGACACGGACGTGGAGTGGATCGCCGAGCAGCAGGCGCGCATCGAGGAGCACTTCGGCCCCGGCTGGTACGTCAACGAGCCGGCCCGTTCGCTGCCCGGCCTGCGCTTCACCGCCCGGCGCCTGCACTGGTCGCGCCGGATCTCCGTCGAGGCCCACCTCGGGAAGCTGTCCACGCATTCGCTCTTCCTGGTGGGCGAGCCGGGCGCGGACGCCTTCCTGGCCGCCGAACGCGCCCGGCTGCTCAGCCTCTTCCCGGACGGCCTGCTCCGCGAGCACTACACCGTCAGGCTCGGTGTGGCCGTGCGGTGACGCGAAAGGCCCCGGTCTCCGTGAGGAGGCCGGGGCCTTGATCGAGCGCTGGGCAGGCCTTGCACCTGCATTCCCCCACGGGAAGTGGGGTGTCTTTCCTTGGACCACCAACGCATCGTCCCGTTCGCCGTGTTCCGCGGCGGCGGGCTCGAGATCAACTATACGGCACCCGGGGGGCCGGGAAAACCGTGTGGCGTCCGGGGCGGCAGGACGTCAGCCTGGTCCGGTGACCAGGGAATTGAACGTGCTGCGGCTGTACGTCCGGAACGACCCGTCGCTCGGGCCGTACGAGGATCTGGAGGTCCGCCCGCTGATCGACGGGGTGGACGTGATCGAGGAGGCCTTCGAGGACGCGGAGTACGACGCCCGGTGCGGCGATCCCCGGGACTGGCTGGTGCCCGACGGGCCGCTGGCGGTGGGCGAGAGGCCGCACGCGGTGGTCTTCGCGGAGAGGTGGTGCGGCTGCCACGACCTGCTGCACCTCACGCTGCGGCGGGACGGCGGCACGGTCGTGTGGAGCTGGCGGACGGCAGGCGAAGGGGTTCCCCGGCTGCCCGAGTACCGCTTCGACGCCGCCCGGTACGACGCCGAACTGGAGCGCGCCCGCCGGGACGGCGGCTGGGAGTGGCCCGCGCAGACGGTCGCGCGGCTGGTGCTCGACGGGCTGCGCGGCGAGACCGGGTGGCTGGAGCGCTGGTCGTGCGAACTCGGCCACGTGTGGACGGACCCGCGGCGCCCCGGGCAGGTGCTGGTCTACTTCTTCCGCAACGAGCAGGATCCCGACGGCGGGTACCGGCTCGCCGAGGAGTTCGGCATGGGGGCGGCGGTCACCGACGAGGACCCCGCCGTGCAGGCCGGCCGGATCGTACGGGCCTTCCTGGCGGGCGATCCCCGGACGGTGGACGGGTTCCGGCCCTGCCCGATGGAGGAACTCGGGCACGGGCACTACCACGGCGAGGGGCCGCTGCCCTGGAAGGAGTACCGCTGAGCGGCAGGGCGGTACGTCACACCGCCACCTCCTCCCGCGGCGCGGCGGCCTCCTCCCGGACCGGCGGGCGGGGGCGGCGGAAGGCGCGGGGGCACCACCAGTTGGCGCGGCCGAGGAGGGTCATGGTCGCGGGGACCAGGAGGCAGCGCACCAGGGTGGCGTCCACCACGACCACCAGGGTCAGGGCGGTCGCCAGCTGCTTCATCACCAGCACCTCCCCCGTCGCGAAGCCCGTGAAGACGATGCACATGAGCAGCGCCGAGGAGCTGATGATCCGCGCGGAGCGCTGTACGCCCGCCTCCACGGCGAGGTCGTTGCCGGCTCCGGCGCGGTACGCCTCCTGGATGCGGGAGAGCAGGAACACCTCGTAGTCCATGGACAGTCCGAAGGCCAGGGCGAAGACGACCACCGGCAGCCAGTAGCCCAGTCCGCCCAGGGTGTGGACGCCCAGGATCCCGGCGCACCAGCCGTCCTGGAAGACGAGGACGAGCGCGCCGAACGAGGCGCCGAGGGACAGGGTGTTCATCACGATCGCCTTGAGCGGCAGCAGGACCGAGCCGGTCATCGCCAGCAGCAGGACGTAGCTGGTCAGGGCGATCAGGGCGGCGGCGCGGGGCGCGTGCTCGACGACCTCGGCCCTGAAGTCGGCGTCGAGCGCGGCCCGTCCGGTCACCAGGACGGCGAAGTCCGGCGGCCGGTCGGCCCGCAGGAGCTCCACCAGGCGGGTGGCGTGGGCCGCGTCCGCGTCGGGCACCGGTACGAGGCGGGCGACGGCGACCCCCGGGCCCGCGGCGGCGGCGGGTTCGACGCGCTGCACCTGCGGGGCATCCGCGAAGCGCCCCGCCCACGCCGTCAGCCGGGACGGGTCGGTGCGGGCCACGACCACGACGGCGTCGGGCCGGTGCTGGGGGAACCGCTCGGCGACCAGGTCGGCGAAGCGCCGGGCCTCGCTGCCCGGCGGGAGTTGCAGTTCGCCGACCGGGCTGACGAGGTGGACCCGCAGGAACGGCGCGGCGGCGGCCAGCAGCAGGATCCCCGCGCCGGCCGCGACGGCCGGCGCCCGGCGGCGGGTCCAGCGGGCCAGCGCGGCGAAGGCGCCCTCGTCGGCCTCGCGGCGGGCCCGGGCCCCGATCCGCGCACCGCACGCCACGAGCAGCGCGGGGGTCAGGGTGACCGCGGCGGCGAGCGACAGCAGGACGGTGCCCGCCGCGGCCAGGCCGACGGAGGCGTAGAAGTCGCTCGGGAAGGCGGCCAGCCCGCTGAGGGCGGCGGCGACGACCAGTGCGGCGAACAGCACCGAGCGGCCCGCGCTGCCCATGGTCCGCACCACCGCCTCCGGGACGCCGTGGCCGGCGGCGAGCTCCTCCCGGAACCGCCCGACGGTGAGCAGGGAGTAGTCCACGGCCAGGCCCAGGCCGAGCATCGTGGTGGTGGACAGCACCGGGGAGGTCAGGTCGTACCAGCGCGACAGCAGCAGGAGCCAGAGCATCCCGGTGCCGGCCGCGGCGACGGCCGCGACCAGCGGCACGGCGGCCGCCACCAGGCCGCCGAAGAGGAGGTACACCACGACCAGGGTGACCGGCAGGGTGATCAGCTCGGCGCGCCGGGTGTCGGCCAGGGTCCGGCGCGCCACCTCGGCGCGGGCCCGGTCGCTGCCGCCGAGGGCCACCGCGACGCCGGGCCGGGCCCGGCCGACCGCGCGCAGCCGGGCTTCCACGGCCCGTTCGCAGCGCCGCCGGTCCTCCCCGGCCAGGGCGCGGTCCAGGCGTACGGAAAGCAGGGCCGCCCGGCCGTCGGCGGCGTACGCCCCTGCGGTGAGGGGGGTGACGCCGTGGACTCCGGGGAGGGCGGCCAGGTCCCGGCGCGCGGCGGCCAGTTCCCGCCGGAGGGCGGGGCCGGTCACCGGGGGGCCGGAGACCACGGCGTCGATCTGGCCCCCGTGGGCGCGGACGCCGTCCAGCAGCCGGCCGCCCCGCACCGACTCGTGCGGGGCCACGCTCCAGGGCCGCCGGTCCAGGGCGTCCGCGACCGGTCCGGCGGCGGCCGCCCCGGCGGCGAGGAGCAGCAGCCACAGCAGCAGGACGAGGCGGTGCCGGCGTACGCAGACCAGGGCGAGGCGGGCCGGCAGGGCGTTCAGGGTGCGCACCGGCGGCCTTCGGAGAGGTAGCCGGAGCCGATGGTGACGTCGCCCGGGCGGCGTACGGTCAGCCGGACGAAGCCGTGGTCGCGGGTGCCCCGTACCGGTTCGAGGCATCCGGTGTCCGCCGTCAGCCAGGGCGAGTCGAGGATCCGTACGGTCACCGTGCCGGGGCGGGGCATCCGGACGGTGAGCGCGGCCGCGTCGGAGCTCCGTACGGCGGCGGGCGGGTCGACGAGGGGGACGGCGTCCCGGACGCGGTAGATCCGCCAGTGGCGGTCGTGCCACACCGGCTCCAGGTACGCGGGTCCGCGGGCGACGAGGGCGCGTTCGGCCTCGGAGGCGGCGTCGGGCGGGCCGTCGTGGACCACGACGAGGCCCACGGCCCACCGGTCGAGCCAGGCGCGGTAGGCGGCGGGGGTGAGGCCGCCGTCCCGGTAGAAGAGGCGGCCGCGTTCCACGTCCGCCTGCCGGTTCCAGCCGCGCGCCAGGGTGACGTGGGGGGCGAGGAGGGCGGCCTCGCGGTGGCTGCGCGCCATGACGGCCTCCACCCGGGTGCGGCCGGCTCCGAGCCGGCCGAGTTCCGCGAGGACCCCGTCGGTGTCGGCGGCCCAGGCGGGGACCGGGACGGTGTCGCGGAGGTGGGCGGCCGTGTTGCCGCCGGACCAGAGCAGGCAGAGGGCGAGGCCGGCCGCGGCCGGGGCGCGGCGTGCGCGGCCGGTGGCCGTCGCGGCGGCGGCGAGCAGGAGGGCGGGTGCGGCGAGGCCGGCGAGCCGTTCGACGTTGGTCCCCATCGGGGAGGGGACGGCGTACGTGAGCAGGACGGCCGCCGCGTACAGGGCGGTGGCGCGCCTGACCCACCGCCAGGCGGGCGGCGCGGCCCCGAGGACGGCCAGTGCCGTCAGCAGCGGGGGCCAGATCCGCTCCGGGGGCATGGGCTGTTCGCCCTGGAAGGGGAAGAACCGGGACGTCAGGGCGAGGACGGCGCAGGGCGGTACGAGCAGGGCGGCCGCGACGGCCCGGCGCCGGGGTGCGGGCGGCAGGGCGGTGCCGGTGAGGGCGAGGAACAGTCCGGCGACGGGGCTGGCCATGGCCGAGAGGGCGGCGCACAGGGCGGTGCCGGCGAGCCGCCCGGCCCCGGGGGGTGTCCTGGGGAGGGCGGCCGGCAGGGCGGCGAGGGCGAAGGCCGTGCCCAGGACGAAGGTCGTGCGCCCGGAGGCCGCCTGGCACCACAGGGCGAGGGCCGCCGCCAGCGCGGGCCCTTCGGGCCTCCGGATTCCGGAGCGGGCGCAGAGCAGTCCGGCGAGCCAGGTGGCGGTCAGGCCGGCCGCCACGGTAACGGGCACCACCCCGAAGACGGCCATGGCGTACGGGGACACGAGGCTGTAGGCGGCGGTGTGGAGCCCGCCGTGCCAGGCGAGGTCGTAGGCGGAGCCCGGGTGGCGGGCGGCGAAGTCCGCCCATGCGCCCTGGGCGGCGAGGTCCCCTCCCCCGGTGGCGAGGGCCGCCGCCCAGACGGCGTACAGCGGCAGCGCGCAGCCGGTCGCCGCCACGGCCGCCCGCAGGGCGCGGGGTACGGCGACCGGGGCCCGCCGGGTCAGGGCGACAGAGGTCATGGGCGGCTCCGGTCGTGGCGGCGCGTGGGGGTCGTGGGAGGAACGGCGGTGGAGGGCCGCACGTACCAACGACGGCCGGCGGCCGGTGTGGCGGTGTCCGGGGCACCTGGCACCCGGTCGGCGTCCCGGGATCCGCGGCCCGCGGGCGGCCGCTCTGCCATTCGGGTGACGCACCGCCACGTCCCCGGCCGCGCTCCCGTTACCAGCACGAACTCCCCGATCCGGGGCTCGTTTCGGCTACAGCGAAGGAAAGTTCTCGAATGCTGAAGAAGATGATGGTCACCGCAGCAGCCACCGCCGCCGCCGTCGGCGCGGGTGCCGCCGTCGCCGCCCCGGCCATGGCCATCGGCAACGACAACGGGATCAACACCGTCAACGGCAACGGCGCCCAGCAGATCTACGGCAACCAGAAGTCGACCGGTGACATGAGCCCGCAGCTCAGCGCCATCCAGGGCACCCTGAACAAGCCCTGCATCGGCCTGCCGGTCAAGGTCAACGCCCAGTCGCTGCTCGCGGTGATCGCGAACGTCGGCGTCCAGGACGTCAACGTCCTCGCCAACCCGCAGAACCAGCAGTGCACCGAGAACTCCACCCAGGCCAAGGGCGACGAGCCGCTCTCGCACATCCTCAGCAACATCCCGGTCCTCTCCGGCAACCTCTCCGCCGGCAGCTGACCCTCGGCTTCCGCCGCTGGGCGGGCCGGTCGCGGGCGTCCGCACGAACGCCCGGGACCGGCCCGTCCGCATGTTCGGGGCCGCTCCCCCGGCCCCCCTCCCCGGCCGGTTGTCAGTGGTGGCGCCTACTGTTCGACCGACCGGTTCGTGAACAAGGGGAGGGCGCCATGGGGCGCGGGGAGCACGTCGACGGGCCCGGGACGGCCGCTGTACCAGGGGGTGAGGACGTCTTCGTCCTGCCCGAGGACTGGAAGCGGAATCTGCATCCGCGGCGCGGCGGGGTCCCCGTGGAGGTACCGCCCGTCGACAGGGAGGCACCGGCGCGGCTGCGCGAGTGGTTCGAAGCCGATGCCGAGACGGTCGAGCGGGCCCTCGACGCGCCGAAGAGCGAGCCCGAGGCGGTGGGGGCGGCCCGCGCCCACCAGTCGGGGAGCCCCAGCCCCCTGGGCGCCGCCGTGCTGGCGGAGGCGTTGCCCGTGCGGGCCGGCCGGGCCGGCACGATCGCGGACGCCTGGGCGGTGGTGCACGGACTGCCCTTCGCGGCCCGTGCCGCCGTCGAGGCGCTGGAGCTGTGCACCACGTCCGCGGTGCAGCGCAGCCGGAGCGTCGTCGAGGGCATCGGCTTCCGTCCCGAGGACGAGGGCAACGGCTGGAGGCGGCACGAGGCCGTCCCCGTCCTGCAACGGGTCCGCGCCCTGCTCAGTGTCACCGACGAGGAAACCTACCGTGCCACGGTGGAGGTGCTGGCCCGCCACCGGCGGAGCGCTCGCCGGCGTGTGGCGACCGCATTCCTCGTCCCCACGGAGCAGGGGTGGGTGGACGACTGCTGCGCGGACCCCGCCACGCGCGAGCACCACGAGCGTCCCGTGCGGGAGCTGCTGGTGTGCTCCCTGGGGTCCGCGCGCCAGGCCGCCCTGTTCGGCGACCGGGTGGACCTGAGTTGGTCCGGCTGGAACCCGGCCGTCATCGCCTCGGCGGCCGAGGGCATCGGTGCGGCCGTGGCCCCCTGGCTGGCGGCCGACCTCGACCGGGAGAACTCCGACGCCGACGACGTCAGGAGACTGGCCGGAGCCCTCGCCGAGCTGCCCACGGACGAGGCCTTCGGCCTGCTCCTCGACCGCGTCGAGAACAAGTACGTGCGCGCCGCCCTGGTCGCCGCTGCGGGGCGCCGGCCGCTCCGCGCGCTGCGCATGCTGGCCGGGGCCTCGGTGGGGCCGGGCCGGGCAGCGACCACGGCGGGGCTGCTGCTCAAGGCCCACGTGGCCGCGCACCGGCAGTCGGCGCTCGCCGCGCTGCCGGGCCTGGCGGAGCCGCTCGCCGGTGCCGTCGGGCCGCTCGTGCACCGGGAGCTGGTCGAGGAGGTGCCCGCAGGCTCGCTGCCGCCGCTGCTGACCAGCCCGCCCTGGACGGGCAGGCGCAAGGCCGTGACCCCGCGCGTGGTCGGCGGCCTGGCGGCCGAGCCGGTCACGGCGGTGGTCTGGCGGCCGGGCGAGCGCGCGTCCTGGGCGGCGGCCGAGTCCTGGCTGACGGGGTGGCAGCCCCACGCTCCGATGGAGCAGCTGGTCGATCAGCTCCGGGCGGGCCGGCTCCACCAGTGGAACAGTCTGGCGGTGTTCGTCCACGGCCCGCTCGACGAGGTCCGGCCGCTGCTGCCCGGATGGCACGGGCCTTCCTACATCCAGGAGGGGCCGGCGCTGTTCAAGCCGCTCGTGGCCCGGCACGAGGAGGCGGCCCTCCCGGTCGCCCTGCGCATGGCGGGCGGCAACCCGGCGACGATGGGGCCGGTCCTGCTGCCCTTCCTCGACCGGGACGTGGCCCGGCTGATGGCGGACTGGCTGGTGCGGCTCAAGGCCGCCGGGGAGACGGCCCGGATCTGGCTCGTCCGGCACGGGGCCGGGGCCGCCCGGCTGCTGGTCCCCGACGCGCTGGGTCCCCTCGGGCCGGAGCGGACCGCCGCCGAGCGGGCCCTGTCGGTGATCGCCTCGGCACACGGCGCCGACGCGGTGCGTCAGGCCGCGGCGGCGTACGGGCCGGAGGCCGCCGGTGCCCTCGAGGCACTGCTGGGCGTCGACCCGCTGGTCGCCGCGCTGCCGGCCAGGATTCCCCGGGCGGCTGCATGGGCCACCGTGGGGGCGCTCCCGCAGATCCTGGTCGAATCGGGTGGCGCGCTGCCCGTACCGGCCGTGGAGCACGTCGTCACGATGCTCGCGCTGACCACGCCCTCCTCGGAGTACCCGGGGCTGGAGCAGGTGCGGGAGCTGTGCACGCGGGAGTCCCTGACGGCCTTCGTGTGGGAGCTGTTCACGCAGTGGCGCCTCGCGGGGATGCCGCCCAAGGAGACCTGGGCCCTGCACGCGCTGGGCCGGTTCGGGGACGACGCGACCGTGCGCGCGCTGACCCCGGTGATCCGGGCCTGGCCGGGCGAGGGAGCGCACCAGCGGGCGGTGGACGGCCTGGAGGTCCTCGCGGCCATCGGCAGCGACCGGGCACTGCTGAGCCTGCACGGGATCGCGCAGCGGGTGAAGTTCAAGGCGTTGAAGCTGCGCGCCCAGGAGAAGATCGCCTCGGTCGCGGCGGAACTGAGCCTGACCGCAGAGCAGTTGTCGGACCGACTGGTGCCGGACCTCGGGCTGGACGCGGACGGCGCCACGGTGGTGGACTACGGGGCGCGCCGGTTCACGGTCGGCTTCGACGAGCAGCTCGTCCCGCACGTGCGGGACGAGGCGGGACGTCGGCTGAAGGACCTGCCCAAGCCGGGTGTCCTTGACGACGCCGAGCTCGCGCCCGCCGAGCGCAAGCGGTTCGCCGCCCTGAAGAAGGACCTGCGGACCATCGCACCGGACCAGGTGCGACGGCTGGAGTCCGCGATGGTGGACGGCCGGTCCTGGACGGGCGCCGAGTTCCGGCAGCTGTTCGTCGCCCACCCGCTGGTGTGGCACCTGGTGCGGCGGCTCGTCTGGCAGGTGCGGGACGGTGGGTCGGTGACCCCGTTCCGCGTCACCGGGGAGCGGACGTACGCGGACCTGTCGGGCGGGGGCGTCGAGGTCGCGGACGGGGCGGTCGTCACCCTGCCCCATCCACTGTGCCTGGGGGACGGACCGGCGGCCTGGGCCGGGCTGTTCGACGGGCTGGGGATCGTCCAGCCGTTCCCGCAGCTCGACCGGCCGGTGATGGCCGTGACCCCGGAGGAGGCGGGCGGCGAGCGGCTCACCCGCTTCGAGGGCGTCACGGTGCCGGTGGGCAGGCTGCTCGCGCTGCAGAACCGCGGTTGGGAGCGGGGCGAGCCGCAGGACGCGGGCGTGGAACGCTGGTTCTCCCGCAGGCTGGGACCGGAGCGCCATCTGGTGATCGGCCTCCAGGAGGGCATCGCCGTCGGGATGATCGGCGAGTTCCCGGACCAGACGCTGGAGACCGTCTGGCTCGACACCACACCCTGCGACTACTGGCACTCCCGGACGTACCCGCTGAAGTTCGCCGACATCGACCCGGTGCTGCTCTCCGAGGTACTGGCCGATCTGGCCGCACTGACCTCGTGAGTTCCGGCGCCCGCCCCGGAGGCCCCTGCCTCCGGGGCGGGCGCCTGCCCACCGCTCCGGGGGCGACAAGAAGGCCCCGGTCTCCGTGAGGAGGCCGGGGCCTTGATCGAGCGCTGGGCAGGCCTTGCACCTGCATTCCCCCACGGGAAGTGGGGTGTCTTTCCTTGGACCACCAACGCATCGTCCCGTTCGCCGTGTTCCGCGGCGGCGGGCTCGAGATCAACTATAGCCCATCCCCGCAGGTGGGCGCTGTCGGCGGGTGGTCGAGAACGGCGTGCACGCCGACGAAGGGGGTTCCCATGGTGCCGCGCCGACCGCGCGCCGTGGCGGTGGCCGTCGTCCTGCTGGTCTGCGGGACCGTCGGCACGGCCTGCGGCCCCGGGGCCGCGCCGGGCACCCCGCGGGCCGAGCCTCTGACGCAGGA
The DNA here is from genome assembly GCF_044747545.1 of Streptomyces sp. NPDC090077. NCBI lineage: Bacteria > Bacillati > Actinomycetota > Actinomycetes > Kitasatosporales > Streptomycetaceae > Streptomyces > Streptomyces sp. NPDC090077. Next base: position 250,731 of record NZ_JBIVEG010000001.1, read on the forward strand.
GGAGCTGATGTCCGTACTGCCCTCCGGGAAGGAGCTTCCGGGCAACCGCGAGGCGTACACCACGCACTACGGCGCGGTGCCGGCCCGGATCCTGCGGGAACAGCACGGGCGGCTGCGGGACTTCCTCGCGGGATCCGGGGGCTGACGGCAGGCCCGTCAGTCGATCACGATCTCCTCCTCGAACCGGTTGCCCAGGGCCCGCAGCCGCCGCTCGCACTCCTGCCGGGTCGGCGCCGACAGCACCGCCGCCGCGAGGAAGTCCGAGGAGAGGGCCGCCTCCGCGAGCACCTCGCCCGGTTCCGCGAAGACCCCGTAGTACTGCACCCAGGGCTCCTCGGGGGTGACCGGGATGCCGCGCACCGTGCCGGGCCGCTTCATCATCAGGACCTGGCCGGCCATGCGGACCGGCTCCAGCCGGGCGCCGTCCGCGAGCCTGGCCAGGGCGGGCAGCCGCAGTCCCGTCTGGGCCCGGCTGGCCAGCTCCACCGGGTGCACGCCGAACACGGCGTCCAGCACCTCGCGGATCCGCGCGCCGGCCGGGCGGGAGGCGATCTCGCAGACCACGAGGCGGTCGTCGGGGGTGTGGAAGACCTCGGCGTGGAACGCGTGGTCGGCTGGGCCGCCGAGGGCCGCGAGCGCGGTGTCCGCCAGCTCCAGCAGGCGCGGGGTCAGCGGGTCGGAGGGGTCCAGGGTCAGGTCCACCCGGGCGCCGGGGTCGGCCTGGAAGGAGGACAGGTCGTACTGGTACTGGGACGGCCAGGACATCACCGAGCGGCCGCCCACGACGACTCCGTCGACGTGGCACATCCGGCCGGGCACGTACGCCTCGACCAGCAGGTCCTCGCGGGGGCCCGAGCCGGGCGGGAAGGCCTCGGCCAGGTGGGCCTCCAGGGCGTCGGGCGTCGTCACGATCCTCAGCCCGACGGAACCGAAGCCGTCGCGGTCCTTGAAGACCACCGGCAGGCCGTGTTCGTCCGCGAAGTCCCGGGCGTCGTCGGCCGTGGCGGGCAGGGCGTGCGGGGCGACCTCGATGCCGGCCGCTTCCAGCCGCCGCTTCATCAGGGCCTTGTCCCGGAAGGGCAGCACCTCGTCGGGCAGCTGTCCGGGCAGGCCGAACTTCTCCCGCAGCCGGGCCGCCCGCATCAGGTCCGCCTCGTGGGGGGCCAGTACGTGCGTGACCCCGTACTCCTCGGCCAGTTCGAGGGCGGTGCGGTCGAGGAGCTCCTCGTCCTCGAAGTCGTCGAGCACCACCAGCCGGCGGTAGCCTCCGTCGCCGTCCGGGACCCGCTCGCGGGCGCCCTCGATCCGTTCGCGGGAGGCGATCACCACCACGCCGCCGTCGAGTTCCGCGAGCCAGCGGTCGTAGGGGAACGGGTCGAGCGGGAAGCGGTGCAGGACCAGCGCGGTCACGCGGCCACCTCCAGGTCCCGGGCGTCCGCCGGCGCCCCGGCCGGGGTCACGTCGATGCGGATCTGCCCGGTCAGCCGCTCGCACAGGGCGATGGCGGCGTCGGTGTCGGCGGCGGTCACGGCGGCGAAGCCGAGCCGGTCCCAGTTGTCGCGCAGCGGGCGGACCGGGTCGCCGGGCGCCACCGAGACCTCCACCGCGAGCACGTCGGGGCGGGCGGCGAGCTCGTCCACTCCGGAGACGGCCGTGACCGTGCCGGGGTCGCGGAGCACGAAGCGGGTGCAGGCCCCGGCCCGGGCCTGCGGGGGCTCCGGGAGCGCCTCGACCAGGCCGAGCGGCCAGGCGACGCCGTAGCCGAGGAGGTCGATGCCGTAGGCGGCCTCGACCAGTTCGTTGATGTGGCCGCCGCCGACCCGGTTGTGGGATTCGATGACGACGGGTCCCCGGGAGCCGAGGCGCAGTTCGGTGTGGCTGGGTCCGTCGGTGACGCCCATCGTGTCGAGGAAGTCCTCGACGGCGGCCGTGACCCGGGCGTGCTCCGCCGGTGCCAGGCGGGCGGGCAGGGCGTGGCCGAGTTCCGCGAAGTGGGTGTCGTCGACGAGCTTCTCGGTCACGGCGATCACCACGTGGCGGCCGGCGAAGCTGAAGGCCTCGACGCTGAACTCGGGCCCGTCGAGGTAGGTCTCCATCAGGAACTCGCTGACGGTGTAGAGGGTCGAGCCGCGGTCGGTGCGCCGGCCGCGCAGCTCCTCGATCCGTTCCCAGGTGGTGTCGAGTTCCCCGGGGCCGCCGACGCGGATCAGGCCGAAGCTCGCGGTGGCGTCGGTGGGCTTGATGATGAAGGGGTAGCCGGCCCGGGCGGCGAAGGCGTCGAGGGAGGCGCGGTCGGTGACCCGGTCCCAGTGGATCGACAGCTTGCCCCGCTCCGTGAGGTGCTGCCGCATCAGGAACTTGTTGCGCATCCGGCGGCTGGCCTCGGGGCCGGTGCCCGGGAAGCCGAAGTGGGCGTTGAGGCGGGCGGCCATGTCGAGCCCGGCCTCGGTGAGGGAGGCGACCGTGTCGAAGCCCCAGGCCTCGCGGGCGGCCTCGGCGAGCGGCCGTACGGTGTCCCAGTCCGTGTAGTCCAGCATCAGCAGCACGTCGGCCAGGGCGGTCTGGTACGTGGTGATCTTGTCGGGGTGCTGGAGGAGCACCACCCGGACGCCCAGCGCCTTGGCGCGTTCGAGGTGCTGGTCCGTGGCGCCGACGAGCAGCAGGGTCCGGTCCGCGGCGCGCGCGGTCGGGGCGGTCATCTCAGTGCTTCCTTCGGGGTCTCGGTGGTCGTGGTGCGCAGGGCGGTGTGGGCGGCGGCGATCCGGTCGGCGGCCTCGGCGGGGGTCGGGGCGTCGACGACGGCGTAACCGTGGCGGGTGGCGGAGTCGGTGGTGCGGGGCAGGAGGTCGCCCGGCCGGTAGGGGAAGTGCACGCCGTGCACGTGGTCCCGGGCGCGGAGTCCGTCGAGGCCCTCGACGGACTCCAGGCGTCCGGCGGGGAGCTGGAAGAAGCCGATGGCGGCGTACCGGTGGGGTGCGGGGGCGGTGACGTCCTCGCCGGCCAGGCCCCGGAAGATCGCGGCCTCGATGTCGTAGCCGGTGGCGACCTCGACGAGCAGCGGGATCCGGTCGCCGCCGAGGCGTGCCTGGGACTCGACGATGCGCGGCCCGGCGGGGGTGAGGATGACCTCGGTGTGGGCGGGGCCGAAGGCGTAGCCGGCGAGGTCGAGGAGGGCGGTGACGGTGTCGCGGACCGCGGCGGCGTCGGCGGGGTCGAGGGGGGCCGGGTGGACGTGCCCGGTCTCGACGAAGCCGGGGGCTCCGGTGGTCTGCTTGGCGGTGATCCCGACGACGTGGTGGGTGCCGCCGGCGGTGAGGGTCTCGACGCTGAACTCGGGGCCTTCGAGGTAGTCCTCGATGATGAAGGGGCCTTCGAAGCCGCCCGCCTTGACCCGCTCGGTCCATTCGGCGAGGTCGGCGGCGGTGCGGACGAGGGCGATCCCGCGGCTGCCCGCCGTGTTGGTGGGCTTGACCACGGCCGGCAGTCCGAACTCCGCCAGCAGCGGCTCGACTTCGCCGAGGGTTTCGGCCCGGTGGGCGCGGACCGCGGAGACCCCGTGGGCGTTGAGGAGGCCGCGCATGGCGTGCTTGTCGTTGAGCAGCCGTACGGATTCGGCGGTGTTCGGCGACAGGCCGAGGGCTTCGGCCTCGGCGAGCACCGGGGCCATGGTGGCCTCGCTGCCCAGGTGCAGGACGTGCTGGACGTCGTGTTCGCGGGCCAGTTCGGCGACGAGGGCGCGCAGGGCCGACTCGTCCCCGAAGTCGACGAGGGCCAGGTGCTGCGAGTGCGCGGCGACCTCGGCGAGGTACTCGGGCGTGCGCAGGGCCGGGTCCCAGACCGACCAGACCTGGAAGCCTGCTTCGACGGCCTTGCGCACAAGTTGCGCGTACGGCATCACCATCAGGAGGCGGCCGGGTTCGCGGGGCTGGGTCATGACGTGGCTCCGTTCCGGGCCGGCGCGCCCGCCGGCGCGGCGGCCGGCGGCACGGCCGCGGGTTCGGGCTCCTCGGCGGTGCGGCGCGGTGCGCGCAGCGGCAGCAGGGAGCGGTAGACGAGGATGGCGCCGAGGCCGAAGGCGCCGTAGAGGACGCTCATGCCGACCGGGGAGAGGAAGGCGCCGACGGTCACGCACAGCGAGCCGATGAGCAGGCCGATGCGGGGTACCAGGCCGTAGGCGGCGAGGTACTTGGTGCGGGCGGCCGGATCGACCAGGTCGGCCAGGATGGCCTGCTTCACCGGTACGTTCGCGATCTCCCCGAGGGTGAACACGACGGCGGCGGCGATCAGGATCCAGCCGTCGTTGCTGACGGCCAGGACCATGTGCCCGGCGGTGAAGACGGCGATGCCGGCGTAGAGGCGGGCCCGGTCGGACAGCCGGCGGAACATGCTGCCGGTGAAGAGGGCGAAGCCGACGACCAGGACGGTGTTGACGGCCCGCAGGATGCCGAGCATGGCGACCCCGTCCACGGACGGGAACCAGCGTTCCAGCCCGGCGAGGGCCTGCTCGGGGAAGTCGTCGGCGAGGCGGACGGCGATGTAGTAGCCGATCTGGACCTCGATGGCCCGGGTGAGGAGCGCGGCTCCCACCAGCCGCAGGAACACCCGGTCGCGGGAGACGGCGAGGTAGCCGCGGAGCATCGCGGGGACGCCGGAGGCCCGGTCCTTGGCGGATTCCGGGGCGCTCTCCGCGATCCGCCACCAGGTGACGAGGGCGGTGGCCAGGGACAGGACGGCCGCGCCGGTCAGCAGGAGGGCGAAGTGGTCCCCGTAGAAGAAGCCGCCGATCAGGGCTCCGACGGTGAACGCCATGTTGATCGACCAGTAGTTGACCGTGTAGACGAGCTGCCGGTTCTCGGGGGTGGAGACGTCGATCATCATCGCCTCGGCGGCGGGGGTGGCCGCGCTGGCGAGACAGGTGTTGAGCAGGAAGAGCACGAAGGTGGCCGCTCCGGACTGCCACCAGGGCGAGTTGGCCAGGGCGAGCAGGGCGAAGGTGAGGGCGGCCCCCGCCTCGCCGGCGACCATCAGCGGCTTGCGGCCGTGGACGTCGGCGAGGTGGCCCCCGACGAAGTTGCTGGCGATGCCCGCGGCGGCCACGGCCATGGTGAGCGCCCCGGCCGCGGCCGCGCCGTACAGCGTGGCGAGGTGGATGACCATCAGCGGCATCAGCATGATGCCGAGCATCCGCTGGACGAATCCGATGCCCAGCCTCAGCTTGATGTTCGGATGGAGCTGACGGAAGTTCACGCCGGGTTCCTTCGGGGGTGGGGGGACGGGCGGGAGGCGTCAGTACTTCGTGGTCAGGATCTGGGCGGGGGCCGTGGCCGGCGGGGAGGCCGGAGCCGGCTGCCGGGCGGGCCGGGCGGCGGGTGCGGGGGCCTCGCTCCACAGGCTGAGGTACCGCTCGCCGGTGTCGGGCAGGACCGTGACGATGGTGGCTCCGATGTAGTCCGGGTGGGCGGCCAGCCGGGCGCAGGCGTGGGCGACTGCACCGGAGGAGACGCCGACGAAGACGCCCTGCTCGCGGGCGAGTGCGCGGGCGCCGGCCATGGCGTCCTCGTCCGAGACGGTCACCACGTTGTCGATCAGCGAGACGTCGGTGGTGGGGGCGACGAAGCCGCCGTTGAGGCCCGGGATCCGGTGCAGGCCGCCCTCGCCCTGGGAGAGCACCGGGGAGTTCTCCGGCTCGACGGCGATGACGCGGATCCGCGGGTCCTGCTCCTTGAGGTACTTCGCTATGCCGCTGAGGGTGCCGCCGGTGCCGACGCCGCAGACCAGTACGTCGATCCGGCCCGCCGTGTCGGCCCAGATCTCGGGGCCGGTGGTCTCGTAGTGGGCGCGGACGTTGTCGGCGTTCTCGTGCTGGCAGGCGAACCAGGACCCGGGGGTCGCCGCGTGCAGCTCCTGGGCCTTGGCGATCGCGCCGGGGTAGCCGGCGTCGCGGGGGGTCTGGACGACCTCGGCGCCCAGGGCCTTGAGCAGGGCGACCCGTTCGGCGGTGGCGCTGTCGGGCAGCACGATGACGCAGCGGTAGCCGCGGGCCGCGGAGAGGGCGGCCAGGGAGATGCCGGTGTTGCCGGAGGTGGCCTCGATGACGGTTCCGTTGCCGGGGGTCAGTTCGCCGCGCTCCTCGGCGGCGCGCAGCATGTAGAGGGCCGCCCGGTCCTTGCTGGTGGACATCGGGTTGGCGGACTCCAGCTTGGCCAGCACCTCGGCGCCCGGGGCCGAGTCGTCGAAGCGCAGGCGGACCAGCGGGGTCGATCCGACCAGGTCCGCGATGCTGTCGGCGATGCGGCGCGTCTCACGGCTTTCCACGTGTGGTTCCTCACAAGTCGGTTCGTGCGGCCGCCTGCCGGGCGGGCGGAGGTGGTCCGCCGCGGTCCCGGTGCGGCCTTCGTGGGGGGATGCAGGGCAGGGTGGAGCGGGATCGCGGCGGGCGCGCCGGGGCCGGTGCGGTGCCGCGCGGCCGGGCTACCAGGAGCCGGCCGAGGCCGTCACCGCGTACAGGTCCTCCATGGGCTGCGGCCGCTGGCCCACCGGCTTGATCACCGCGGTGGCGGCGAGCACCCGGGCGCCCGCGGGCACGTCCTTGTTCACCAGGGCCTGGGCTCCGATGACGGCGTGCGCGCCGATGGTGACCGGTCCCAGCACGGTCGCGTTGGTGCCGAGTACGACGTGGGCGCCCACCACCGGGTGCCTGCGGTCGCCCTCGGGCCGGTTGTTGTCGCTCCACCAGCCGACCGCTCCGAGCGTCACCTGGTGGTAGATGGTCACGTCGTCCCCGACGACGGCGGTTTCGCCGATCACCACGGCGGCGCCGTGGTCGATGAACACCCGGCGGCCGAGCACGGCGCCGGGGTGGATCTCGACGGAGGTCTTGCGGCGCGCGTTCCAGGCGATGAGCCGCGCGGTCATCCGGTGTCCGCGCCGGTGCAGCCGGTGCGCGATCCGGTGGGCCCACAGGGCGGGGAGGGCCGCGTGGAGCAGGGCCTCACGGCGGTTGCGCATGGAGGGGTCGCGGGCGACGACCACCTCCAGGTCCTCCTTCATGATCCGGAACAGGCCGGGGGTCGAGGCCGCCATCAGACGAGCACCTCCGCGCGGTCGCCGGCCGGGGCGAGCTCGGCGATCAGGGCCCGGGTCAGGCTCTCCAGCCGGGCCACGAGCTCCTGGTCGGTGTAGCGGCCGTCCTCGGTGACGAGCGTGTGCGTGCGGGCGACGGCTACCGGCTCGTGGTCGACGACCCGCGCGCCGCAGCGGGCGAGCAGGCCGGTCAGGCCGGTCTGCGCGTCGACGCCGCCGCGCACTCCGGGAGAGGCGCTGGTCACGGCGGCCACCTTGCCGGTCAGCGGGCTCGGCTCCTCGCCCTGGGCCCGGGACAGCCAGTCCAGGGCGTTCTTCAGCGCGCCGGGCATCTCGCCGTTGTAGGAGGGGGTGCTGATGAACAGCGCGTCGGCGCCGGTGACCAGCTCCTTGGCCGCGCGGACGGCGGCCGAGCCGTCGGTGCGCTCCAGTTCGGTCTCGTAGAAGGGCAGTTCGCCGACGGGGAGCAGCACGCTCTCGTGCTCGCCGGGCAGGTTCCCGAGGATGTGGCGCACGGTGGCAAGTACGGCCGTGTTCACCGAGTCGCGCCGGGTGCTGCCGGATATCAGAACGATTTTCACTGGTGGAACTCCTTACTCCTCAGCCTTCCGGTCGGCAGGCCTTCGACTGGTCGAGACTCACGCCTGCGTTCCGGGGCTCCCGGCCCCTGCCGCTCCGCCGTGCGGGCCCCGGGGCGCGCCGGCGCTCGGCCGGACACCGGGGTGCTCTGGCGGGACGGTCCGGCCCGCGTCCTGGTCGTAACCGTGTCAGGTCGAACCGATGCGGTGCTGGACCCCGGCTCGCGTCCCGGCGGAGAGCGGCTCCAGGGCGGCCGCGGCGTGCCGGGCGGGGGCCGGCGGGTGATGCTGGTGGCATGGGTGGCGTTCGCGGTGTGCGGTGGCCGGCCCGGTGGGCGGCGGCGTGGCGGCGCTCGGTGCGCGTCACGCTGGCCGCCGGTGCGGGGTTCTACCTGTTCCTGTACGGCTTCGGCTCGACCGTCGCGGCGACGTACGCGCTGTTCGCCGCGGTGGCGATGGCGGGCCTGTCGCATATCCCCGGGACCGGCCGGCAGCGTGCCGCGGTGGTGCTGAAGCTGGTGCCGGCCTGCTGGGTGCTGATCACGATCGGCACGTTCCTGTCGGTACGGACCTGGACCGCGGTGCTGGGCATGCTGGTCGCGGGCTTCGTGCTGGCGTTCGTCGCGGTGGGCGGGCCGCGGGCGGCGGGGGCGGGGCCGGGGCTCCAGCTGATGTACATCCTGCCGTCGTTCCCGCCCTACGATCCGGGCTCGCTCGGGGAGCGGCTGGCCGGTGCGACGGTGGGCCTCGCGCTGCTGGTGCTGGCGGAGGCGTTCCTGCTGCCCGACCCGCCGACCGTCCCGTACCGGGAGCTGGCCGCGCGGGCCGCGGCGTGCGCGCAGGAGTGCGCGGCCGGGCTGGCGGGGCCGCCGTACGCGCTGTCCGCGCAGGCGCGGCTGCGGGCGGAGGAGGCCGGTCCGGCGCTGCGGCCCTCGCGGGTGCCGGAGGCGGAGCGGCCGGCCGGGCCGGGGCTGCGGGACCGGGCGCTGACCCACACGGGGCTGGCGGCCCGCACCCTGCTGGTCCGGCTGGCGGGGCTGCCCGCGGGGGCCCCGGGGGCGGCCGGCCCGGAGGTGCTGGGGGCGGTACGGGACTGCGCGCGGGAGACGGCCGGGCTGCTGCGGGGCCGGGAGCCGGCCGGGGACGCGCACGCGGAGCTGGCGCGGGCCCGTGCGGCCCTGGCGGCGGGCCCGGACGGCGGGGAGGAGCCGGCGGTGCTGCGGCGGCGCGCGGCGGTGCTGGAGGTGGCGGACGCCGCGCTGGCGATGTCGACGGCGGCCGGGATCGCGGTGCGGGGGCGGGCGGGGGCGGAGCGGGCGGCGCCGGGCCGGTTCTGGTACGCGCGGATGGGCGCGGCGCGGCTGTGGTGGCACCGGCTGGCGGGGCACGCCGAGCGGCGGTCGGTGTTCTTCCAGAACGCGGTGCGCCTCAGCCTGGCGCTGGCGGCCGCGCGGTGGATCGCCGGGGAGGACACCCTGCCGCACGGGTTCTGGGTGCTGCTGGCGACGCTGACGCTGACCCGCACGACGGTGCGCGAGACCCGGACCACGGTACGGATCGCGCTGATCGGGACCTTGGTCGGGGCGCTGGCGGCGGCGGGGCTGCTGGCGCTGGCGGGTTCGGACACCGCCGTGTACGCGGCGGCGCTGCCGCCGCTGATGCTGGCCGCGTTCACCCTGGGGCCGGTCAAGGGGGTGGGCTGGGCGCAGGCGCTGTTCACGGTGGTCGTGGCCTTGGCGTTCGCCCAGCTGGCGCCCGCGACCTGGCAGCTCGCCGAGTTCCGGCTGCTGGACGTGCTGACCGGCAGCGCGATCGGCGCGGTGTTCGGTCTGCTGGCCTGGCCCCGGGGTGCGCAGGACGAGCTGCGGCGGTCGGCGGCGGTGCTCATGCGGGGCGCCGCGGAGATCGTGGTGGCGACGACCGCCCGGCTCGCGGCGGGCGGGGTGCGGGAGCCGGTGGCGGGCGCTCCGGGGAACCGGTCGCTGCTGCACTCGGTGATCCTGGCGGAGTCGGCGTACGCGCAGTTCCAGAGCGAGCCGCACGGGCCGCCGGGGACCGCTCCGGCGCCGGGCGGACGGGCGGGGGCGGGCGGGCAGGACTGGCAGGCGGCGCTGCTGGCCGGCCACCACGTGCTGTGGGGCGCGGAGCGGCTGTTGGCGGGGCCGGGGCTGGTCCTCGTACCGCCCCTGGACCGGGAGTCGGCGGCGGCGGTGACCCGGCTCGGGGACCGGGTGGCCGGCCGGATGCTGCTGGTGTCGGCGTGGCTGGACCCGGGCGGGGACACCCCGCGGACTCCGGTCGCGCTGCGGGACCCGGCGTTCGACGGGTTCGCGGCCGAGCCGCCGGGCGCGCCGCGGCGGTACTACGCGGCGGTCCTGTGGCTGGACTCGCTGATGACGGACCTGGAGCGGATCACCGGGGAGACCGCGGGGGCGGCGGTCGGGGAGCCGCGGCCGGAGGGCTGAAGAGGCCGGGCCCCCGCTCCCCTGGGGGGGCGGGGGCCCGGCCGGCGGGTCAGGCGGTGGTCACCACATCACCGGCAGGCGCTCGGGCAGGCGCTTCATGAAGCCCGTGCGCCAGACGAGCTGCTCGACCGGGACGGCCAGCCGGATGCGGGGCATGGCCTTGAGGAGGGCGAGCAGCGCGGTTTCGGCGTGCTTCTTGCCGAGGGCGGTCGCGGGGCAGTAGTGCGAGCCGCCGCCGAAGGAGAAGTGGGCGGAGGAGTTGGCCCGGGTGAAGTCGAGGCGGTGCGGGTCCGGGAAGACGGAGGGGTCGAAGTTCGCGCCCTCGGGCAGGACGAGCACCAGCTCGCCCGCCTTGACCCGGACGTCGCCCAGGGTCATGTCCTCCATGACCAGGCGGGGCAGGCCGTCGCCGATGGACAGGTTGATCCGCAGCAGCTCGTCCACGGCCTGGGGCATGAGCTCCGGGTGGTCGGCCAGGTGGTCGGACTCCTCCGGGTGGGTGAGCAGGGTGACCAGCGCCATGGCGAGGAACCCGGCGGTGGAGATGACGCCCGCGCCGAAGAGGGTGACGCCGACCGTCGCGAACATCTCGTCGGAGACGTGCTCGTAGCCCTCGGTGCCGCGCAGCTTGGCGAGGTCGCCGATGAGCCCGGTCCCGGTGTCGTCGAGACGCGCCTTCATGTAGGCGATGTCGCGGTCCCAGTTCAGGCGCGCCGCGGGGATCTCGGTGGCGCTGTTCATGAAGGCGATCGGCAGCGACTCCGCGAGGAGCGGTGCCGCGTCGTGCGGGATGCCGAGGATCTGGCAGTGCATCGCCTCGGAGAACGGGTCGGTGAACATGGTGCGGACGTCGACGGGGGCGCCGTGCTGGAGCATCCGCTCGACCAGTTCGGCGGCGTACTCGTCCATCCACTGCTGGAGGCCGGGGGACTTGGGGTTGATGGCCTTCATGACGGCCTTGCGCAGGCCGGCGCCGGTGATGTTGCCCATGTTGTTGACGACCTCCGGGGGGATCGTCAGCGCGTACTGGCGGGGCACACCGGGGTCGGAGGTGTTCTTGAGGCTGAACCGGTCGTCTTCGAGGACCTGCTTGACGAGTTCGTACGAGGAGACGAGCCAGGCCTCGGCTCCGGCGATGGTGCGGACCTTCACGACCGGGGGGAGCTCGTCGACCTGGGTGGGCAGGTGCGTTCCGTCCCACGTGAAGGGGAATTCGAGGATCGGCTCCGCGTGGGTGGTCACAGCTGGTCTCCTTCGGTGGCGGGGGTGACGATGGCGTGGCCCTGGTTGCGGGAGGCCCGCAGTCCGGCGCCGCGCGAGTAGAGCAGGTCCGCCATCGGCAGCGCCTGGTGGTAGCAGTTCAGCGACGAGGGGACGCCGAGGATCGCGGGGGTGTCGAGGAAGAGCGGCGCCTCGGCGCACACGTAGTCCAGGCACACCGCCCGCTGGTGAGCGGTGGGCTGCTGGCCCCCGAGGACCTTCGACGACAGGAAGATGTCGACGAGTTCGTTGCAGGTCTCGGCGAACGCCGGGTCGGTGTGCAGCCGTTCCAGCAGGTCGGCGTGCATGGCGTCGTAGGCCGGTATCCCGCGCAGCGAGGACATCGGCCTGCCGCGCAGGCGGGTGCCCGACGGGTCGATGTCGGCGACGGCGTTGGTCACCTTGGCGCGTACCCCGCGCAGGTTCTTGACGGTCTTGCGGCGGGCCTCGTCGGGGGGATAGCCCATGGCCTCGTACATTTCGGCGACGTGCAGGTCGGTGTAGATCAGGTCTGCCTGCTCGAAGTTGTCGAGCGCCCACTCGGCGAGGGCGTGCACACGCTGGGCGGAGAAGTAGGAGTTGCCGGGCGAGATGCCGATGACGGCGTGGCCGCCCTCGTCGGCGATGACCTGGCAGTGCGGTGTGTACGCGTCGACACGGAAGGCACTGGTTCGAGTGGCTGTTGTCATGGGAGTGGTCGCATCCCTGTCGCCGCGATTCCCCGCGCGGACCCCGTGTCCCGGGTGCGGCGGCGACGAGCTGAAGCTATACGAACACTGGAGGCCTGGGACGATTACCGTGGAGTTCGTCTCGGTTACTGAAATCACATGTTGCCCGAGTCAACTGCAACGGCCTGTAAGCGCGTTGATCCGGACGGTTAAGTGACGTTCCGACACGTCCGCTGGCGGGTCGGCCCTTTCGGAGCCCGGATTCCGATTTGAGCGGTATCGAAGGCTCCGTCGGCCGTGCGGGCGTGTCGCGCGGCACGCGGCGGGTCGCGGTTCCGCTCGCGGCTCCCTCGCCCATAGTGGGGCCATGCAGTCCGAGGAGAGCCCGGTCCGCGTGGTGCTCGTGGAGGACCACCCGCTGTTCCGCAAGGGACTGAGGTCGGCGCTGGAGAGCGCCGAGGACATCGAGGTGGTGGGCGAGGCCGAGACCCTCGCCGAGCTGGCGGGCGCCATCGGGGCGGGGCGGCCGCAGGTGGTGGTGATGGACCTGTCCCTGCCCGACGGGTCGGGCCTGGAGGCCACCCGCCGGCTCACCGAGGAGCATCCCGGCGTGTCGGTGCTGGTGCTGACGATGGCCGACGACGACGGCACCCTCCTCGCCGCCCTGCACGCCGGTGCCCGCGGCTACCTGCTCAAGGGCGCCGGGCGGCAGGAGGTGCTGCACGCGGTGCGCACGGTGGCCGCCGGGGGCGCGGTGTTCGGGCCGGACGTGGCCGCGCGGATCGCTGTACTGGCCACCGGGGGCGGGCGGCGCGACGCCGAGCGGCTCTTCCCCGCCCTGACCGCGCGCGAGGTCGAGGTGCTCGACCTGATCGCCCGCGGCCACGACAACCGGCGCGTGTCCCGCGAGCTGTTCCTCGCGGAGAAGACCGTACGCAACCACGTCACCCGCATCTTCGAGAAGCTCGGCGTCACCACCCGGGCGGAGGCCGTCGCCCGCGCCCGGGACGCGGGGCTCGGCGCGGGCGACGCCCCGGAGTGACGCCGCGGCCCGGCGGGGGTCCGGCGGTCCGCGTGGCGGGTGGGCGACCTCCCGGCGATTCGGGCGCGGGGGGCCGGGCCCGGGCGGGGTGCGGGGTTACCGTCGGCGGCATGGACCGGATGCGCCGGGGATGGCGTCAGTGCGTGCTCGGCGGGGCGGTGTTCGCCGTGTGCATGATGGGCACCACGCTGCCGACCCCGCTCTACGGCCTCTACCAGGAGAAGTTCGGCTTCTCCGAGCTGACCGTCACCGTGGTGTACGCCGTGTACGCCTTCGGGGTGATCGGGGTACTGCTGCTGGCCGGCAACGCCTCGGACGCCGTGGGCAGGCGGCCGGTGCTGCTGGCGGGGCTGGGGTTCGCGGCGGCGAGCGCCGGGTGCTTCCTCCTCGCCACCGGGCTGGACTGGCTGTACGCGGGGCGGCTGCTGTCGGGGCTGTCGGCCGGGCTGTTCACCGGGGCCGCCACGGCCTACGTGATCGAGTCGGCCCCGCCGGGCGGCGGCGGCCGGGCCACGTTCGTGGCGACGGCCGCGAACATGGGCGGGCTGGGCTGCGGTCCGCTGGTGGCGGGGGTGCTCTCGCAGTACGCACCCCGGCCGCTGTACCTGCCGTTCACCGTGCACCTGGTCCTGGTGGCGCTGTCGGCCGCCGTCCTGCTGGGGCTCGGGGAGACCGTACGGCAGCGGCGGCCGCTGTCCACCGTGCGGCCGCAGCGGCCGGGGCTGCCCGCGCCGGTGCGGCCCGTGTTCGCTCCGGCGGCGATCGCGGCCTTCGTCGGGTTCGCGCTGTTCGGGGTGTTCACCTCGGTCAGCCCGGCCTTCCTCGCGGAGTCCCTGGGGGTGCACAACCGCGCCGTGACCGGGCTGGTCGTCGCGCTGGCCTTCTTCGCGTCGACCGCGGGGCAGCTGGCCGTGGGCCGGGTCGGTGCGCGGCGGTCGCTGCCGCTGGGCTGCGCGGGGCTCCTCGCCGGGCTCGCGCTGCTCGCGGGCGCGCTGTACTGGGACCTGCTGGTGCTGGTGGTGCTGAGCGCGCTGGTCGGCGGGACCGGCCAGGGGCTGGCGTTCCGCGGGGCGCTGTCCGTGGTGGCGCGGGCCTCGCCGGCCGACCGGCGGGCCGCGGTGATCTCGACGCTGTTCGTGGTGGCGTACACGGGCATCTCGGTGCCGGTGATCGGGGTGGGCCTGCTGGTGGAGCCGGTCGGGCTGGAGGGTGCCGGGCTGGTGTTCATCGCCTGCATGGCGGTGCTCGTGTCGGCCGCCGGGGCCTATCTGCTGCGGCGTCCGGCGACGGCGTAGCCCTCCTCCCGGCGGCGCGCGGTCCCGGCGTGTCCGGTACCGGTACGCCCGGTGCCGGTGCGCCCGGTACCGGTACGTTCAGTCCTGCGGCGGGGCCTCCTCGGCGGCCGGTGCCTCGACCGCGGCCGGGTCGAGGACGCGGTCGAGGAAGTTGCGGGTGCGTGCGTGCCGCGGACGGGTGACGACCTGTTCCGCGGGCCCCTGTTCGACGATCACGCCGCCGTCCATGAAGACGACCCGGTCCGCGACCTCCCGGGCGAAGCTCATCTCGTGGGTGACGACCATCATGGTCATCCCCTCCCCCGCCAGGACGCGCATGACCGACAGGACCTCACCGACGAGCTCCGGGTCGAGCGCCGAGGTCGGCTCGTCGAAGAGCATCACTTCGGGCCCCATCGACAGGGCGCGGGCGATCGCGACGCGCTGCTGCTGGCCGCCGGAGAGCTGGGCCGGGTAGGCGTCCGCCTTGGCGGCGAGGCCGACGCGCTCCAGGTTCGCGCGGGCGACGGCGGCGGCCCGCTCCTTGCCGGTGCCCAGGACCCTGCGCTGCGGCAGGGTCAGGTTGGCGGTGACGTCGACGTGCGGGAAGAGGTTGAACTGCTGGAAGACCATGCCGATGCGGCGGCGTGCGGCGTCGATGTCCACGTCGGGGTCGGTGAGTTCGGTACCGCCGACGAAGACCTGGCCGCCGGTCGGCTCCTCCAGCAGGTTGACGCAGCGCAGCAGGGTGGACTTGCCGGAGCCGGAGGGCCCGATGACGCACACCACCTCGCCGCGGGCGACGTCGAGGTCGATGCCCCGCAGGACGTGGTTGTCGCCGAAGGACTTGTGCAGTCCCCGGATCTCGATCTCCGGACGGTCCGTGCCCACGGTGTCCCCCGTTCCCTTCGTCTGTGGCATCGGTTCCTCACGTGGCCTTGTCGGCGCGGGCCTCGAGCCGGCGCACCACGAAGCTCAGGGGCACGGTCACGAGGAGGTAGCACAGGCCCGCGACGAGGATGGGGGTGGAGTTCGCGGTCTCGCTGGCGAGGTCGCGGCCGAACTTGGTCAGTTCCCGCTCCTCCAGGGTCACGCCGAGGAAGAGCACCAGCGAGGAGTCCTTGAAGAGGAGGACCAGTTCGTTGGTGAGCGGGGGGATGACGATGCGGAACGCCTGGGGGATGACCACGGACACCATGGCGCGGGCGTGCGAGAAGCCCAGCGAGCGGGCCGCTTCCATCTGGCCCTTGGGCACGGCCTGGATGCCCGCGCGGATGGTCTCCGCCATGTAGGCGGCGGCGACCAGGCCGAGGCCGAGCGCCACCTTCCCGTAGATCCCTCCGGGGATGGCGGTCCCGGGAAAGGCCAGGGGGACGGCCACGCCGACGAAGATGAAGATCAGCAGGGCCGGCAGGCCCCGGAACAGCTCGATGTAGACGCTCGCGACCCAGCGGTACGGGGCCACCGAGGACAGCCGCATCAGGGCCACGACCAGGCCCAGGACCAGGCCGAACAGGAACCCGGAGAAGGTGTACACCACCGTGTTCCGCAGGGCGACGGTGATGATGTCCGGGAAGAGCCTGGCGGCCAGGTCGGCCTGCGCGAACTGGTTCTGCAGCCGGCCCCAGTCGGCGAGCACGCCGACCAGGACCAGTACGGCGACGAAGACCGCGTACTGGACGCCCTGCCAGACGCGGCGCCGCTGCCGCCGGGTCAGCCGTGAGGTCACGACGTCGCCTGGGGCAGCGGGCCGATCCACTGTTCGTAGATCTTCTTGTAGGTGCCGTCGGCCTTGGCGTCGGTGATCGCCTTGTCGATCGCGGCGAGGAGGGCGGTGTTGCCCTTCTTCACCGAGAAGCCGTACTGCTCGCCGGTCTCGATGTTCTGCCCGGGGACGAACTCGGAGGCGTTCGCCGGGTCCTTGAGCCAGCCCTGGACGACCGGGTAGTCGATGACGACCGCGTCGACCTGGCCCGTGCGGAGGCCGTTGAGCACGGCGTCCGAGCTCTCGAAGGCGACGGGGTTGAAGCCCTGCGCCTTGGCGTAGCTCTCGCCGGTGGTCTCGGCCTGCGCGCCCAGCTTCTTGCCCTTGGCCTTGAGGTCGGCGAGGGAGGTGATGCCGCTCTTCTTCGTCGCCAGCAGGGCCTGGGTGGCGTCGAAGTAGGGGACGGAGAAGTCGACGTTCTTCTTGCGCTCGTCGGTGATGGTCATGCCGGCGGCGGCGAGGTCGCACTGGCCGGAGTTGAGGAAGGCCCCCGTCTTGAAGTTCTCGAACGGCGTGTCGAGGATCTTCTGCTCGACTGCGAGCTTCTTCGCGACCAGGTCGACCAGGGCGACGTCGAAGCCCACGACCTTGCCGTTCTGCTCGAACTGGAACGGCGGGTAGGGCAGGTGGGTGCACGTGGTCAGCTTGCCCTTCTCGACGACGCCCACGCCCCCCGCCGCCTCCCCCGGTCCGCTGTCACCCGACGAACATCCGGCGGCGAGGAACACGCCCGCCGCGGCGGCGGCGCCGGCCAGGGCCCGCAGGCGCCGGCGGGCGGGGTGGCGGCGGGTGCCGTCGCGGTGACTGCGGTGTCCTTCGGCCGTCCGGAACACGGTTGACCTCCACGGGTGCGGGGGGAGCGGCGGTCGCGGGAGGAGACCGTCCGTCGCGATCGTAAGCCCCGGTGACGCACCGGCAAGGGAGCCTGCGCGATGCGGCGCGAAGCGTTCCGTGACGAGGTTCCGGGGGCGGGAGGAGTCCGGTGCGGGAAGGGCGTCCGGCCTTCCCGGTGCGTTCTCGCTAATACTTCGTCAACGCTTTCCGGTATTCCCTCCGGGGCGGCCCGCCACGTGCGCCGAGAACGCCCTGATGGGAGCCCTCCCTTACGCCGTACGGGCTACCTCCGGGGTCTGTTCGCGCGTTCACCGCGTGTGCGGGAACACATGTCGCGCCTGTGGACCTCGTGTCAGGATCGGGGCGGGACAGCGCGGATTCCTCCATATGCCGACACATCCTCACTCCCCCGCCGTCCGCGAACTCCATTCCACACGGGATTTCCCCACGGCCACAACGGGCCGGAGCGGCCGGAATTCGACCACGGGTCGAGCGGCTTTCCCCTCACCGTCCACCCCGACACTTCCGGGAAGGCGAATATCGTGACACGTCTGCGCCATGGAAACAGGCTGTTGCACAAACTGTCGGTCCAGTTCGGCTCCGGCCCGCCGGGAAGGGCCCCGCAGCCCCGCGGGAGGCGGTTACCGGGCCCGCGGCCGCACCCTTCACCCGCCCGGACGGCGGCCGCACCCGAGGTGGAGCTGGACCGGACACCGCTGGACCGGATCGAGCCGTTCGTGGGGACCGAGCGGACGGAGACCGTACGGGACACCCTGCACGGAGTGCGCGACCTCCTCGACGGGCGCACGGTCTGGCACATCAGCGACAACCCGCTCCGGGGCGGCGTCGCCGAACTCCTGCGGGCCAATCTCCCCTACCTGGCGGGCGAGGGCATCTCCACCCGCTGGACCACCCTCGACGGCCCGCCCGAATTCCGGGCGTTCACCAAGTCCCTGTACCACCGGCTGTGCGGCGTGGGGCCGGAAGAGGACGCCGAGGACCTGGAGCGGGGCCGGCGGATGTACGAGCGGACGTGCGCGGAGAACGCGGCGCGGCTCGCCCCGGCATTGGACCGGCGCGCCATCGTCGTCCTCCACGACCACCAGACCGCCGGACTCATTCCCCATCTGCGCGCGGCGGGCTGCACGGTGCTGTGGCGGGCCCACATCGGAACGGCGCTGCGGGAGGAACTCGCCGTGCCCGGATGGGATTTCCTGCACCGCTACCTTTCCTCCGCGCACTGCCACATCACCTCCCAGCCCGGGGTGCTGCCCGCCGGACTCCCGGCGGTGGACCGCCGGGTGCTCCGGCCGTCCATCGACCCGCTGTCCACGAAGAACATCCCGCTGCACCCCGGCACCGGTCCGTCCGGTCTGCTGGCCGCCGCCGGCCTGGTCGAGGAGGAGGGCGGTGCCCCTCCCGGAGGGCGCGCCCTGGCCGGCCTCCTGGTGCGCCGGCCCGCGCGGGTGGTGCGGGACGGCGGTCCGGCCCCCGCGGGCGCACCCCTGGTCACCCAGGTGAGCCGGTGGGACCGGGTCAAGGACATCCCCGGAGTGATCCGGGGGTTCGCCGAGTACGTCGATCCGGCCTTCGACGCCCACCTGCTGCTGGTCGGCCCGGAGACCGGGGGCGACCCGCAGGCCGGGCGGGTCTTCGCCGAGTGCCGCCAGGTGCGGGCGGGCCTGGGCCGGCGGGGGCGGCGCGTGCACCTCGTCCAGGTGCCGACCGGCAACCCGTCGGAGCACGCGCTGACCGTCAACGCCATCCAGCGCCACTCGGCCGTGGTGATCCAGAAGAGCCTGGCCGAGGGCTTCGGCCTGACCGTGTCCGAGGCGGCCTGGAAGGGGCGGCCGGTGGTCGCCGCGCCCGTCGGGGGCATCCGGGAGCAGGTCGAGCACGGCACCACCGGACTGCTCCTCTCGGACCCCCGCGACCTGCGCGGGCTCGGGGAGGCGGTCAACCGGCTGCTCTCGGACCGCGGTTACGCGGAGGAGCTCGGCAGGAACGGCCACCAGCGCGTGCTGCGGGGCTTCCTCACCGACAGCAGCGTCCTCGGATTCGCGCGGCTCCTGTCGGACGCCGCCCAGCGCTACCGGTAGAGGAGCCCGACGTGACGGCAGTACGCATCCTGGCCCTCGGGGCCCATCCCGACGACGTCGAGCTCTTCTGCGCGGGGACGCTCGCCCACTACGCCCGGCAGGGCGGCGAGGTCACCGTCGCCGTCGCGACCAACGGCGAACTCGGCTCCCGCACCCTGCCCCCCGCGCGGACGGCCGCGGTCCGCGAGGAGGAGGCGCGCCGGGCCGCCGGCGTGCTCGGCGCGGAACTGCTCTGGCTGGGGCAGCCGGACGGCTTCCTCTTCGACACGGCGGAGACCCGCCGCCAGGTCGTCGAGGTGCTGCGCCGGGTCCGCCCGGACGTCGTCTTCGCCCACCACCCCGGCGACTACCACCCCGACCACCGCGCCGTCGGCCTGCTGGCCGGCGCGGCGCGGCTGCTGGCCCGCGAGCCCGCCCTCGCCACCGGGAGCCCCGCCCTCGACCGGGTGCCTCCCCTGTTCCACATGGACACCCTGCTGGGGAAGAACGCGGGTCCCCCGGACCTGTGGGTGGACATCACGCGGACCATGGCGGTGAAGGAGGCGATGCTGGCCGAGCACACCAGCCAGAACAGCGCCCGCAAGGAGCGCAAGGGCGCCGACTTCCTGGACCTGACCCGCGAGCAGGCCGCGCACCGCGGCCTGGAGGCGGGGGTCCGGTACGCGGAGGCCTTCACCTGCGCGCCCGCCCATCCCGCCGCCTCGGTGCACGACCTGGTCCCGGACGGCGCGGGCATCCGCCTCCCGGTCCTGCCCGCCCCGCGGTGAGCGGCGCGAAGGGCAGGGGAACGGCCGCCCTGTACGCGGTCTTCTTCCTGAACGGGATCGTCCTCGCGAGCTGGGCCCCGCGCATCCCGCAGGTCAAGGAGCAGCTCGGACTGTCGGACGGGCAGCTCGGCACGGCCCTGCTCGGGGTGGCGCTGGGGTCCGTACCGGCGATGCCCGCAGCCGGCCTGCTGGTCAACCGCTTCGGCAGCCGGCCCGTGGCCCGGTGCGCCGCCCTCGTGTACGCCCCCGCCATCGCACTGCCCGGGCTGGCCGGCTCACTGACCGGGCTGCTGCTGGGACTCGCCGTCCTCGGGGCCTCGGTCGGGGCGCTGGACGTCGCCATGAACGCGCACGCGGTGGACCTGGAGCGGCGCACCGGCCGGGCGAGGCTCTCGTCCTTCCACGGCCTGTTCAGCGCCGGGGCGCTGGCGGGGGCCCTGCTCGGCACCGCCGCGGCCGCCGGGGGCGTGGCACCGCGGACGCAGTTCGCGGTGTCCGCGGCCGTGGGGGCGGCCGTCGCGGGGCTGGCGGTGGCCGCCCTGCACCCGGCGGCCCCTCCCCCGCCACCGCCGCGGCGCGGGGACGGCGACGGGGGCGGGCAGGGGGGCGGGGGTGCCGTCCGGCTGCTGCCGCTCAGCGCGCTGGGCCTGTCCGTGCTGCTGATCGAGGGGGTGATGACCGACTGGAGCAGCGTGTACCTGGCGGACTCGCTGGGCGCGGGACCCGGTACGGCGGGTGCCGGGTACGCGGCCTTCGCGCTGGCGATGACGGCCGGGCGGCTCGGCGGCGACCGGGCGGCCCGGGCGTTCGGTCCCGTACGCGTGGTGCGCTGGGGAGCCGTGCTGAGTGCGGCGGGGGCCCTGGCGGCGCTGCTGTCCGGGTCCGCGGCGGCCTCGGCGGCGGGGTTCAGCGCGGTCGGGCTCGGGATCTCCGCGTCCTTCCCGCTGGTGGTCGCGGGCGCCGGCCGGGTCCCCGCCCGGGCGGGGACCGCGGTGGCGACGGTGTCCACCACCGGCTACTTCGCCTTCCTGGCCGGACCTCCGCTGATCGGCTTCCTGGCCTCCCACGGGGGCCTGCGCACCGCCCTGTTCCTGCTGCCGGCGCTCGCCCTGGCGGCCGCCGCGCTGGCCCCCGCGCTGGCCTCGGGAGGGGGTGGGAGTGATCAGGAGCGGCGCGGGGCCGGGCCGGGGTGCCCGGAGGACTCTCCGGCGGGGGCCTCGGGCTCGTCCGCGTCCTGGAGGCCCGGGAAGCGGTAGGGGTCCAGTGCCCACTGCGGCGTCGCGGAGGAGAGTCCGTACGTCGGTGCGGGGTTCACGGTGTTCATCGGACCTCCCGGTAGTGGAGTCATCACTGAACGTCATGACTCGTGACGCTCCGCGTTCGGTTGCCGTGATCGGGCGTTCCCACCCGAACGCCCCCAATGGCATCTGGTCACACCGGCTCCCGGCATGCGCGCGGGGCCGGGCCCGGGGTGGTCCCGGGCCCGGCCCCGCGCGCTCCGGCGGGTGTCAGCGCCGCTGCGGGCACGTCTTCCAGGAGAAGTGGTACACGGTGTTGAAGCTGCCGTCGGTGGAGTCCATGGCGACGTAGCTGGTGGTGTTCGCCGTGTCGGAGGTGCCGGCCTGGGCCCGCAGTTCGGTGTTGATGTTCAGGTTCCGCTTGGCCCCGCAGGGGTGGAAGACCAGGGCCTCGACGGGCACCGCGTCCGACACCTGCCAGTTGCCCTCGGCCGGGCCGTTCAGCGTGTGGCTCCGGTAGGCCGTCTGGGACATGCCCTGGAAGTAGTAGCTGGCGTTGCGGGTGGCGCTCGCGCCCGGTGCGATGCTGGCGAAGCCTCGGTAGTCCGCCTTGGCGATCGCGTAGGTGTAGCCCTGGGGGACGTTCACGCTGAGGCCGAGCTGGCAGTTCTTGCGGGAGTCGGTCGCCTTGGCGTCCTTGCCGACCTGGGCGAGGTACTCGCTGTACGTCACCGTGAAGGCCGTGTTGTCCGGGGAGACCGCGACGTTGGCGGTGCCGGGGCGACAGCCGGAGCCGTTGACCTGGACCACGTCGACGGTGATCTGCCCCGGGGGCGCCGGGAACGGCAGGGCGGGCGCGGCGCCCGCGGAGGGCGTGAGGGCGGCAGCGGCGAGCGCGGCGGCCGCGCCGGCAGTGAACACCGTTCTGAGCATGGGGAGTCCTTCCGATCGCTGCTGTGCGTGATCGGCACGAACCGTTCCACACTCCCCGCGGCCATCGGCGCAGGCGCGGCAGCCGCCACCCCCGCCATCTCCCACGTGACCCCCGTCCGGGGCAGTCATCCGACCATCACACCGGGCGCCGGGGCGATCTCCGCCACGCCCCGGCCGCGTTTTGGCTCGGAAGGGGCGGCCCGCGCGGCCGTCCGGCGGCAGACTGGGCCGTGTCTTCGCGATCAAGCCCACGAGGGGGTCCGGCGCGTGCCCGTTCCGATCATCATCGACTGCGACCCCGGGCACGACGACGCCCTGGCGATCATGCTGGCGGCCGGGGACCCCGGCGTCGACCTCCTCGCCGTCACCACCGTCGCCGGGAACCAGACCCTGGACAAGACCACCCTCAACGCCCGCCGGGTCCTGACCCTCGCCGGCGTGACGGACGTGCCCGTCGCCGCGGGCTGCGACCGGCCGCTGCTCCAGCCGCTGGCCGTCGCCGCCGACGTGCACGGCGAATCCGGCCTGGACGGACCGCAGTTCCCGCCGCCGACGGTCGACGTGGCGCCCGAACACGCGGTGGACCTCATCCACCGGATCCTCACCGAACACCCCGAGCCGGTCACCCTGGTGCCCACCGCCCCGCTGACCAACATCGCCCTGCTGCTGACCCGCCACCCCGACAGCGCCGCCCGCATCCGCGAGATCGTGCTGATGGGAGGCTCCGTGGGGCCCGGCAACCGCACGCCGGCCGCCGAGTTCAACATCTACACCGACCCGGAGGCCGCCGCCGTCGTGTTCGGCAGCGGGGTGCCGGTCACCATGTGCGGGCTCGACGTGACCCACCAGGCCCTGGCCACGCCCGAGGTACTGGCCCGCTTCGAGGCCCTCGGCACCGAGATCGGCGCCGTCTGCGTGGAACTGCTCGGCTACTTCGCCTCCGCGTACCAGCGGCTGTGGGGCATGCCCCACCCGCCACTGCACGACCCGGTGGCGGTGGCCCGGGTGATCGACCCGGCGATCGTGGGCTGCACGGACGCCAACGTCGTGGTCGAGCTCCAGGGCCGCCACACCCGCGGCGCCACCGTCGTGGACCTCCACGCGTACACGGGCCGGCCCGTCAACGCCCGGGTCGCCACGACCCTGGACACGGAGCCGTTCTGGGACCGCATGGTCGGCGCGGTGGCCGCACTCGGCCCGCGCGGATCCCGGAGCGGCTGATCCGCTCAGCCCGCCACCGGGTACATCAGGCCGCGCCGCCCCTCCGGGGAGGTCAGCCACTCCAGCTTCTCGGCGGTGTCGGTGCCCGGCAGCGGGGTGTGCAGCACGATCGACAGGTCGGGCCGCGCCGGGACCCGCAGCTGGGTCGACTCCACGTGCAGCGCGCCGACCACCGGGTGCACCATCCGCTTCTGCAGCTGGCCGCCCGGGCGGATGTCCCGCCGCTTCCACAACGCGGCGAACTCCGGGCTGAGTTCGAGCGCCTCCTCGACCACGGCCCGGAACCCGTCGTCCCCGGGGTGCTCCGAACAGGCCGCACGGAAGTGGGCCACGACGTCGCAGGCGTTGCGCTCCCACTGCGGGGAACGCTCCTTGTAGATCGGGTCGGTGAAGAAGGCGATCAGGCAGTTCTGCACGGTGTCCGGGGTCATCCCGAAGACCAGCGCGGCCGCGTCGTTGTACATCACGGTGTTCCAGTGGACGTCCATGATGTGCGCCGGGAAGGGCATCCAGGCCTCGATCAGCCGCCGCAGGCCGTCGCACTTGCCCCGGTCCCCCGGGGCCACTTGCAGCGCGGGCGGGTTGAGTCCGGCGAGTACGTACAGGTGGCGCCGCTCGGCGCTGGTCAGCTGCAGCACCCGGCTCACGGAGTCCAGCACCTGCGCGGAGACGGTGATGTCGCGACCCTGTTCCAGCCACTGGTACCAGGACACGCCGACCCCCGCCAGCACGGCGACCTCCTCCCGGCGCAGCCCCGGCGTGCGGCGGCGGGCCCCGCCGTCCGGCAGCCCGGCCTCGCCCGGCGAGATCCTCGCGCGCCGGCTCATCAGGAACTCCCGCAGCTCGGCCCGGCGGTGCTGGTCGATCGGCGTGGCCACGCGTTCCCCCTGTTCGGCACCCTGGTGGTGCCACCAACAGGATAAGTTCCCACTCTCCACCGGCATTCCCGTGCCGTGAGGGTGGTGCCATGACGACAGACACACAGGCCCCCGCGGCCGCCGGGCCGCACACGGCCGCACCCGAGAAGACGCCCCGGCTGACCGGCCGGGCCAGGCTGGTCCTCTTCGTGCTCTGCGCCGCCCAGTTCATGGTGGCGCTCGACTTCTCCGTCCTGAACGTGGCGCTGCCCGCGCTCGGCAGGGACCTGGGCCTGAGCCAGTCCGGCCTCCAGTGGGCGGTGACCGCCTTCACCCTGCCCTCCGGCGGCTTCCTGCTGCTCTTCAGCCGGATCGGCGACCTGTACGGCCGCAAGAGGCTGTTCCTGGGCGGCCTCGCGGTCTTCACCGCGGCCTCCCTGCTCGCCACCCTCGCCTGGGACCCCGCCTCCTTCCTGGCCGGGCGCGCCCTCCAGGGCCTGGGGGCGGCCGTCATCGTGCCGACCGGCATGTCGCTGCTGACCACGACGTTCCCCGAGGGCCCGCTGCGCGACAAGGCCCTCGGCATCTCCGGCACCCTGCTGTCCCTGGGCTTCACCGTCGGCATGGTGCTCGGCGGTGTCATGACCGACACCCTCGGCTGGCGTTCCACCATGGGACTGCTCGCGGTCGCCGGGCTGCTCGTCCTGTTCCTCGCGCCGGGTCTGCTGGCGGAGTCGCGCACCCCGGAGCGGCCGCGCCTCGACGTCCCGGGCGCCGTCACCGTCACCGGCGGCCTCCTCGCCCTGATCTACGCCCTGTCGACGGCGGCCGAACGCGGCTTCGGCGGCGCGGACGTCAAGGTCTCCCTGGTGGCCGGACTCGCCCTGCTCGCCGCGTTCGTGGTGGTGGAGTCGAAGTCCCCCGCCCCGCTGGTCTCGCTGCCGATGCTGGGGCGGCGCACGGTGGCCTGGGGCAACGTGGGCGGCCTGGTGACCTTCTCGATGATGTCGACGGTCGTCTTCGTACTGACCCTGTACCTCCAGGAGACGCTGCGCCTGTCCTCCTTCCTGACCGGGCTGGTCTTCGGCGTGCAGGGCGTCACCTCAGCCTTCGCCGGCGCGTACGCCCCCCGGTTCATCGGCCGCTTCGGCGCCCGCCGCGTCCTGATCGGGTCGCTGCTCGCCCAGGGCGCCTTCACCGCCGCACTGCTCGGCATGGGCACGGAGTCGGGGGCCCTGCTCGCGTCGCTGGCCGTGTCGGTGGCCAGCATGGGCCACCTCGGCGCGATCATCTCGTACGGGGTGATCGTGACGAGCGGTGTGCCGGACGAGGAGCAGGGGCTCGCCACCGGTCTGGTGACCACCACCCAGCAGGTCGGGCTGACCGTCGGCATCCCGCTGCTCGGTGTCCTGGCCACCACGCAGGACGGCCTGTTCGACGGGGTGCGGCTGGTCCTGGCGATCGACGCGGCCGTCGTGATCGGCGCGGCCCTGCTGGTCGCGGCCGGTCTCGGCCGGCGGAAGGCTTGACGCGCGGCGCGGCGGGCCGGGGCGCGGAGGCCCCGGCCCGCTCCGGCGCGGCTCCGTCCGTGCCGGGAGGGGCCGGCCCCGGGTGCGGGGCCGGCCGTCCCGGCTAGACGGTGGTGGAGAGGAAGGGACTGTGGAGTCCGGCCGGGTGCGCCGCACCGGCCGCCGGGGCCCGGAACCACTCGGCTCCCGGGGCGGCGGGTGTGCTGCGGACCGGTGCCGGGGCGGGCTGGGCGCTGCCGGACACGATGAGGGCGAGTAAGACCGCGGCGGCCTCGCTCTGCAGGACCCGGGCGGCCTGCTTCAGCCGGCCGGCATCGGGGACGGGGATGGACAGGGCCACGCATTCGGCGTTCGGGCCGGAGGTGATGGGGACGGCCGCGCACACCGTGCCGAGGGCGTACTCCTGGAGGTCGAGCAGCGGGGTGTTGGGCCTGCGCGTGTCGAGCTGGTGGAAGAGGGCCCGCTCGCTGCCGATGGTGTGCGGGGTGAACTTGGACATCCGGTGGCGGTCCAGGTGGTCCTTCCTGTCGTCGTAGTCGAGCTGGGTGAGCAGGGCCTTGCCGACCGCGGAGGCGTGGGCGGCCGACCTGAAGTCGACCCACTCCTCGACGACGGGCGCGCCGGGGCCGTCGGCGTACTGGGTGATGGAGACCTCGCCGTCGGTGTAGCGCGCCACGTAGACGGCGGCCCCGACGGCGTCGCGCACCCAGGCGAGGGTTTCCTTGACGTGGCCGCGCCCTTCGCCTCCCGCCGCGCCGGCCAGCAGCAGGGCGTGGCCGGCGACGTAGGCGTCGGGGCCGGTCGGGGCGGCCAGACCGGTGCGGACGAGCTGTTCCACGGCGCGGGCGATCGTCAGTTGGGGCAGTTTCGTCTCACGGGCGATCTGGGTGAGGCTGACGCCGCCCGAGTACCGGTTGACCACCTCCAGGACGCGCAGGGCCTGGTGTACGGATGCCAGTGCGGCGGGCGCCGGCCGTCCTTCGGGGCTCGTGCGGGCGGCGTGCGTCAGCCGGGGCTGCTTGAGGGCTTCGAGTGCCCACGCGTTGGCCTCCCCCGTCAGGTGGAGGGGGTTGAGGCGTGCGTGGTGGGCCACGGCCACGGCGACCGGTGGACTGGGGGTGAACACGTCGCCCAGGTCGGGGTGTTCGTGGTTGGGGCGGGCCGCGATCGCCTGGCGCAGCCGCGCGGGCAGCCGGTAGGGCGGCCGTGCGGCCCGGCCGGGCCCGCAGGTGAGGGAGCTGAGGTCCTGGGTGGTGATGGGCGGGGAGGTCCAGATCACCGAGGCGGCCAGGGCCGCTTCGATGTCCTCCGGGACCTGCGGCAGGTGCGGCAGGTGCTCCTCGGCGGGCAGGGTCCGGGCCTGCTGCTTCCAGTGCCGGGCGGTGCGGACCTCCGCGCGGGAGAGGTGGTGGAGGTAGAGGCACTGCGCGGCGGTGCGGGAGCCCGCGCCGGCCGCGTACTGGAACCAGAACCGCGCCCCCTCCGTCCGCTCCGTCAGGTGGAGCAGACAGCCGAACAGCAGGGCCGAGTCCACTCCGTGGGGCCAGGATTCGGCGTGCAGGGCGAGCTCCGCGAAGTCCCGGCTCTCCACGAGGGACCAGGTGACGTCGTCCAGGACGCGGGCCGCCCGCACGTGGCAGGCGGCGTCGAGCACCAGGTCGTCGTGGTCGGCGGTGGCGTTCTGCCCCCGGGTGGGCAGGTCCGGGCCGGTGGCGCCGATCGCGGAGCGGGCCCGGTCGGCCACGATCCGGCGGGCGATCCGGCGCCGGGCGGCCCCCTCGTCGTAGCCCGCGTACTCCTCCGCGAGCACCGCGGCGTTCTTCAGGGCCGCGTCCAGTTCGCACAGCGGCATGTCACGGTCAGCAGGCATGTCGCTCACTGGTCCTTCTCCTCTCCGGGGATCCAGTCCACCCCGAGCTTGCGGGACAGGGTGCGGCGTGCGCCGCGTACGTGCGAACGGACCGTCGCGGGGGAGATCCCCATCATCCGGGCCACCGTGTCGGAGTCGTTGCCCAGCAGGAACGCGAGCAGCACCACGTCGTACTGCCGCTCGGACAGTTCCGCGATGGCCGCGTACAGGCCGAGCTTGGATTCCAGCAGTTCGAGCCGTTCCCTGGACGAGCGGCGCAGGGCCGAGAACCACGCCGTCTCCACCATGGCCACCTGGCGGCCGAGGGCCGCCAGCCGGCGTTCGACGTGTTCGCGCAGCACCGCCCAGGCGAAGCCGTGCAGGCTCGCCTCCTTCAGGGCCTGGCGCCACACCTTCAGCAGGAAGGTGAACACGTCGTCGACGACTTCCTGCGCGTCCTTGGCGTTGCCCAGCTGGAGATGGGCGTAGCGCAGGTACGCTCGGTGCTGCTGGGAGTGGAACGCGGTGAACTCCACGGGCAGGACGCCCGCCAGTTCACTGGAGACCGTCTGGTCCCCCGCCGGGTCGAACTCGCCTTCGCTCATGCACTCCCCCACCGTTGCTCGTCGCCGCCCTCCAGGGCGGTGGGTGTCACATCGCTCGAGAAAACACGGACCGTGGTGGCGACTATCAGCGCGAGGGCGACAATCTCGGCAACATTCACTTCGGCGCGAAACCTTCCGGATGGCGTGTGGGGTGGTCGGCTGCCCGCCCCCGTCCGCGGCAGCCGTGGAGCGGCGAGCGCCCCCATCTCCACCCCATCGGAAATCGCGGCCGATCGTGCAAGCCGGTCCCGGAAATCTTCCGGAAGAGTGGCATCCGTGGCCCCGCACGCCCCCTCGGCACCGGCGCGCGCCCCCCGTGCACGGGTGCGCGCCCCGCACCGGGCCGCGGCTGCGCCTGCGGGCGCGGGGTCCTTCTCTGCGCAAGACTCGGTCCCACTGCCGCGCCGGACCGGCCGGCGCTCCCGAGGAGGCTCCGCATGAACTGGACGCTCGAAGTGGTCCCGGTCCCGGTCACCGACATGGACCGGGCCAAGGAGTTCTACGCCGACGCGGTCGGCTTCGGGGTGGACCTCGACGACGAGGTCGCTCCCGGAGTGCGCATCATCCAGCTGACGCCGCCCGGGTCGCGGTGTTCGGTGGCGCTGCTCCAGGGGATGCCGCCGGCCCCCGGTGCGTCGGAGATGGCGCCGGGCACGCTGCACGGCCTCCAGCTCTGCGTCACGGACATCGAGGCGGCCCGCGGGGAGCTGGTGGCGCGCGGGGTGGACGTCTCCCCGGTGCGCCACCTCGGGGCGGCCGGCTGGGAGGACGGGAAGGGCGACACCTGGAACTCGTTCCTGACGTTCCGGGACCCCGACGGGAACGGCTGGGTGGTGCAGGAGGCGCCCTCGGAGCTGTCGCAGCGCTGAGCGGGTGGCGCCCTCCCGGCGGCCGCGGCGCCGGGCCGGCCGCGTCCCGGCGGGGTCAGTCCTGGGCGCGGGCGGTGACCGGCGCGTCGCTGCGGTCGCCGAGGAACTCGTACCAGCGCCGCTGGAGGCACAGGTAGCGGGTGTCGGCCTCGGCGAGGTCGAGGAAGGAGTCGACGGTCGCGGCAAGCCGCTCGCCGAGCCCCCGGTCGCCCAGCGCCCCGTCCTCGGTGAACTCCTGATGGGCCATCGCCAGGCTGAACATGTCGGGGTAGACCCGCGCCCCGAGGTGTTCCAGCGGGACGCGCAGCGCCCACAGGCCCCGGTTGCCGCCCACCATCGAGGGCGAGGCCGACACCAGCAGGACCTGCTTGTCCTTGAAGGGCTGCGGCCGGACGCGGGAGACCCAGTCGACGGCGTTCTTGACCACCCCGGGGACGGAGGCGTTGTACTCGGGCGAGGCGATGACCAGGGCCTGCGCCGCCTCGATCCGCTCGCGCAGGGCCAGCGCCCCCGGCGGTACGCCCTCGTCGGCCTCCAGGTCGCCGTCGTACAGCGGCATCGGGAAGTCGCCGAGCATGGCGGGCTCTGCGGTGGCGCCGGCCCGTACCACCAGGCTCGCGACCAGGGCGGCCAGTCGGGCGTTGACCGATCCGGTCCGGGAGGAGCCCGAGAGCACGAGCACGTGCAGCGAGGACCTGCCGGTGAGTCCCCCGTCGTGCGGGCGGGCCGGGTCCGACGGGAAGCGGTCCTGGTCGGTGGTGTTCACGGCTGTCTCCCTTGCCGGTGCGCGGCCTGCGGTGGCGGAGGCGGGGGTGCCCGAAGCGGACTGTACGGGGAGCCCGGGCCGCGCCGGTCCGGGCGCACCGGGCCCCTTCGGCGCGGCGCACGGAGATCACCCGGGTGCCCGGCACGGCTGCGCGGCGTCCCGCCCGGTGCCCTCGCACACTCGTGGCAGCGCCGCGCGGGGCGGTGCGCCGGCCGAGGGAGCGACTGTGGTGGATGTGGGACGACGTGCCGCGATGGCGGCGCTGCTGGCCGCGGGTCTGGTGCCCGCGCGGACTGCCGTCGCCGCCGCGGCGGCGGGGCCGCGGCCGCCGGCGTCGCTGCTCGGGCAGGAGATCCGGCGGCTGCCCACCTCGCGCAGGGTGGTGGCGCTCACCTTCAACACGGCGTGGGACGAGAGCGGCCTCGACGCCGTCCTGGCGGAGCTGCGGCGTCGGGGGGCGGCCGCCACCTTCTTCCCGACCGGCCTGTTCGCGAAGGCCCGTCCCGCGGCCGTGCGGGCGATGGCCGCCGCCGGGCACGGGCTGGGCAACCACTCCCACAGCCACCCGTACTTCGACGACCTCGACACGGAGGAGCGGGCACGGGAGGTGCGCACCGCCGACGCGGCGATCCGTGCGGCGTCCGGGGCCGAGCCGCTGCCGTTCTTCCGGTTCCCGTACAGCGCGACCACCGAGGACTCGGTGGCGGACGTCAACGGCCTCGGGTACGCGGCGATCGAGTTCACCGACGACACGAACGGCTACCTGGGCCCGGCGGGCGGGATGACGGTGGACAAGGTGGTCCGCCGGGCGGTGGCCGCCCTCGGTCCCGGGGCCATCCTGCAGATGCACGTGGGCAGCGGCAAGGGCGACGGGGTCGTCCTCGACGCGCAGGCGCTGCCGCGGATCATCGAGGCGGCGCTGGAGGAGGAGTACGAGGTCGTCGACCTGCGCGAGTTCCTCACGGCCGCGCGGTGACGGGCGGCCGCCCGCTCCCCCCGGCCCGTGCGGCCGGGGGGAGCGGGCGGCCGGGGTGTTCCCGCCGGTCCGGTCAGGGTGCGGCGGCTACCACCAGATGACGACGTAGCCGGGACCGCCGGCCTCTCCGGCGGCGCCGCCACGGGCGGCGGGGTTGTCCGCGACGCGTCCGCCCAGACCGCCGTCGCCGCCGTCCACGGAGCCCGGAGGCACGCCGACGATGCCGTCGGCGGCGGCACCGCCCACGCCGATCGCGCCGGGCAGGGTGTTCGTACCGGTTCCGGCGGTGGTGCCGGCACCGCCGGCGCGGTTCACCCCGCCGGTGGAGCACGATCCGTTGCCGCCCGCACCGCCGCTGCCGGGGGTGCCCGGGGCGGCGGCGGGGGTGATGAACCCACCGCCGCCGCCACCGCCGCCGGCGCCGCCCGTGGCGGTCAGCAGCGCGGTGTTGGTGGCCGTGGCGACCACGGTCGTGGAACTGCCGTCACCGCCCTGCCCGCCCGCGCCGCCGTTGGTGGTCGCGGAGGTGGCGGCGCTGCCCGCCGTACCGGCGGTGCCTGCGGTGCCGACGTCCACCTGGTAGTCGGCCAGCGGGCGCACGTTGAGGACGCACCAGGTGAAGCCGCCCGCACCGCCACCGCCGCCCGAGCCGCCGGGCCGGGCGGTCGCGTTGGCGGTGGCGCCGCCGCCACCGCCGCCGCCACCGCCGGCGCCCCAGGCCTGGACGAACACGGACGTCACGCCCGCCGGGACGGTGAAGGTGTTGTCGGAGGCGAACTGCCGCAGGCCGTGCGGGAACTGCACGGGCTTCTTCTTGTGGTCGTCCTTGTCCTTGTTCTTGTCCGGGTTCCTCTGCTTGTCCTGGACCGACG
Organism: Streptomyces sp. NPDC090077; assembly: GCF_044747545.1. Lineage (NCBI taxonomy): Bacteria > Bacillati > Actinomycetota > Actinomycetes > Kitasatosporales > Streptomycetaceae > Streptomyces > Streptomyces sp. NPDC090077. Next base: position 282,281 of record NZ_JBIVEG010000001.1, read on the forward strand.
GCGCGTTGTGGCCCGATTGCTTGTGCCCGGACTGCTTGTGGCCGGACTGCTTGTGACCGGACTGCTTGTGACCGGACGGCTTGGGCCCGTCCGCGGACGCCGCCGGGGCGGTCGCCACCAGCTGGCCGGAGAGGGCCGCCGCCGCGGCGATGGAGGCGAGCAGCAGCCGGGACCGGGTCCGGGTGCGTGGGGACGCCTTGGGTGCGTTGAGGTTCATGGCTTCCTTCCCCGCCGGCGCTGAGGACCGCCGCGGGAGCGCGAGGGAACGGGTGCGTGGGCCCCGTGGCCCGTCGGCGGGCCGGGCGCCTCTCCACGCGCTGCACATACCACCGCTCCCCCGCCACCCGGCCCGGCCCGACAGGCCGGGGGCATGGGCTGGTCAGGTGAGCGGTTCGTCAACCCGGAGCAACCGGCCTTCACCCGGAAGGCGGTGTCCGCCGCGCCCCGGCGGAACGGCGGGGTCCGGGTGCGCCGGGCCGCCGGGAGTGGGGCAGGATGACGGTGCGTTCGGAATTCGTACATCCGCTCCGCTCCAACGGGGCTGCGCGCAAGACGACCTGACAGGTGACAAGGTGACGACACAGCACATACGGCGGCCGGCAGCGGCCCGTTCCCTCGCCCTCCACGGTGCGGGGGCCGGCCGGTGACCCGGGACCTCGTCATGCACGACTGGGTGGTGGCCGGCATCGCGCTGGCCGCCGGCTGCGTGGCCGGTCTGGTGCTGCGGGCGCTGATGAAGTGGCTGGGCAAGCACGCGAGCCGGACCAAGTGGAGCGGTGACGACGTCATCGTCGACGCGCTGCGGACGATCGTCCCCTGGGCGGCCGTGATCGCCGGGGTGGCGGTGGCCGCTTCGGCGCTGCCGCTCACCGCCCGGATCGGGGGCGTGGTGAACCAGTCGCTGACGGCGGTGCTCATCGTCATCGCCACCCTCAGCGCGGCCCGGGTGGTGGCGGGTCTGGTGCAGGCGGTGGCGGCGTCCCGCACCGGTGTCGCGGCGTCCGCGACGATCTTCGTCAACATCACCCGCATCGTGGTGCTGACGCTGGGGGTCCTCGTGGCCCTGGAGACGCTCGGGGTGTCCATCGCCCCGCTGGTCACCGCTCTGGGAGTCGGCGGTCTCGCGATCGCGCTGGCGTTGCGGGACACCCTCGCCAACCTCTTCGCGGGGGTGCACATCCTGGCCTCCAAGACCGTGCAGCCGGGCGACTACATCCGGCTCAGCAGCGGTGAGGAGGGGTACGTCGTCGACATCAACTGGCGCAACAGCGTGGTGCGCAACCTGTCGAACAACCTCGTGATCATCCCCAACGACCGCCTCGCGCGGACGAACATGACCAACTACACGCAGCCCGAGCAGAAGCTGACGATCCTGGTCCAGGTCGGGGTGGGCTACGAGAGCGACCTGGAGCACGTGGAGAAGGTGACCCTCGACGTCGTCGACGGCGTGATGGCCGACATCAGCGGCGGGGTGCCGGACCACGAGGCCGCGGTCCGCTTCCACACCTTCGGGGACTCCAGGATCAACTTCACGGTGATCCTGGGCGTGGGCGAGTTCAGCGACCAGTACCGGATCAAGCACGAGTTCATCAAGCGCCTGCACCAGCGGTACCGGGCCGAGGGCATCTCGATCCCGGCGCCCGCGCGCACGGTCTCGCTCCGGCAGGACGGGGCGGGGGCGCCGGTGTCCCTCCCGCCGGTCCCGCACCAGCGGGACGCGTCGTCCGAGGTGCTGGCGGACCGGCGGCGGTAGGCGTTCCGGGCTTCCGGGCCTTCGGGCCTTCCGGGCCTCCTCCGGGGTGTCAGCCCACCCAGGCCCCCGTCATGGCCTGGACGGCCGAGCCGTCCAGGTCGGTGAGCTTGAGGCCGACGAACTCGCGGGCCCAGTCGGAGGTCTGGACCCGGAAGGCGGGCTCGTCCGCGGTCAGGGCGTCGATGACCGGCGCGGCCGCCTCGGCAGGGGTCTGGGCCCCGGCGAACGACGTGACCGTGCGCGCGACGTACGTCTCCAGCGCCGGGGCGTAGGGGCCCGCAGCGGCAAGCAGGGCGGGCACGTCGACGCCGATGGTGTTGACGAACTCGCTCGCCACCGCGCCCGGTTCGACGAGGGTGACGGCGACGCCGGCGGTCGCGGCGACGGGGGCGAGCGACTCCATGAAGCCCTCGACGGCGAACTTGGCGGCGCAGTACGCCTCGTTGAAGGGCTGGCCGATCACGCCGCCGACGCTGGTGACCGTGATCAGGCGGCCGCGCGAGGCGCGCAGGTGCGGCATCGCGGCGCGGGTGACCTGGACGACTCCGAAGAAGTTGACCTCCATGGTGGCCCGGACGTCCTCGACGGTGTCCTGTTCGATCGTCCCGACCCGGCCGGCGCCCGCGTTGTTGACCACCGCGTCGAGCCGTCCGTGTTCGGCGAGCACCTCCGCCAGGCAGGCGTCGATGGACGCGGGGTCGACCACGTCGAGCCGCTTGACCTGGACCAGCTCCTCGACCCCCGCTTCGGCGGCGGCCCGGAGCAGCGGGCCGGCCTTCGTGGTGTCCCGCATCGTGGCGACGACCCGCAGGCCCGCCTGCGCGGCGAGGACGGCGGCGGCGAGGCCGATGCCGGAGGAGGTCCCGGTGATCAGGACGGTTTTCGGGGTGCCGGTGGTGCTCATGAGGGGCTCCGGGAAGGGGAGGGGAAATTAGGTGTGTGCACACACAATATATTTACGTGTGCGCGCACGCAAGAAGCTAGGCTTCCGGCATGGCGCGCATAGACCTCACCCTGGGTGACCTCACCGCCCGCGACCACGCCTTCTACGGCCTGATCTGGGCGGGCACCACCCTCTCCGCCCGCATCGACCAGGAGCTCACGCGGGCCCACGGCCTGCCGCTGTCCTGGTTCGAGGTGATGCTGTGGCTGAACGGCCAGAGCGAGCCGGTCGCCGCCTCCGCCCTGGGGGCCAAGACCCTCCTCAGCCGGAGCCAGGTGTCCCGGGTCGTCGACCAGCTCCAGGCCCGGGGCCTGGTCGACCGGGTCCCCTCCCCCACGGACGCCCGCTCCGTGTGCGTGCGCCTGACGGCGGAGGGCCGCCGCGCCTTCGCCGAGGCGGACGCGACCCGCCGGGAAGCCCTGCGCGAGGTCTTCGACGACCGCCTCGACGACGCGGACGTACAGGCCCTGGAGACCGTCTGGGCCAAGCTCAAGCGCCGCTGACCCGGCCCGGGGGCGCGCCGCCGGCGCTCAGGGCGGCTCCACGAGGGTCCCCTCGCCGAGCAGCACGACGGGACCGCCCACCTCGACGCCACGGATCTCCGGCCCGCTCCCGTGCGCGGCGACGGTCATCTCGCTGGGGCGTCCGGTGAACCGGCCCTGGTGCAGCACCACGCGCTCGCCGTCGCCGATGCGGCCGTGGCGGCGCAGGTACGCGGCCGCGCAGCCGGCCCCGCTGCCCGTCGCGACGTCCTCCACGAGGCCGTCGTTGGACCAGTGCCGCCCCTCCCGCGCCCCGGCGTCGAGGAGGTAGGCGTACTCGGCGCCCAGGCCGGCGAGCGGGCCGTCGAGCGGCGTGGTGATCCGGGCCCGGGCCAGCGCGCCGCCGCGTACCGGCAGCACCAGGTAGCGCAGCCCGGTCGAGACGGTCTCCGGGGGCAGGGCGGGGTCCAGGTCGCGGGCGTCCAGGGAGAAGAGGGCGGCGAGGTCCGCGGCCGCGGCGGCCGGGGGACGGCCGAGGAACTCCGCGGGCCCCTGGTCGAGCACGGCCGCGTACCGGCGCGGCGCCCGCCGGCGGGTGGTCACCCGCACGGTGCGGGCGCTCAGGCGCAGGGTCCAGGTGGCGGAACCGGCGGCGGGGGCCTCCAGCGCGTGCAGCACGCTCGCGGCCCCGATGACGGGGTGGCCGGCGAAGCCGAGTTCCCCGGTGAGGTCGAAGACCCGGGCCCGACAGGTGTGCGGGCGCGCGGGGTCCCGTACCAGGAAGACCGATTCGAAGTGACGCAGTTCCCGGGTGACGGCCAGCATCTGGGCGGCGGTCAGCGTTCCGGCGTCGGGGAACACCGCGAGGCTGTTGCCGGCGTAGGGGCGGGGGGCGAAGACGTCGACGTGGTGGTAGCGCACCGGGAACCCCCTACGACCGTACGAGCGTCGGCGCGGCGGGCAGTTCTCGGGCGGTCCGCAACGGGGAGAGGAGCAGCGGCAGGACGGCGAGGAGCTCCCCCAGCGCGCCGATCCACAGCGCCGGGCGGGCGCCGAGCCACTGTCCCAGCAGTCCGCCGGCGAGCGCGCCGACGGGCATGGCCCCCCACACCACGAAGCGGAACGTCGCGGCGGTGCGGCCCAGCAGGGCCTCGGGGCACACCCGCTGCCGGTACGCGACCGAGGTGATCTTGAAGGTCATGAAGGCGGTCCAGCCCAGCCCCTGGAGGGCGACGGCTCCCGCGAGCCGCCAGTCGTCCTGGTAGAGGGGCACGGCCGACAGCCACAGCACCCCGCTCACGGCCACGGAGGCGCACATCGCCCTGCCCTGGCCGAAGGCGGCGGCGACGCGCAGGGTGAGCAGGCTGCCGAGGAGGCCGCCCAGGGCCTCGGCGGTGAACACGGCCGCGCAGAGCAGCGGGGACAGCCCGAGGTCCCCCACGAGCAGCACCATCAGCATGGCGGCACCGAGCGTGCCGAACAGGTTGGAGACGGCGGAGGCGGCGGTGATCGCCCGCAGGGTCCGGTCGCCGAGGACGAAGCGCAGCCCCTCGGCGATCTCGGCGCGCAGGCTCCTCCCCGGCCGCGCGACGGGACGGGGCTCGGGGCGGCGGACGCGCGAGACGAGGAGGGCCGAGAGGAGGTAGCTGACGGCGTCGACGGCGAGGGCCACGGGCGCGGTCAGTGCGCCGACCAGCGCTCCGCCCAGGCCCGGCCCGCCGACCTGGGTGATGTTGCGGGTGGCTTCCAGCCGGACGTTGGCGTCCGCCAGGCGGTCCGCGTCGACCAGGCGCGGCAGCGCGCTCTGGGCGGCCACGTCGAAGAAGACGGTGCACACCGACATCCCGAAGGCCACGGCGTACAGCTGGGGCAGCGACAGCACGTCGAGCCAGGCGGCGGCGGGGACGGACAGCAGCAGGGCCGCGCGGCCCAGGTCGCCCGCGATCATCACGGGGCGGCGGCGCAGCCGGTCCACCCAGGCACCGGCGGGCAGGCCGATCAGCAGGAAGGCCAGGTACTCGGACATCACGAGCAGTCCGGCTTCGAGGGCGGTGGCGTCCAGGACGCCGATGGCCACGAGCGGCAGCGCGAGGAGGGTCACGGCGGAGCCCGCCTGGCTGACGGTGTCGGCGGCCCAGAGGCGGCGGAAGTCGGCGGGGAGGGGGTGGCGGTTCTTCATGTCCGCGAAGATGTCGGCCGCGGGGGCGGTGGGGCCAATGTTTTAGGCTGGGCGAAAAGATCCTGCTGGTGGGGGTGGGTACGTGGGTGAAGTGCGGTTCGGGGTGCACGACGTCGCCGGGATCCGGTTCGCGGTCTCGCCGCTGTGGGAGACCGTCGCCGGATTCCGGGCCACCGCCGATCCGGGGCGGCACGCGGTCCATCTGCCGTGGATCAAGACGGTGTTGCCGCTGCGCGAGGACCGTTCCCTCGCCCGCCGGACCGCGCCGCTGCGCGCCGCGGCCGCCTCCCCCGGGTTCGCCCCTCCGCCCCCGCGCTGCCCGCTGGCCGAGTTCGAGGAGGAGCTCGCCCTGATGGGGCCCGCGCCGGAGCTGGGCGAGGCCCTGCGGGCCTGGTGGGAGGCGGCGGTCCGGCCGTACTGGCCGCGGATCCGGGCCGTGCTGGAGGCGGACGTCGCCTACCGGACGCGCCAGCTCGCGGAGGACGGCATCCAGGAGGTGTTCGCCCGCCTCCACCCCTCGCTGCGCTGGACCGGCGACCGGCTGGTGTCCGCCGAACTGCCCCCGGCCGGTCCGGACCTGGACGGTGCGGGCATCGTGCTGGCCCCCAGCGCGTTCGCCGCGCGCTGCCACCTGCTGACCGGGGCCGCGCCCGCTCCCCCCGCGCTCGTCTACCCCTCGCGGGCGGTGGGCGGCCTGTGGGAGCGGCGGGGCGCCTGCGCGGACGGGCTGGGCCGGCTGCTGGGCCGCAGCCGGGCCCGGCTGCTCGCCCTCACCGGCTCGCCCAGCACCACCACGCAGCTGGCGGCCCTCAGCGGGCTCAGCCTGGGCGCGGTGTCCCAGCACCTCTCGGTCCTGCGCGACGCGGGCCTCGTCACGAGCCACCGCTACCGGCGCGAGGTGCACTACACGGCGAGCGAGCTCGGTACCGCCCTGCTGGAGCGCTCCTGACGGTATGTTCGGCGTCCGCCCCTGCACAGGAGGAGACGGCATGACGGTGAACGAGGAGAAGGCCGTGGGCGTGGGACCGGCGGGCATCGAGGTGGCGTACGAGCGCTGGGGGGACGGGCAGGCCCCGCCGGTGCTGCTGGTCATGGGCATCGCCCTCCAGATGCACGGGTGGCCCGACGGCTTCTGCGCGGAGCTGACGGGGCGCGGCGTACAGCTGATCCGGTTCGACAACCGCGACGTCGGCCTGTCCACGCACTTCCCGGACGCGCCGGTGCCCGACGTCCCGGCGGCGCTCGCGGGCGACCTGTCGTCGGCCTCGTACTCGCTGTCGGACATGGCGGGCGACGCGGTGGGCCTGCTGGACGCGCTGGGGCTGGACAGCGCCCACGTGGTCGGCCTGTCGCTGGGCGGGGCGATCGCCCAGACGATGGCGATCGAACACCCGGACCGGGTGCGGTCGTTGACCTCCCTGATGTCGACGACGGGGGATCCGGCGGTGGGGCAGCCGGACCGCGGGGCGCTGGGGGCGCTCGCGGGACCGCCGCCGAGGAGCCGCGAGGAGGCGGTCCAGCGGACGGTCGACGCCGTGCGGGTGCTGGGCTCGCCGGGGTTCCCCTTCGACGAGGCGGGGGTGCGCGAGCGCGCGGGCCGCGCCTTCGACCGGTCGTACGACCCGCTCGGCGTCGCCCGCCAGGCCGTGGCCTCGGTGGCGTCGGGGGACCGTACGGTGCGGCTGCGGTCGCTGCGGCTCCCCACGCTGGTGATCCACGGCACGGACGATCCGATGTGCGACGTGAGCGGCGGCCGGGCCACCGCCGGGGCCGTGCCGGGCGCCGAACTGGCGGTCTTCGCCGGTATGGGACACGACCTGCCGCGGGCGCTGTGGCCCGCGATCGCCACGCTGATCACGGACCTCGTCCACCGCACGGAGACGGCCTAGACGGCCTGGCGGGAAGCGGCCCGGTGCTCGGCGGCCGGGTGGCCGGTGTGGACGGTCGCGGCCGTCATCCGGGGGATCGCCCGGATCAGGGCGTGCTCGGCGGCGTGTGCGAGGGCGTGCGCCTGGACGACGGTCAGGTGGCCGCCGACCACGATGTCGGCCTCGGCGCGCAGGGCGTGGCCGATCCACCGCATGCGCAGCTGCCCGACGCCGAGCACCCCGGGGACCTCCCGCAGGGCGTGTTCGGCGGTGTCCACGAGGGCCGGGTCGACGCAGTCCATCAGCCGGCGGTACACCTCGCGGGCGGCGTCCTTCAGGACCAGCAGGATGGCGAGGGTGATCAGCAGTCCGACGACGGGGTCGGCGGCCCGCAGGCCGGCCGCGGAGCCCGCCGCTCCCAGCAGGACGGCCAGTGAGGTGAACCCGTCGGTGCGGGCGTGCAGGCCGTCGGCGACCAGGGCGGCGGAGCCGATCCGGCGGCCGGTGCGGATGCGCAGGCGGGCCACCCACTCGTTGCCGGCGAAGCCGGTGAGCGCGGCGGCGCAGACCGCCCACAGGTGGGTGACCTCGCGGGGGTGCAGGAGCCGGTCGACGGCCGTCCAGGCGGCCAGGACGGCGGACGCGGTGATGACCAGCACGATGAGCACGCCGGCCAGGTCCTCGGCGCGGCCGTAGCCGTAGGTGTAGCGGCGGTCGGCGGCGCGCCGGCCGAGCACGAAGGCGATGCCCAGCGGTACGGCGGTCAGCGCGTCGGCGGTGTTGTGGACCGTGTCGCCGAGCAGCGCCACCGACCCGGACAGGGCGACGATCACGGCTTGGGCGGCGGCGGTCGCCCCGAGCACCGCGAGCGAGGTCCACAGCGTGCGCATGCCCTCGCGGGAGGCCTCCATGGCCGGGTCGACCTTGTCGCCGGCGTCGTGGCGGTGCGGGGTGAGCAGGTGCCGCAGGCCGTGCCGGCGGCCGCGGCCGTGAGCGTGGCCGTGGCCGTGGCTTTGGCCGTGAACTTGCTCGTGCTCGTGCTCGTGCTCGTGGCCCGGAGCGTGATGGCCGTCCCCTGGAGCGTGGCCGTTGCCCGGAGCGTGATCGTGGTCGTGAGCGTGGTCGTGGTCGTGATGGTCGTGCCGGTGCGCGGGGGTGCTCCGGCCGGTGCCCCGATTGCCGTCCATGGAGCCTACGTTGACACAGGGAACCCATTGCGGCTACAGCCGTCGTACCCGCTGTGACCAGGTGCGACGGCCTCGCACCTGCGCACCCTGCTAACGTGCGGGCATGCGCGCCCCCATCGGCCCCTTCGAAGACGCCCGGCCCGCCCCCGACTGCCTGGCCGAGCTGGTCGCCCCGGTGGCCGAGGCGGTGCGCGGCCGGCACCGGGAGGACCCGGCCGCGGCGCGGCAGATCGTCTACGTGGACACCGACCCGGCGATCGCGGACACGGCCGCCTTCGTCGAGCACTACGGGCACGAGCTGCTGGACCGGTCCGCGAACTGCGTGGTGGTCGCCGCGAAGCGGGGCGGCGGGACCACGCTCGCCGCCTGCCTGGTGCCCTCGGCGGCGCGGGCCGATGTGAACGGGGTCGTCCGGCGGTACCTGGGGGCCCGGAAGGTGTCCTTCGCCCCGATGGCCACGGCCGTGGAGCTGACCGGCATGGAGTACGGCGGGATCACCCCGCTGGGCCTGCCGGCCGGGTGGCCGCTGCTGGTGGACGCGGCGGTCGCCGGCATGCCGTACGTCCTGGTGGGCAGCGGCCGCCGGCGCGGCAAGCTGATCGCCCCGGGCGGGCTGTTCGCCCGGCTCCCGGGCGCGGAGCTGATCGAGGGCCTCGCCGTCGTGCCGTAGCCGGCGGCGTCCGTCAGAGCGGGTCGCCGAGCGGCCCGTACTCCGCTTCCAGGTTCTCGGCCCAGTGCGCGGCGAAGTCCGGCCGGCTGCCGTCCGCGTCGGTGAACCCGTACTCCCGGTACAGGCCCCAGGTCGCCAGGGCACGGCCGGACTTGGCCATGACGCCGGGGTCGGCGGCGAGCGCGGCGACGGCCCGGCCGAGGTAGGCCGGGGTTTCGGAGTGGGCGAAGTGCGGGTCCTTCGCCGCGCCGTCGCGCCAGTTGTCCTCGGTGACGCCGAAGTGCTCCAGCATGGCCTCCGAGCGCAGGAAGCCCGGGGTGACGGCCACGGCCGCGACGCCGTGGGGCCGTAGTTCGGCGGCCTGGGCGACGGCGAGGCGGATGACCGTGGACTTGGCCAGGTCGTAGAAGAAGGAGCCGCGGTAGCGGGCGGTGTTGCCGTCGGTGACCTCCACGACCAGGCCGCTCCCCCGGGCGACCATCAGGGGGAGGGCGTGGCGGCTGGTGATCACGTGGGTCTCCACCGCCTGCCGCAGCAGCCGGATGCCGGTGTCGAGGTCCTGTTCCCACAGGGGGTGTTCCCAGTCGGTCAGCGGGTCCCCGCCCCAGACGGAGTTGACCAGGACGTCGAGCCGTCCGTCCTGGTCGGCGGCGATCCGGCCGACGAGGGCCCGGACTTCCTCGGGGCTGCTGTGGTCGGTCCGCACGGGGATGCCGAGGCCGCCGGCCGCGGTGACCCGCTCGGCGGTCTCCTCGATCGTCTCCGGGCGGTCCAGGGGGGACCGTCCGGCGGCGCTGCTGCGTCCGGTGACGTAGACCGTCGCGCCGGCGGCGCCCAGTTCGATCGCGATGCCCCGGCCTCCGCCGCGGGTGCCGCCGGCGACCAGGGCGACCTTTCCTGCCAGCGGGCGTACGTCGTCGGTCATGCTTCCTCCTGGTCGGGGGCGTGGTGGGGCGGGAGGTGCGGGGAGAGCACGGTGCCGAGCTCGTGCCCCAGGCGGCCGCGCAGGGTGCCCTCGCGTTCCAGGGCCCAGGTCAGGCCCGTTCCGGCGGTGATCGCCTGGACGGTGCGGGTCAGTGCCGCGACGTCCGTGCCGGGGTGGAGTTCGCCCGTGGCGGCCGCCTCCGCCAGCAGCTCCCCCACGGCCCGCGCCTGGGCCCGGTGCACGGCGAGGGCGCGCTCGTAGAGCTCCGGATCGGTGAGGTCCGCGCACAGGAACGCCAGGTGGTGGGCGAAGCTCTCCGGGGTGGCCATCTCGGACGCGGTCTCCACCGTCAGTGCGGTCAGGGCGCCGAGCGCGGAGTCGTGGTCCCGGCGCACCCGTCCGGCCCGTTCGCCCGCTTCGGCGGCGGACCGGTCGGCGAGGGCCAGCAGCAGGCCGCGCTTGGACCCGAACCGCTGCACCAGGGTGCCCGGCACCAGGCCGACCTCGCGGGCCACGGCGGCGAGCGTGAACCCGGCGGGTCCCACGCGGCCCATGACCCGGGCCGCCGCCCGCAGGATCACGGCGTCTTCCACCCCTCGGGGACGGGCCACCGGCGCACCTCCGTCGTCACGCGTTAATAAATGCCTGTTCATTCATTAAAGCGTCCGGCCCACGCTCCGGCAAGTACCGCCCCACGGGTCCGCCCCGCGCGGCAGGTTCAGAAGACGGCCGTGAGCAGCTCGACCAGGAGCCCTGCCGCCACGCCCAGGACGATCACGGCCACCATCGCGGCCAGCGCGCCGAGCACGAACCCGCCCCCGTCCACGGCCCCGCCGCGGCGGGCGCAGGACGCCAGCCAGGTCGCCAGCGCGAGGAACGGGACGAGGAGCAGTCCGGTCGCGACGCCCAGGTCGCCGACGGCGAATCCCGACAGTTCGTACGCCTTCCCGCGCACGGTGCGGACCTCCACCGCGGAGCCCGGCCGGTGCTCCTCGGCGGCCGTCTCCAGCAGGATCTCCTCCTGCGGGCCGCCTCCCCCGCGTGCCGGGGTGTAGCGGCCCTTGCACTGCGTGCCGGCCGCGTAGCCCTCCACGTCGGCGGCCTCGTAGCACTCGGCGATCGTCACCACCCCGTCCACGGGGCCGAATCCGAGGACGGCGGCCAGCTGCGGGCCGGGCAGGAGCCAGACCAGCCAGGCGGCGAGGACGAGGGTCGCCGCCGACCCGAGCGCCGCCGCACCGCGGGCCGCACCGCGCGCACCATCCCGCATCCCGCACCCCCTCCCCCGCTGGGCCTTACCCGTGACGGCGGCTGCCTAACGCCGGACGGCCCCAAGTAGCCACCGTCCGCTATCCGCCATATGGGGTGCCGACACCCCCGCGGGGTGCCGCGCGGCTCCTAGGATGAGGCCCGCTGCGGCCCCGGGAGCGCCGCAGCACGAGTCCACGGGCAGGGAGTTGACGCATGAAGCGGTTGCGCGCACTGGTGGCGGTAGGGGTCCTGGCGCTGGCGTCCGCGGGGGCGGGCACGGCCCAGGCCGACGCCCTCTCCCCCGCCTCCGGCGCGGGCCGGTGCCCGGCCGCGGAGATCTTCGCCACCGACAACACCGCCGTCATCACGGACCCGGCCGACCCCCGGCTGCGCACGCGGCTGCACCGCTTCGACCGCGAGGTGCGGGAGATCATCCGCTCCCACGGGGCGCGCACCGAGTCCTCGACCCTGCTCGACGGGGTGTTCTGGTCCTCGGACGAACAGCAGGCCACCTACGAGCGCTCGCGCGAGTTCGACGTCGCCAGGGTCGACGCGAACGGGCTGCACCACATCGCCGACGTCATCCGCAAGCAGTACGACCAGGAGTCCGTGCTGACGTTCCGCTGCCTGCCGCGCACCTCGCCGGAGACCGACGCGGTCGAGATCCAGGCCGGGGGCGTCAGCGCCACCCGGCTGCGCGACGCCCTGCTCGCCGACCCTGTGGCGCGGGAGCGGCTCGGCGGCGGCTCGGTCGCCCTCGACGGGCGGCTGATCCTCATCGCGCCGATCGCGGACCTGCCGCTCGCGCGGAAGTTCACGGCCCGGCTCGGCGTCGACTGGAACTCCGTCGAGGTCCGGTACGGGGACGAGGAGTTCGTCGCGTAGGGCGGTCGTCGTGTCCGGTCGGCGGACCGTCCCCGGACGACCGCGCGGTGCAGGCTACGCTGCACGCTCGCGGGGAACGACCACAGAACGGGCAAGGTGAACATGTTCGAGCCGGCGCAGGAGAATCCCTACCCCGACAGCCACGTCCTCGGGGAGGGGCCCGAGCTGCATCCGCTGCTGGCTCCGGTGCTGCCCCTGCTGGGGCGCTGGCACGGACGGGGGCGGGGCGAGTACCCGACCCTGGAGCAGGACTTCCGGTACGAGCAGGAGATCACCTTCAGCCACGACGGCCGGCCCTTCCTGCGGTACGAGGCCCGCGCGTGGCTGGTCGACGGGGCCGGTGCCCCGGTGCGGCCGGCGGGCCGGGAGGCCGGGTGGTGGCGGGTGACGCCCGAGGCGTCGCTGGAGGTGGTGCTCGCCCACCCGACCGGCATCGTCGAGACCTACACCGGACGGGTGTCCGCCCCCGCCCCGGACGGGCTGGAGATCGAGATCGGGACCAAGGAGGTGTCACTGACCCCGCTGGCCAAGGAGGTCACCGGCACCCGCCGCCACTACACCCTCGTCGGCGACGGCCTGACGGTCGAGCACGACATGGCGGCCGTGGGACAGCCCCTCCAGCACCACTTGACGACGCGTCTGGTCCGCCGCGCCTGACCGCGGGGGGTGGCACCAGCACCACCCCGGACACGGGTGCTGGGGAGATCGTCCCGGGCCCCCGGTTCGCGGAGGATCGTCACGACCGATCACCGTGACGGGGGAGAGCACCCAGATGGACCTGTTGAAGAAGACCGCGCGCCGGGCCGCGGCCGCCGCCTGCGGACTGCTGGCCGTGGCGGCGCTGCCCGCCGTCCCGGCGCACGCCGCGCCGGACGCCGGGGCCCGCGCGATACCCGCCCGGTACGCGGACCAGCGGCTCGACTGGCAGCCCTGCCGGACGGGTCCGCTGGAGTGCGCCTCCATGACGGTGCCGCGCGACTGGTACCACCCGGGCCGGGGGGCGGACCTCACGGTGGCCGTGTCCCGGCACCGCTCCACGGACCCCGCCGCCCGGCGCGGCGTCCTGATGATGGCGGCCGGCGGACCGGGGGCGTCGGGGCTGGGGCGGCCGGCGGGCCTGGCCTCCTACGCGCCGAAGCTGGCGGCCGCGTACGACATCGTGAGCTTCGACCAGCGCGGCGTCGGGGCGAGCACGAACGTGGTCTGCTCCGGCCAGGAGGAGGTGGACGCCCTGTTCGCGGGCGGCGACCTGCGCGACCGCTCGGCGGAGGCCGTCCGCGGCACCGTGCAGCGGGCGCGGGCCTTCGTGCGCGACTGCCGCCGCAACTCGGGCGGTCTGCTGCCGTACATCACCACCGACCAGGCCGCGCACGACATGGACCTGTACCGGTCGCTGCTGGGCGTCCGGCAGGTGTCGTACTACGGCCCGTCCTACGCCACCCACCTCGGCGCCGTCTACGCGACCCGCTTCCCGCGCCGGGTCGAGCGGGTGGTGCTGGACAGCAACATCGACTTCAGCGGCAGCTGGCAGGAGTTCCTGACGGGGCAGCCGATGAGCTTCCAGCGCCGGTTCGAGCAGGACTTCCTGCCGTGGCTGGCGGCGAACGACGCGACCTACCACCGGGGCAGGACCCCGGAGGAGGCCAAGGCCTCGTACGAGCGGCTGCGCGCCTCGCTGCGCGAGCACCCGCTCGACCTGGAGGGGACCCGCGTCCTGCCCGACCACTTGGACGCGGCCGCGACCGGCATGATCTACAGCGGCGACCGGTTCCCGGACCTGGCGGCGCTCCTGGGCGTCCTGGAGGACCCGGCGGGCGCCCCGGCCGCCACCCGGCGGGCCCTCGCGCAGAAGCTGAAGCACCCGATGGACGCCCGGTTCGCGGCGGACTTCTTCTCCGTCGTCTGCCAGGACACCCCGTGGAACCGGGACACCGGACACTGGGTCCGCAGGAGCGAGGCGGACAGCCGGGCCTACCCCATGGCCGGGGCCCGGGAGCTGGCCTTCACCTCGATCTGCGCCGCCTGGCCGCGCTCCGGCGCCCCGCGCGTGGAGGTGACCGGCCGGGGGCTGCCGCCGGTCCTGATGCTCAACTCGGAGCACGATCCGGCGACCTACTACGAGGGGGCCGTACGGGCCCACCGGCGGCTGGCGGGATCGCGCCTGATCACGGTCGGCGGCGGTGACCACGGGGCCTACCAGTCGAAGAACACCTGTGTGGACCGCTACGTGGAGGACTTCCTGCTCGACGGCCGGATGCCGGAGGCGGACGCCGTCTGCGCGGGGCGGCCGCTGCCGGATCCGGCCGCGCGGGCCGGCGGTCAGGCGGAGGAGCCGCTGTCGACGACGAGGTCGGTGCCGACCACCGAGCCGGCCGCGGGCGAGGCGAGGTAGAGCACGGCGGCGGCCACCTCCTCGGCCTCCGCGACCCGGCCGAGCGGGTTCTCCGACCTGACCCGCTCGGCCCGGTCGGCCTCGGTCTCGCCGGGCCGCAGCGACATGGGGCCGGCGGCGGCGCCGGGGCTGACCGCGTTGATGCGCACGCCCTCGTGGATGTGGTCGAGGGCGGCCGCGCGGGTGAGGGCGGAGACGGCCGCCTTGGAGGTGATGTAGGCGGCGGCGTTCGGTATCCGCAGGTGGGCGCCCAGGTTGGAGGAGATGTTGACGATGGCTCCGCCGCCGTTCTTCCTCATGTGCGAGATCTGGTGCTTCATCGCCAGCCAGACGCCGGTGACGTTGGTGCGCAGGACGGTGTCCCAGTCCTCCTCGCTGACGTCGGCTACGGGCCCGGTGCCGCGGAGCACGCCCGCGTTGTTGACGGCGACGTCCAGTCCGCCGAAGCGGGCGACGCTCTCGCGCACGAGGTCCTCCACCCGGTCCGCATCGGTGACGTCGACGGGGACGGCCGCGGCGGTGCCGCCGGCCGCCTCGATGAGGGCGACCGTCTCGTCCAGGGTGGCGGCGGTGCGGCCCGCGGCGACGACGGAGGCGCCCTCGGCGGCGAAGGCGAGGGCGATGGCCCGGCCGAGGCCGGTTCCCGCGCCGGTCACCAGGACGGTCCTGCCGGTGAAGCGGTTCATCTTCGGTGACTCCTTTACGGGGCCGGCGGCCCCTTATTTGAACGATCGGTTCAGAATTCGGGCGTACGGAAGCCCGCGGCCGGGGGCGCGCGGGGCGGGCGGTCAGTCCAGCAGGGTCAGGGCCTGTTCCGCCGCGTCGCGGACGCGGGCCGGGTCGTCCGAGGCCTTGCCGACGACGCGGACGCCCTGGAGCAGGACCAGCAGCATCCGGGCCAGCGCGCGCGGATCGCGGCCGGCTTCCAGTTCCCCCTGCCCCTGGGCCCGTACGAGCGCGGAGTGGAGCAGGGTCTCGAAGCGGTCCCAGCTCACCCCCACCCGGCGGGCGGCGGCGTCGTCGTGCGGGGCCAGCTCGGCCGCCGTGTTGGTGACGAAGCAGCCGGTCAGCCGCTCCCCGGGGGTCGCGGCCTCGGCGGCGAAGCGGCGTACGACGGCCCGGACGCCGGGCAGTGCGGGCCCCGGCGCGGAGAGCTGGTCCAGCAGCAGCGGGTCGAAGGTCTCGGCGTAGCGGTCCAGCGCCTTCAGGTAGAGCTCGCGCTTGCTGCCGAAGGTCGCGTAGATGCTGGCCCGTCCGATGCCGAGGTGCTCGACGAGGTCGGCGACGGACGTCGCCTCGTAGCCGCGCCGCCAGAACAGCTCGAGGGCCGACTGGAGCACGGCGTCCGGATCGAATTCCTTGGTCCTTGCCACGCCGAAGATCATAAAGCGTTCTGGAACGAACGGTCAACAATGTCGTTCGGTCCGGACGCTGACGCTCCCGGCGGGCAGCGCCGGTCCATCCGTGCTGTGCTCGTCTCGTAGGGAAGGGCACGGAAGGAGGAACCATGGACAGGAACCTGCGGGCCCGGGACATCATGACCAAGGGCGTGCAGTGCATCCGCGAGGACCAGTCCCTTCAGGACGCGGCCCGCATGATGCGCGAGCTGAACGTCGGCTGCCTGCCGATCTGCGGGGACGACGAGCGCCTCCAGGGCCTCATCACCGACCGCGACATCATCCTCAAGTGCTGCGCCGACGGCAAGGACCCGGCGCGGATGCGGGCCGGCGACCTCGCCGGCACCCTGCACTGGATCGACGCCGACAGCAACGCCCAGGAAGCCCTGGACACCATGGAGATCCACCAGATCAAGCGGCTGCCCGTCATCGACGTGGCCGGTGGCCGCCGCCTCGTCGGCATGATCACCGAGGCGAACCTGGCGAAGAACCTCTCCGACGCCGACATCGCGGACTTCGCGGTCCGGGTGTACGCCGCCAACTGAGTGCGGGGCGCGGTGGAACCGGGCGGCCGCAGGCCGTGACCACCGGACCCCCTGCTCGTTGAAGGGAGCGGTCAGCGAAGTGCGCAGGGCGCCGGCCGGGCACTTCCAGCCCGGTCGGCGCCCTGTGTCCTCGGGGCCCGGGAAGGGTTCGGGGGCGTACCGGAGGTGCCGCTGTTCCGGTTCTCGTCCACCGTCGTCCGGGGATCCTGGAGTGAACCCAGTTGCGCACCCGCGGATTCCCGCTGACGCCCCTCACCGCCGCCCTGGGCTGTCTGCTCGTCACCGTGGCCGCGGTCGCCGCGGAACCGGCCGCCGCTCCCCCGCAGCCCCGCGCCGTCACCCTGACCTCGGCCGGCACCGCCGTCCTCGCGGACGCCGGGACCCCCTTCGCCATGCTGGCCGTCACGGCGCCCGCCGACCGCCCCGGCGGGCCGGGTCCGGGCGCGTACCGGGTCCGCGCCCGGCAGCGGGCCTCCGGTCACTGGTCTCCGTGGACGCTGGTGGAGGGCGGGGAGCCGTGGTGGGCCGGGCCGTCCGACGCCGTGGAGGTACGGGCCACCGCGGCCGGCGGGGCGCTGCCGGCCGGGGTGCGCCTCGACCTGGTCGACCCGGGGCCCGGCCCCCGCCCCGCGGCCGCGCCCGAGCCGGCGGCGTACGCGGCCGCGGTCGCCGGATCCCGGCCCCGGATCGTGCCCCGGGCCCGCTGGGGCGCGGCCGGGGACCCCGGGGAGCCCGCCGCGTACGGCAGGGACGTCAAGGCCGTGTTCGTCCACCACACCGCCCAGAGCAACGACTACGCCTGCTCCGACTCCCCCGCCGTCGTACGCGGCCTCCAGGCCCTCCACCAGCGGGTCAACGGCTGGAAGGACCTCGGCTACAACTACGTGGTCGACAAGTGCGGCACGGTCTTCGAGGGCCGGGCCGGCGGCTCCGGCCGGCCCGTGACCGGGGCGCACACCCTCGGCTTCAACACGGACACCGTCGGGGTCGCGGTGATCGGCCGGTACTCCGGATCCGGGGCCCCGCCCGAGGCCACGGCGGCCCTGGCCTCGCTCGCCGCCTGGGCCCTCGGCCGGTACGGGCACGCCCCCTCGGGCACCGTGGAGCTGACCGCCTCCGTCGACAACGGGCGCTTCAGGGCCGGGGAGCGGGTGACGGTGGAGCGGATCTCCGGCCACCGCGACGTCTTCGCCACCGAGTGCCCCGGGAACGCCCTCCACCGGCAGCTCCCCGCCGTCCGGGCGCAGGCCGCGAACCCGTTCAACGGCCTGCTCGGCGGCCGCTGACCGCCCAGGCGCGGGCGGTCAGCGCGATCGACCCGTCGGGCCGGACCGGCAGGGACCCGGCGAGGGCCTCGCGCAGCCGGGCGCGTCCGGCGGGGCCGAGGGAGGCGGTGTATCCGGGGGCGGGTCCCTGTCCGGCCAGGAAGGGCTCCCAGAGGTCCGCGAAGCCGGTGAACACGGTCGGCACCTCGACCGGGACGACCTCCACCGCGCCCAGCCCCGCCCCCGTCCACAGCGTCCGCAGCGGGCCGGGCCGGCACAGCGGGAAGCGGCGGCGCTCGTCCAGGCCGGCCGCGGAGGGGTCCAGGGCGACGGCCGCGTCCCAGAAGTGCCCCAGGAGCCCCATGCCCCCGGCGTAGTCCCAGACGTACGCGGCGACCAGCCCGCCCGGCCGCACCGCCCGGGCCGCCTCCGCGACCGCCGCGCCGGGGTCGGGCAGGAAGTTCAGGGCGAGGGCGCTGACAGCGGCGTCGAAGGCCCCGTCGCGCACGGGCAGCGCCTGCGCGTCGGCCACCGCGAAGACCGGCCCCCGGGCCCCGTACTCCGCGGCGGCGGTCCGGGCGGCCGCCGTCACGAAGGCGGCGGACCGGTCCACGCCCAGCACCAGCTCCGGCAGACAGCGGGCCGCCACCGCCCCGGCCAGGGCGCCCGTACCACACCCGGCGTCGATCCACCGGGCTCCGGGCCCGACCCCGAGCGAGGCCGTGAAGGCGTCGGCCACCGGGCGGCTCCAGCGGCCCATGTAGCGCTCGTAGCCGTCCCCGGTGGCCCAGGTGTCGTAGCGCTCCTCCACTAGACGGGGTGGCCGTCGGGCCCGGTGTGGTCGGCCTGGCTGGAGAACTTGTTGAGGAAGACGTCGTACAGGCCGTCGGGCCGGCGGGTGAGGGTGGCCCCGTCCTGCCAGGTGCCGTTGTCGTCCCACCACTGGCTGCCGTACGGATCACCCTGGTTCTGGTGGACGTTGTGCATGCCGAGCCCGTGGTCGAAGGGTTCCCCGAAGACCATGATCTCCCGGCCGGGCAGCAGGATGGGCTCCAGTGCCTGCGCGGCGTCGAGGTTGGAGCCCGAGATCCAGGGGCGGGGCGGGTTGAGCCGGCCCGTCAGGCCGGCCAGCCAGGCGGGCGGGCGGACGGGGAGGGAGCAGCCGGGGCGGTGCTGGAGGCCCGGGTGGCGCTGGTAGTCGAGGGCGCCGGAGCCGGAGCTCGTCGAGAGCTCGTGGTAGCCGGGGTCGAGGGAGGGCACGGGGTCGAGCACGGAGGCGGCCAGGGTGAACACCTTCCACTGGACGCCGGTGGCGGACTGTTTGCTGTCCACGTCGACCGCGCACCGGTACCGGCCGGCGGGCGCGTCCACCTCCAGGTTGACGTGGAACCAGTGCCCCTGGGTGTCGGGCGTGTCGCGGAAGTGGCGGTGCAGCGTTCCCGACAGCACCCCGTAGGAGTCGAGCGGCATGCGGCCAGTCAACCACCGGCGCGGCGCCCGGTGGGGTGACGCGCGGGAACCGTCCTCCCCTGCCCCCGTACGGAGGCGGTTCGGCCTCCACGGCCTCCGCTAGTGCGGGCCCGGAGCGAAGGCGGCGAGCATCTGTTCCAGGGCGGCCTGGTCGGGTCCGGTGAAGGGGGTGAGGCCCGGGACCGCGGTGAGGGTGTCGAGGAGGCGGGGGGTCATGCCGTACGCCGGGGGCAGGTGGGTGGACAGGACGGTGCCGGGGGCGGCGGAGCGCAGCGGGTCCGCGGTGGCGAGGAAGCGGTCGGGGTCGGCGGTCTGGGCCCAGGGGCTGTCCACGCTCGCCCACAGGAGCTGGGCGGCCTTGAGGTCCTCGGCGTCCACCTCGGCGGCGTCGGGGCAGGTGGCGAGGTCCGGGGTGGGCAGCGGGGCACCGAAGCAGTCGGAGCTGAAGCAGGTGCCGGTGCGGTCGTCGAAGAAGCCGACGGTGGCGGGGTTGTCGAAGAGCGGCGGCCGGAAGGCGTGCAGGGTGCGGTCACCGACGGACAGGCTCTGTCCCGGGTTGAGCAGGTACACCCGGTCCAGGGGCAGCGGGCACTCGGTGGACATCTCCCCGACCCCGAGGAAGGTGGTGATCACCCGGGCCCGGGGGGCCGCCTCCAGGAGGGCGAAGAGGCCGCCGGTGTGGTCGCGGTCGGGGTGTGTCAGCCAGATCCAGCGCACGTCGGCCGGGTCGATCACCTCGGCGAGGGTGGCGAGGAAGTCCCGGTCGGGCAGGCCCAGGCCGGTGTCGACGACGACGGGTTCCGCGGCGTGCAGGACGAAGGCGTTGACGGGGACGAAGCCGATTCCGGGGACTTCCAGGCAGTCGGCGAGGACGGTGGTGTCGGGCCCCGCTTGGTGCGTGCTCATGACGGCCTCCACGGCCCTGTGGGAGAGGAGGGGGCTGTACGTTCCATCGTCGCGCCGTACGGGTGGGCCCGCGCGCCGCGCGGTCCCGGTGCTCAGTTCGCGCAGCTCGTGTCGCGGGCGGGGCGCACGCCGGTGGTGAGGAAGCGGGTGACCGTGCGGTCGCCGCAGGCGTTGCCGTTGCCGAGGTAGACGCCGTGGCCGCCCTGCTCGACGGTGACGAGGACGGCCCGGTCGCCGAGGGCCTCGCGCATCTTGAGGCTCTTGGAGTGGGGGGTGGAGGGGTCGCGGCGGCTCTGGACCATCAGGATGCCGGCGGGACCGTGGTTGGTGATCTTGGTCGGCTTGTCCGCGGGGGCGTCCTTCCAGAAGGAGCACGGGAGCACGTTGACCGGCATGCCGGCGGTCAGCGGGTGCCGGGCCCGGTCCTCGTCCACGGCGCGCTGCCGGTCGGCCTGCGAACCGCCGGGCCAGGCCACGTCGTTGCACAGGACCGCGACGAGCTGGGCGGCGTCCTCGTCGCGCAGCGGGCGGGCGAGCTCCGGCGGCAGGGCGGGCGTGTGGGACGGGTCCCGCAGGGCGGCGGCGAGCCGGGCGAAGGCGGGGAAGGCGGAGTCGCTGTAGAGGGTGTTCTGCAGGGCCTGGCGCAGGCCGTTGCCGGTCAGGGGCACGCCGGGGGTGGTGGAGGGGCGGGGTGTGCGGTCCAGGGAGGCGAACAGCGAGAGCAGCAGGGGTTCGACGTCCTCGGGGCGCTGCGCGAGGCGCAGGCCGTCCCGGTCGCGGTCGGGGTGGGCGGCCCAGGCGGCGAAGTCGGGGAACCGGTCGTCGGAGCCCTGGGCCATGTTCGCGAGCCAGCCCCGGGCGACCCGCTTGGGGTCGGGGTCGCCGCTGCTGTCGAGGACCCAGCGGTCGGTGCGCCCGGGGTAGGTCTGCGCGTAGACGGCGCCGACGTAGGTGCCGTAGGAGACTCCCCAGGCGGAGAGCTTGCGCTCGCCGAGCGCGGCGCGGAGGCGGTCCATGTCGCGGACCTGGTTGGCGGTGGTGAAGCTGCGCAGCACGGGTCCGCCGTTGCGGGCGCAGGCCTCGGCGGTGCGGCGGGCGCGGGCGAGGTTCTCGGTGACGTCCCCGTCGGGGGCGGGCCAGGAGCGCAGGGCGGTGAGGTAGCGGTCCTCGGGGGCGAGTCCGCAGCTCGCGGTGGTGGAGCCGCCGACGCCGCGGGGGTCGAAGGCGACGAGGTCGTAGGCGCCGCCGAGCTGCTGCCGCAGGGCCTCGCCCTTCTGCGTCAGGCGCTGTACGCCGGAGCCGCCCGGGCCGCCGGGGATGACGACGAGGGTGCCGCGGCGGGCCTCGGGGCGGTCGCTGCGGATGCGGGAGACGGCCACCTTGATCTGCGGGCCCGCGGGGTCGTCGTAGTCGAGGGGGACGGGAAGGTCGGCGCACTCCTGGGCGGCGGGGCCGCCCGGCTTGGCGCAGGGCTGCCAGGCGAGGGCGGGCACCTCGGCGCGGGGGGTGCCGGCGGCCGCCTGCGCGGGGAGGCCGGTTGCGGTGAGCGCGGTGGCGGCGGTCACGGCGGAGAGGGCGAGGAGGAGGGCCTTGTTCCCGGAATTCGTCATGGGGCAAGCCTGGTTCAGCCGGCCCCGCCGGCCCATCCGGCGGACCGGCCGCCGGATGGTGGGGGTAACCCCCCTACAGGAAGCGCCCGTCGACCCGGTGGGCGGTGCAGCAGGAGTCCCGGTGCAGCTGGCGCAGTACCGGCCGCCAGGCCTGGGCCTGGGCCGGGGCCGGGTCGGCGGGGTCGGGGTAGGCGGCTTCCAGGGCGGCGCGTTCGTACGGGGTGCCGGCGCGCAGCACGGCCCGTACGCGGACCAGGTCGGCGAAGTCGGTGAAGGGGTCGCCGTCGACGAGGGTGAGGTCGGCGAGCTTGCCCGCCTCGGCCGTGCCGAGGTGCGCGTCGGCGCCGTAGACGCGGGCGGGGGTGCGGGTGGCGGTGGTGAGGGCTTCGGCGGGTGACAGGCCGTACCGGTGGAGGGCGCGCAGGGCGAGGTGGAGGTGGAGGCCGACGGGGGTGAGCGGGGCATCGGTGCCGAGGGCGAGGCGGCCGCCGCCGGCGAGGACGGCCCGGTAGACGGCGACTTCGCGGGCGAGGGCGGTGTCCTGGTCGGGGGTGGGCGGCTGGGCGGCAGCGGCTTTGAGGGCGGCCGCGTCCCAGGGCGGCATCATGGCGGTGACCCGGCGGTCGGCGGCGAGGGTGGGGTCGGCGCCGATCAGGGGCAGGGCGGTGAAGGGGGTGGCGACGAGGTCGAAGCCGCCGCGGGTGTAGATCTCCAGGGTGTCCTGGAAGGTGTGGCCGGCGGGGGTCGCGCCGTGGCCGTACTCGGCGCGTTCGGTGGCGACCAGATGGGTGGTCAGGTCCTGGCCGGCCTGGATGCCGGGGGCGCACAGGTGGGAGCCGGAGCGGACGCCGAGCACCTCGTGGGCGAAGCGGGCGGCCTCCTCCATGAAGGAGTGGGGGGCGCGGACGTAGGTCTTGACGAAGTCCCAGTCCAGGGCTTCGGCGCGGGCCAGGGAGCGGGCGAGTCCGGCACGGGTGCGGTGGGCGCGGCCCATGCTGTAGGCGACGCGGGAGCCGTCGAGGAGTTCGCCGCCGGCCAGCAGCCGGGGCGCGGCGAGGCGGCCGGCGCGGATGTCCTCGCGCAGGCGGGCCTGTTCGTAGGCGGAGCCGCCGAGGGAGACGGCGGTGGTGATGCCGTAGGCCAGGTGCAGGGCGCCCTGCCGGGCTCCGTAGGTGTAGGGGTACGGGTGGACGTGCGCGTCCCACAGGCCCGGCAGGACGGTGCCGTGGGAGGCGTCGACGGTGCGGGCGGCGCGGCGGCGCGGGCGGTGCCGTTCGACGGCGTTGATCCGGCCGCCGCTGATGAGCAGGTCGACGTCGGCGCGGGGCGGGGATCCGGTGGCGTCCCACAGCAGTCCGGCGTGGACGACGGTGTCGACGGGTTCGGGGCGGCGGTAGGACAGGGCGACGGGGACGGTGCGGGGGGCGCCGTCCGGGCTGCCGTCGGGGCGCAGGGAGAGCAGGCGCAGCCGGGCGTTGGACTGGTAGAGCAGGGTGCGGGAGTCGGCGGACCAGGAGGGGTGGTCGGCGGGTTCGTCGGTGAGGCGGCGGGCGGGGCCCGCGGGGGTGCCGTCGGGGGTGACGGGCAGCAGCCAGAGGGCGGATTCGGCGACGCAGGCCAGGTGGCGGCCGTCGGGGGACCAGACGGGGCCGGAGGCGTAGCGGTCGGAGAGGGAGGTGTGCGGGGCGAGGGCGTGCAGGCGGGCGGCGCCGGTGGCGGTGTCGACGATCCGGATGAGGTTGTAGCCCTCGCGGAAGCGGCGGCTGAGCCGGTTGCGGTCGCAGAGGGCGAGGTGGCGGCCGTCGGGCGACCAGCTGGGCGGGCTGGGGAGGCCCCCGCCGCCGAGGGCCGTGGCGAGCGGGGTGTCGGTGGCGGAGGCGAGGTCGCGGACGATCAGCCGCCCGGCGAGGTCGAGGGCGGCGAGGCGGGTGCCGTCCGGGGAGAGGGAGCCGTAGACCCGGCCGGGCGGGGTGAGCGTGCTGTCGCGGCCGTCGGCGAGGTCGCGGCGGCGTACGGTGTTCAGCCCGTCGCGGTCGTCGGTGTAGAGCAGGGCGCGCCCGTCGGGGGTCCACACCGGGCCCTGGACGTAGGCGGTGTCGGGGGCCTGGAGGATCCGCTGCGGGGCTCCGCCCGCGACGGGTGCGGTCCACAGGGCGCCGAGCGCGGCGAAGGCGACGGTGCGGGCGTCGGGCGAGAGGGCGGGCAGGTGGATGCCGCGTACGGGGCGGGGCCGGTCGGCTTCGAGGTCGTACTCCTTGACCCGGTAGCGGGGCCGGGGCACTTCGAGGGTGGCGTCGAGGGGGATGTCGCGGGCGGGGCCGTCGCGGTGCGGGCGGATCACCCGGAACCTGCCGTCGAGGGTGATCAGCAGGCGGTCGTCGCCGATCCAGCGCGGGGGTGCGGGGGCGAGGTCGCCGTCGAGGGGGACGGGGCGGCCGTCGGCGTGGAGGGTGAGCTTCTCGGCCCGGCGGGGTCCGGGGGCGGCGGACAGCCAGGCGGTGCGGCCGGCCGGGGAGAGGGCGGGGGCCAGCAGGCTGCCTTCGGCGACGGTGTGTTCGGTCCGTACGGGTCCGCTGCCGTCGGCGGCGACGGAGGCGAGGGTGCGGGCGGGGAGGGTCTCGCCGACGGGGGTGGCGCGCAGGAACAGGACGCGGCGGCCGTCGGGGGCGAAGACCGGGTCGAGGTCCTCCCAGGGGCCGTCCTGGCCGGGTCCGTCCTGTCCCGGTGTCCCGGTGAGGCGGCGCAGGCCGCCGTCGGCGAGGGAGACGGTCCAGATGCGGTACGGGCTCCCGGCGACGGGGTCGCCGCCGCGTTCGGAGCAGAAGGCGAGGGTGCGGCCGTCCGGGGACCAGGCGGGCGCCCGGTGGTCGAACGGGCCGTCGGTGAGGCGGCGCAGGCCGGTGCCGTCGGCGCGCATCAGCCAGATGTGGAAGGTGCCGCCGCGGTAGGCGCTCATGGCGACGCGGCGGCCGTCCGGGGAGAACACCGGGCGGCCTGGTTCCAGGTCGGGCGGGGTGAGCGGGGTGGCGGGGGCGCCGTCCGGGGGCAGCGACCAGAGGACGTTCTGCACCTCGGCGATGACGCGCCGGCCGTCGGCGGTGGCGGTGGCGGCGCCGTTGGTGGCCCGGGTGAAGCGGAGCACGGCCCGGCCGTCCGGCCGTGGGGCGGCCGGGCGGGCGGCGGCCGCCGGGGGTTCGGCCGCCGCGGCGAGTGCCCCCAGTGCCCCGGCCGAAGCCGCCCGCAGTACCGTCCTGCGTCCCATCCGCATCCCGCCGCCGCCTCGTGTCCGTCGTGGTGACCCTCCGTCGGGCGGCCAACGATCACGGGCCCGGTTCGGCAACGGGCGCGGGTCCGCCCCGGCGGCCGGGCAGGGCCGCCGGGGCGGGGCGGGGTGGGCGCGGGGGTCAGGAGATGCGCATGTTGGCCATCATGCCCATGGCGCCGTGGTCGAACAGGTGGCAGTGGTAGACGTAGGTGCCGCGGTAGCCGTCGAAGGTGGCCTGGACCTTGACGGTCTCGCCCGGCTTGAGCGGCACGGTGTCCTTCAGGCCGGTCTCGGGTCCCGAGGTGACGGGCTTGCCGTTGCGCTCCAGCACCCGGAACTGCACGAGGTGCATGTGGAAGTTGTGCGGGGCGATCTTGTTGTTGTTCGTCACGGTCCAGATCTCGGTGGCACCGTAGGCGATCTCGGTGTCGATCCGGTCCATGTCGTACGTCTTGCCGTTGATGTACGCGCTGCCGCCGGGGGCCTCGTCCATCCGCATGTCGAAGTCGCGGGTGACGCTGGCCGGGCCGAGCGGCGGCAGGGTGCGCAGCCGGGCCGGGACGCGGCTGTGGTCCGCCGCCTTGCGGGTGACGCGGAACTGGAGCACCTTGCCGACGACGTCCGCGGACTCGAAGGGGGCGATGTCCTTGTTGCGGAGCTCGATGACGGTGCCGACGGGGTAGCGGGAGAAGTCGATGACGACGTCGGCGCGCTCGCCGGGGCTGATCGAGACGGTGTTCGTGCGGTGCGGGGCGGGGAGCAGGCCGCCGTCGGTGCCGATCTGGACGAGCTCGGAGTCGTCGGCGAGGCTCAGGTCGAAGAAGCGCTGGTTGGAGGTGTTGGTGAGGCGGAAGCGGTACTTGCGGGCCGCGACCTCGAAGAACGGCCAGGACTTGCCGTTGGCGAGGATGACGTTGCGCTTCATGAAGTCGCCCATGGCGTAGACGAGTTCGCCGTTCTCCAGGAAACGGGCGTCGCGCAGCGCGATCGGCACGTCGTACTGGCCCGCGGGCAGCGGCAGCCGGCGCTCGATGTCGTCGGTGAGGATGTAGGTGCCCGTCATCCCGCGGAAGACGTTCTCCGACTCCATGTGGTGGGCGTGGTCGTGGAACCACAGGTTCGCGTGCGGCTGGGTGTTGGGGTACGTGTACGTCTTGGTGCCGCCGCCGGCCGGGATCAGGTCCATCGGGGCGCCGTCGCTGTCCTGCGGGACGTGGGCGCCGTGGAGGTGGATCGAGGTGGGCACGGCGAGGGAGTTGGTCTGCTTGATGACCGTGCGCCGGTTCGACTCGGCCTTGATGACGGGGCCGGGGAAGGAGCCGTTGAAGGTGCGCAGCGGGGTTCTGAGGCCCGGCACGATCTCCTTGGTGGCTTCCTTCAGGGTCATGCGGTAGTAGCTGGTGGTGCTGGTGGTGCGGTAGGGCTCCAGGACCGGGGGCACCGGCATCTTCTGCTGGAACTTGGTTATCCCGGCGGCGTCGAGCTCGGCGGCGCCGGCGGCGTTGCGCGCGGGCTCGGCCGTGGCCGCGTTCACGACGGGCAGCAGCATGCCACCGGTGCCGACGATGCTGGTGGCGGCGACGCCTGCCCGGAGCGCGGTCCGTCGAGTGATCACATTTCCCCCGTGGGTGCGGCCCGACGCCTGGTGTGCCGGGTGGAGTGGGTCGCGCGCGGGTGCGCGCGGTCGGCTGGACGGGGAGAGCCTGTTCGAACGCGGTCGTGCGGCGCTGGTGCGGCTGTGGAGCAGGGGGGATCCGGCCCCGGAAAGGCCTGCGTACGATGCCCGCTGGTGTTCGAAGCGAGGGGGAACGGCATGACGGACGAACTGACGGAGCGGCAGGAGCTGGCACGCAGCGGCCGGTTGCTGGAGGGGACCCGGGGGCTGCTGCTGGGGCTGGCGCTCGGGGAGTCGCTGGGCGGTGCCCGGGGCGGCCCGGTGCCGGCGGGGACCGTGCGGGCGGGGGTGTGCACCCAGCTGGCCTGCTTCACGGTGGAGGGTCTCGTGCGGGCCGCGGTGCGCGGCAGCATGAAGGGGATCTGCCACACGCCGTCGGTGCTGTGGCACGCGTACTGCCGCTGGGCGCACCTCCAGGGCGTCGAACGGGAGCGGGTGCGCGGGCGGTGGACCGCCTTCGGCAGCCGCCCGTGGCCGGACGGGTGGCTCACCGGGGTGCCGGCGCTGGCGGAGCGGCGCGGCAGCGCCCCGGCCACGGTGGCGGCCTTGTCGGGCCTGGAACAGGGCACGCTGGAGCAGCCGGCGACCAACAGCCGGGGCTGGCACGCCGTGGGCCGGACGCTGCCGCTGGCTTTCGTCGGCTCGGCCCGTTCCCCGCGGTACGCGCGGTACTGGAACCGGCAGATGCGCGAGGTGGCGGCGCTGACCCACGGGGACGCCGGGGCGCAGTGGGCGGCGGCGTGCGCGACGGTGCTGGCCGGGCACTGTCTGGTCGCGGAGTCGTTGCGGGAGGCCGCCGAGGCGGCGGTCGCGGGGCTGCACGGGGTGGACGGCATGCCCCCGGCGGAGCTGGGCCGGCTGTCGGCGGCGCTGGACGAGGCCACCGCCCGGCCGGGTGACGCGGCGCTGCTGGCGCGGCTGGCGCCGGACCAGACGGCGTGGTCGGCGGTGCTCGGGGGCGTGTACGCGGCGGTCTCCTTCCCGGGGCGCGGGCAGGTGGAGGCGGCCCTGCGGTTCGCGGCGGGGGCGCCCGACGGGGAGGCGGTGGGCTGTGTGGCGGGGGCGCTGCTGGGGGCGGCGCACGGGGCGCGGGCCCTGCCGGTGGAGCTGGTGAGCCGGCACGAGCTGGCCTGGGTGCTGGACACCCTGGCGCGGGACCTGCTGTCGGAGTTCTCCGAGTCCCCGGGCGGCAGCGGTCACGAGGAGGGATGGGACCCGTACTGGCTGGACCGTTACCCCGGCTGGTGACGGGGCGTTGGACCGTCCGGGCGGTGCTGCGCGGTGTCCGGCGCGGCAGCGCCGGTCACGTCCCCCGGTGGCGCCGGGGCCGGGGATATTGGATGGCCGGCGCCGCGTTCGCGCTCTGCCGGGCTTCTTGACGGTTCATCACAGTGGAGGCAATGCGTGATGCGCACACGGTCCGTCCTGCTGGCCACCGCCCTGCTGGCGACGCTGTTGCAGACGGCGGACGGGGCGGTGGCCGCGAGCGGGCCCCCCTCCCCCGGCGGGCGGTCCGCCTCCGACGGCCAGGCGGGGCACGAGACGGCCCTGTACGGCATCAAGGGTTCGGGGAGCGCCGGGCGGGCGGGGGCCCAGGAGTTCAGCACCGACGACGGCCGGCTGTCGCGGGTCTCGCTGTTCATCGGCAGCGCGGCGGCGACCGGCAGGCTGACCGTGCAGGTGCGCACCGCCCGGGACGACGCCGGCTCCGCGATCGCCTCGGCGAGCGTGGACCTGGCCGCCCTGGGCGGTGCGGGCACGGGCTGGGTGGAGGTGCCGCTGGCGGCGGCGCTGCGGCCCGGCGCCCGGTACTACCTGTTCGCCCAGGCCACCACGGCCGAGGCCGGGGCGGTGACCTGGCACGGCACGCGGACGGCCGCGGCCGGCTCCCCGGCGGGGGCGCAGTACGACCAGGCGCGGGGCGGCTGGCAGGCGGGCTCGGGCCGGCTGGCGTTCTACGTGAACCCGGCCGGGTCCGAGCGGTGCGGGGAGACCGAGGCCTGCTACGTCCCGGTCTCGGCGAAGCCGGCCCGGACCGCGGGCCTGCTCTCCAACGGGCGGGCGGTGGAGGCCGTCGACCCGGCCTTCGCCGTCGGCGCCCGCTACGTGGAGGGCAGCAACGTCCTGGTGCTGCCGTCGGGCCGCTGGCGCTACCTGCCGGCGGGCGCGGAGAAGTCCCGGGTGGTGGAGGCCGGGGACGCGGGCGCGCTGGCGCAGATCGCAGAGTCCCGGCGCTGGCTGGCCGGGGGCCGGGTGCCGGGTGCCGCGGGGGCCCGGCGCGAGGGTGCGGAGCGGGCGCTGCTGTCGATGCGGGCGCTGCTGCGGCCGAACGGGGCGCTGGCGGCGGCCTGGTACCCGTTCTGGGACTTCTCCTGGCCGCGGGACTCGGCCTTCGCGGCGGCCGCGTTCGCGCACACGGGGCACGACGAGGAGGCGTACCGGATCCTGCTGTACAACGCGCGGACGCAGCGGCCCGACGGGACCTGGGAGGCCCGTACCCGGCTGGACGGCTCGGGGCCGCCGGACGACCGGCGGTGGCAGCTGGACGCGAACGGCTGGGTGCCCTGGGCCACCTGGCAGTGGTACCGGACGGCGCCCGCGGCGGACCGGGAGGAGCGGCTGCGCGTGCTGTACCCGGCGATCCTGAAGGCGGCCGACCACGCGGCGGCGTCCCTGGACGCGGAGGGGCTGCCGCCGGCCTCCCCCGACTACTGGGAACTGCCCACGGACACCGCCAACATCGGTACGGCGGCCCCGCTGCTGTCGGGGCTGCGGGCGGCCGCCGACCTGGCCGCCGGGCTCGGGCGGCGGCAGGAGGCCGCGCGCTGGACGGAGGCGGCGGGCCGGCTGGAGCGGGGCATCGCCAAGCGGTTCGCGCCGGGCGGCTACCAGCGGACGGCGGACGGACTGCACGGCCGGGACAGCGCGGCGGCGTTCATGGCGCCGCCGTTCAACGCGGCCCCGGCCGGTCTGCCCGGGGCGCTGGAGACCACCTACCGGGAGCTGCTGCGGCCCAACGGCGGTGTGGTGCCGGGCAGTGACCCCGGCACCCGGTGGGGGAACATCACCTGGACGGCGAGCACCTCGTTCTTCGCGCTCGCCTGGTCGTCGCTGGGCGAGCGGGCCAAGGGCGGCGCGGTGCTCGACTGGGTGCTCTCCCGGCGCAACGCGCTCGGCGAACTCCCCGAGACGGTGGACGCGCAGGGCCTCCCGAAGGCCGTCGTGCCGCTGGCCTGGACGGACGCGCTGGTCCTGCTGACCCTCGTCCAGCTGGGGGACGCGCCCCTGGCGGCACCGCCCGTACCGCGCGCGTGAGCTGAGGGCGCACGTGCGCCGGGCCCGGGACGTGTGTCCCGGGCCCGGCCGGAGGGGCTGTCCTCCGGTCACTTGGTGGTGTAGTAGAGCCACCACTTGTGGTCGTGCTGCTTGCAGTAGTAGCTCTTGTAGTGGCCCGACTTGCCGGCCGCCTCGCAGGACGACTTGCTCGGGTAGGGCCCCTTCTTGCCACTGGTCTTGTGCTCCAGCACCGACACGACGTCGGACTGCTGCTGCGGGGCGGCCAGTGCGGCCGGACCGGCCATGATCAGGCCGGCGGTGACCAGGGCCACCGGAGCGAGCTTGACGATCTTCGCGTACATGATGGTTCCTCTTCTCGGTTCTTCCGGGCCCGTTCGGGCTTCGGACCATCAACGTACGGAGGCCCCTGTCCCGGGCACATGGTCCCCAGGTCCCGTGCCGGTCCCGGCCCGGCGCGGGAGCACCGCCCTGACCCGGGTCCCGGTCCCGCCGCTGACCAGGTCGAAGGTGCCGCCCAGCTCCTCGGCGCGCTCGGCCATCGAGCGCAGCCCCACCCCGGCGTCGGCGGGCACGTCCGCGGGGACGCCGGATCCGTCGTCGGTGACCTCGACCGTCACCGCCTCGGGGGTGAGCACCACCGCGGCGTGGGCGTGGCCGGCCCGCGCGTGGCGGACGACGTTGTTCAGGGCCTCCGCCGTGATCCGGTAGAGGGCCACCTCCACCGCGGCCGGCAGTCCCGGGAACGGCTCGGGGGCCAGGCTGACGGTGATGCGCAGGGTGCGGCCCAGGTGCTCGGCGAGCTGGCGCAGGGCGCGGGGCAGGTCGGCGCCGTCCAGGGCGGCGGGGGCCAGTCCGCCGGTGATGTGGCGCAGTTCGTCGATGGCCTGCCCGATGCCCTCGGAGACGGCGGCCAGCGAGTCCGTGGCCCGGGTGCCGGGCGGTATGGCCGCGCGTGCGGCGTCGACCTGGAGGCGCAGCCCGGACAGGGCGGGGCCCAGGCCGTCGTGGAGGTCGTGGCGCAGCCGGCGCCGCTCCTCCTCGCGGGCCAGGACGATCTGTCCGCGGCTCGTCTGGAGTTCCTCGTAGAGCTGGAGGGAGGCGATGGCGGGCGCGCTGTGGTCGGCCAGGATCCGCACGGCCTCGCGGTCCTGCTGGTCGAGGGCGAGTTCGCCCGCGCGCGGGGGGACGTAGAGGTGGCCGATGGCGTTGTCCCGGTGGACGAGGGGGAAGGCCTCGTCGTCGCTTCCGGGGCTGCCCAGGCGGGCCAGTTCGCGTTCCCCGTGCCGGGTGCTGATCACCAGCCGGGCGGCGGGCAGCCGGAGGGTGTGGACGACCGTGTCGCACAGCAGGCGGGGCATGTCCCCGGGGTCGAGGGCGTGGCTGAGGCGGTCGGCGAGGGCGCGCACCGCCTGGTAGGGCTGGGCGCGTTCGCCGTAGTAGTAGCGGTCGACCAGCCGGGCGGCCCAGCGGGCCGTGGGCCTCAGCAGCACGCCGACCAGCAGGGCGAGGCAGGCCATCAGCCCGGACTCGGGGGTCAGCGAGCCGGGCGCGAAGTAGTCGAGGACGAACGCGCCGCCCGCGTAGGCCATGAAGAGGCCGAAGGTGAGGACGAAGGCGGTCAGGATGCGCCGCCCCGCCCGGTCCAGGGCCCAGGTGCGCTCCCGGATGTGGACGTAGCCCACGGTCGCCGGCCAGGAGGCGGCGGCGAGGTAGACGATGACGACCTCGAAGCCCATCGGCGGGTCGCCGTACTGGTTGACGGCGAGGACGGTGATCCACAGCAGGTAGGGCACCGCCAGGATCGCGTAGGGGCGGTCGGACTTGGCGGTGCGGGGCCAGCGGACGGCCATGACGAGGATGCCGATGCCCACGACGAAGGGCGGGACCCAGCGGACCGCGGTGTCCATCCACGGCGTCAGCAGGCTTTCGGGGCCGGCCCATCCGGGCCCGGAGATGGGGGTGTGGACCCCGTAGTAGACGAAGCCGGGACGGGTGAAGACGTAGTACTGCTGGGCGGCGCTGAACAGGGCGGTGAAGACCACGAACGGCGCTCCCCAGCGGGGGAAGCGGCCGGTGGGGAGCCACAGCGGCATGGGGTAGATGATGACGTTGATCAGGGTGAAGGCGATCATCACCAGGATGAACACGGCCGTGAGCACGCGCGGGCCCGCTCCGTGCACCACGGCGGTCTGCGGCACCACCTGGGCGAGGGTGAGCGCGCAGCCCGAGCAGAGCATGAGCCGGCCGAGGACCCGGGCCGTGCGGCGGGCGGCGAAGACCATGCCGGTGAGGGCGATGCCGAGGCCGACGAGCACGTGGTCGGCGGCGAGGTGGAGCCGGACGGTGTGCAGGGCGGGGTTGCCGATGTGGGTGAGGGTGACGATGCCCCAGGTGATGGCGGAGAGCATGGTCAGGACGCAGACGGCGTAGGCGGGCAGCATCTCCGGCCCCGACCGGGGCGTGCTCGCGGTGGTCCGGTTCGCTGTGCGCATGTCGGCCTCCCCGGCCGCTCGGTGCGTTGGTTTCCAGCCTGGTGCGCCCCCGGTCCCGGGCGCATGGGGCGGGTGTCCCGGTTTCCGGGCGGTCCGGGGTCAGCCGTCCTCGCCCAGGCCCGCGTCCCGGGCCCGGGCGACGGCCTCCGCGCGGGAGGTGACCTGGAGCTTCTCGAAGACGTGGGTGACGTGGTTGCGGACGGTCTTCTCGGACAGGACCAGTTCCCGGGCGATGCGCCGGTTGTCGTGGCCCCGCGCGATCAGTTCGAGCACCTCCACCTCGCGGGAGGTCAGGGCGGGGAAGAGCTGTCCGGCGTCGCGCCGCCGGCCGCCGGCCAGGAGCTCCGAGAGGCGGGCGGCGATCTCGGAGCCGAAGACGGCGCCGCCCGCCGCGACCGTGCGCAGGGCGTGCAGCACCTCCTCGGAGCCGGCGCCCTTGACCACGTAGCCGCGGGCGCCCGCCTGGAGGGCGGCGAGCAGGCTGCCGTCGTCGTCGGACATGGTGAGCATCAGGACCGGCAGGCCGGGGTGGGTGCCGGCGAGGCGGCGGGTGGCCTCGATCCCGGAGACGTCGGGGAGGGACAGGTCCATCACGACCACGTCCGGCCGGTGCCGGTCCACCGCGTCCGGGACCTCGCCGCCGGTCTCGGCCTCGGCGACGACCACCGCGCCCCGGGTGCTCTCCAGGGCGGCCCGAAGGCCCTCGCGGAACAGGGGGTGGTCGTCGACGATCAAGACCCGGGGGATGGGGCGGTCTGCTTCGTCCACGGATCGACACTAGCAGTCATCGTCGGTCGCTCTGAGTGACCGGGCCGTGCGGTGGGACCGGACGCCGGGGACCGCGAGGGGGCCTGGGCCTCATGCCCCTGGGGTGCGGGCGCCCGGATCGTGGGCGGCATGTCCGCACACCCCTCCTCCGTCCGCATCGACCGGTCCCTGATCGCCGGCCCGGTCCACGTCCCCGTGCAGATCCGCTGCGGGGACGGTGCGCCGGACGGACTCCCCCGCCTCCTCGGGGAGCTCTCCCCCGACCGGATCGCCCTGGTCACCGACCCCGGGCTGCCGCGCGGGCACGCGGCGCGGGTCCTGCGCCTGCTGGGCGCGGCCGCACCCGCCGGGGTGCTGTGGCCCGACGGCGACGGCCCCCTCGTCGTCCCGGACGGCACCCTCGCCGTCGCCCTGGGCGGCAGCCGGGTGATCGAAGCCGCCGACCGGGCCCGGTACGCCGACGGCACCCGCCCGGCCCTGGTCCGGGTGCCCACCACCCTGCGGGCCATGACCGACACGGCCCTGTCGCCGGCGGGGCCCGGGGACCGGATCACGGCGCCCGCCCTGGTCCGGATCGACCTGGAGCACCTCACGACGCTGCCGCCGCACCGGCTGCGCGCCGGGCTGGGGCCGCTGCTGCGCACCGTGCTGGCCGTCGTGCCGGCGTCGGCCGGGCGCGTCGCCGCCCGGCTGCGGCCCGGCGGCGGGTACGACCCGCAGACCCTCGCCTCGTACGTCTGCCTCTGCCTGGAGGCCAGGACCGCGCTCTGCTCCCACGACCCGCTCGGACGGGGGCCCGCCGCCGCCCTGCGCTACGGGGAGCCCGTCGCCCGTGCGGTGCGGGGCCTGGCCGGGCCCGGTCTCCCGTACGGGGACGCGCTCGCCCTGGGCCTGCGCGCCGCCGCCGCGGTCGCCCGCCGCCGGGGCCTGCTGGGCCCGGCGGACGCGGCAGCCCACGAGGACCTGCTGGCCCGCGCGGGCGCCGCCCGGACCCTGCCCGGCGGGATCCGCCCGCGCGAGCTCGCGGCCGCCGTGACCGGGGGCCGGGAGGAGGTCCGCATGGTGCTGCTGCGCGGGCTGGGCGATCCGTACGCGCACCACGGCTCCCTGCTCACCCCGGTCGCCGCCGGCGACCTGGAGGCCGCGCTCACCGAACTCGTGCCCGCCGGCCGGCGGATCCCGGTACCGGACCGGGACCGGGACCGCGCGCGGACCTCCGTCCCGGGCCTCCGGGACGGCGCACTCCCCGCCCCGGGCGGGACGCTCACAAGGAAGTGATCACCATGTACCCGTTCCTCGGCCACTTCGGCGCCGCACTCCCGGCGCACCGGCTGCGGGCCGCCGCAGCGCAGCTCCGTCCCGGCCCCGGCGGCGGGATCCGTCCGAGCCGCGGTGAGGGGTGGGCGCTCGCGTCCGGCCGGCTCTACGAGCAGCACGGGATCGCCGCGGTCCTCGACGGCGGGATCGAAGGCCGGCTCGCCCTGGCCACCCGGCTGGAGGTGCGCGGCCTCCCGGTCGCCGACCGCAACGACGCGGCGCTGGCGTGCTCCGCCTTCGAGCTGGACGGTGCGCGGTTCACGGCGCACCTCGGGGGCGCGTACGCGGCCGCCGTGGTCGACGCGCGCGCCGAGCCGGTGCTGGTCCTGGCCGCCGCGGGGGCGGGCGGCGCTCCGCTGTACTACCACTGGGAGCCCGACCGGGGGCGGCTGTGCTTCGCCTCGGCCCTCCCGGCCCTGCTCACGCTGCTCCCGGACCTGCCGGAGCAGTGGGTGCGGACGCTGCCGCCCGGCACCACCGCCGTGTACACGCGCCGGGCGGGGCCGGCCGTGCTCACGGGGGCGGGCCCACGACGATCCGTACCGGCGCCCTGGACGGCGCGGGCGGAAGCCGCAGCGGCGCGTGTCCCGGGGTGAGGGAGCCGAGCACCCGGGGCCCCCGGGCCCCGGTGCACCCGGGGGCGTTGCCGGGCAGGCCGTGCAGGCTCAGCCAGCCGAGGACCGCGAAGGCGTACGCCTCCTTCGCGGCGGCGGGCAGTCCCAGCACGGCCGAGTCCAGCAGGGCCGTGTGCGGGGGCAGTTCCTCGCGGAGCATGGCCATCAGGGCCGGGTTGCGGGTGCCGCCGCCGGAGGCGAAGACCTCGGTGACGCGCAGCGGGCGCAGGGCGTCGGCGACGGTCCGGGCGGTGAGCCGGGCGAGGGTGGCGAGGAGGTCCTGCGGCGGGAGGGCGGCGCAGCCGTCGAGGGCGGCGCGCAGGTGGCCGTGGTGGAAGAGCTCCTTGCCGGTGGTCTTGGGCGCGGGCAGCCGGTAGTAGGGCTCGGTGAGCAGGCGCAGCAGGAGCGGTTCGTGGACCCGGCCGGCGGCGGCGAGGGCGCCGTCCTCGTCGTATCCGAGGCGGCCGCCGGTGAGTTCGCGCACGGCGGCGTCCATCAGGGCGTTGCCGGGGCCGGTGTCGAAGGCCAGGGGCGGGCCGGACCGGGGCAGGGCGGTGAGGTTGGCGATGCCGCCGATGTTGAGGGCGGCGGGGGTGCCGGGGCGGCCGCGCAGCAGCATCAGGTCGACGAGGGCGACGAGCGGGGCGCCCTGGCCGCCTGCGGCGACGTCGCGGGGGCGGAAGTCCGAGACCACGGGGCGCCCGGTGGCTTCGGCGATCCAGGCGGGGCTGCCGAGCTGGAGGGTGCCGTGGACCCGGCCGGCCTCGGCCCAGTGGTAGACGGTCTGGCCGTGCGAGGCGATCAGTGCGGCCCGGCCGGCGCAGAGTTCGCGGTCGGCGCGGACCGCGAGGGCGGCGAAGGCCTGCCCGATCCGGGTGTCGAGGAGGCAGGCGTCGGCCAGGGTGGTGCGCGCGGGCGGCAGGGCCGCCGCGAGGACCTCGCGCAGGCCGTCCCCGTAGCGGTCGCTGAGCATCCCGAGCGGGACCAGCCGCAGGGTCTCGCCGCCGTCCTCCGGGAGGATCCGGGCGGCGGCCGCGTCGACGGCGTCGTACGAGGTGCCCGACATCAGGCCGATCACCCTCATTCCAGGGGCCTCCGGTGGTCGTCGCCGCGCAGCCCGGCCAGGGCGAGGGCGCTGAGGGCGCAGGTGCCGGCTGCGTAGTAGGCGGGGACGTCGTGGTCGCCGGTGGCGGCGGTCACGGCGGTGATGAGGAGGCCCGCGCAGCCGGAGAACACGGCGCCGGTGAGGGCGTACGCCAGTCCGAGCCCGGTGCAGCGCACCCGGGCGGGGAACGTCTCGGCGAGCATCGCGGGCCCCGGGCCGGCGAGGAGCCCGACGGTGGCGCCCGCGCCGAGGACGGCGGCGGCCCGGGCGGGGGCGCCGGCGGCGGGGTCCTGGAGGAGGTGGAGCAGCGGGAGCGCGAGGAAGGTGACGCCGAGGGCTCCGGCGAGCATGACGGGGCGGCGGCCGATCCGGTCGCTGAGGATCCCGGCGGGCAGGATGGCGGCGGCGAAGCCGAGGTTGGCGAGGGCGGTCGCGGCCAGGGCCTCCTGGAAGGAGGCGCCGAGCGTGGCCTGGAGGTAGGAGGGCAGCACCACGAGGAAGGTGTACCCGGCCGCGGACCAGCCCATGAGCCGCGCGACCCCGAGCAGGACGGCCCGCCCGGGACCGCTCCCTCCGGGGGGTGCGGGGGCGGTCCCGGCTCCGGCGGGGTCGGTGCGGACCGTGGCGGCCGGGGCGGTCCCGGCTCCCGCAGGGTCGGTGCGGACCGTGGCGGCCGGGGCGATGGGGGCCGTGTGGGCGGGGGCGGTTCCCGCCGGGGCGGCGCGGCCGGGACGCGCGGCTCCCGGGGGTACGCGGCCGGCCGGGCCGGAATCGGGGGGCCGGGGGCGGGTCGGCGCGGCGGCTCGGGCCGGGTCGTCGGGGAGGCCCGTGCGGAGCCGGTACGCGGCCAGGCCGAGCGGCAGGGCCAGCAGGAAGGGAATTCGCCAGCCCCAGGCGTGCAGGGCCGCCGGGGACAGCACCGTGGCGAGAAGGGCGGCGACGGCCGCGCCGGCCAGCAGGCCCAGGGCGACGGTGAAGGACTGCCAGGCGCCGTGGCGGCCCCGCCGGCCCGGCGGGGCCGATTCCGTCATCAGCGCCACGGCCCCGCCGAACTCCCCGCCCAGGCACAGGCCTTGCAGGACCCGGAGCAGGGTGAGCAGCCAGGGGGCGGCGGGGCCGATGGCGTCCCGGGTCGGGAGGAGGCCGATCAGGGTGGTGGCCAGGGTCATCAGCGCGATGACGAGGACCAGGGCGTGGCGGCGGCCGACGCGGTCGCCGACGCGGCCGAAGAGGAGGGCTCCGGCGGGCCGGAAGAAGAAGGACACCGCGAAGGAGGCGTAGGTGGCGACCAGCGGGCCGGCGCCGCCCGGCCCGGCCGTCGCCGAGGGGGTGAAGAACCGGTCGGCGATGACCGTGGCGAAGGCCCCGTAGACGCCGAACTCGTACCACTCGGTGAAGTTCCCGGCGGAGCCCGCGAGCAGCACCCGGCGCGGTCCGGCGGCGGGCCGCGCGGGGCGGGCCGGGGCGAGGGGGGACACGCCTCAGGTGGTCGGGTCGAGGCGGGCGGGGGTGTCCGGGGGCCGGTGGGCGGCGGCCCGGGTCAGGGCGCTGCCCGAGAGCCAGGTGCGCCAGTCCATGTTCCAGTCGCCGATGCCGTTGCCGAAGGGGTCCATGCGCTCGCCGCCGCTGTTGACCACCTCGACGATGTCGCCCTCGCGGACGGTCTCGTAGAACCAGGCGGCGTCCGCGGTGGACATGCCGGTGCAGCCGTGGCTGACGTTCTCCTCGCCCTGCGCGTCGACGGACCAGGGCGCGGCGTGGACGTACTCGCCGCTCCAGGTGACCCGGGTCGCGTAGAGGACGGGGAGGTCGTAGAACTCCTTGGTGCCCTTCTTGATGCCGACGCTGTCGCCGCGCATGCGGACCTTGGCCTCCTTGCCGAGGACGACCTTGATGCCGCTGCGGGTCAGGAAGCCGGCCTTCCCGGTGGTGACGGGGATGGTCCTGATGACGCGTCCGTTGCGGCGTACGGTCATCTCGTGGGCGGCGGAGTCGGTGACGGCCTCGATGCGGTCGGCGACGGTGAACTCCACGGACTCGGAGGGGCCGCCGTAGCCGTGCTCGCCGAGGTCGACCCCGTCGAGCCCGCTGCGGACGCGGACGACGGTGTGGGCGGGCCAGTAGGTGCGGGGCCGGAAGTGCAGGGTCGAGCTGTCGACCCAGTGCCAGGCCCCTTCGACCCGGGGCTGCGAGGTCACCTGGAGGGCCTGCTCGACGCGGGCGCGGGCGTCGGGGTCGTCGGCGGGGACGGGGTCGCTGAGTTCGGCGGTGACGACCTCGCCGGCGCCGTACGTGCCGGGGCGGGGGCCGAAGTCGGCGGTGAGCCGGCTGCCGTCGGCGGGCGCGTCGGGCTCCGCGGTCCGGAAGGCCAGGCTGGCGCCGACGAGGGCGCCGCGGCCGTCCTGGGCGCCGACGCGGACGGTGTAGCCCTCCCCCGCGCGCAGCGGTTCGGTGTTGCGCCAGCGCTCGCCGTCCGCGCCGAGTTCGCCCGCGAGGTGGCGGCCGTGCCCGTCGGTGACGGTGACGTCGGTGAGACGGCCGGCCTCCGCGCCGGCGAGGGCGATCTCCAGCGGGGCGCCCGCGTCCGTGGGGAGTTCGCCGGCGTCGCCGAGGGCCGGGTCCCACAGCAGGGT
This sequence comes from Streptomyces sp. NPDC090077, assembly GCF_044747545.1. NCBI lineage: Bacteria > Bacillati > Actinomycetota > Actinomycetes > Kitasatosporales > Streptomycetaceae > Streptomyces > Streptomyces sp. NPDC090077. Next base: position 321,175 of record NZ_JBIVEG010000001.1, read on the forward strand.
GGCGCCCCGGGCGGTGGCCAGCACCCGCTGCTCCTGCCAGGTGCCGCAGCTGCCCCCGCGCAGGGCCCCGGCGGCGCACCACACGGCGGAGTCCCCGCGCAGGCCGCCGTCCAGGGCGTGGCCGACCAGCAGGGTGACCGCGGCCTCCGCGGCGGCGGGATCCGCCGCATCTGCCGTGCGGCCGGGCACGTGGGCGAGGGCCAGCGCGGCGGCCCCCGTCACCGCGGCGACCGCGCTCCACGCCTTCGTCCGTGACTTCGCCACGCAGCCCTCCACCTTTGTCCCTCGGCCGGATGGCAGCATCAAAGAGGACGGGAAGCCGAAACGATGATCGTAAACTCGGCGCTGCGCCCGAACGGGCACCCCAAGTGAACCCGGACGGAGTACGGGGCCCGACCTGCGGAGTGCGGCGGTCCGGTCCCGTACGCTCGGCGGATGGCGAAGTACTTCGACGTTCACCCCGAGAACCCCCAGCGGCGCACCCTCACCGGCGTGGTGGACTCCCTCCGCTCCGGCGCGCTCATCGCGTACCCCACGGATTCCTGTTTCGCGCTGGGCTGTCAGCTGGGCAACCGCGACGGCCTCGCGCGGATCCGGTCGATCCGCAACCTCGACGACAAGCACCACTTCACCCTCGTGTGCCAGAACTTCGCCCAGCTGGGGCAGTTCGTGTACGTGGACAACGACGTGTTCCGGGCCGTCAAGGCCGCGACCCCGGGCGCCTACACCTTCATCCTGAAGGCCACCCCGGAGGTGCCGCGCCAGCTGCTGCACCCGAAGAAGAAGACGGTCGGGGTCCGGATCCCGGACCACCTCGTCACCCAGGCCCTGCTCGCCGAGCTGGGCGAGCCGCTGGTCTCCAGCACCCTGCTGCTGCCGGACGAGGACGAGCCGCTGACCCAGGGCTGGGAGATCAAGGAGCGGCTCGACCACGTGGTCGACGCCGTCGTGGACTCCGGGGACTGCGGTACCCGGCCGACCACCGTCATCGACTTCTCCGGCGGCGGGGCGGAGATCCTGCGCCGCGGGGCGGGCGACACCGCGCGCTTCGAGTAGCCCCCGCCCGCGAGCGTCCCCCAGGGGGCGGCCCTCCCCGGGCAACCCCCTTCGAGCGGTCCTCCCCCGAAGACGGATTCCGGTTCCGGTTCACGGATCCGGAATTCGCCATTCCGGCACTCGATCCGGCCACCGGGGGCCCGGCCGGGAATGCGCCCTCCATTCATACTCGAGCGGGACATCCATCGAGACTCGTTTAGCTGTGAACAGAATTGACGGACCGACGGTAACTCGGCGGAATCCCGGGGTGACGGAGAGGAGAAGAAGGCCGGGTACGCCGGAATTGATCCGTATCCGAACTCGACTTTCACAAGATCCGTTCTGTAGGGTTCCAGTTATTCACCGCCCAACGGGGAGCGGCGATCAGCCGCGGGCACTGGTCCGGACTTTTCCGGAGGCGTGTCCGTCACGGCCGTCCGCGAGAATGCCGCGCCCCCGTCACGTTCATCTGCGACACACGTGACCCGACACGGGGGACCACCAATGCGGTTCCAGCTTTTGGGGCCCTTGAGTATTGCGCACGGCCCCGAGACAGTAGTCCTCAAACCGTCCAAGCCGACCAGCCTGCTCGCCGCCCTTCTGCTCCATCCCGGCGCCGTGGTTTCCACCGGCTATCTGCTGCATGCCGTATGGGACGAGGAGCCTCCCGCGACCGCACGGGCCGCACTCCAGACCTGTGTGCTGCGGCTGCGCAGGTTATTCGCGAAATACGGCATATCCGCGACCACCATCGAGGCCGTGCCGGGCGGATACCGGATGCGCAACGACCCCGAGACGCTCGACCTCTCGCTGTTCCGGTTGCTGACCGCGCAGGCGCGGGCCGCCGCCGGGACCCCGGAGGAGCTCTACCGGCTGCGCGAGGCCCTCTCCCTCTGGCAGGGCCAGCCCCTGTCCAACGTGGCCTCGGGCATGCTCCAGCGGGACGCGGTGCCCTCCCTCGAACAGGAGCGGCTGCGGGCCCTGGAGCGGGTGTGCGACCTCGAACTGGCCGCCGGGAACTGCCATCAGGTGCTCGTCGACCTGTACGAGGGCACCCGCCGGCTGCCCGTCCGCGAGCGCTTCACCGAGCAGCTCGTCGAGGCCCTCTACCGCACGGGCCGGCAGGCGGAGGCGCTCGCCGAGTACCGCACCGTGCGCGAGCGGCTGCGCGAGGAGCTCGGCGTCGACCCCGGTCCGGGCCTGCGCCGCCTGGAGCTGGCGATCCTGCGGGCCGAGGAACTGGGCCCTTCCGCTCGCCCCGAGGAGCTCGACCCGGCCCCGCCGCGCCCCGCGGCCGTCGTCCGCGACCGTGCTCCCGAGCCCGCGGGGCCACCGCCGGTGCCCGGGTTCGCCGGACGCGCGACGGACCTGCGGGCCCTGGCGCTGCGCCTCACCGACACCGGCGGACCGCGGCTGCTGGTCGTCTCCGGAGCCCCCGGGATCGGCAAGTCGGCGCTCGCGCAGCAGAGCGCGTACGAGGTCCGGGAGGCCTTTCCGGGCGGGGTGTCCGCCGTCGACCTGGCCCGGCCCGACGGGTGCCCCCTCGACCCCGAGGAGGCCCGCAAGCTGCTGCCCGGACCGGGCGGCGGCGGCCGGCGGCTGCTGGTCCTCGACAACGCGGCCGGTGCCGGCCAGGTGCTGCCGCTGCTGCCGGAGACCGGCGGCGCCACGGTGCTGGTGACCAGCCGGCGCGCCCTGGCCGCGGCGGTCGCCACGCACGGCGGCTTCGTGCACCGGCTCGACGTGCTCGCGCCCGCCGAGGCCCACGCGCTGCTCACCGGCCTCGTCGGGGCCGGTCGGATCGGCGGCGAGGAGCACGCCGCCCGCGAACTGGCGTCCGTGTGCGGGTACTTCCCGCTCGCCCTGCGGATCGCCGCCGGTCGGCTGCTGACCCGGCCGGGGCTCTCCGTCGCCGACTGCGCGGCCTGGCTGGCCGAGGACCCGCCGGGCCGCCTGGCCCTCGCCGAGGACCCCCGGCTGTCGGTGCCCGAGGTGCTCGGGCAGGCCGTCGGCGCGCTCCCGCACGAGCTGCGGGAGGCGTTCCTGCGGCTGGGCTCGCTCGAGTCCCGCTCCGGTCCCGCCACAGTCGCGGAAGAGAGCGTGCTCGAACAGCTCGTGGAGGCCGGGATGCTGGAGGACGGACCGCCCGGAGAGCCCTACCGGGTCCACGCCTTCCTCCGCGTCTACGCGCGGTGGCTGGCCCGGGGCCGGGCCGGCGCCGCGGCCCTCCTGCCCCGCTGAGACGGGACCCGCCCGCCTCCCCGACATTTCCCACCTCACGTCTTCGTCCCCACCAGACCGCAATCAGAGGTGTTCCATGTCCCTGGACAGCTATCAGAACGTTGCCGCGACACGCCCCAGGATCCGCCGGGACGTGCTCTTCACCGAAACGCCCGACGGGGTGCTGTTCCACAACTCCGACGGGGGTTTCCGCCTCACCGCCCGCACCGCGTACCGGTTCGCCACGCTGATCGTCCCGCACCTGACCGGCGAGCACACCGTCACGGAGCTGTGTCACGGGCTGGGCGACACCCAGCGCGCGATGGTCGGCGAACTCGTCAAGACCCTGTACGAACGGGACTTCGCCCGTTCCGTCGCCGCACCCGCCGATGCCGCCGGGGCCGCCGCGCCGCCGCCGGACGTGGCCCGCAGATTCGCGCCGCAGATCGCCTACGCCGACCACTACGCCGATGACGCCGAAGCCCGCTTCCTGCGCTTCCGCGACACCCGGGTCGCCGTCCTCGGCGAGGACGCGGTGGCCCGCTGGTGCGCGCTCAGCCTGGTCCGCAACGGCTGCGCCACCGTCGGCGTACTGCCCGGCGCGGACGCCGACGAGGTCCGGGCCGAGGCCGCCGAGGCCGCCGCCGACGGCTGCCCGGTGGACGTCCGCACGCTGCCCGAAGGGGCCCTCGGCTGGCCGGAGCTGGCCGGGTACGACTTCGTCGTGGTGACCGGCGGGGCGGCGGCCCCGGCCCGGCTGCTGCCGCTGCTGCGCGCCGGGGTGCCCGAGGGGCGCAGCCTGCTGCCCGCCTGGTCGTACGGGAACGACGCGGTGGTGGGCCCGCTCATGGCGCACGGCACCGACGGCTGCTGGTCCTGCGCGGCCCTGCGGCTGGGCTCGGCGCGCGGCGGCCCGGCGGCGGCCGCGCTCTGGAGCGCCCTCGCCCTGCCGGAGGCGCCCCTGGCCGAGGGCCCGGTGCCGGGGCGGCCGCTGGCCGCGATGATCGGCAACCTGCTCGGGTACGAGGTGTTCCGCGCGGCCTCCGGCTCGCTGCCCGCCGAGACCGCCGGGCGGCTCCTCGTCCAGGACACCGCCTCGCTGGACGTCACCGCCGAGCCGCTGTTCCCGCACCCCCGCTGCCCGTTCTGCGCGCCCGCGGACACCGAGGCCGCCCCCCTGGACCTCACCGCCGCCGGCACCTCGGGCACGCCCGCGCTGCCGACGCTGGAGACCGCCCGGGACGCCGACGAGCTGGTGGAGGAACTGAACCGGCGCTCCGCCCTGGTGCGCCCGTACGCGGGCGTGTTCACCCGGTACGCGGACGAGGAGCTCACCCAGATCCCGCTGAAGGCCGGGGTGGTGGAGCTGGGCCTCGGGCACGGGGAGACCCGCACCGTGGCCGCGTTCGACGTCCACCACGTGGCCGGGGCCCGGATGCGGGCCCTGGACGCGGCGGCGCTGGTGTACGCGGAGCACGTGGTGCCGGCCCGCGGACTGGCCGGCCCTGCCGCCGGGCCGGGCGCGGTGGCCGCGGCACGGCTGGCGACGGCCTCCGGGATACCGGGCGAGGCGTCCGCGTACCAGCGTGCCGTGTCCCTGCTGACGAAGGAGCCCGCGCTGGTTCCGGCGGGCGCGGTGCGGCCGTTCGGCCCGCACAACGCCGAGCGGCTCTTCGAGCGCACCCGCGCCGGGGCCGGGGCCGGCCCCTCCCCCGCCGACGCGGCCGCGGCCGGGCTGCTGTCGGCCCTCGGGCACGCCGCGCTGCTGCGCGCGCTGCGCGGGGCGGCGGCGGCCCGGGTGCCGCTGCCGGAGCGCGACGGGGAGGACGCCGAACTCGGCTTCCTGCTGCGGTCGGCGGACCGGCTGGAACTGGAGCCCGAGCTGCTGGACCTCGGGGAGGGCCCGCGCTCCGGGGTGCAGGTGCTGCTCGCCCGCGCCGGGGAGCGGTGGGCGCTGGGCGAGGGCCTGGACCGGCGTACGGCGGCGGTCGCGGCCCTGCGGGAGCTGCTGGGCGCCGCGCAGTACGAGGCCGACACCACCGACGCGGGCCGCGACCCCCTGCTGCCGGACCTGGACCCGCGCGCGCTGGCGGTGTCCGCGGAGCCGGCCGCGCCCCTGGCGGGCGGTGACGGCACGTCATGGGAGCGGGTGCTGGAGCTCCTGGCGGGAGCGGGGCTCGACGCGTACGCGGTGCCGACCGGGTCGGCGGAGCTGGCCGGGGTGGGCGTCCACACCGTGCGGGTGCTGCTGGCGACGGCGGCGGCCGGGGAGTCCGGCGATGACGCGTAGCGGCTCCGCCGCGGTGGCGGACGGGCTCGGGCAGGAGGCCGCCGGGCGGTTCACGGCGCTGCTGGAGCGCTCGGTGGCCGCGCTGGGCGGGCCGCCGGTGGCCGTGTCGGCGCTGGGGCTGCGGGACGCGTTCCGGGTCCCGGACCGGGAGGTGCCGGCGGGCGCGGTCCCGGTGGCACTGTACGGGCACCAGGCCGTGGTGGGCCCCCTCCCGGGGGACGGGCCCGGGTGCGCGCGGTGCCTGGAGCGGCGCTGGCAGGCGGTGCGGTCGGTCGCGCTGCGGGACGCCCTGGAGCTGGGCGGCGGGACCCGGGCGGCGGGCGGCTGGCCGTACGCGCACGCCTTCGCCGCCGACGCGCTGGCCGCGCTGGTGGTCTCGGCGGGCTCCGGCGCCGCCGGGGCGGCCGGCGGGGTGTTCCCCGGGGTGTGGGTGCTGGACCTGCGCGGCGGCTCCGTGCGGCGCTACCCGCTGGTGCCCGATCCGGAGTGCCCGGTGTGCGGGACCCCGGAGGCGGACACGGCGCGGGCGCTGGATCCGGAGCCGGCGCCCAAGTACCGGCCGGGGGCGTTCCGTACCCGGCCGGTGGAGGCGTACGACATCGACGTGGCGGCGTTCGCGAACCCGCTGTGCGGGGCGCTGGGCCCCTCGCTGGTGCAGGACGTCTCCTCCACGTCCACCTCGGCGACCATCGGCTGCTTCTCGATGCGCTCCGGCGAGTACCTGCGGGAGACGTTCTGGGGCGGCCACACCGACTCCTTCGACCGCAGCGCCCGGGTCGGCGTGCTGGAGGGGCTGGAGCGGTACGCGGGGATGCGCTCGCGTGCGCGCACGACCAGCGTCACGGGCTCGCTGAACGGCTTCGGCGCCGAGGCCGTCGACCCGCGGGTCGTGGGCCTGTACAGCGGGGCGTTCTACCGGGACAACCCCCGGGTGCGGCCCTTCGACCCGGACCGGGAGATCCCGTGGGTGTGGGGCTGGTCGCTGCGCGACCGGCAGCCGCGGCTGGTGCCGGAGGTGCTGACGTACTACCACGCGCCGGGCCTGGAGAACCGGTTCGTGCAGGAGAGCTCGAACGGCTGCGCCTCGGGCGGGAGTCTGGCCGAGGCGGCCTACTTCGGGCTGATGGAGGTGGTCGAGCGGGACGCGTTCCTGCTCACCTGGTACGGGCGGCAGCCGCTGCCGGAGATCGACCCGGCCACCAGCTCCCGGAGCTCGACCCGGGCGATGGTCGACCGGCTCGCCCTGTACGGGTACCGGGCGCGGTTCTTCGACACGCGGATCAGCTTCCCGATCCCGGTGGTGACCGCGGTCGCCGAGCGGTTCGACGGCGGGCCCGGCCGGATGTGCTTCGGGGCGGGCGCCGGGCTGGACCCGGAGTCGGCGCTGGACTCGGCGCTGTGCGAGATCGCCACGGACGCGGTGAACCTGCCCGGGCGCACCGAGCGGGACGAGGAGCGGCTGCGCGCGATGGCGGCCGATTTCGACCTGGTCACCGCGCTGCACGACCACCCGCTGGTGTACGGGGTGCCGGAGATGGGCCGCCACGCCGACTTCCTGCTGCGGGGGCCCGCGTCGGGTCCGCTGCGGCCGGTGTCCTCGCTGTCGGGCCCCGAGGGGGTGTCGGACGACGTGGCCGTGGATCTGGCGCGGTGCGTGGAGGCCGTCGCCGCCGGGGGGTTCGACGTGGTGGTGGTCGACCAGACCCTGCCGGAGCAGCGGGCGCTGGGCCTGCACACCGTGAGCGTGCTGGTGCCGGGGCTGCTGCCGATCGACTTCGGCTGGTCGAGGCAGCGCGCGCTGGGCATGCCGCGGCTGCGCACGGCCCTGCGCGAGGCGGGGCTGCGCGGGCGCGACCTGGAGCCCGCCGACCTCAACCCGGCCCCGCACCCCTTCCCCTGACCCGGCCGCCGCCGGCCCGCCCGGCACGGCCGCACGAACCGAGGAGGACCCGTGGGCTACGCCCATGACTACGCCAGCGCCATCATGTACCGGGGCCGGGTGCCCATGGAGCCCGTCGACTTCGTGCCCGACTGGGCCGACCGCCCCCGCAAGGCGAAGTACTACCCCGGCGCGGAGACCCTGCCGCTGCCGGACCCGGCGGACGCCGGGCCGGGCCCCGCGGCGGGGTTCACCCTGCCGCTGCTGTCCGGGATGCTCCAGGACTCGTACGGGCTGACCGGCCGGCGGCTGGGCGTGCAGGCCAACACCGACCTGGCGGCGCTCCCCCACTACACGCAGGCCAACTGGTCGCGGGGCACCGCCTCGGGCGGCGGGCTCTACCCGGTCGGCGTGCACTGGGCGGCCGGGGCGGGCGGGCCGCTCACCCCGGGGCTGTACCACTACGCCCCGCACCAGCACGGGCTGCGCCGGCTGCTGGCCGGGGACGTCACGGGGGACGTGCGCGGGGCGCTGGGCCTCGGCGAGGGCGAGGGCGCCTCGCAGTACCTGGTGCTGAGCGTCAAGTACTGGCAGAACTCCTTCAAGTACAACAGCTTCTCCTTCCACGCGGTCAGCATGGACGTGGGCGCGCTGGTGCAGACCTGGCGGCTGTGGGCCCGGGCGTACGGGCTGCGGATCGCGCCCGCGCTCTGGTTCGACGAGGAGCGGCTGGCCCGGCTGCTCGGCGTGGCCCCCGAGGAGGAGGGCGTCTTCGCGGTCCTCCCCCTGGAGTGGGAGGGCGACCCGGCCCGCTCCGCCGCCGGGGCTCCGTCGGCGGGCGCCGCGGCCCGCCGCCGGGACTCCGAGCGGTCCCGCACCGTGCTGGCCTTCGAGACGCTGGAGCGGATCCACGGGGCCACCCTGGGCCGGGCCGAGGACCGTCCGGCGCCGGGCGCGCTGGACGCGGCGGCCGCGTATCCGCCGCGCGGCGGGGAGCCCCTGCCCCTGCCCGCCCCGGCGGCGCCCCCGCTGGGGGAGGCCGCCGCGCTGCGGGCCCGGCGCAGCAGCTTCGGCCGCTTCGACGCGACCCGGTCGGTGACGGCGGAGCAGCTGGCGGCGGCGCTGGCGGACTGTGCGGCGACCCGGCCCGGGAGCGAGGCGGAGCGGCCCGACGGGCCGCCGCTGACCTCGCTGTACGCCTTCGTCAACCACGTCGAGGGGATCGAGCCGGGCAGCTACGCCTACGACGCCGAGGCGCACGCGCTGCGGCTGGTGGTGCCCGGTCCTCCAGGGCCGTTCCTCCAGGAGAACTACTTCCTGTCCAACTACAACCTGGAGCAGGCGGGCGCCGTGCTGGTGCCGACGGTGCGCACCACCGCGGTCCTCGACGCGGTCGGCGACCGGGGCTACCGCCTGATGGGGGCGGCCGTCGGCGCGGTCGCGCAGACCTTCTACACCACCGCCGCCGCCCACGGGCTGGGCGCGGGCGTGGCGCTGGGCTTCGACAACGTCTCGTACGCCGAGCGGCTGGGGCTGACGGACACGGACGAGGCACCGCTGCTGATCATGCTGCTCGGCCACGAGCGGCCGGAGCCCGCCGACTTCCGCCACGAGATCGCCTGACCGGGCCACGAGAGGAGAGCGGGACCAGGATGGACACCACCACCGAATGGCACGCCGGCGAGCGCTTCATGCTGCGCGTCGCCGGACTGCCGCTGGCCGCGGCCGACGCGCTGCGCTGCGGGGACACCGGGCGCTGGGCGGCCGACGTGCTCGCGGCCGAGGAGGCCCTGCGGGCGGACGCGCAGTGGCTGAGCGAGGTGCTGCACCGGGCGGTCGGCGCGACCGATCCGGAGCCGGGCGGGCCGGGCGCGGCGCACCGGCGCGAACTGCTGCGGCTGCGGCGGCAGATCCACAACGGGCGGCTGCCCGCCGACGCCGGGGCCGCCCGGGGGGCGGTGGCCGGCCTGGGCCGGGAGGCGGGCGACCGGCTGGAGCTCTGGCTGGAGCGGACCCGCGAGCTGGAGAAGCTGCTGGCCGAGGGCGAGCCGCTGCTCGCCGCCGATCTGGGCCGGGGCCGGGCCGCGCTGCGGGGGCTGCTCGGCGACGACCGGCTGCGGCACGGGCTGCTGCTGGCCTCGCCGGTGCTGGAGGGGCAGCTCGACGCGTACGCGCAGGCCACCGCCGGGGGCGGGGAGCCGGGGGGCCGGGCGCGCAAGGCCGAGCGCTCGGTGCTCTCGTACCTGTACCGAACCGCCTGCAAGACCAGCCCGTTCAGCACCTTCACCGGGGTGGCGACCGGCCGGTTCACCCCGGAGGCGGGGGCGGACGGGATCCGGGTGGAGGACACCTGGAGCAGTCACGTCCGGCTGAACGTGGTGGTGCTGGCGCGCCTGGCCGAGCTGGTCCTCGCCGACCCGGTGCGGCGCCGGGACCTGCCGCTGCGCCCGGCCCCGGGCTGGGGCCGGGAGGAGGACCGGATCCGGTACGTGCGCCGCTCGGTGACGGCCGGGGACGACACGGCCGCCGTCACCTTCGACGCGGTCAAGGACCGGTTGTTCTTCCTGCGCCGCAGCGGCACCCTGGACCGGCTGCTGGCCCTGTTCGCCGAGCGGGCCGAGGGGGCCGCGGACGGCGACGGGCACGGGCTGCGCCACCAGGAGCTGGCCGACTGGCTGGCCGCCGAGCACGGTGCGGCGCCCGAGGAGTGCGAGGCGTACATCGGGGCCCTGCTCCAGCTCGGCATGGTGCGGGTGCCCTGCCTGGACACCGAGGTGCACGGCGGCGACCCCGTGCGGTCCTTCCAGCGGGCCCTGTCCGGTCTGGAGCGGCCCTGGGCCGACGAGCTGGCCGCGCTGCTGGAGGAGCCGGCCCGGCTGCTGGAGCGCTATCCGCTCGCCGGGCGGGCCGAGCGCCGCGCGCTGCTGTCCGACCTGCGGGCGGCGCTGCGCCGGGCGCAGGAGGAGCTGGGCGCCCCGGCGGACGCGCCGCTGCCGCAGACGCTGGTGTACGAGGACACGAGCGCGGGCCGCGACCTGCCGGCGGCGCTCCCGGCCTGGGCGGAGCCGGGTGCGGGCGGCGGTGCGCTGCGTTCGGTCGAGCGGATCCTGCCCGCCTTCGACCTGACGGTGGCCCAGCGGATCACCTTCGAGGGGTTCTTCACGGCCCGCTACGGCCGGGGCGGGCGGTGCGAGGACCTGCTGGGGCTGGTGCACGACTTCCACGAGGACTTCTTCGACCAGTACCTGTCGTTCACCGCGCGGCGCACCCCGTACGACGCCCGGGGCGAGTACGTGCCGGAGGAGAACTGGCTGGGCCTGCCGGGGATCCGGGCCCTGGACGCGGCGCGGCGGGCCTTCACCGGCCGGATGCGGGAGCACTGGGCGGCGTACGAGGAGCGGGGCGCGGGCGGCGGCGAACTGCGGCTGTCCGACGCGGACGTGGAGGCGGTGGCGGCGGAACTGGAGCCGGTGGTGCCCGGCTTCGCGCCGCGCTGCCACCACCTCCAGCTCGCGCGGGACCCGGAGACGGGCGCGGAGCTGACCGTCCTGAACCGCTCGTACGGCGGGCTGTCCTTCCCGTTCAGCCGGTTCACGCACCTCTACCCGGAGCCGGCCGGGCTGGACGGGGAGCTGCGGGCGACGGCCGCCGCGGTGACCCCGCCCGGCGCGGTGTTCGCCGAGGTCACGGGCGGGGCGGTGACCACCAACCTGAACCTGCACGGCCGGCTCGTCGAGTACGAGATCGTCTGCCCGGGCGAGAGCGGCACCCTGCCCGAGGACCGGCTGCTGCGCCTGGACGACCTGTACGCGGAGCACGTGCCGGAGACCGGCCGGGTGGTGCTGCGTTCCCGGCGGCTGGGGCTGGAGGTGATCCCGGTCTACCTGGGGTACCTGGTGCCGCTGGCGCTGCCGGCCGTGCCGCGCACCCTGCTGCTGCTGTCGCCGTCCTCGATGTCCCCGCTGGACGTGTGGGCGGGGGTGCCGGAGGGCGCGGCGCTCTCCGGGGTGACCGCGCGTCCGCGGGTGGTGCACGGGGACCTGGTGCTGAGCCGGCGCAGCTGGACGACGACGGCGGGCGAACTCCCGGCACACGGTGCCCGGGAGGCCGGGCACTTCCTGGAGTGGCAGCGCTGGCGCCGGGCGCACGGGCTGCCGGAGCGGGTGTTCGCGACCGTGTCGGCCGGTCCGTCCGCGCTGGGCGCCAAGCCGCAGTACGTGGACTTCTCCAGCCTGCTGTCGCTGGCCGCGTTCGAACCGCTGCTGCGCGAGGGCGGGCACCGGGTCGTCTTCCGGGAGATGCTGCCGGACCCCGGCGGCCTGCACGTCGCCTCGGAGCGCGGCGGGCACGTCGCCGAGCTCGCCGTCGAGACCTTCACCACGACCACCACGACCGTCCGGACCGAGGAGGGCGCATCCGCATGTCAGAGCTGACCCCGACGCGTGGCGCGTGGCAGGCCATGCACGTGTTCTACGCCGCCAACCCGCAGCCGCTGCTGGTGCAGTGCGTGCGACCGCTGATCGCCTCGCTGACGGCGGACGGGCTGCTGGCGGGGCACTTCTTCATCAACTACTGGCTGGAGGGCCCGCACGTGCGGCTGCGGCTGCGGCCGGTGAGCCCGGAGGCGGAGCCGGAGGTGCGCCGGCGTGCCGAGGAGGCGGTCGGGGCGTTCCTGAAGGCGCGGCCCGCGCTGTACGAGGTGGACTCGGGCTTCCTCAACGAGTTCTACAACACGCTGTTCGACATCGAGTTCCCGGAGGGGGACCGGGCCGCGTTCATGGGCGAGGACGGCCGGATGAACCTGCGGCCCAACAACTCCTTCTCCTACGAGCCGTACGAGCCGGAGTACGGCAAGTACGGCGGCCCGGCCGGGGTGGAGCTCGCGGAGTGGCACTTCGCGCACTCCAGCGACCTGGTCATGGACGCGCTGGGCTCGATGAACCTGCACCTGCGGACGGTGCTGCTGGGCACCTCGGCGCAGCTGATGATGGTGATGGCCGGGGTGTTCCTGCCCGACCGGGAGGAGCTCGCCACCTACCTGGACAGCTACTACCAGTTCTGGCACCGGGCGTTCCCGGGCACCGGCTTCATCGGCTCGACCGAGTACGACCGCACCTACGAGCAGACCGGCCCGGGGCTGGGGCGCCGCTTCGAGGCCGTGCTGGAGGCCCTGGGCTCCGGGGAGACCGGCCGGCTGCCCGCCTTCCTGGCCGGCTGGGCGGAGCACTGCCGGGAGCTGCGCGCCCGCGCGCAGGCGCTGGCGGTGGGCGGGGAGCTGGTGTTCCGGTCCTGGGACGGGAGCCGGGACGAGCGGGTGACCGATCCGGCGGTGGCGCTGCCGCTGCTGCTGTCCCCGTACATGCACATGACCAACAACCGGCTGCACGTGACGATCCGGGACGAGGCCTACCTCTCCCACCTGCTGGGCCGGGTGCTGCGGGAGGGCGCGGGTGCCTCCGGGGTGGTCGTGCCGTGAGCGCGCCCTCGGGGATGCTGGACCACCGGCCCGCGCTGCGGCCCGGGGTCCTGCTGTCGCCGCCGCTGCTGAACGGCCCCGCCGTGGTGCACCTGGTCAAGGACCCGGTGTCCGGGGCGGCGTTCGAGATCGGGCCGAAGGAGTACTTCCTCGTCTCGCGGCTCGACGGCTCGCGCAGCCTGGCGGAGATCGGCGAGGCGTACGGGCACGCCTTCGGGCGCCGGCTGGGCGAGCGGAACTGGCAGCAGCTGCTCGGCCTGCTCGGCACCCGGCGGCTGCTGGCCGGCGGTCCGGTCCCGGAGCCGGAGGCCGGACCCGGGCCGCAGCGGACCGGGACCCTGCTGCGCGGCACCCTGCGGCTGGTCGCGGACGCGGACGCGACGACGGCGCGGCTGCACCGCGTCCTGCGGCCGGTGCTGCGGCCGGCGGTGCTGGGCGCGCTGCTGTTGGTGTTCCTGGCCATGGAGGTGTGGCTCGCGGCCTCCGCGGGCACCCTGCTCTCCGACCTGTGGTGGCTGCTGACGCGGCCGGCGCCGCTGCTGGCCGTGGCCTCGCTGCTGTGGCTGAGCACGGCCCTGCACGAGTTCGCCCACGGGATAGCCGCCCGGCACGTGGGCGGCACCGTCGGGGAGATCGGGCTGCGCTGGCGGCTGCCAATGGTGATCATGTACTGCCGGGTCGACAACTACCGCTACCTGGCGCGCCGCCGGGACCAGCTGGCCGTGGCCGGGGCGGGCGCCTTCGCCAACCTGCTGTTCCTGCTGCCGTTCTGCGCCTGGTGGGCGGCGCTGCCCGCGGGTGACCCCACCCGCCGGGTGCTCGGCGCACTGCTGCTGCTCGGCAGCGCGCAGGCCCTGGTCAACCTCGTCCCGCTGCCCCCGCTGGACGGCTACACCCTGCTCGGGCACGCGCTGCGCGTGACCCGGCTGGCGCCCGCCAGTTCGGCGTACCTGCGGCTGCGCGTCCGGGACAAGGACGCGGCGGCCGCCTACCCGGTACGGGCCCGGCGGCTGTACCTCGGCTACGGGATCGGCTCGGCCGTGCTGGTCCTGCTCCTCGCCGGGTGCCTCACGGCCGCCGTCGTCCTCGCCGTCACCCCCTAGACCCCTTTCCGTCCCCCCACCCGATTCCGACACCGAGGGAACCGCACGCCATGACAACTGACCGCACTCCGCCGCCCGACGCGCCCGTGGCCGTCGCCGTCCGGGAGGTCCGCAAGCGTTACGGCGACCGCCAGGCCGTGGACGGGCTCTCCCTCGACGTGCGCCGCGGCGAGTTCTTCGGACTCCTCGGCCCCAACGGGGCGGGCAAGACCACCTTCATCGAGATCGTCGAGGGCCTGCGCCAGGCCGACTCGGGCACGGTCGAGGTCCTCGGCCACAGCCCCTGGCCGCGCAACACGGCGCTGCTGCCCCGGATCGGGGTGCAGACCCAGGCCTCGGCGTTCTTCGTCCGGCAGACCGCGCGGGAGCACCTCGCCACCGTCGCCGGGCTGTACCGCAAGGACGCGGCCGCCGCCGACCGGACGCTGGCGCTGGTCGGGCTGACCGAGCAGCGGGACGTGCTCGTGGAGAACCTCTCGGGCGGCCAGCGCCAGCGGCTCGCCATCGCCTCCGCCCTGGTCCACGACCCCGAGCTGATCTTCCTGGACGAGCCGACGGCCGCGCTGGACCCGCAGGCGCGCCGCGACCTGTGGCAGGTGCTGCGCGCCCTCAAGGGCGAGGGCCGCACCATCGTCTACACCACCCACCACCTCGACGAGGCCGAGGCCCTGTGCGACCGGGTGGCCATCCTGGTCGGCGGCCGCATCGCCGCCCTGGACTCCCCGCACCAGCTGATCACCACCGCCGGGGCGCGGGCCAGGCTGCTGGTCCCCGAGGGGCGGATCGGGCGGGCCGAGGCCGCCGCACTGGAGGGGGTGGAGCGGGTCAGCGAGCAGGGCGGCTCGCTGGTGCTGGAGACCTCGGTCCCCGGCAAGGTGCTCCAGGCCGTCGACGCGCTCACCGGGCTCGACGGGGTGATGACCCGCACGGCCACCCTGGAGGACGTCTACCTGGAACTCACCGGCCACGCCACGGCCGAAGGCCACTCCCCCGCACACACCCAGGAGTCCCGCGCATGAGCGCCTACACGGCACTGACCGCGGCCGGATACCGGGCCCAGGTCCGGGACAAGGCCACCCTGTTCTTCACCTTCGCGTTCCCGCTGCTGTTCCTCGTCGTCTTCGGCCTGATCTTCAGCGGCCAGGACGTGGAGCAGAGCGGCCGCCCCTACATCTCGTACATCGCGCCCGGCGTGATGTCCTGGGGCGTCGCCAACGCCGCCGTCTTCGGGATCGCCTTCACCCTGATGCAGTGGCGGCGCGACGACCTGCTGCGCCTGGTCCGGCTCAGCCCGACGCCGCTGACCACGGTGCTGGCCTCGCGCTACGTCCTGGCCCTGGTGATCGGCGTGGTGCAGGCGGCGGTGTTCATCGCGGTCGCGATGCTCCCCGGCTTCGGGCTCGAACTGGACGGGCGCTGGCCCCTGGTGCTGCCCGCGCTGGGGCTCGGCATCACCGCGTTCATGGCCATCGGGGTGATCGTCGGCAACTACGCCAGGACGCCCGAGGCCGTCGCCGCCATCGCCAACTGCATGATGGTGCCGATGGCGTTCCTGTCGGGCTCCTTCCTGCCGCTCGACATGATGCCGTCCTGGCTGCGCACGGTCTCCCAGGTGCTGCCGCTGCGCTACCTCAACGACGCCGCGTCCGGAGCCCTCACCGGCTCCGGCTCGCTCGCCTCGATCGGCATCGGCTGCGCGGCCCTGGCCGGCTTCGCCCTCCTGTTCGGCGGGATCGGGCTGAAGACCTTCCGCTGGAGCAACCAGTCGTGACCGGGACCGCGACGCAGACCGTACGGGCGGCCGCGGCCCCCGACGGCACCGCCCTGGAGGAGGCCCGCCGCCGGCTGGAACGGGCCCTCGCCGCTGCCGCCGCCCCGGGCGCGGCAGCCCCGTACGTGGTCACGCTCGGCGTGCACGACGCCCTCGGGCCGCGCGCCGCCGACCCCTTCGCCGGGGTCCGCCCGGCCGCCACCGTCCACCTCGGCGCGCAGGCCGTGCTGCTGGGCCCCTGGGGCGGCGACGGCACCGCCCCCGCCTGCGGGCAGTGCCTGGCGATGCGCTGGCAGCGGCTGCGCAGCAAGAGCGAACGGGACGCGCTGGAGACCGGGACGGGGCCGCGCACCCCGGTCTCGGACCGGTGGCCGCGGCTGTCGCCGTACGTGCTGGACGCGGTGGCGGCCCTGCACGCCGCCGTGGCGGGCGGGGAGGCGCGGGCGCCGGGGGCGGTGGCCGCCGACCGGGCCCTGCCGCAGGTGTCCCGGCTGGACCTGGAGACCCTCCAGGTCCGTACGTACCCGCTGGCCGCGGACCCGCTCTGCCCCGACTGCGGGCCGCACGCCGCCGCCGCGCCGCAGCCGTTCGTCCCGGCCTCCCGGCCCAAGCCGGACCCGGACGCGCAGCGGCTGCGCAAGGCGTCCTCGTACCCGGTGCCGCGGGAGGCCCTGGCCAATCCGGTGACCGGGGTGCTCGGCGGGGGCACCTGGATCAACGTGACCTCGCCGACCACGGCCCCGGTCGCCGGCAGCGTCTTCATGCGCGGCTACGCGGGGCTGACGGACGTCACCTGGAGCGGGCAGGCCAACAGCTTCTCGGCCAGCCGCGACCTGGCCTTCCTGGAGGGGCTGGAGCGGTACGCGGGCACCCACCGGCGCACCGGCGGCGAGGCGCTCACCGCCTCCTACGCGGAGCTGGGCGACCGGGCCCTGAACCCGGCGGAGTGCGGCTTCTACCCGCCCGAGACCTACCGGGACGACCCCCTGGTGTCGCCCTTCGACCCGGAGCGGCCCATCCCCTGGGTGTACGGGCATTCGCTGCGCGACGACCGGCCGGTGCTGGTGCCGGCCCGGCTGGCGTACTACAGCGCGGGCCTGGCCGCCGACAACTTCGTCTTCGAGTGCTCCAACGGCTGCGCCATCGGCGGCTGTGTGGAGGAGGCGCTGCTCGGGGCGCTGCTGGAGCTGATCGAACGGGACGCGTTCCTGCTCGCCTGGTACGGCGGCCAGCGGCTGACGGAGATCGACCTGGACTCCGTACCGGGGCCCGCGGTGCGGATGATGGTGGACCGGGCGGCCCTCCAGGGGTACGACGTGCACGCCTTCGACAACCGGATCGACCTCGCGGTGCCCGTGGTGACGGGGCTGGCCGTACGCCGTGACGGCGGGCCGGGACTGTACTCGTTCGGCGCGGGCGCGGCCCTGGACCCGGCGTCGGCCGTGGAGGCGGCGCTGTCAGAGGTGCTCACGTACATCCCGCACCTGCCCCGGCAGGTGGCCGAGCGGCAGGGCGAACTGGAGGCGATGTCCCGGGACTTCGGGAAGGTGCTGCACCTCAAGGACCACGCCCAGCTGTACGGGCTGCCGGAGATGGCCCCGCACGCGCGGACCTACCGGGAGCCGCTCGGCATACGGTCCATGGCGGACCTGTACGCGGGCTGGGAGGCCGGCGGCCGGCCGAGGACCGGCGACCTCCGGGACGACCTGCTGCTGTGCGTGCGGGAGTTGACGGACGCCGGGCACGACGTGATCGTGGTCGACCAGACCACGCCGGAGCAGCGGCGGATGGGGCTGAGCACGGTGTGCGCCGTCGTGCCGGGGCTGCTGCCGATCGACTTCGGCTGGTCGCGCCAGCGGGCCCCGTACATGCCCAGGCTGCGGACGGCCGCGATGCGGGCGGGGCTGCGCGGGAGCCCGCTGACGGACGCGGAGGTCCGGCTGGTGCCGCACCCGTTCCCCTGACCGCGCCGGCGGGGGCCCCGGGGGAGTCTCCCCCGGGGCCCCCGCCGTGTGCCGCCGTCCGCCGTGGCGGCATGCCGGATGCCCCGGACCCCTTCCTGCGGGGTCCGGGGCATCCGGTGTCGTGCGGTGCGGCGCCGGGGTGTCAGGCGCTGCAGGAGGTGGTGCTGGTGGTCGAGGAACAGGTCGAGGTGGAGCTGCAGCTCGTGGAACCGGCGAGCACGACCTCGCTGGCGTCCGAGTAGTCCGAGATCTCGAAGGTCTCCGACTCCAGCTCGAGGATCTCGTCGGCGAGCGAGGCGAGCGGCGACTTCTCCATGGGACTCTCCTTCGTTGGGGGTGGGCCGGCCGGTGCGTCGGCGTGGCCGGTTCTGGTGTCCTGGTGCGTCCCGGGGTCCGCGGCCGGTGTGTTCCGGCCGGTTCTCCCTGGCGCACTTCAAGGAAAACAAGTCGCGCCTTCACATCGCCTGTTCATCTCCTGACACTCCTCTGACAGAAAGTGTCAGCGGCCTGACAGTCCCGCCCCGAGCCGGTGCCCGAGCATGGTCGTCATGACCGCCTCCGCCACCGTGCTCCCCGGACTCGCGCCCCTGCTGCGGCCGTTGACGACCCTGTACCTGGACCTGCACCGCCACCCCGAGCTCTCGGGCACGGAGGAGCGCACGGCCGCCCGGTTCGCCGACTGGCTGGAGTCCGCCGGGTACGCGACCACCCGCGGGATCGGCGGGCACGGCGTGGCCGGAGTGCTGCGCCGGGGCGAGGGTCCGACGGTGATGCTGCGCGCCGAGCTGGACGCGCTGCCGGTGCGGGAGGCGACGGGGCTGCCGTACGCGAGCGAGGGCCCGGCGGCGCACGCCTGCGGGCACGACCTGCACCTCGCCGCGGCCGCCGGCACCGCCTCCCTGCTGGCCCGGGCCCTGCCCGGGGCCTGGCGGGGCACGCTCGTGGTCGTGGGACAGCCCGCGGAGGAGACCCTGGAGGGGGCGCGGGCCATGCTCGCGGACGGGCTGTACGAGCGCGTCGGGCGCCCGGACGCGGTGCTCGCGCAGCACGCGGCCCCGCTGCCCGCCGGGATGGTCGCGCACGGGTACGGGCCGATGACCGCCGGGAGCGTGACGTTCCGGGTGGTGGTGCACGGGCGCGGCGGGCACGCGGGCGCCCCGCACCTGACGGTGGACCCGGTGGTGACGGCGGCCCACGTGGTGACCCGGCTGCAGACGGTGGTGGCCCGGGAGGCGGCGCCCTCGGAGCAGGTGGCCGTCACGGTGGGCTCACTGCGGGCCGGCGAGCGGGCCAACGTCGTACCCGACCGGGCAGAGCTGGGGATCACCGTACGGGCGGCCGGGGAGGCGGCGCTCGCGCGGGCGGCGGAGGCGGTCGAGCGGATCGTGCGCGCCGAGTGCGCCGCCTCGGGCTGCCCCCGGGAGCCCGAGATCGTCCGTGAGGGCTCCTCCCCCGTCACCCACCCGGACCCGGCCACGACGGCCGCGGTGCGCGCGGCGCACACGGCGCGGCTGGGGGCGGAGCGGGTGGCCATGTGGCCGCCGTCCCTGGCCACGGAAGACTTCGGGCTGTTCGGCGACGCGGGACGGCCGGTGCACGGCGCTCAGGGGGTGCGGCTCGCCTACTGGATGCTGGGGGTGATCGGGCCGGCCGCCTGGGCGGCCGCTCCCGGGGAGGGCGCGGCGGGCAAGCTGGCGACCCTCCCCGCCAACCACGCCCCGGACTTCGCCCCGGACGTGCGCACGGCCCTGCCAGCCGGGGTGGACGCGCTGACGGCGGCGGCCCTGTCCTGCCTGGCCGGGCCGGACGCCGCCGCGCCGGACACCGCCTAGCCGGCGGCGGGCGAGACGGCGACGCAGCCGCCGGCGGCCGTCAGGGCCTCGCCGGACTGCTCGGCGATGACCTTGCCCTTGTAGGTGATCTTGCAGGTGATCCCGCCCTCGGAGCCGGCCGCCGCGACGGGGAGCACGGTGGGCGGCATGATGCCGCGCAGGGTGACGGTCTTGGTCCAGGGCAGGGACGGGGCGTCCACGGTCTCGTGCTGCGGCTGCGTCGCGGTACCGGCGCCGGCGGCGAAGCTGATGGAGGCCGCACCCGCGCCGGTGACCTCGTAGGTCACCTCGTACTTCTCGTCGACCACCTTGTCGACCTGGTCGACGGCGGCGGACTCGACGGCGGACCCGACGGCGTCGGAGGAGGAGCAGGCCGTCACGGCGAGCAGGAGCGCGGCGGCGAGGACGCCGGTGCGGGCGAGGCGGTGGATGTTCACGGGGTTCCTTCGGAGAAGCAAGCGGACACCCCGTACACAATCGCAAAGTAAAGGTAAAGTCAAAAGGCGGTTCGGGGAGGTACGGCCCACGATGGACACATGAGCGCCCGACGGTACGAGCTGACGTTTCCCGGCGACGACGGGGCGGGCCCGGACACCGTGGTCGTGGAGCGCACCGAGGCGTCCGGTCCGGGAGGGCACCCGGTGTACGCCGACGCCACGGGCATCGTCCGTGCGGAGATCAGCGACCGCGACGAGGTCCGCATGCTCGCCTCCGGCGCCCGGCAGGCCCTGGCCCACCCCACCGGGGCCCGCCCGCTGCCCGAATCCTGAGCGGTACGCGGGAGCCCCCTGCGGGCCGCGGTGAGGCGGCCCGCAGGGGGCTCCGGGCAGGGCGGGGGCGTGCCCCGGGCGGTCAGGCCGCCGCGGGCGCGGCCGGCGTGCTGCTGCCCTCGGGCACCGGACGCGGCCGCGGGTACACGGCCTCCTCCGGGAGCCTCGGTTCCAGCCGCAGCACACCGACGGCCGAGACCGTCGCGCCGGCCGCGAGGACCAGCCACATCGCCAGGGGCGACATCGTGAGCAGGGCGGTCAGGACGGCCGGGGCGAGGGCGCTGGGCACCGCCCAGGAGAGCTGGTACACGGCGAGGTGCCGGCCCCGCGTCTCCTCGGGCGCGGCCTGCGCGCACAGGGCCGACGCGGTGGCCCCGTGCATCAGCTCGCCCGCGGTGAACAGGGCCGTGGCGGCGAAGATGCCGATCAGGATGGCCGTCTTGTCCCCCACCGCGGCGAGCACGGCGAACACCAGGAACGAGGAGGCGAACACCGCCGCGCCCAGGGCCACCGCACGGGAGCGGCGGAAGGCGACCAGGGCCCGGGTGACCGGGATCTGGAGCAGCGCGATCCCGACCGTGTTGACGGCGTAGAGGACGCCCACCAGGGAGGTGGACGCGCCGAGGTCCTGGGTGACGTACGCCGGGATGCCGATCGCGAGCACCGTGTAGCCGAACGCCGTCGGCACGTTGAGCAGGGTCAGGGCGAGGAACGGCCGGTTGCGCGCCACCAGCCGGTAGCCGCCCTTGCGGGAGGTCCGGGCGGCCGGAACGGCCGGCTTCTCGATGGGGATCGACCCGAAGCAGGCGGCCGCCAGCAGGTACCCGGCGGCGGTGCCGATCACGATCACGTAGTAGAACGCGTCGCTGCCGAGGGCCAGGACCCCGCCCGCGGCCAGACCGCCCACGCCCAGACCGGCGTTGCGCAGGCTGCGCTGCGCGGCGAGCAGCTTGTCCCGCTCGGTGCCCTGGACGAACTCGGCGATGAACGACTGGATCGCGGGCGGGTACGAGGTGTCGCCGAGCGCCACCAGCAGGATCACGGCGAACATCGTGTAGCCGTTGTCCACCAGCGGGTACGTGCAGAAGCCCGCGGCCCGCAGCAGGTACCCGCCGGTGACGACGGCCTTGGCCCCGAACCGGTCGATGAGGACGCCCGCCGCCGGGTTGCTGATCAGGCCGATCACGGCCGCGGCCGTCATCAGGGTGCCCACCTGGGTGAGCGGCAGCCCCGTCACGTGGTGGAAGTACAGCAGGGACAGCGGCAGGTACATGCCGGCGCCGGTGGCGTCGACGACCATGCCCAGCATGTACCGCGACTTCGCCGACAGGCGGGCCCCCGTCATGACGCGTCGCCGATCACGCTGTGTTCGCGCACCCACTCGCCCAGCTCGCGCAGCCGGCGCTCGACCTCCGCGCGGGTCGGCCCGGTGCCCACCGCGGCCGCGAGGAAGTCGGAGGAGCCGGAGGCCGGGGCGATGACCTGGCCCTCCTCGGCGTAGAGCCAGAACCCGTCGAGCCAGTCGTGTCCGGGGGCCGCGGGCAGCTCCCGCACCAGGCCGGGCCGCTTCATCATGAGCAGCTGGCCGGCCATGTGGCGCGGCTTCGGCAGGCCGGCGGCGTCCCCGCCCCGGCGTACGGCGGGGTGGAGTTCGTGGCCCGCCTCGGCGCGCACGGCGTACCCGCCGAGGTGCACGCCGAACAGGCTGTGGAAGACCTCGCGGATCTTGGCGCCGCCGGGGCGGCAGGCGATCTCGCACATGACGAGGCGGTCGTCCGGGGTGTGGAAGACCTCCATGTGGAAGGTGTGGTCGCGCAGCCGGGAGCCCTCGGGGGCCAGCGCGGCCAGGGCCCGCTCGGCGAGGTCGAGCAGCCGCGGGGTGACCGGGTCGTCCTCGTCGAGGGTGAGGTCGATGCGCGGGCCGGGGTCGGAGGCGAAGGAAGACAGGTCGTACTGGTACTGCGAGGGCCAGGCCATCGCGACCCGGCCGTCGCGCACCACGCCGTCGACGTGGCACATGCGGCCGGGGACGAAGTCCTCCAGCAGGACGTCGTCGCGCTCGCCGTCGGCGTACACCTCCGTCAGGCACTCCTCGAAGGAGGCCTCGTCCTGGAGGATGCGCAGGCCGACCGCGTTGAAGCCGCTGCGCTCCTTGAAGACGACGGGGAAGCCCTCGGCCGCGGCGAACTCGCGGGCCTGGTCCGCGGTGCGGGCCTGGACCCAGGCCGCGACCTCGATGCCGGAGGCCTGGGCGCGGGTCTTCATCAGCGCCTTGTCGCGGAACGGCATGACGTCGTCGTGCCAGGCGCCGCGCAGTCCGAAGCGCTCGCGCAGCCGCGCGGCGCGCAGCATGTCGGCCTCGTGCAGCGCGGTGACGCCGGTGATGCCGTGCTCGGCGATGAGTGCGGCGGCGCGGGCGTCGACCTCCTCCGCGTCGAAGTCGTCGAAGATCTCCAGGCGGGTGTAGCCGAGGTCGCCGTCCGGGACCTTCTCGCCCGCGAGTTCGATCTTGTCGCGGGCGGCGAGGACGACGATGTCGCCGGTGTGGTCGGGCAGCCAGGAGCGGTAGGGGAACGGCTCCAGCGGGTTGCGGTGCAGGATCAGCAGGTTCTCGCGCGGGGCGATCTCGGACGGCTGCGCGAGGACGGTCTCCCCGTCCGGGCCGGCGAGGGTGATGCGGACGTGCTCGCGGATCACCTCGGCGCCCCGGCGGATCGCCGCGGAGGTGTCCTCGGCGGCGACGGCGATCAGGCCGAGCCGGTCCCAGTTGTCCTGCAGGACCCGCACCTCGTCGCCGGGCTTGGCGCTGGGGGTGACGGAGATGACGCCCTCGGCGGCGCGGGCCTCCTCGATGCCGTCGACGGACTCGACCCGGGTGCCGGGGGTGCCGATCAGGGCGCGGACGCTGGCGCCGCCGTGCGCCCGGGGCCGGTCGGGGAGCTCCTCGACGAGGCCGAAGGGGGCGCCGACGGCGAGGGTGACCAGGTCGACGCCGAAGGCGCTGCGCACCAGTTCGGGGATGGAGTCGCCGCCGATCCGGTTGTGGCCCTCGATGACGCGGGGTCCCTTGGGGGTGAGGCGCACCTCGGTGTGGCAGACCCCGTCGCGCAGGCCCATCACGTCGAGGAAGCCGCGTATGCCGTCGCGTATCGCCTCTTCGTCGGCGTCGGACAGCCGGGCCGGGACCGCGTGGCCGAGCTCCGCGAAGTGGCCGTCGGCGGTGAACTTCTCGGTGACGGTGACGATGACGTGGCGGCCGCCGAAGCTGAAGGACTCCACGCTGAACTCGGGTCCGTGCAGGAACTCCTCCATCAGGAAGTCCTTGAGGACGAACAGCGAGGAGACCCGGTCGGTGCGGGTGCCGGAGAGCCGGGTGACCTCGGCCCAGACCCGGTCCGCGTCCTCGGGGCCCTCGACGCGCATGACGCCGATGCTCGCGGTGGCGTCGACGGGCTTGACGATGAAGGGGAAGCCGTACGCGGCCCCGAAGGCGTCGAGGTCCTCACGGTCCTTCAGGGAGCGTGCTCCGACGGCGTGTTCGGGGTCGTGCTCGGCGACGTAGCGCCGCATGGCGGCCTTGTCCCGGATGCGGGCCGTGACCTCGTAGCCGGTTCCGCCGAGCCCGTACAGGTCGTTGATCCGGCCGGCGTTCTCCAGCCCCGGCTCGGTCAGGGAGACGGCGGCGGCGAAGCCGGGGCTCTCGTGCCAGGCCCGGACCAGGGGTTCGATCTGCTCCCACTCCGTGAAGTCCACGACCTCGACGGCCGCGGCGAGGCGGTTCTGCTCCTCGCTGACCTTGGTGGGGTGCTGGAGCAGCAGCACGCTCAGTCCCAGGTCGTGGGCCTTCCGCACGGTCTCGTCGGTCGCACCGACGAGCAGCAGGGTGCGCTCGGGGTTCATCAGCTCTCTTCTCCCCCTGCTGCCGCAGGGATGTTCGGGCTCGTACTCGGGTGGGAACGGGGGGTGGGGCGGGGCGGGTGGGGCGTCGGCTCAGCTCGGGCCGGGGGTGTCCTCCTGCGGCCACCAGCTGAGGTAGCGCTCGCCGCTGTCGGGGAACACGGTGGCCACGACCGCGTCCGACAGGTCGTGGCGGCGGGCGAGTTCGAGGCAGCCGTACGCGGCGGCGCCCGCGGAGATCCCGACGAGGAGCCCGGAGCGGGCGGCGATGGCGCGCGTGGTGGCGGCCGCGTCGGCGTCCTGGACGGGGATCACCTCGTCGATGAGGTGGATGTCGGTGACGGGGCTGATGAAGCCGCCGTTGAGGCCGGGGATGGCGTGCGGCCCGGCCTGGCCGCCGGAGAGCAGTGCGGAGCCCGCCGGCTCGACGGCGACCACCTTCAGGCCGGGGTTGCGCTCGCGCAGGTAGCGGGCGGTTCCGGTGAGGGTGCCGCCGGTGCCGATGCCGCAGACCAGGTAGTCGACGCGGCCGCCGGCGTCGTGCCAGATCTCGGGGCCGGTGGTCTCGTAGTGGGCGCGGACGTTGTCGGGGTTCTCGTGCTGGCGCGCGTACCAGGAGCCGGGCATGTCGGCGTGCAGCTTCTCGGCGTGCTCGACGCAGGCGGCGAAGCCGAGGGTGTGGTCGGTGAACTCGACGTCCGCGCCCAGCATGCGCAGGGTGAGCACGCGTTCGCGGGAGGCGTTGGAGGGGAGCACGATCAGGCAGCGGTAGCCGCGGGCGGCGGCGAGCGCGGCCAGGGCGATGCCGGTGTTCCCGGAGGTGGACTCGATGACGGTGGCACCCGGCTGGAGGGCCCCGGACTCCTCGGCGGCTCTCAGCATGAAGAGGGCGGCCCGGTCCTTGACGCTGGACAGCGGGTTGGCCGCTTCCAGTTTGGCGAGGACCCGGGCGGTCTCCGGCAGACCGTCGAGCTGGAGCCGGAACAGCGGGGTGCCGCCGACGAGGTCCTCGAATGATGCCGCGATGCGGCGGGTGGTGCGCGCGTGGTTCACGTGCCGACCCCTTTGGTGCTGGACGTGCGGTGGGTCTCTGCAAAGTAGCCAGACCCGGTAGCGCGCGATTGGCGCCCGGCTCGGGCCGGACTCGATTGCCGCTCGCGCGCCGCGTGCGTCCGTGGACCGGGCGCGGCTCAGAGGGAGTCCGGGTCGACCGCCCCGGCCATCGCCCGGTAGCCCGCGTCGTTGAGGTGGAGGCGGTCCGCGAAGGCGAGTTCCGCTTTCAGCTTCTGCGGGTGTTCCGGGTCGGCCACCGCGCGGTCGAAGTCCACCACGCCGTCGTAGGAACCGCTGGTCCGGATCCAGGTGTTGACCTCGTTCCGGACGGCTTCCGCGGCCGGGTTCCAGTACGCGGCGTCGCCGTAGGGCGGGAGGGTGCCGCCGAGGATCCTGACACCGCTGCGGCGGGCCTCGCGGATCAGCTCCCGGTGCCCGGCGATGATCTCCTGGGCGGTGGCCCGGGGGCCGGCCGTGCAGCGGTCCTGGGGCATGTCGGGCTGGATGATGTCGTTGGTGCCCTGGAGGACGATGACCGTGCCGGTGTCCGGGCGGCCGAGCGCGTCGCGGCGGAAGCGGTGCAGGGCGCTCTCCCCGAAGCAGGGCGAGTCGTTCAGGACCTTGTTCCCGGCGATCCCCGCGTTGAGGACGGCACGGGGCCGGCCCTGTCCGGCGAGGCGGTCCGCGAGGGCGTCGGGGTAGCGGCGGTCGGTGCCGGGGGTCGCGCCGAAGCCGTCCGTGAGGGAGTCGCCGAAGGTGACGACGGCCCGGCCCCGGACGCCGCCCTTCACGTCGATCCCGGCCAGGTGGTACCAGGAGAAGCTCTGGTCGCCGGGGGCTGAGAAGGCGTTGCCGGAGGTGTCGCGCAGGTGGTCGCCGGCGGCCCGGTAGGAGGTGCCCATGGCCACGTTGTGGAAGGTGGCGGGGCCGGTGGGGCCCTGGAACCACAGGGTGACGGTGACCTGTTCGAAGGCCTTGACGGGCAGGGCCACCGCGTCGCTCGCGAGCGTTGCGCCCGCCGGGACGGCCGCCGTGGCGGCGCCCCCGAAGCGCAGGGTGCGTACGGAGCCGGGCAGGACGGCGGCGCCCCCGGCGCTGCGGGCGACGGTCGCGCCGGTGATCCGCAGCGGGGTCTTCCCGTAGGCGTTGGTGAGGCGGACGCGCAGCTCCGTGCCCTCGGCCCCGGCCCGGACCACCTGGCGCACCGACTGGTTGCGGAAGCCCTCCTCGGACCAGTTGGGGAACCAGTCGGTGTGCGTGGGGGCCTGCGGGGAGGCTCCCCAGGCGCTGTGCCAGGGGGTGGTGCGGGCCGCTGCGGGAGCGGCCGCGGTGGTGGTGCCGGCCACGGCCAGGAGGGCGGCGGCGAGCGGGACGGCGAGGGCGGTCTTCTTCGTGGTCATACCCCCCTGACCCGGCCCGCCCGGCGGATGTGACGGGCGGGGCGGGTGCGTACGTGTGGGGCCGGTCACACGGCGGGGGTTCCTTCCGCGGGGTCGAGCTTCCTGCGCCGCCGGGCGATGGAGCCGGGGTCCCAGCCGGGGCGGGGCACGGAGGCCAGCAGCAGCCGGGTGTACGGGTGCCGGGGCGCCGTCAGCAGCTCGGCCACGGGCCGGTGTTCCACGGTCCGGCCCCGGTACATGACGAGGGCCTCGTCGCAGACGTAGCGGACGACCGCCAGGTCGTGGCTGACGAAGACCAGGCCGATGCCGGTGTCGCGCCGGATGTCGGCGAGCAGGTTGAGCACCTGGGCCTGTACGGACACGTCCAGGGCGGAGACCGCCTCGTCGAGGACGAGCACGGCGGGCTCCACCGCCAGCGCCAGGGCGATGGCGGCGCGCTGGCGCTGGCCGCCGGAGAGCCGGCGGGGCGGGGCGGCCGCCTCGCGGTCGCCGAGGCCGACCCGGGCGAGCAGGTCCCGTACCCGGGCGGCGCGCGCCGCCGGGTCGCGGGAGCCGTGCAGCCGGAGCACCCCGTCGAGGGCGGTGCCGACGGGGAGCCGGGCGTCCAGGGAGAGGTAGGGGTCCTGGAAGACGATCTGGACGGCCTTGGCACGGGCCAGCCGGGCCGCCCGGCCCCGGACGGAGCCGGCCAGGGGGCTGCCCTGGACGAGGATCCGCCCGGCGTCGGGGCGTTCGAGGCCGACCAGCATCCGGGCGGTGGTGGTCTTTCCGGAGCCGGACTCGCCGACGATCCCGAGGGCGCCGCCCGGCGCCAGCGAGAAGGTCAGCCCGTCGACGGCGACGACCTCCGTCCCGCGGGTCCGGTACGTCTTGTGCAGCCCGGTGACGTCGAGGAGCGGGGCCGGGGGCGGGGTGGTCATCGGGCCTCCGCGGGGGTGAGGGCGGCTTCGCCGAGCCGGTGGCAGGCGGCGGCCGCCGCCGGGCCCCGTTCCCGGAGCGGCGGCGGGGACTGCTCGCAGCGAGCCGGGTCCACGAAGGCGCAGCGGGGTGCGAAGGCGCAGCCGGGCGCGGCTTCGAGCAGGCCGAGGGGGGTTCCGGGGACGGGGACCAGGCGGCGGGGCGGGGCGGGGTCGAGCGGCGGGGCGGAGCCGATGAGGCCGGCGGTGTAGGGGTGCCGGGGTGCGGTGAGGAGGTCGGCGGCGGGAGCGGTCTCGACGATGCGGCCGGCGTACATCACGTAGACGCGGTCTCCGACGGAGGCGGCGAGTTCGATGTCGTGGGTGATCAGGAGCAGGCCGAGGCCGTGTTCGCGGCGGAGCCGGTCCAGGAGGGCGAGGATCTCGGCCTGGGTGCTGACGTCGAGGGCGGTGGTCGGCTCGTCGCACAGCAGCAGGCGGGGTTCGGCGGTGAGCGCGGCGGCGATCACGACGCGCTGGAGCATGCCGCCGGACAGCTCGTGGGGGTACTGGTCCAGGTGCCGGACGGGGTCCGGGAGGCCGACCGCGTCGAGGAGTTCGGCCGCCCGGGCGCGGGCCCGGGCCCTGGACCGGCGGTGCACCAGGCGCAGGGACTCGGTGAGGAAGTCCCCGACGCGCCGCACCGGGTTCACGGCGGCCCTGGGGTCCTGGTAGATCATCGCGGCCTTGGCGGTGCGGACCTCGCGCAGGGCCTCCCGGCCGGCGCCGACGAGGTCGGTGCCGTCGACCCGGACCCGGCCCCGGACCTCGGCGCCTGCGGGGAAGAGCCCGAGGGCGGCGCGGGCGGTGACGGACTTCCCGGAGCCGGATTCGCCGACGAGCACGACGGTTTCGCCGGGGTCCGCGTACAGGCTGATGCCGTCGAGGAGGGGGCGGGCGGTGCCCGGGAGGGTGATGTGCAGGTCCTCGTACCGGAGCAGTGTCATCGGGGTTCCCTTCCGGCGAGGCGGTCGCCGAGGTTCTCCCCGACGGAGGTGAAGGCGACGACCACGACGACGACGGCCACGGCGGGGACGACCGCGGACAGCGGTTCGCCCTGGAGCACGGCGGCCTGGCCCTGGTTGATCATCGCTCCCCAGTCGGGGGTGGGCGGCTGGACGCCGAGGCCGAGGAAGGAGAGCGCGGCGAGGTCGAGGAGCGCGTACCCGAAGTTGACGGTGCACTGGGCGAGCAGGGTCGGGGCGATGTTGGGCAGCAGGGCGCGCACGGTGGTGAAGAGCGCGGAGTGCCCCTGGACCCGGTAGGCGGCGATGTAGGGGCGGGCCTTCTCCTGGAGGGCGAGGCCGCGCACGAGGCGTGCCGTGTACGGCATGTAGGCGAGGGCCATGGCGATGACGGGGGCGGTCGTCCCCTTGCCGAAGAGGGCGACGGCGAGGATGGCCAGGAGGAGGGCGGGGAAGGCGAAGAGGACGTCGAGGACCCGGCCGGCGACGCGGTCGGTGCGGCCGCCCCGCCAGGCGGTGAACAGGCCGACGGCCACGCCGAGGACGGTGGAGGAGACGACCACGGCGAGGGGGCCGGCGAGGCTGGTGCGGGTGCCGGCGATCAGGGCGGACAGGGTGTCGTGGCCGCCCTGGTCGGTGCCGAGCCAGTGGCCGGGGCCGGGGCCGAGCAGGGTGTCGCCGAGCCGGCCGAAGGTGGGGTCGTGGGGGGTGATCCAGGGCGCGAGCAGTGCGACGAGCACGAACAGGGCCAGGAGCAGGGGGCCGGCCGCGCGCAGCGGGTTCTTCCCGGGGGCGTTCACCGGGCTCCCCCCGCCGCGGCCGTGCGCGGGTCGATCAGCGGCAGCAGGAGGTCGACGAGGGCGTTGACCACGACGAAGGCGGCCACCACCAGCAGCACGATCGCCTGGACGACCTGGAAGTCCAGCTGGTCCACGCACTGCACGAGCAGGGAGCCGATCCCGGACATCCCGAAGGCCGTCTCGACGATGGCGGTGCCGACCAGCATGCCGGAGACGAGGAGCGCGGAGACGGTGACGACGGGCCCGAGGGCGTTGCGCAGCACGTGGCGGCGGATCACGGTGGCCCGCGGGACGCCCCGGCTGAGCGCGACCTCCACGTGCTCGCGGCGCAGTTCGTCCAGCATCGCCGAGCGGGTCACGCGGGTCACCAGGGCGGTGAAGGTCACGGACAGGGCGACGGCGGGCAGCAGGACGTGGTGGAGCCGGTCGAGCACGCCGCTGCCGTTGCCGATGACGGGGAACCAGCCCAGCCGGACGCCGAGCACGGAGCGCAGGAGCAGGGCGACGACGAAGGCGGGTGCGGCCGCTCCGACCGTGACCAGCAGCATCAGCGTGCGGTCGGTGCGGGATCCGCGGCGCAGCGCCCCGAGGGCTCCGGCGGCGACGCCGACGGACCCGATCAGCAGCGCGGCGGTGCTGACGAGGAGGAGGGAGGAGGGCAGCCGGGACCACAGGAGGGCCCCGACGTCCTGCTGGAAGAGGTGGGAGCGGCCGAAGTCGCCCTGGAGGACCCCTTCCAGCCAGTTCCAGTAGCGCAGCAGGAAGGGCTGGTCGAACCCGTACTGGTGGCGGATTCCGGCGAGCTGCTCGGGGCTGGGGCTGCGGCCGCGCACGAGGAAGGCGGCCGGGTCGCCGGGGGCGAGGTAGAGGGAGGAGAACACCAGGAAGGAGGTGACCAGGAGGGTGGTGGCCATGGCGGCGAGGCGGCGCAGCACCCGGCCGGTCCGGCCGAGCACCGCCGTGAGGGCGGCCGGGCCCGTCATCCTCTGGCTCCGATCTCGGCCGCCCACGGGTAGTAGAGGTAGGCGATGGACGGCCGGACCCCGGTGATGCGGTTGCCCAGGAAGACGCTCACGGGCTGGGTGTAGAGGGGCAGCCAGGGCAGTTCCCGCAGGGCGATGCGCTGGGCCTCGGCGTTGGCGGCGGCGTGCCCGGCGGGGTCCTGGGCCGCTCCTGCCCGTTCCACGGCGGCGTCGAAGGCGGGGTCGGACCAGCCGCCGTAGTTGCTGAAGTTGCCGGTCTGGAGGGAGCCGTACATGTCCAGCGGGTCGGTGATGGAGGTGTACCAGAAGGTGAGGAAGAGGTCGATGCCCTCGCGGGCGGCGGGGTCGGTGAAGAGCGTGGAGTACTTCTCGGCGGAGAGGGTCTCGATGCGCGGCTTGAGCCCGATGGCGGTGGCGGCCTGGGCGACGGCCTGGGTGATGATCGTCGTCTGGGAGTCCACGGCGCTGGTGGCGAGGACGACCTCCTGCCCGGAGACGCCCGCCTCGGCGGCGAGGGCCTTGGCCTTCGCGGGGTCGTAGGGGACCTCGGGGACGTCCTTCAGGACGGACTCGCGGATGCCGTCGGGTGCCCCGCTCCAGAGGTTGTCGGTCACCAGGGAGTGGGCGACCTCGCCGACGCCGCCGGCGCCGGCCTTGACGATGCCCTCCCGGTCGGTGGCCATCAGCAGGGCCCGGCGGACCCGGGCGTCGCCGAGGGGGCCCTTGAGGTCGGCGACGATCTCGTCGGCGACGGTGGTGTTGCGGCCGAAGTAGAGCGTTCCGGCCCGGCCGGAGCGCAGTTGTCCGTAGGCGCCGGCCGGGACCATCCAGCCGCCGTCGACCTCGCCGCTGCGGAAGGCGTCGACCCGGGTGGCGGGGTCCGCGAGGAAGACGAACTTCACCTCGCCCGACCTGGCCTTCAGCTCGGGGTTCCAGTAGCCGTCGAACCGCTTGAGGGTGAGGGACTGGCCCGGGGTCCAGGAGCCGAAGGAGAAGGGGCCGGTGCAGTTCACGCCGGTCTGCGGGTTCCCGTAGTCCTGGCCGGCCCTGGCGAGGGTGGCGGCGGACTCCACCGTGCCGGGGGCCGCGGCGAGGTACTGGTTGAAGGTGGAGTCGGGCCGGGCGAGGGTGACGGTCACCTCCATGTCCCCGGTCCGGTCGACGGAGGTGACGTTGCGGTGGGTGGAGGCCCAGACGCTGGCGGTCCCCGGGTCGAGGTTGCGGCGCAGGGAGGCGACGACGTCGTCCGCGGTCAGGGGCGTGCCG
Organism: Streptomyces sp. NPDC090077; assembly: GCF_044747545.1. Taxonomy (NCBI): domain Bacteria; kingdom Bacillati; phylum Actinomycetota; class Actinomycetes; order Kitasatosporales; family Streptomycetaceae; genus Streptomyces; species Streptomyces sp. NPDC090077. Next base: position 352,835 of record NZ_JBIVEG010000001.1, read on the forward strand.
TCGTGGAAGCGGACTCCGGGGCGGATCGTGTAGACCCAGGTGGTGGGGGTGGGGTTGGCGTACGAGGAGGCGAGGTTCGGGGAGGTCGTGAGGTCGGGGTTCCAGCGCAGCAGGCTCTCGCAGACGTTGGCGAGGATCTGGTTGGGCGGGAAGTCGAAGGACCGGGCGTAGTCGATGCTGGTCGGCTCGGCGTACGTCGACCAGGTGAAGGCGTCCAGGTCGCCGGCGGGGGCGGGGGTCCGGTCGGTGAGCCGTGCGGGGTCCGGCGCGTCGGGGCGCGGCCCGGCGGTGCCGCTGCACGCGCCGGTGAGGAGCAGGGCGGCGGCCGTGAGGCCGGCGGCCAGGGTGTGCCGGGCGCGCCGGGCGCGTCCGCTGCCGGGGAGGCCGGCTCTCGGTCGGGGTGTGGGCATCGTCTGCCTCCGTGAGGGGTGGGCGGGGATCTGCCGGTGGGGCGGGCGGGGGTTCAGCCGGCGGCGATGTGGACCGGTTCGCCGTCGACGTAGGTGCGGAGCACCCGTACGTCGCCGATCTCCTCGGCGGGCAGGGCGAAGGGGTCGCGGTCGAGCACGGCGAGGTCCGCGTACTTGCCGGGCTCGACGGTGCCGGTGACCTCGTCGAGGTGGTTCACCCAGGCGCTGCCGGCGGTGTAGGCGGTCAGGGCCTGGGACAGGGTCAGGGCCTGCTCGGGGAAGAAGGGTTCGCGGACCCCGCCGGGGGCGGGGGCGCCGGCCTCGCCGTCGGGGACGGTGCGGTTGACGGCGACGTGGACGCCCCACAGCGGGTTGGGGCTGCTGACGGACCAGTCGCTGCCGGCCACCAGGCGGGTGCCGGCCCGTGCGAGGTCGCCGAACGGGTACTGGAGGGCGGCGCGCCGGGGGCCGAGGAAGGGGATGGTCAGCTCGTCCATCTGGGGTTCGTGGGCGGCCCACAGCGCCTGGATGTTCGCGGCGGCGCCGAGCCGGGCGAAGCGGCCGATGTCGTCGGGGTGGACGACCTGGAGGTGGGCCAGGTGGTGGCGGTTGTCGTTGGCCCCGTTGGCCGCGAGGGCCGCCTCCAGTGCGTCGAGGACCTCGCGTACGGCGCGGTCGCCGAGGGCGTGGAAGTGCAGCTGGAAGCCGGACCGGTCGAGGATCCGCACCGCTTCGCGCAGGAGCGCCGGTTCGACGAAGCTGAGCCCGGAGTTGGCGGTGGCGCAGCCGCAGCCGTCGAGGTAGGGCTCCAGCATGCCGGCCGTGAAGTTCTCGGCGATGCCGTCCTGCATGATCTTCACGCTGGTGGCGTTGAAGCGGCCGGCGCGGCCGCCCCGGCGGCGCTCCTCGATCTCGGGGATCTGTTCCAGCCCCCGCTCGCGGTCCCACCACAGGGCTCCGACGACCCGGGCCTTCAGGGAGCCTTCGCGGGCGGCGCGCAGGTAGACGCCGTAGTTGTCGGGCTGGGCGGGGAAAGCGCCGATCATGGCGTCCTGCCAGGCGGTCACGCCGAGGGAGAAGAGGTGCCGCTGCGCGGCGAGCAGGCCGGCGTGCGCCTCGTCGGGGGTGGCGCCGGGCACGTGGCGGGCGACCAGTTCCATGGCGCCCTCCTGGAGGGTGCCGGCCGGGGTGCCGTCGGGCTCCCGCTCGATCCGGCCGTCCGCCGGGTCGGGGGTGTCCCGGCCGACCCCGGCGCGTTCGAAGGCGCGGGTGTTGGCCCAGGCCCCGTGGCCGTCGCGGTTGGTCAGCAGGACGGGCCGGTCGGGGACCACGGCATCGAGCATGGCCCGGGTGGGGGTGCCGCCGGGGAAGGCGTCCATCGACCAGCCGCCGCCGCGGATCCAGTCCGCCCGGGGGTGCTCTCCGGCGTATGCGGCGACCACGGCCAGGTACTCGTCGGCGGAGCGGGCCCCGCTCAGGTCGCAGCCGAGCATCTGGACGCCGGCCACCACCGGGTGGACGTGGGCGTCCTGGAAGCCGGGGAGCAGCAGGCCTCCGGCGAGGTCGACGACCTCGGTGGCCCGGTCGGCGAGGGGGCGTACCTCGCTCTCGTCGGCGACGGCGAGGATCTTCCCCCCGGCGACGGCGACGGCCGCCCGGACGGGGGCCCGGGAGGTCCCGGTGAAGACCTTCCCTCCCACGAAGACGGTGTCGGCCCGCTGACTGCTGCTGCCCATCGCGCATCCTCCGGCTCGGCGGGCGGGGCCCGCTCGGCGTGCTGAATGAGGAGGAGTGAACGGCAGCGCAACACTGTTGTCAACGGTGTTGCGCTCACCCTGTGCCGGATCGATACACTGGCCGCACCATGCCGAAGCCACCCGACACCCCCGGCCGTTCCAAGCGGGCCGGAAGCCAGCTCACCCCCGAGGCGATCATCGACGCGAGCCTGCGCATCGCGGCACGCGGCAGCGCGGACGCCTTCACGGTCCGCCGCCTCGGCGAGGAGCTCGGCGCCGACCCCACGGCGGTCTACCGCCACTTCCGCGACAAGGACGAGCTGCTGCTGTCCGTCGCCGACCGCACCCTCGGCGAGGTGCTCGCCGGGATCCCCGAGGGGCTCGGCTGGCAGGACCGGCTGCGGGCGCTGGCCGCCGGATCGCTGGAGGTCGCCCTCAAGTACCCGGTGGTCGGCTCGACCATGGCCAGCCGGACCACCCGCCGGGCCAACGAGTTCCGGGTGGTCGAACTGATCCTGGGGGCGGTCCGGGAGGCCGGGCTCGAAGGCGCCGAGGCGGCCGCGCACTACCGGATGGTCGGCGACTCCATCCTCGCCTGGGTCGGGCAGCGCGCCGCCTACCTGCTGTTCCCGCCGGACGTGCGGGAGGCGGACGAGGCCTCCTGGAGCCGCGAGTACCGGCTGGTCGACCCCGGCGGCTTCCCGAACATCACCCGGCTGAGCGGCGAACTCGCCGGGGTGACCGAGGAGGAGATCTTCCGTCTCCGGGTCGAGGCGCTGATCACCGCGATCGAGGAGCGGGCCCGGGCGGCCGGCGGAGCGTAGTCCGGCCGGCCCGGCCCGGGGTCCGACGGGCCGTCAGCGGCGCAGGCCCGCCAGCTTGTCGGGGTTGACCTGGATGCGGATGTTGCGCATGAGGCCGTCCTCCAGGTCGTAGGTGAGCGAGCCGATCGGCTCGTCCCCGACCAGGGCGAGGACGCTGAGCTCGCCGTTGATGACCGCCGGGACGACGGTGACCCCGGCCATGGCCGGCTTGGCGAGCACCCCGAGCAGGAAGCGGCCCACGTGGTCCGCGCCGTACAGCGGCCGGCGGCCCGCGGTGACCTTGCCGCCGCCGTCGGACCAGGCGGTGACGTCGGGGGCGAGCATCGCCAGGACCTCGTTGAGGTCTCCCCCGGCGCAGGCCTTCAGGAAGCGCTGGGTGATCTGCTCGCGCTCCGCGGTGTCGGAGTCGAAGCGCTGGCGGCGCTCGGCCACGTGCTTGCGGGCCCGGTGCGAGATCTGCCGGACCGCCGGCTCCGGCCGGTCCAGGAAGCCCGCGATCTCGGCGTGCGAGTAGCCGAAGACCTCGCGCAGCACGAACACGGCGCGCTCCACGGGACTCAGCGTCTCCAGGACGACCAGCATCGCCGTGGAGACGCTCTCGGCGAGCTCCTGCTCCTGCGCGACGTCGGGTTCGGTGAGCAGGGGCTCGGGCAGCCAGGGACCGACGTACTCCTCCCGGGTGGCGCGGGCGGAGGTGAGCCGGTTCAGCGACAGGTTGGTCACCGTGCGCACGAGGTACGCCTTGGGGTGGCGGACCTCCGAGCGGTCGGCCTTGTTCCAGGTCAGCCAGGCGTCCTGGACGATGTCCTCGGCGTCGCTGACGGTCCCCAGCATGCGGTAGGCGGTGGCGAACAGCAGTCTGCGGTGTTCGCCGAACGGGTCCGTTTCGGGTTCGGTCGTGATCACCGTTCGATTCTGCCCGGCGGACGGCGCACGCTGCCACCCCCGGCCCGCGGCATGTCAGTTGGCGGTGCGGCGGCTCACTCCCCGCCGGGGACGGCGTGCACGCCCACCACGGCCGCGCGCCCCTCGGTACGGACCACGCAGGCCGGGGATTCCCGCAGCAGGGCGGCGTCGTGGCGGCCGAGTTCGGTGCGGACGGCGGGGAGTTCCGGGCGGTGGAGGGTCGCCGGGCCGTCCAGGGCCACGACCAGCAGCGTCTCGCCCGGCAGCGCCCGGAGGACGAGTTCGCCCCGTACGACGGCGCTGCGGGCCCGGACCCGGTCCCGGTGGTACATCACGTTGAAGTTCACGACGGGTCCGCCCAGCAGCCGGCAGTCGGTCGGCCGGTCCCCGGGGAAGTACCGGGGCGCGTACCGCTCGTCGACGAGGTGCCGGTCTCCGCCGACCGTGAGGTCCATGCCCGCACCCTCGGCCAGGGTGAGGATCCGGTCGACTCCGGGGAAGGACGAGAAGGGCCCGTCCGTCTCCACCTCGGCGAGGCTGACCCGCCAGGCGAAACCGGCCGTCCCCGCGTCCTCGGGCCAGGCCGCGATCTCGCGGGTGACCCCGCCGCCGTTCTTCCACGGTGCGGCCGCCCGGCCGGCGGCGCGCAGGATCCGGATCTCGGCGGGGCCGGGCATGGCGGGGTTCCTTCCCTCGGGTCCGTACCGCCGGGCCGGCGGTACGGACCCGGGCGGTGTGGGCCGAGCCTATCCGGAGGGTCTCAGCAGCCCGTGGCCCAGGTGTGGGAGCCGCCCTGGTCGTTGGCGCCGGCGTGGTAGCCGACCTCCTGGCCGGGGGCCAGACAGAGGGTGACCCGGCCCAGCAGTTCGCGGCCCTGGTACACCTTCACGTGGTCCGGCACGCCCGGCCCGGAGACGCCGTGGTTGGCCCAGGAGGAGTCCTGCTTGAACATGTCGCCCTCCCACCAGGAGTCGTCGCCGCTGTGCTCGATCTTCATGCCGTCGAAGTTGGCGTGGGTCCAGACACAGAAGTAGCCGCTGCGGCAGTCCGCCGCCTCGGCGGCGGCCGAGGTGGCGAGGATCCCGGCGGTGGCGACCAGGGCGGTCGCGAGGAGGGTGGTGAGGCGCTTCATGCGGGTGGGTTTCCCTTCGGTGGTGGTGTCCTGAGCACGGTCGTGGCTTCGGTGACGGCGTGGGCGCGCAGCCGCTCCCAGTCGGCGATCTCGGCGCGGTGGCGGGCCCGGACCTCGGCGAGGTCGCGGTGGGTGTGGTCGGCTTCGGGCCGCAGGTTGTTGACGACGACCGAGGCGCGGAACCAGCCGGGCTGGTCCCCGTAGAGCCGCTGCTGCGCGGCGGCGAGGCAGCCGTCGGTGTGGGCGCGTACGACGTGGCCGGTGGGGAGCGCGAGGGACAGCTCCGCCGGGCCGGTGCCGAACAGGGCCGCACCGACCCGCCGGTCACCGGCGTCCTGCGGGCGGCCCGGCCCGCCGCGGGGCGGGACGAGCCCCTGGCGGGTCAGGCAGGCGTCGGTGAGGCGCTGGGTGGCTGCCTTGATCAGTTCGTCGGGATCGGGGGCGGGGCCCGGGGTTCCCGCGGCACAGGCCGCCAGGACCGCGCAGCCGGCCAGGACCGCACCGGCCGTCGGCAGGGCCCGGACCGCCGCGCGGGCGCGGCCGGGCAGGCGGGCCGCCGTCTCGCGGGCCGCCGCGGCCGCGCGGGACGGGGCGCCGGTGGCGCGCGGGCGTCCGGACCGGCGTGAGCGGCGGCGCGTCCGGGACCCGGGCAGTTCCTTGATCACAGCCATGGTGTCTAGCCGCCGGAGCCCCCCGGGCGACAGGGCGGGCGGCTCCGGCTCACCCGACCGGCCGCGCGTTTCACCCGGTGAAACGTTGCTGCGCGTCCGCCCCGGCACCGCCGCCGGACGGCGGGCGGATCAGCGCAGGATGCCCGCCTGCCGGGCCGCGCGCAGCCAGGAGGGGAACTCCGACAGCAGCCGGTCGTACAGGTCCTGGTCGGAGATCCGGTCGATGTCGTCGACGGCGAAGAAGCCGACGTTGTCCACGCGCCGTCCGGGCATGGTGTCGAAGCGCTCCAGTACGCCGAAGCCGGCCCGGCCGAGTCCGACGAACTGCCAGAACACCGGCTCCTCCACGGCCGCCCGCAGCTCCCGCTCGATCTCGTCGTTGCGGTACACCCCGCCGTCGGAGAAGAACAGGACCAGGGTCGGGGCCGGCACCGGGTGGGAGCGTACGAACGCCCGCACCTCGGCGATGACCTTCTGCTCCTCGTTCTGGAAGCCCACGTGCCGCATGTCGACCTGGCCGGGGACCAGGCCCTTGGGCGGCTTCCGGCGGCCGAAGACGCTCATCTGGCCGACGCGCACGTGCAGGCGCAGCCACTCGGGCAGGTCGCCGACGGCGAGGTCGGGCAGCCGGGCCGGGTTGGTGGCGAAGGTCCAGGCCTGCATCTCGCCGTCGTCGTCGAGCTGCGCGGCGACGGCCGCCATCCGCTCCACCACGTTCGCGACGGTGCCGCGCGCGTACAGGGTGCTCATCGATCCGGAGGCGTCGAGGACCAGGACCACGCGGGCCGTGACCCCCTGCGCGCCGGCCTTGCTCAGGCTGACGGCCACCTGCTTCTTGCGCAGCGACAGGCGCCCGCGCATGTCCTCGGGGAGCCACTCCTCGCCCTTGACCAGCCGCACGACCGCCTCACCGGCGGGCGCGGCGGCGGGCGGCGGCGCGGGGGCCGGGGCCGGGGCCGGGGTCGGCACGGGGGCGGCCGCGGGCGGCGGGGCGTCGTCGACGGTGATGCCGTAGTCGGTCGCGAGTCCGGCGAGCCCGCTCGCGTACCCCTGGCCCACGGCCCGGAACTTCCACGCCCCGGCCCGCCGGTAGAGCTCGCCGCTCACGAAGGCGGTCTCCGGCCCGGCCTCCATGTCGAAGCGGGCCAGCTCGGCACCGGAGACGGCGTCGAGCAGGCACAGGTGCAGTCCCGGGACCCGGCCGAAGGTGCCGCCGTCGGCGGAGGCGCAGAGCACGACCCGTTCGATCTCCCCCTCCAGGGCGGCGAGGTCGACGTCGAGGGTGTCCGCGCCGGGCCGCTTGCCCAGGTGGCGTACGGCTCCGGAGGCGTGGCGGGGCTGGTTGTAGAAGACGAAGTCGCCGTCGGAGCGGACCCGTCCGGTGCCCGCCAGCAGGAGCGCGGAGGCGTCCACGTCGGGCACGCCCGGCCCGGCGGACCAGCCGAGGACGGCCCTGACGGAAGGGGCGGCGACCGGGAGGTTGGCGCCTTTGCTCATTGTCGTCACGTCGGACAGTCTGCCCGGCGGACCCGCGCCGCGCGGGCGAATGGCGGCGGAAGCCGTACGGGAACACGGCCGGGGCCCGCACCGTCGGTGCGGGCCCCGGCGCCGCTCGGTCGAGCGGGGGTCGTTCGAGTGCTCAGGCGGGCACGATGTTCTCGGCCTGCGGGCCCTTCTGGCCCTGGGTGACGTCGAAGTTCACCTTCTGGCCCTCCTGGAGCTCCCGGTAGCCCTGGGTGGCGATGTTCGAGTAGTGGGCGAACACGTCGGCGCCGCCGCCGTCCTGCTCGATGAAGCCGAAGCCCTTTTCCGCGTTGAACCACTTCACGGTGCCGGACGCCATATCGATTCTCCTTCGGGGCCGTACCCGGGACCGCACTGTGCGGACCCGGAGTCGCCGTGATGATTGACCCCGTTCGAAGAACTCTGGGAACCACACCCGCAACTCCCAGGACCGTAGCACAGGGCTACTGCATAAATGCAGAGCGTTACGTCGATCGAGTGTACGGAATCAGCCGCGGAACTCTTCCGTGCGGACCGGCGAGGCCTCGGCCAGGGCCCGGGTCACGGCCTCGACCCCGCCGCGGAGCCCGTAGACGGGGGTGTCGGGCTGCTGGCGCCAGGACTCGTCGAGGCCGCCCGCGTCGACGGTGTCGAAGCCGAGCTCGTCGATGAGCGCGCGGACCGCCTTCTTGGCCTCCTCCTGGTCGCCGGCGACGGGCACCGCGATCCGCTCGGGGTGCCCGGCGGGCCGCGGGCGGTCGACGAGGTCGGCCGCGTAGGTGCCGTTGAAGGCCTTGACCACCGGGTGCCCCAGGTGGCGTTCGGTCCAGCGGCTCTCGGTCAGGCCCTCGTCCTCGACGCCGGCGATCCGGCCGTCGCGGCGCTTGGGGTAGTAGTTGCCGGTGTCGATGACGGCGAAGCCCTCGGCCGCCCCGTCGAAGAGCCCGGCGGGAAGGTCGGGGATGTTCCTGAAGGGGACGGTGACCACCACGATCTCGGCGCCGCGCGCCGCCTCGGCGACGGTGACGGGGGTGGCGCCGGTCTCCTCGGCGAGGGCGGTGAGCGTCTGCGGGCCCCGGGAGTTGGCGACGGAGACCTGGTGTCCGAGCGAGGTGAGCCGGCGGGTGAGGTTGCCGCCGATGTTGCCGGCGCCGATGATGCCGATCTTCATGAGCTCTCCAGTGCGTGCGGAGTCGGATATCGCGTCCGTCGCAACCCGCTTCCGGGCCGCCGCATTCCGCCGCCGCGCCGCCGGACGGCGCGGATCGCCCGTACGGGTGAGGTCCCGCCGTTCCCCGGACATGCCGGTGGGGCCCGCCTGCGACGGGCCCCACCGGTGGCTCAGGCGCCGCTCGCGCCCAGCATGCCCTCGCGCTCCACGATCTTCACGCGCTCGCGGCCCTGCGGCTCGCCCAGCGCCTTCTCGGCGGCGTCCAGCTTGTACCAGCCCTCCCAGGTCGTGTAGCGGACCTGCCGCTCGGCGAGGAAGGCCTCGACCGCCTCGGGCTCGGGGGTGGCGGGGGTGAGCAGGCGCCCCTCGGCGTGGTCGGCCAGCAGGTTGGCGACGGTCTCGTTCGCGTCGCCCTTGGTGTGGCCGATCAGACCGATCGGGCCGCGCCGGATCCAGCCGGTGACGTACGTCGAGGCGAGGTGCTCGCCGTTCTCGATGACGCGGCCGCCCTCGTCGGGCACCGTGCCGGACTCGACGTCCCAGGGGAGCTTGGGCAGTTCGTCGGAGAGGTAGCCGACGGCCCGGTAGACCGACTGGACGTCCCAGTCGGTGAACGCGCCGGTGCCCTTGACGTTGCCGGTGCCGTCCAGCTCGGTGCGCTCGGTGCGCAGGCCGACCACCTTGCCGTCCTCGCCGAGGATCTCGGCGGGCGACTCGAAGAAGTGCAGGAACAGCTTGTGCGGGCGGTCGCCGGTGTCGCGGATCGCCCAGTTCTCCAGGGTCTTGGCGACCATGTCGGTCTGCTTGTTCTTGCGGCGCTCGGCGATCGAGCCCTCGTCGTAGTCGATGTCCTCGGGGTTGACGATGACCTCGATGTTGGGCGAGTGGTCGAGCTCGCGCAGCTCCATCGGGCTGAACTTCGCCTGGGCCGGACCGCGGCGCCCGAAGACGTGGACCTCCAGGGCCTTGTTGGCCTTGATCCCGTCGTACACGTTCGGCGGGATCTCGGTCGGGAGCAGCTCGTCGGCCGTCTTGGCGAGGATGCGGGCGACGTCGAGGGCGACGTTGCCGACGCCGAGGACGGCGACCTTCTCGGCCTCCAGCGGCCAGGTGCGCGGCACGTCCGGGTGGCCGTCGTACCAGGAGACGAAGTCGGCGGCGCCGTAGGAGCCGTCGAGCTCGATGCCCGGGATGCCGAGCGCCCGGTCCGCGGTGGCGCCGGTGGAGAAGACCACGGCGTCGTAGAAGGAGTGCAGCTCGTCGAGCGCGATGTCGTTCGGGTAGTCGACGTTGCCGAAGAGGCGGACCTGGGGCTTGTCGAGCACCTGGTGCAGGGCGGTGATGATGCCCTTGATGCGCGGGTGGTCGGGGGCGACGCCGTAGCGGATCAGGCCGAAGGGGGCGGGCATCCGCTCGAAGAGGTCGATGGACACGCCGGGGTCGGCCGCCGCCTCGGACTTCAGCAGCGCGTCGGCCGCGTAGATTCCGGCGGGGCCGGCACCGACGATTGCTACCCGCAGAGGGCGAGGCATGAATGGGTTCCCTTCGACCGACAATCTGACTGATCTAGGAAACCCTAAACTAAGGCCACCCTAACCCGGCACCCGCCCCCGGGTTATGACCCCATAATCGGATCTTATGGCTCACCAAAGCCGGGCTTTGGTCTCAGGCCTCGTACTCGGTGAGGTCGATGCTGTGGAGGCTGACCCGGGCCCCGGTCTCCGGGTCGGAGGTCTCCCCGTCGGCCGCCATGCCGAGCTTGCGGATCACGTTCCCGGACTCCTCGTTGCCGACCCGGTTGACGGCGACGATGCGGTCGAGGCCGCGGTCCTGGAGGGCGAACTCCAGGGCCGCCTGAGCTGCCTCGGAGGCGTAGCCCTGCCCCCAGAAGGGCCGGCCGAGGCGCCAGCTGATCTGCACCTGGTGGCGCGTCTCGGGCAGCTCGTCGGCGGCGGACAGACCGACGGCGCCGATCAGCTCGCCGGAGGCGAGGAGCTCGACGGCGAACAGGCCGAAGCCCTCGTCGTCCCACTCCTCCTCCCAGTGCTCGATGGCCTCGGCGGTCTGGTCCAGGTCGAGCGCGGAACCGTCGCCGATCCAGCGCATCACGTCCGGGTCTGCGTTGATCTCCGAGAGGGGGACGAGGTCGTCGTCGGTCCAGCGGCGGAGGAGGAGGCGGGGGGTGCGGATCTCGGTCATGCGCACATCCTGCCGAACGGGGTCCGACCAGGGGTAATCGGGCCCGCCCGGACCGGTCCGGGACCGCCCTCAGGGCACCGTGATGGCGTCGAGCTTCGCCCGCAGGTAGACGTGCGAGTCGACCGGCTCGTGGGCCACCCGGCCGACGGGGGCGGGCAGGGACTCGACGCGGGTGTGCGCGTCGCACTCGTAGAAGTACACGAGCGAGACCAGCTCCTCGGCCGGGGCGTGCGCGGGCGGCGGCAGCACCCGGTGGCGGCCGGCCCGCCAGCGGTCCCCGGTCCAGCGGGCCAGCAGGTCGCCGATGTTGACGGTGAGGGCCGCCGGGTCCCAGGGGGCGTCCTGCCAGCCCTCTTCGTCGGTGTGGATCTGGAGGCCGCCCGCTCCCGGCTCCCGGTCCAGGACGGTCACCGTGCCGAAGTCGGTGTGCGGTCCGATGCGGAACTGTCCGGGCAGCGGCTCGCCGACCACCTCGGTGCCCGGGTACCAGTTGAGGTTGAACCCCCAGGTGGGGTGGCCGGTGTACCGGGTGAAGCAGTCCTCGGGCCGGCCCAGGGCCACCGCCAGCAGCTCCAGCAGCTCGTCCGAGAGGGCCCGCATCGCGGCCAGGTACGCGATCACCGGCTCCCGCAGCCCCGGCACCTCGGCGGGCCAGGTGTTGGGGCGGAACCACTCGGCGTCCACCGCGGGCACACCCGTGGGCTCCTCGGCGGCGAAGGACCAGGACTCCTTCAGGTCGGGCGGGGACTCCGTCCCCTCCGCGTAGCCGTTGGCCTCCGCGCCGGGGCCGAGCCAGCCGCGCCCGCCGACGCTGACCGCGTACGGCTCCTTCACCTCCGGCGGCAGCCTGAAGAAGGTGCGGGCGGCCTCCCGGATCCGGGCGGGCAGCGCCGGGTCCACCCCGTGCCCGGTGACCAGCAGGAAGCCTGCCGTCCGCAGCGCCTCGTCGACACGGGCGGCGGTCCGGGCGCGGGCGGCGGGACCGCCGGAGCGCCACGCCCCGAGGTCGATGACGGGAACCTGGGTGCCGGGCATGGGGACCTGCCTTCCGGAAAGGGGCCGGGAGTCCGCTCCGAGCGTAGGGGTTCGGGCCCGCCCGACACCGCCGAACGGCCCCGCGCCGCCCGTACGGGGTCGGCGGGGCCAGGGCCGGCCGGTCGGGTCGGCGGGGTCAGTCCGGCAGGGCGGTGCCGCAGTGGGAGCAGTAGCGGGCGGCGGGTTCCGTGGCGAGACGGCCGCAGTCGGGGCAGACCCGGTGGAGCAGGCAGGCCGTCTCCCCGCCCTCGGCCGCGCCGGTGCCGATGCCGAGGCCGGGGCGCCGGATGTGGACGGTGAGGTACGCCAGCCCCTGCGGACCGGCGGTCAGGGAGCGCCGGGCACCGCGCGCGAGCCAGCAGGCGGTGTGCGGGCGCAGCCGGTGCCCGCCCTGCTCGGTTTCGATCCGCCCGCCGCCCGCCACCACGACGAGCAGGACGTCGAGGGCGTGCTCGGCGTGCTCCGCGATGACCGTTCCGGGACGCAGCCGGATCAGGTTGGAGTCCAGTCCGCGTCCGGATCCGGTCAGCCGCCACAGGGCACCGGTCGCGTCGGCGGGGGCTCCGGCGATCACCGCGTCGAGGTCGGTGAGGATCCCGGCCGGATGGGGGTGCGTCGTCATGACTGGTCCTTCCCTGCCGCGCGCTCGTGCCTCCGCAGTCATACACGATCACGGCCGGCCGTTTCCGGCCGATACGGTCTTTGTGCCCCGACTGCCTGTGGTCCCCGTGGCCACACCCCGGCGGCGGGCGGCGGGTACCCGGGCGCTAGGGTCGTGTCCGGATTGCCCTGCCCCGGCCGAGGCCGGTTCCCCGTCCCGGGCGCGGCCGCTCCTGCCTCCCTGCCCCGCCCGCACCGGAAACCCGCGCCCGCATGCACCCCAGCACCACCACCGTCGCCGCCGACGCCCCTGCCCCCGCTCCCGACCCCTCCCCGCGCGGACGCCTGCTCACGCCCCGGGCCCCCGCCCGGCCGAGCGCGGCCGCCGCCGTGCACAGCGTCAGCGCCGCCACCACCGTCCTGCTGGCCCTCGTCGGGATCGGCGCGCTGATCCACGAGCCGGTCCTGATACCCCCGCTGGCCGCGAGCGCCGCGCTGGTGCACAGCGCCCCCACCCTGCCGCTGGCCCAGCCGCGCGGGGTGGTCATCGGTCACCTGATCGGCGCGGCGACCGGTTTCGCGGTCCTGGCCGTGGCCGGCAGCAGCGCCTGGGCGGCGGCCCTGGCGGCCGGGCTCACCCTGGCCCTGCTGACGCTGGCCCGCACCCCGCACTCCCCCGCGGTGGCCACCGCCGTGGTGACGGTGCTCCAGACCCCGGCTCCCGCCCGGTTCGTCCCGCTGCTCTTCGGGTCGACCGTGCTGCTGGTCCTCACCGGCTACGCCGGGTCCCGCATCCGCCGCACCGCTCCGAGGTACCCCGCCTACTGGTGGTGACCGCGGGCGCGCCTGCGCTGCGGCGAGGGGGCGCGGACGCTACTCCTTGTGGTGTGGAAATTTCTGCGAAGGACGTCTTCGGGGCCCCCTGCTGGGTGAGTCTGATGGCCCGCGACCTGGAGGCGTCCCAGCGCTTCTACGCGGCGGTCGTGGGGTGGAGCTTCCGCCGGGCCCGGCTGGGCTCGGCCTTCTCGGTGGCCGTGCTGGACGGCGTACCGGTCGCCGGGATCGGGGCGCTGGCCACGGACCTGGCGGTGGCGGTGGCCTGGACCCCGTACTTCGCCGTCGACGACGTGGACGTGGCGGCCTCCCGGATCCGCGAGCGGGTCGGCACCGTGGCGGTGGGCCCCGTCTCCTTCCCCGGGGGCGGGCGGGCCGCGCTGGTCGCCGACCCGGACGGCGCGGTCTTCGGGGTCTGGCAGGGGCCCGTCTCCTCCGGCTGGCGCGTGGGCAAGGGACCCGCCCCGGCCTGGCTGGAGCTGCGGACCCGCAACGCGTTCGACTCCGCACTGTTCTACGGCGAGGTGCTGGAGTGGGCCACGGGACGCGAGGGGTGCTGCGAGGTCGCGTACGAGGAGGACCGGGTGGTCCTGCGGCAGGGCGGGGACCCGGTGGCCCGGCTGGACAGCGGCCCGGTGGAGCAGGGCGCCTACGCCCCGCACACCCGGCCCCGCTGGCACGTGCACTTCCGGGTGGCGGACCTGGACGCGGCCGTCGAGTCGGCCCTCGACCTCGGCGGGCGCACCGTGTCGGTGGTCACCTCGGACGGCACCGAGCGCTCCCTCCTGCTGCGCGATCCGGACGGGGCCCTGTTCACGCTCACGGAGCGGGTCGTGCCGCCCGGACCGGAGGGCGGGGCGCGCTGACGGTCCCGCTCGCCGCTCCCCGGAGCCGCGGGGAGACTGGGTCCGGGAGGAGGTGCGCCATGGACCCGGTGGCGGCACTGGACCGGATCGCGTTCCTGCTGGAGCGCGCACAGGCACCGGTCCACCGGGTGCGGGCCTTCCGCACCGCCGCGGCGGCCGTGGCGGGTCTGGGCGAGCGGGAGACCGCCGAGCGCACCGCGGCCGGATCCCTGGAGGCGGTCAGGGGCATCGGCCCGAAGACCGCCCAGGTGGTGCGCGAGGCGCTGGCCGGCGTGGTCCCCGCATACCTGGGCGCGCTGGAGGAGGAGGCCGCGGCGCTGCCGGAGCGCCCGCCCGCCCCGCCCGCCGCGACCGCGCTGCGCGCCGCCCTGCGCGGGGACTGCCACCTCCACTCGGACTGGTCCGACGGCGGGAGCCCGATCGAGGCGATGGGGCGGGCCGCCGCGGAGCTGGGGCACGAGTGGGCGGTGCTGACGGACCACTCGCCGAGCCTGAAGGTCGCCCGGGGGCTGTCACCGGAGCGGCTGCGCGAACAGCTGCGGGTGGTGGCGGAGCTGAACGAGCGGTGGGCCCCCTTCCGGCTGCTCACCGGCATCGAGTGCGACATCCTGCCCGACGGCTCGCTCGACCAGGAGCCGGAGCTGCTGGAGCGGCTCGACCTGGTGGTGGGGTCCGTCCACTCGAAGCTGCGGATGGAGGCGCCCGCCATGACGCGGCGGCTGCTCAGGGCCGTGCGCGACCCGTCGCTGGACGTCCTCGGGCACTGCACGGGGCGGCTGGTGACGGGTCGGACGCGCCCCGAGTCCGCCTTCGACGCCGAGGCCGTCTTCGCGGCGTGCGCGGAGTCCGGCACGGCCGTGGAGATCAACAGCCGCCCCGAGCGCCTGGACCCGCCCCGGCGGCTGCTGCGGCTGGCCGTCGCGGCGGGCACCCTCTTCGCGGTCGACACCGACGCGCACGCCCCGGGCCAGCTGGACTGGCAGATCCTGGGCTGCGAACGGGCGGCGGAGTGCGGGGTGCCGCAGGCGCGGGTGGTCAACACCTGGCCCGCCGAGCGGCTGCTCGCCTGGACGGCATAGCGACGGGACGGCATGGCGACGGGGCCCCGGCCGCGCGGTGTGCGACCGGGGCCCCGTCGGGTGCGTCAGGCGGACCGGCCTCCCGTTCCGGCGGGCGGGCGGCGGTACGTGAGGGCCAGACCGGCCAGCACCGCACCGGTTCCCGCGCAGAGCACGGCGGTGACCCCGGACCACGCGTACGGGGCGCCGAGGGCGCCGTCGAGCGGGTCGAAGAGCACCAGGCCGCCGACGACGTGCAGGGTCACCACGGCGAGCGCGGCCACCGCCGCCGCCCGCCAGACCGCCGGGGTGTCGCGCACGGCCAGCAGGGCTCCGAGCGCCAGGCAGAGCAGGGACACCGCGAGCGGTGCCAGGGACTCGGGCGCCGGGGGGCGGGCGAGGTTGCCGGGCAGGTGGAGGACCCCGCACAGCAGCAGCACGGCCGCGGTCGGCCAGCGCAGTACGTGGCCCAGCGCGCCCCTCGCCGGAGCGGCGGCGGGCACCCGGTCCGGCTCGGCCGGCATCCGGGCCTCCTCGGGCCACGCCTGCCCGGCCCACGCCCCCTCGGGCCGGGCCGGCGCGGTGACGGCCGCCGCCGGCACCTGCGCGGCGGGGTCCCGGGCCGGGACGGGCGGGACGGGGTCCTCGGCCGGCGGGTCCTGCGGTGGCGGCGGCAGGGCCTCCTGTGCGGGGGGCCGGTCCGTGCGCGGGGTGCCGTCGGGGCCGAGGATGCTGGCCAGCAGGGCCACGTCCTCGATGGGCCGGCCGACGGCCGCCGCCCGGAGGGTGATGTCGGCCTCGCCCTCCTCCAGGGGGTGCTCGCCCAGTAGGGCGACCATGTGGCGGACGTCGTCCACGGGCCGGGCGACGGCGGCCGCGCGGAGCACGTCGTGCCCCGGGCCGTCGGCGCTGCCGGTCTCCTTCAGGAGGCTGACCAGCGCGGTCACCTCCTCGACGGGCCGGCAGGTGGCCGCCGTCTCCAGCAGGGTGCGGACCTGCTCGGGGTGCGGGGCGGGGCTCGGGTCGGGGCTCGGGTCGGGCCGGGGATCGCGGTCCTGGCCGGCGGGGGCCGGGCCGAAGGGGGCCGGGTCGAAGGAGGCCGGGTCGGGGGCGGCGTCGGGTACGGGGGGTACCGGGGGCGCGGGGGTCGCGGGGCCGTCGGTGTGGTCCGGGGTGGCGGGGAGCCCGTCGCGGTCGCCGTGGTCCGTCGCCGCGAGGGTACTGGGGTCATTCATGGAAAGCTCCGTTCGCCGACGCGCGGGTATACGCATCGCGCGCCGGTCATCGTGCGTCATGGGAATCGCACGCTCTGTTACATTCAGCGGCACCGGCCGCGACTGCGCCATTCGGGGCGGGCAAACGGGGGGCTCCCCGGCGTGTCCGCACCCCGCGCCGGAACACGCCGGAGCCAAGCCCGGCCGGGGGTGGCGCGGGCGCGCACAGTGGCCCGACCGACCCGTCGAGGAGGGCGCCGCCGTGCCGGATCCCCGTCCCGCCCGCAGCGGGCGCGTCCACCGCGGACTGCTGGGCGCCCTGCTGCCCGTGCTGGCCGCGCTGATGCTCTGCGCCGCCGCTTCGGCCCCGCCCACCGCCGTGTCGGCGGCCCGCGAGCGTCCGGTCGTACCGACCGCCGAGGGTCCCGTAAGGGGCCGCGCGCACGGGGCGTACGACACGTTCGAGGGCATCCCCTACGCGGCGGCGCCGACCGGTCCGCTGCGCTGGCGGCCGCCGCAGCCCCCGCCGCGGCGGGCGGAGGTGCTCGACGCCGGGGCCCCGGGGGCGCGCTGTGCGCAGCTGCCGGCCTTCGGGCCGGGCGGGCCGGAGGGCTCGGAGGACTGCCTGTTCCTGAACGTCACCGCCCCGTCGGGGCCGGGGCGGGCGCGGCCGGTGATGGTGTGGTTCCACGGCGGCGGGTTCCGCTTCGGCTCGGGGGACGCGTACCGGGCGGAGCCGCTGGTGGCGGCGGGCGACGTGGTGGTGGTGACGGTCAACTACCGGCTCGGCGTCTTCGGCTTCTTCGGCCACCCGGAGCTGGGCGGGGCGCCGGACTTCGGGATCGCCGACCAGCAGGCGGCGCTGCGCTGGGTGCGGGCGAACGCGGCCGGCTTCGGCGGCGATCCGGGGCGGGTCACGCTCTTCGGGGAGTCGGCGGGCGGCCTCAGCGTCTGCGCGCACCTGGTCTCCCCCGCGTCCGCGGGCCTCTTCCACCGGGCGGTCGTGCAGAGCGGCTCCTGCTCGACGACCATGCCGCCGTACGCCCTGCTGCCGGCGGTGGGGACGTACGAGCCCTTCGTGCCGGAGGAGCGCACGGTGACGGCCGGTGCGGCGGCGGCGGCCTCCCTCGGCTGCGGCGGACGGCCCGCGGGCCGGGTGCTGGAGTGCCTGCGCGGGCTGGACACGGGCCGGCTGCTGACGGCGGAGCTGACGGAGCGGTTCTCCGGGGTCGCGTACGGGAACGCCGTGCTGCCGCTGGAGCCGGCCCGGGCGCTGGAGGCGGGGCGGTTCCACCGGGTTCCCGTGGTGCAGGGCAGCAACCGCGACGAGATGCGGCTGTTCCTCTCGCAGGCGCTGGTGGTGTACCCGGTGGACGGGGAGGAGGGCTACCGGGAGCGGCTGCGGACCTCGTTCGGAGCGGAGGCACCGGCCGTGGCGGCGGCCTATCCGGCGGGCTCCTTCGCGACGCCCGCGCTGGCCTGGGCCGCGCTGCTCTCCGACGCCTCCTTCACCTGCCCGACGCTGCGGGACGGCCGGGCGCTGGCCCGGCACGTGCCGGCGTACGGCTACCTCTTCGCCGACGGGGAGGCCCCGAACTTCCTGGGGCTGCCCGAGCTCGCGGGCTTCCCGTTCGGGGCGGCGCACGGCTTCGAACTGCCCTACCTGTTCGCGACGGTGGACCTGGCGGAGCCGCAGCGCGCCCTGGCCGGGCGGATGG
Source organism: Streptomyces sp. NPDC090077 (assembly GCF_044747545.1). Taxonomy (NCBI): domain Bacteria; kingdom Bacillati; phylum Actinomycetota; class Actinomycetes; order Kitasatosporales; family Streptomycetaceae; genus Streptomyces; species Streptomyces sp. NPDC090077. Next base: position 370,712 of record NZ_JBIVEG010000001.1, read on the forward strand.
CGGACTACTGGACGCGCTTCGCCCGCACCGGGGCTCCGGACGCGCCCGGGGCTCCCGTCTGGCCCCGGTTCGCGCCGGGCACCCCCTCGGTGCTGGAGCTGGCGCCGGTTCCGGGCGGGATCCGCCCGGTGGACCCGGAGGCCGCGCACCACTGTGCCCTCTGGGACTCCGTCACCCTCCCCGCGGCCGGGGCGCCGGCGGCGGGCTGACGGCGGGCGGGCGGCGCGGGGTCAGATCCGCACGTCCCAGGTGAGCGTGGAGGTCAGGGCGCGGGCGGCCTCGGGGTCGCGGACCGAGGGGGTGCGGTCGGTGACGGCGACCGACAGCCGGTGGCCGCGCAGGTCGAGAAGCCACAGTTCGGCGACCCGTACCTCGGTGCGTCCGGCGAACCGCTTGAGCTCGCGGCCGTCGAGGTACCAGCGGACGTCCAACTGCCGTCCGTCGGGCCCGTGGAGGCGGGGGACGGCCGCCTTGGCGGTGTGCCGCAGCCGGAGCGTGCGGTCGGTGGGGGTGAGCGGGGTGGCGAGGCGGGCGTGCCGGTGGAAGCCGGTGGTCATCGCCTCGACCCCGGGGAGGTTGAAGGGCTTGCCGAGGACCCGCATCAGGGAGTTGTCGGTGGGCCGGTAGAGCCCGGTGACGTAGTAGCCGCCGCCCTCGTACGCGCCGACGGTGCCGCCGTCGGGCGAGGTCTCGCCGAGCCAGCGGAACCACTTGGCCCGCTCCGCCGCCATCCGGGAGGCGTCGAGGGTGGAGGTGTTGGGGTCGGCGGGCTCGGTGCCGGTGTACTTCTCGTAGTCGGGGACGCCCGGGTAGAAGTACTCGTCGGCGAGCTTGCCGAGGGAGTGGCCGGTCTCGTGAATGGCGACCTGCCCGGACTTGGGGTGGCCGGCGGAGGCGGTGGAGATGCCCTCGTAGCCGAGGGCGGCGCTGGGCTCGTTGTATCCGGCGCCGCCGTACTTGGCGCTGTTGGCCAGGACGATCACCAGGTCCGCGGCGGGGGCCTTGGCGACGTACGCGTCCACCTTGGGCTGGTCCACGCACAGCAGCCGCTCGATGGACTCGCACCAGAAGTACGAGCCGAGCGCGGTGTCGCGGACGGTGTCGGGGCCCGGGTCGCCGGAGACCCCGGACTGGGCGGAGACCGCGTCCACGGTCCAGACGTTGAAGAGGTCCCGGTAGGTGGTGTACGGCTCCACGGCGGTGACCTCGGCCCACTTGGCGCGCGCGTCGGCGTGGAAGCGGTCCAGTTCGGCCGCGGTGTAGCCGTCGCCGATGACGACCACGTCGAGCCGGTCCGCGGTGGGGCCGTTGTCGACCGCCTTGGTGACCTGTCCGTCGGCGGAGCGGGCGGCCTCGGAGAGGCGGGGCGCGGCCTTCGCCGGTCCGGCGGCGGGTACCAGGACGTGGCCGGATCCGGCGTCGCCGCCGTGTTCCGGCCCGGGTATCTCGACGCGCACGCCGGCCGGGCGGGGCGGGTCGGCGGCTGCCGCGGGCGCGGTCGCCGCGGCCAGCAGGGCGGCGCTCGCACAGGCCGCGGCGAGCGCCGTGCGCAGGGCCGGCCGGACGGTTCGCCTCATGGGGGTCCTCCGTGGGGGAAGGGAGTAGGGCGGGGTGTTAAGCAGCGGGTTAAGCCCGCTGAACCGAGTGCTTAAACTAGGCGGCGCGCCGGGCCGCGCGCAACGGCCTACTCCGGTTCCATACTGGGGAGTTGAGCCATCCAGGGTGACAGCAGGGGGAGTTCATGGACGAACCGGCCGAGATCGGACGCCGGGTGCAGCGGTTGCGCGCCGAACGCGGTCTGACCCAGCGGCAATTGGCGGAGCCGGCCTACACCCCGGCGTACGTGTCCACCCTGGAGGCGGGCAAGGTGCGGCCCTCCGAGACCGCGCTGCGCTTCCTCGCCGGGCGGCTCGGCACCTCGTACGAGGAGCTGGCCACGGGGCGTCCCGCGCACCTGGCCACCGAGCTGCGGCTCGCCCTGACCGACGCCCAGCGCACCCTGGCCACCGGCTCGGCGCAGGAGGCCGCGGCGCAGTTCCGGCACCTGCTGGCCGAGGCCGAGCGGCTGGGCCTGGCCGACGAGCGGGCGGAGGCGCTGCTGGGACTCGGCGACTGCGCCCTGGAGGCCGGGGAACTGACCGGCGCGGCGGGCCACTTCGAGGCGGCGGAGCTGCTGCTGGCGGACGAGCCGCTGCCCCGCCGGGCCCGGCCGATCCGCGGCCGGGCGGTCGCCCACCTGCTGGCCGGCGAACTGCGGTACGCCTGCTACCTGCTGGAGTCGGCGATCCACGCGCTGAACGCGGGCGGCCTCGGGGACCCGGAGGCGCTGGTGCTGCTGTACTCGGCGGTCATCGGCCCGTACACCGACATGGGCGCCCACGCCCGCGCGGCCCATGCGGCGGAGCTGGCGCTGGCGCTGGCCCCGCAGGTCGGGGATCCGGCGCTGGTGGCGGGGATGCACCGGCAGGTGGCGCGGACCTTCCTGACCGAGGGCCGGGTGGCCGACGCGGACGCCTCGCTGGCGAAGGCCCAGGCGGTGTACCGGCAGCTGCGGCTGCGGACCGACCTGGCGCACTGCCACTGGATGCGCGGCTACGTCCAGGCGCAGCACGGGGAACTGGCGGCGGCGGAGCGGGAGCTGCGGACCGCCCGGGAGATGCTGGCGGCGCGGCGGGCGGCGCTCTACACCGCGCAGGTGGAGGTGGAGCTGGCCGACGTGCTGCGCCGCCTGGGGCGGTACGAGGAGGCCGCCGAGCTGGTGTCGGGGCTGCTGGAGGAGGGTTCGGGCCCGGGGGCGGTGCACGCGGGCGGTGCGCACCGGCTGCTGGGGCTGATCGCCGAGGAGCGCGGGGACCTCGATGCCGCCGAGGAGCACTACGTACGGGCGCTGGCGCTGCTGGAGCGCAGCGGGGCGGGCGGGGACCTGGCGGACCTGTGCCGGCTGCTGGGCGACCTGCTGCGGCGGGCGGGCCGGACGGAGGCGGCGATGGACGCCTACCGCACCGGGCTCGGGCACCGCGCGGCCCCGGGCACGACCACCCTGGGCCCGGCTCCGGCGGCCCCGGCCCACCTGGCCCCGCTCCCGGCGCCGCCCCGCTGAGGCGGGGGGCGCCGGGAGCGGGGCCGGGGGTCAGTGGTTCTCGGTGGGGCGGAGGTCGCGCGGGATCAGCGTCCAGGTGGTGGCCGCGGCGGCGACGGCCAGGGCTCCGGCCAGCAGGAAGGCCGGGGTGATCGCCAGGGTGTAGGCGTGCGTGGCGGTCTCCAGGAGGGCCTGGCCGACCGCGCCGCCGAGCCGCTCGGCGGTGTGCGCCGCCTCGCCGACCGAGTCCCGTACGGCGCTCGCGGCCGGGCCGTCGAGGTCGAGCACCGGCAGGTTCCCCCGGTAGAGGGCGCCGGCGGTGCTGCCGAGGATGGCGACGCCCATCGCGGAGCCCAGCTCGTAGCAGGTCTCCTCGATGGCGGCCGCGCTGGAGACCTGGTCGGCCGGCGCGGCGGAGACCAGGGTGACGGAGGCCACCGTGGTCGCGACGCCCGCGCCCAGCCCCATCACGGTCAGGCCCGCCGCGAAGGCCGGGTAGCCGAGCTCGGTGAACTGCTGGACGGTCCAGGGCATCGCCATGCCGGCCGCGAGGACCACGAGTCCGGCGCCCAGCACGTGCCGGATCGGGTAGCGCTGCATGAGCGCCGGGGCGACCATCGACGCGCAGATCAGCGCCAGCGGGGCGGGCAGCAGCCGCAGCCCGGCCTCCAGCGGGGTGTAGCCCTGGCCGTACTGGAACCACTGGGTGACGAGGAAGAGGATCGCGCCCATGCCGACCATCGGGAGGAAGATCGCGGTGGCGGCGACGCTGAACGCGGGCTTGGCGAACAGCCGCACCTGGAGCAGCGGGTTGTCCAGGCGCAGCTGGCGGCGGACGAACACGGTGAGCGCGAGGGCGGCGAGGGCGAGCAGGGCCCAGGGCAGCGGGTCGGCGATGCCGCTCTTGCCGAGCTGCTTGATGCCGCCCGCGAGGGCGAGCATGCCGACGATCGACTGTCCGACGCCCCACCAGTCCCAGGCGCCGTCGCCGCGCGGGGCGCGCGATTCGGGGAGGTAACGCAGACCGGCCGCGACGATCACGGCGGCGACGGGGAGGTTCAGGAGGAAGGCGGAGTGCCAGCCGTGGTCCTGGACGAGGAGGCCGCCGACGACGGGGCCGAAGGCCATGCCGCCGCCGAACACGGCGGCCCAGACGGCGAGGGCGAAGGCGCGCTCCTTGGCGTCGGTGAAGACGCTGCGCAGGATCGACAGGGTGGCCGGCATGATGGCCGCGCCGCCGACGCCGAGGAGGGCGCGGGCGGCGATCAGGTGCCAGGCCTCGGTGGCGAACACGGCGATCAGCGAGGCGGCGGAGAAGATGCCGAAGCCCGCCATCAGCAGCCGCTTGCGGCCCCAGCGGTCGCCGAGGGCGCCCGCGGTGACGAGCAGTCCGGACAGGGCGAGGGCGTAGACGTCGATGATCCACAGCTGCTGCACGGCGCCGGGCTGGAGGTCGGCGACGAGCGAGGGGAAGGCCACGTTGAGGATCGTGGTGTCCATGGAGATGAGCAGGAGGCTGCCGGAGAGGATCGCGAGGACGATCCAGCGGCGAGGGTCCCGCGTGGGGGTGTGCATGGAATTCCGTTCTTGGGGGCGCCCCTGGGCGCCAAAATGAGTCTACGTCGCCCCGAATGATACAAGGATGTCTCACTCGGAGCAACGGAGACTCATCAGAGGGTCCTCAGTCGGTGGGTACGGCGAGCCGGCCCCTCCCCGGGTTTCACCCGTCCGGCGCCGGGCACAAGCCCACAGCCGCCCCGCGCATCCGCGGGGCGGACCAGCGTGCGGGGGGCCTCAGTCCTCGCCCGGCGTGCGGGCGCGGGCGCCGGAGCGGGTGCGGGCCGCGGTGGTGGCGCGCTGCGGGTGGCGGCGGAGGTACTCGTCCTCCAGCTCCCGCAGCCGCTGGGTGTGCGTGGCCAGCGCGTCGTCCGAGCCGTGCAGCAGGGTCTCGTGGCGCGTGCGGTGGATCGTCTCCAGCTCCTTGAGCAGCCGGCCGTCCTCCAGCTCCCGCGCCGCCGCACCGGCGGCGTGCTCCGCCATGTCGACCACCTCCACGTCCCACGGTAAACGCGTCGGGCGGGATCAGCCGTCCGGGCCCGGTTCCGCCCGCGCCTCCGCCGCCGGCCCGTCCCCCTGACCGTCGGCCCGCGTCCGCAGGGCGCAGCGGACCGACCAGGCCACCGAGACCAGCGGGACCGCGACCACCGCCCCGACCACTCCGGCCGCGATGGCCCCGGCGATGACCGAGACCGCCACCACGAGCGGGTGCAGGCGCACGGCCCAGCTCATCACCAGGGGATGCAGCAGGTGCCCCTCGATCTGCCCGATCACCACGATCAGCGCGACCACCACCCCCGCGACGACCGGCCCGCGCGCCGCCAGCGCCACCACGGCGGCGACCGCGAGGGCGACCGGCGACCCCACGAGGGGCACGAAGGCCGCGAAGAACTCCAGGAGGGCCAGCGGGAGCGCGAGCGGCACCCCGAGGAAGTACAGCGCCACTCCGACGAGCACCGCGTTGGTCGCCGCGACCAGCACGATCCCGTGGGTGTACCCGGTGAACGTGCGCCAGGCCGCGCGCCCGGCGAGGTCCGTCCGCGCCCGCGCCCGTTCGGGCAGCTGGGCGCAGAACCAGGCCCACTGGCGGCCGCCGCCGTGCAGGAAGAAGACGGAGGAGAACACGGCGAGCGCCAGCACGGTGAGCACCTGCACCACGTGCCCGGCTCCGCTCAGCGCCGTGCTCAACAGGGTCGAGCGGTGGGTGGAGAAGTACTCGCCGATCTTGGTCTGGAGGCCGGTGAGCGCTCCGGGGTCCAGCCGGAAGGGCGGCCGCTCCAGCCACGTCTCGATGCTGACGAGGCCCTCGCGGAACTCCCGGACCAGGGTGGTGCTCTCCCCCGCCACCGCTTCGCCGACCAGCGCGAGGACGCCCAGCAACAGGACGGCGCTCCCGACGAGGGTGACCGCGACGGCCGCGGGGCGGGGCAGGAACCGGGCCAGGACCCGGGCGGGCGGCGACAGCAGGGCGGTCACGACGAGGCCGAGGAAGAGCGCCACGCCGATCTCGTGGAAGCGGCCGAGCAGCGAGAAGACGGCGTAGACGGCCACGCCGACGACCAGCAGGCGCCAGGCGTAGGCGGCGGCCGTACGCAGGAACGGGGACACCGGCGGCATGACCCATGGGTGCCACGGGCGGCGGCCGCTGCCACGCACCGGGTGCCGTTTTGACCCGTACGGGGCCGTACGGGGCCGTAGGGGGAGAAAATGCGTTGCCCGGGTGTCCGCCGGCGGCGCAGGATGGTCCGCCGTGAGTAGATCCCGTCTGTCGTCCGTACTGCCCGACCTGGCCCCCTGGCGTTCCAGCCGCGACTTCCGGCTGCTGTTCTTCCAGGGGACGGTCACCTTCTTCGGCTCCTTCATGGCGATGATCGCCCTGCCGCTCCAGATCAAGCACCTGACGGACTCGCCGCTCGCGGTCGGTGCCATGGGCGCGGTGGAGCTGGTCCCGCTGGTGGTCTGCGGGCTGTACGGCGGGGCGCTGGCCGACGCGGTGGACCGGCGGCGGCTGATCCTGCTGACGGAGGCCGGGCTCGGGCTGCTCGCACTGGTCCTGCTGGTGAACTCGCTGCTGCCGGAGCCACTGCTGTGGCCGCTGTACGTGGTGGCGGCCGGGGTGTCGGCGCTGACGGGCCTCCAGCGTCCGGCGATGGACTCGCTGATGGCGCGGATCGTGCCGCACGACCAGCTGACCGCCGCCGCCGCGCTCAACGCGCTGCGCTACCAGTTCGGGGCGATCGCCGGTCCGGCGCTGGCCGGCGTGGTCGTGGCGTACGCGGGCTACGCGTCGGCGTACGCGGTGACCGTCGCGGGCTTCGCGGTCTCGGTGCTGCTGTGCACGCGGCTCAGCCCGGCGCCGCCGGTCGGGGGCGCGGAGCGGCCCTCGCTGCGGGGGATAGCCGAGGGCGCCCGGTACGCGTGGAGCCGGCCGGTGCTGCTGGGGACGTACGCCGTCGACCTGGCGGCGATGTTCTTCGCGTTCCCGAACGCGATCTTCCCGTTCCTGGCCGACGAGCTGGACGCTGTGTGGGCCCTGGGCCTGATGTACGCGGCGGGTGCGGTGGGCTCGCTGGTGCTGGGTCTGACCAGCGGCTGGGTCTCGGGGGTGCGTCGGCACGGGCTGCTGGTGGTCTTCGGCGCAGCCGCGTGGGGGCTCGCGATCGCGGCGGCGGGCTGGTTCTCGAACGTCTGGCTGGTGCTGTTGTGCCTGGCGGCGGCGGGCGCCGGCGACATGCTGAGCGCGCTGGGCCGGTCCACGATCTGGAACCAGACCATCCCGGAGGAGCTGCGGGGGCGGCTCGCGGGGATCGAGGTGCTCTCGTACAGCGTCGGGCCGCAGCTCGGGCAGGTCCGGGCGGGCACCATGGCCGGCTGGACGGGGACCCGGCCGGCCTTCTGGAGCGGCGGGCTCGCGTGCGTGGCGTCCGTGGCCCTGCTGGCCGCGCTGCTGCCGAAGCTGATCTCCTACGACGCGGACACCGACGAGGACGCGCAGCGCCGCCGGGCCGCGCGGGAGGCCCAGGCGCCGACCGCGGACGCGCGGGCCTGACGCGGGCCCGCACCGCGGAGCCCGAACGGCGGTCCCCGCGGTGCGCGGGGCGGCCGGGGCCGGGAGGGTGACGGCATGGGCGACTGGTGGTACCGCAACATCCTGGAGCCGGGGAAACTGCCCCTGCTGCTGGCGCTGTCGGCGTTCGTCGCGACCTTCGTGGTGACCCGGGTCATCACCCGGATGATCCGGGCCGGCAAGGGGCCCTTCCGCAACGTCACCCCGGGCGGGCTGCACGTGCACCACTGCGTCCCCGGGGTGGTGCTGATGACCGTCGGCGGCTTCACCGCGATCGCGGGCGGCCGGACGGGGTGGGGCTCCTGGGTGGCGGCCGTGCTGTTCGGGATGGGCACGGGCCTGGTGCTGGACGAGTTCGCACTGATCCTGCACCTGAGCGACGTCTACTGGACGGAGGAGGGCACCCTCAGCGTCGAGGTGGTGGTGATGACCTCGGCCCTGGCCGGTCTGCTGCTGTGCGGGTTCCTGCCGCTGGGCGTGGACGGCCTGACCGAGGACCAGCAGGCGAACCGTCTGTTCCTCGGCTCCACCGTGCTGTTCAACCTGCTGCTGGCGGCGGTCGCCCTGGTCAAGGGCAAGCCCCGGCTGGCGGTGTTCGGGATGGTCGTCCCGCTGATCGCCCTGTTCGCGGCGGTCCGGCTGGCCCGGCCGGCCTCCCCGTGGGCGCGCCGCTTCTACGGACACCGCCCCCGGACCAGGGCGCGGACGATCAAGCGGGCGTACCGGCACGACCGGCGCTGGGGCGGACTGGAACGCCGGATCGGCTACCTGATCGGCGGCGCGCCCAGCCGGTAGCCGGGCGCCCGGGATCAGACGGAGGCGGCGGCCCCGTCGAGCTCCCACGCGTGGCGCTTGAACTCCCGCCGGAAGTCGGCGTGGTCCTCCCACTGGCGGGCGATGCCGCGCAGCACGTCCCAGTGGTGCTCCACCGACTGGTCGATGACCTTGCGCAGGAGCGGCTCGGCGGTCTCCCGCGTCGCGATGAGCCCCTTGACGGCGGAGGCCTCCAGCACGCTGTTGCGCAGCGCGCGCAGCGCCCGGGAGGTGTCGTCCATCGCGAACCCGCGGTCACTGCCGGTCTCGGCGTCGAACAGCGGGGTCAGCCGGGCCTCGATGAACGCGGTGATCCGCTCGAAGTGCTGCACGTCCATCGGGTTTCTCCCGTTCCCGCCGCCCGGCACCCGTCGCGCCGGCCGGCTCGTCGATCCTGCTCACCGGTGTGTCCAGGGCAGGATACGAGGTCACGGGGGCCGTCGGGTCAAGGGGCACCGGCGCCGCCCGGGACGTCTAGGGGGTCACCGCCAGGACGGGTGGGGCGGGGGAGGTCCAGCGGTGGCCGCAGGGGTCGAAGGCCAGGACGACCGGTTCGCCCGGGCGCTGGCGCCAGGAGATCCGCTGCGGGGTTTCCGCGCACTGCGGACAGACCGGCAGCGGGCCGGGGTGCGGGTCCGGTTCGGTGCGGCACCGGGGCACCTCGGCGAGTACCGGCGGCGCGGTGTGCGCATCACGCATGGGGGCTCCCTGGTCCGGCGGTTGTGCTCCTGGCACTGTGCCATGCGGGAAGCCCCCCGCGCACCGGCGGATCATCCAGTGTTCCGGCTGGTCAGGCGTGCGGGCGCCGGGGAATTCCGGGTGTCTGTGGGCACTTGGGGCTCAAGCGCCCCTCCGTTCGGCCTCGACCAGCCCGGTCTCGTACGCGGCGATCACCGCCTGGGCCCGGTCGCGTGCGCCGAGCTTCCCGAAGACGGCGGTGAGGTGGTTCTTGACGGTGGAGACGCTGATGTCCAGTTCCGCGGCGATCGCGGCGTTGTCCAGACCGCGGGCGAGCAGCCGCCAGATCTCCAGTTCGCGCGGGGTCATTCCGTCGGGCGCCGCCGGGGCGGGCCGGGGCTCGCGCGGGGCGGTCCGTACGTAGGCGGAGATCAGCCGGGTCAGCAGCCTCGGCGCGACGGCCGCCTCGCCGGTGTGGACGGTGCGGACGGCCGCGATCAGCTCCTCCGGGGAGACGTCCTTGGGCAGGAAGCCGTAGGCGCCGGCGCGCAGGGCGGCGACCACGTACTCGTCCATGTCGAAGGTGCTCAGGGCGAGGACGCGGGATCCGGGCCGGACCTCGGCCAGCCGGCCGGTGGCGGCGACCCCGTCGAGCACCGGCATCCGGATGTCCATCACCACCACGTCCGGCAGCAGCTCCTGGGCGAGGGCCACGGCCTCGGCGCCGTCCGCGGCCTCGCCGACCACCTCGATGTCCGGGTCGGGGGCCAGGATCAGGGCCAGGCCGCGCCGTACCAGCGGCTGGTCGTCGGCGATCAGCACGCGGATCATCGGCGGAGTTCCTCTCGTTGCGGGTGGGGCTGGTGGTGCGCGTCGGGGGCCGTGGGCGCCGGGAGGCGGACCGCGACCCGGAAGCCGCCCTCCTCGCGGGGCCCGGCCTCCAGGGTGCCGCCGTGCAGGGCGACGCGTTCCCGCATGCCGATCAGGCCGTACCCGGCGCCGCGGTAGGGGCGCCGGGCGGCGCCGTCGGCGGGGCCCTCGTCGCACACCTCGACGGCGACCTCGTCCGCTCCGTACGCCAGCCGCACCCGGACGGGGGCGTTCCCGGCGTGCTTGCGGGCGTTGGTGAGGGCCTCCTGCACGACCCGGAACACGGTCAGGCCGACGGTGGGCGGCAGCGGCCGGGCGGGTCCGGTCACCGCGAGTTCGGTGTCCGTCCCCGCGGCCCGGGACTCCGCGACGATCCGTTCCACGTCCCCGGCCCCGGGCTGCGGGGCCGGCACGGCCGTCTCCGGTTCCTCGCCGGCCCGCAGGACGTCGAGCAGCTGCCGCATCTCGCCGAGGGCCATCCGGCCGGACTGCTCCAGGGTCACCAGTGCCTCGCGGGCGGCCCCGGGGTCGTGGTCGAGGTTGGCCCGGGCCCCGCCGGCCATCAGCTGCATGGTGGTGATGTGGTGGGCGACGATGTCGTGCAGCTCCCGCGCGATGCGGCGGCGTTCGTCGGCCACCGCCCGTTCGGCGAGCAGGACCCGCTTGGCCGCGGTCTCCCGCTGCCAGCGCCTGACCAGGAGGCCGGTGGTGACGACGAGGAGGGTGGCCGCCGAGTTGGCCAGGAGGCCGAAGCCCGGGTCGAAGGGCAAGCCGCCCTGCCCGAGGGTGTTCAGCGGCGCCGTGGCGAGGGCCGCGCCCACCACCACGGAGGGCCGGCAGGCCACCGCGACCGAGTAGAGGGCGACGGCCGGGGTGAGTCCGAAGTGCGGGGGCACCGAGGCGGTCAGGTTCACCACCGCGCCCAGCAGCAGGACCGCGCAGAGCGTCACCACCGGGTGGCGGCGCCGGGCCAGCAGGGCGAGTGACGCGGCCAACACGGTGAACGCGGCCACCACCCCGAGGGAGGCACCCTCGAACTGGGTCTCGATGGCGAAGCCCGTGAGGTCCACGGCGGCGGCGCCGACCGCCACCAGTGCGTCGTTGCGCGTCCACGTCAGCCTCTCGGCGCGCGTGCCCATCCCCTCTGCCCCTTTCCCACGGACCGCCGTGGGCCGCCCTCGTGGGTCCATTCTCCCATCCGGCCGGGTGGCGGAGACCGGCCGAGGGTGCCGGTCCCGACCAGGACCCGGGTCCTGGTCGGGACCGGATCCCGGACCGCGGTCCCGGCCGCTTTCTCCTTCTCCACCAGGACGTTTTCCCGTCCGGCGGCTGATGGTCTGGAGTCCGGACGGCCGACCCGGCCGCGATCCGCACGGAACAGACCGGAGGAGAACAGTGATCCGCGCCCTGACGGGATGCTCGACCAGGAACCCATGGAAGGTGATCGCCCTGTGGGCGGTGCTGGGCATCGGGCTGACGATCCTCGGGCAGGTGTTCGTCTTCCGCGCCACGCAGCCCGGCAACGACGGCTTCCTGCCCGCCTCCTACGATTCGGCGGCCGCCCTGCGGATCTCCGAGGAGAGCTTCGGGGCCCGGCCGGACTCCGACCCGCTGACGGTCCTGGTGGCCCGCGAGGACGGGGCGGCGCTCGCCGCCCCCGACGAGCGCCGGATCGAGGAGGTGTCGCGGCGCCTGGCCGGGCAGCGGATCGTCATGCCGAAGAAGAAGGAGGATCCGCCGTTCATGGAGGACCACTCCCAGACGCCGCGGATCGGCGCCGGGATGACGGCCCCGGACCGCTCCTTCCGGCTGCTGTCGGTGGAGTTGAAGGGCAATCCGCAGGACCCGGGGGTGCAGAGCACCTACAAGGCGTTCCGCGAGCAGGCGCGGGCCGCGTTCGGCGAGGCGGGCCTGCGGACCGGGTTCACGGGCGGGCTGGCGGCCACGGTGGACACCGCCGACGCCGAGGAGACCCGGTCGACGGTGGTCGGCGCAGTGGTCATGGGGCTGATCGTGCTGCTCCACGTCCTGGTCTTCCGCAGCGTGTTCGCCGCCCTGCTGCCGCTGCTCGCGATGGCGGTGATCGGCGGCGGGGCGGCCGGGACCGTGGTCATGGCGTCGGTGGCGAGCGGGGTCCGGCTGGCGCCCTCCACTCCCGGGCTGATCAACGTGGTGCTCATGGGCATCGGGATCGACTACTTCCTGTTCCTGCTGTTCCGGTTCCGCGAGCAGCTGCGGCAGCACCCCGCGCAGAGCGGGCGCGAGGCGGCCGCGGAGGTCGCGGGCCGGGTGGGCACGGCCGTCACCTCGGCGGCGCTGACGATCGTCGCCGCGTTCGCCACCCTCGGGATCGCCTCCTTCGGCCAGTTCCGGGTGCTCGGCCCGGCGATCGCGGTGTCGGTGCTGGTGATGCTGCTGGGCAGCCTCACGCTGATGCCGGCGATGCTGGCCGTCACCGGCCGCAGGATGTTCTGGCCCTCGCGCGCCCTGGACCGCGCGCCCCGTGAGGGTGCGGCGGGCCGCCTCGGCCGGCTGACGGCCCGGCGCCCGGTGGCGCTGGTCCTCGGCTCGCTGGTGCTGCTCGGTGCGCTGACGGCGGGGCTGGCCGGGATCCGGATGGACTACGGGCAGTCCGGCGCGGGCGGCGAGCGGACCGCCGCGGTGGAGACGGCGGCGGAGATATCCCGCGCCCTGCCCGCCGGGGTCTCGGACCCGACGAGCGTGCTCGTCGCCGCGAAGGACGGGGCTCCGCTCGGCGCGGAGCGCGTGGCCGGGCTGGCGGGGGCGCTCGCCCGGGTGCCCGGGGTGGGCGGGGTCGCGCCGACGGTGCTGAGCAAGGACGGGAAGGCGGCCCGGATCGACCTGCTGCTGAACGTCGAATCCGGCGGGCAGCAGGCCCGAGACCTGGTCTCCGGGCCGGTCCGGGAGACGGTCCGGGCCAATCTTCCGGCCGGGACCGAGGCCCATGTCGGCGGCACCGCCTCGGTGTTCGCGGACATCGCGGTGGCGGTCGACAAGGACCTGAAGGTCATCTTCCCGGTGGCGGCGGTGCTGATCGCGGTGATCCTGCTGGTGCTGCTGCGGAGCGTGCTCGCGCCGGTCGTGCTGATGCTCGCGGTCGGGCTCGGCTTCGCGGCCACGCTGGGGGCCTCGGCCCTGGTCTTCCAGCACGGTCTGGGGCGGCCGGGCGTGGACTTCACGCTCCCCCTGGTGCTGTTCCTGTTCGTGGTGGCGCTGGGCACCGACTACAACATCCTGATCAGCGACCGGCTCCGGGAGGAGATGGAGCGCCCCGGACCGGCCCGCGCGGCGGTGGCCCGTGCGGTGCGGCACACCGCGCCGGCGATCGCGACGGCCGGACTGGTGCTCGCCGCGTCCTTCGGGAGCCTGGCCGTGAGCCCGCACGCGGGGACCCAGCAGACCGGGTTCGCGACGGCGGTCGGGATCCTGCTGTCCGCGTTCGTGCTGTCGGCCGTGCTGGTGCCGGCCCTGGCCGCGCTGCTGGGCCGCTCCCTGTGGTGGCCGGTGCGCCCGCGGGTGCGCGGCGAGCAGCTCCGGGAGGACCGGCCCGGGGCGGACCGGGTGCCGGTGGGCTGAGCCGCGTACGCGGACGCCGGGGCGCCCGGGACCGTGTGGTCCCGGGCGCCCCGGCGCGTGTCCGGTCAGCCGAGCGCGGCCACCTCGGGGTGGCCGGTCAGCCAGGCGCGGACCGCCTGCTGCTCCTTGCCCTTGCCCATCTCCTGGATCTTCGCCTCCAGGCCGGTGAGCTGGGCCTCGGTCAGCTTGAACGAGCGCAGCCAGGCGGCGACCTCGGGCTCGTCGGCGGCGAAGCCCTTGCGGGCGAGGGTGTGGATGCCGTCGCCCTCGCCCCAGACGCCCTTGGGGTCGGCCAGTTTGGTCAGCTCGTAGGTGGAGTACGCCCAGTGCGGGGACCACAGCACGCTCACCACGGGCTCCTTCTTCTCGTAGGCCCGCTTCAGCTCGGCGAGCATGCCCGGGGTGGAGCCGTCGACGACCTGGTACTCGCCTTCGAGCCCGTACTCCTTGAGGACCTTCTCCTTCAGCAGGGACATGGCTCCGGCGCTGGGCTCGATGCCGATGATCCGGCCCTTGAACCGCGCCCCCTTGCCCTTGAGGTCCTCCAGGGACCGGACGTCCTTGACGTAGGAGGGGACCGAGAGCTCGATGGAGGTGGGTCCGTACCAGGAGCCGAGGTCGTCGAGCTTGTTCCCGTACTTCTTCCAGTACTCGGCCTGGGTGACGGGCAGCCAGGCGTCGGTCTGGAAGTCGACCTGGCCGCCGGCGAGCCCGGTGAACAGCGCGCCGAGTTCCAGCTGGCGGGCGTCCACGGTGAAGCCCCGGCGTTCCAGCAGTTCCTTCCAGAGGAAGGTGGAGGCGATGCCCTCGTCCCAGGGGATGTAGCCGATGGTGACCTTCCGGCCCTTGCCGGTGTTCTCGGCATCGGTGGCGGGTGCCGGTGATCCGGAGCCGCCGAAGGTGCTCAGTCCGCCGGCGACGAGGGCCAGGACGACCGCGGCGGTGACGGCGTACGCGGGCTGCGGGCGGTGGTTCCACAGCCGGGCCGGGCCGCGCGCGGCGGAGCGGGCCAGGGCCTGGGCCCGGCGGCCGACCGGGGAGACCTGGCGGCCCAGGGCTCCGGTCATCCGGTCCAGGTACATGGCGAGGACCACGATGGACAGGCCGGCTTCGAAGCCGAGGCCGATGTCGACGCTGCCGATGGCCCGGTAGACGGCGCCGCCGAGTCCGCCGCCGCCGACCATGCCGGCGATGACGACCATGGACAGGCCGAGCATGATGACCTGGTTGACGCCCGCCATGATGGTGGGCAGGGCCAGCGGCAGCTGGACGCGGACGAGGGTGTCGCGCGGGGCGGTGCCGAAGGCCTCGGCGGCCTCGACCAGTTCGGCGTCCACCTGGCGGATGCCGAGCTCGGTCATCCGTACGCCCGGCGGCAGCGAGAAGACGATGGTGGCGATGATCCCGGGGACCACGCCCACGCCGAAGAAGACGATGCCGGGGATGAGGTACACCATGGCCGGCATGGTCTGCATGAAGTCCAGCACGGGCCGCAGCGCGGCGCTGACCCTGGCGGAGCGCGCGGCCCAGATGCCCAGCGGGAGGGCGAACGCCAGCGTGACGAGGGTGGCGACCAGGACCAGGGACAGGGTGGACATGGCCTCGTCCCACAGGGCCAGGGAGTCCACGAGCGCGAAGGCCGCGAAGGCGAGCAGGCCCGCGAGGAGGCCGCGCAGCCACCAGGCGGCGAGGGCGAGGAGGCCGGCGAAGAGCAGCGGCGCGGGGGCGGACAGCACGGCGTTCGTGCCGTCGTAGAGCCCCGTGACCAGCATGCTGACGGTGTCGAAGAGCCAGGACAGGTGGCGCTGGAGGAGGTCGACGGCGCTGTCGGCCCAGGCTCCGAGGTGCAGGCGGGGCATCAGGCGGCCACCTCCGCACAGGCCATGGGGGGCCGTTGTTCGTCGCCGATGAAGGCGACGAGCCGGTCCTTGGGCACGGAGCCGACGACGGCGCCGTCGGCTCCGGTGACGGCGACCGGGTGGGGGACGCGGGCGCTGACGGAGCAGAGGTCGGCGAGCGGGGTGTCGGCGCTGACGGTGGGGCAGGCGCAGGTTTCGACGCCCTCGGCGGGGGCGTCCATGACGGCGTCGGCGGTCAGCACGCGTGAGCGGTCCACGTCCTGGACGAAGGAGGCGACGTAGTGGTCGGCGGGCCGGGTGAGGATGTCCTCGGCCGTGCCCTGCTGGACGATCCGGCCGTCGCGCATGACGGCGACCCGGTCGCCGAGGCGCATGGCCTCGTTGAGGTCGTGGGTGATGAAGACGATGGTCTTCTTCAGGGTGCGCTGGAGTTCGAGGAGCTGGTCCTGCATGTCGCGGCGGATCAGCGGGTCCAGGGCGCTGAAGGACTCGTCCATCAGGAGCAGGTCGGCGTCGGTGGCCAGTGCGCGGGCCAGGCCGACGCGCTGCTGCATGCCGCCGGAGAGCTCGTCGGGCCAGGAGTTCTCCCAGCCGCCGAGCCCGCACAGCGCGAGCGCCTCGGCGCCGCGGCGTTCGCGCTCGGCCCGGGGGACGCCCTGGACCTCCAGGCCGTAGGCGGCGTTGGCCAGTACGTCGCGGTGCGGGAAGAGCGCGAAGTGCTGGAAGACCATGGAGACCCTGGTGGAGCGTACGCGGCGCAGCTCGCGCGGGGTCAGGGCGGTGAGGTCCTCGCCGTCGAAGAGGATGCGGCCGGAGGTGGGTTCCAGCAGTCCGTTGAGCATCCGCAGGAGGGTGGACTTGCCGGAGCCCGACAGGCCCATGACGACGAAGATCTGGCCGGGCTCGACGCGGAAGGAGGCGTCGATCACCGCGGCGGTGGTGCCGTCGGCGCGCAGCTCGTCGCGGTCGGCGCCGCCTTCGAGGGCGCGGACGGCGGCCGCCCGGCGGTCGGGGTGTCTGGCGAACACCTTGTAGACGTGTTCGGCCTGGAGCGTGGACACATGCACCTCGTGGGTCGTACGGGGGCCGGTCCGTCGCCGGGGGCGGCGGGCCGGGGAGCGGGGCGGGATCGGCCCGCGCGGTCCGTGCTCCGGCCCAGCGGCCGGAGCATGCGGTTCCGCTCCAGCGGCCCGCATGCCCGCCCTTCACCACCGCAAACGGCGAAGTGATCCAACTCACGCCGGGGAGGGCCCCCGAGGGGGTCAGTGCGCGTGCCGCCCGGGACCCGCGTCGTGGTCGGCCAGCATGGAGGTACGCAGGTGGGCGAGGAGCCGGGTGAGGAGCCGGGAGACCTGCATCTGGGAGATGCCGAGGGCGGCTCCGATCTGGGCCTGGGTCAGCTCTTCGCCGAAGCGCATGCGCAGCATGTCGCGTTCGCGGTCGCTGAGCCGTTCCAGCAGCGGGGCCAGGGTCTGGATGTCCTCGACGAGCTCCAGGGCGGGCTCCTCCTCGCCCAGGACCTCGGCGAGGGTGTGGCCCTCGGCGGGGCCGTCGCCGTGCTCGGCGTGCGGGGCGTCGAGGGAGCCGCTGGTGTGCCCGTTGGCGGCGACCAGGCCCTCGATGACCTGCTCTTCGGTGAGGTCGAGGTACGCCGCGAGATCGCGGACCGTCGGCGAGCGGTCGAGCCGGACCGTCAGCTCCTCCTTCGCCTTGGCTATGTCGATGCGCAGCTCCTGGAGCCGGCGCGGGACGTGGACGGCCCAGGCGGTGTCGCGGAAGTGGCGTTTGATCTCGCCGGTGATGTACGGCATGGCGAGGGTGGCGAACTCGTTCTCGCGGGCCGGGTCGAACCGGTCGATGGCCTTGATCAGCCCGATGGTGCCGACCTGGACGAGGTCGTCGACGTCCCCCGCGGCCCCGTCGGCGCGGCCGCGGAAGCGGCGGACGGCGTACTGGACGAGCGAGGCGTTCATCTCGATCAGGGTGTTGCGGACGTACTGGCGCTCGGCGGTGCCCTCGGGGAGCTCGCGGAGGCGGGCGAAGAAGACCTTCGACATCTCCCGCGCGTCCGCCGGGGCCACCTCCCTGGGCTCGTCGATCCGGGGCAGTCCGGCCTCGCGGGCAGCGGCCCGGCCGCTGCGGCGGGGGCCGGGCAGGAGGGGCTCGGCGGGGCGGGCCGCGGCGGGGCCGGCGGTGGGGGAAGGGCGGGCGGAAACCTGCATGGGGTTCGCTCCTTGGGCTGGTCGGCTTGCGGCGCGGGACCTTGACTGCCCTCGACTCTGTACTGGTTCCGCTCACACGTCAAGAAATACCGGAAACGCATTTCGCGTCTTGTTTCACGTGAAAGCCATGCCGCATCATGGCGGGATGGGGAGCATGACACGTCGACAGAACTGGACATTTCTCACAAATCACGCGCGCGTCCTGGTGACCATCGCCCGGGATCCGGCGGCGCGGTTGCGGGACGTCGCCGCGGTGTGCGCGCTCACCGAGCGCACGGTCCAGGCGATCGTGGCCGACCTGGAGTCGGACGGGTACCTGCGGCGCGCGCGGGACGGGCGGCGCAACCGCTACGAGATCTCGGCGGGCGCCATGTTCCGGCACCCCGCCGAGGCCGGGGTGCAGGTGGCCGGGCTGCTCGCCCTGCTGACCGGGGCCGAGGCGGCCGGGGGTGCGGAGGCGGCGGGCGTCGCGGAGGCGGCGGAGGCGGCGGAGGCGGCGGAGGCGGCCGCGGGGGGCGGAGGCGCCGGACGGGAAGCGGGCGCCGGGGACGGCGGCGGGGCTCCGGCGGCGGACGACCGGGAGGCACCGGGCGGCGCGGAGGCTCCCGGCGGCACGGCCCCGGCGGAAGCCGCGGCCCCCGTCCGCCCCTGAGGCCCTGGCGGCACCCGCCCTGTGGGCTACGTCACCCGGAAGGCGATCGCCTCGGGCTCGCGGTGGAAGGTCAGCCGGTCCCAGTCGGTGAACGCCAGGTCCGTGACGGCCAGCAGCCGCCCGGAGCCGTCGTGCACGGTGCGGCGCACGGACAGCCCGCAGGCGGGCGCGGCGCCGGCCGGGTGGCTGGTACGCGTCATCGTGATGGTCTCCGAGGTCCTGCCGCGCGCGGCGGCCCGCTCCAGCCAGCGGTGCAGCGGCCCCAGGTCCTCGCCCCGGGCCCCGTGCGGCCGGTCGAGGTAGGCCGCCAGCTCCGGGGTGCGGGCCACGGCGCGGGGGCAGAGGTAGGTCACCGCGTGCCGGACCGCGCGCCCGTCCGGGCCGTACACGTGGCGCTGGTGGACCAGGGTGCGCTCGCCGCCGCCCATCCCGAGCAGCGCGCCGAGCGCGGGCGGCACGGTGACCAGGGCGAGCCGGGTCCGCGTGAGGCGGGGGCCGGGACCGTCCCGGCGGGCGGGCGCGGTCCGGGAGGCGGCCGGCGTGGGGCGCCCGGAGCCGGGCAGCACCGCGGCCCGGGTGCCGCGGCGGCCGGTGACGACCAGTCCGTCGGCGCGCAGCTCCTGGAGGGCGGCCCGGACGGTCTGCCGGTTGACCTCGTAGCGGGCGGCCAGGGTGCGCTCGGAGGGCAGCCTGCCGCCGGAGGTCCGGGCGGCGCGGTCGAGTTCGTCCCGCAGCTGTGCGGCGATCCGCTGGTACTTGGGCATGGCGGCCGGGCCGCCGCCCCGCGAAGGGGAGGGCATGGCTTCTCCTCTGACGGGTGGTCAAGGACTGCGCGGTCTGCCCGACCAACCTAGCATTGGTCTATACCTTTCGGCAGGAGAGATCCGTCGGCCCGGCCCACCTTGGCCGAATCCCACGCCCGTCGGCCGCCCCGTCACGCACCCCGCAGCGGGTTGGGCAGCGGCAGGTAGCGCGCGTCCGCGCCGTCCGCCCGGGTCCAGCGCAGCAGCAGGTTCGTCTTGGCCGGAAGCGCCGGGGCGGTGAGCAGCTCCGCGATCTCCGGCAGGCCGTACGCGGCGTCGTAGCGCAGCAGTTCCCCGCGGACCGCCGGCCACACCCCGGCGGCGGCCGCGGGGTGCCGCTCGGCCAGGGCTCCGCCCACCTCCGCGAGGTGGTTGACGACCAGGCAGTACACGAGCCGCTGCCAGGCGGCCCCGCGCGGCATGTCCCCGGGGAGTTTCACGCCCTCCGCGTCGCGGAAGAGGGCCTGCACCGGCATGCCCCGGTCGTCCACGGCGACCAGGCAGTTCTGGAGGTGCGCCTCCAGCACGATCCCGTGCCGGGCGAACAGGTCCAGGACCGGAGGCACGACATGGCGCAGGTACGCCCTCCACCAGCCGGCCGGGTCGGGCGCGGTCTCCAGCGGGCTGCCCGGGAACCCCTCGGCGAGGGCGGCGGACAGCAGCGGCACCGCGCCCGCCGCCACCCGGCCGCGCAGGCCGTCGCGGACCAGGACCGCCAGTTCCTCGAAGGCGAAGGCGGCGGTGCGGTACCCGCGGTCGCTCAGCCACACCGCGTCCGATCCGGTGCGGCGGCGCAGATCGGCGAAGCCCTCCTCCACCGCGGAGTCGGTGCGGCGCAGCTTCAGCAGGTCGTGGCGCCACAGCCGGCGCACGTCGTTGGTGATCCGGACGTCGAGGCTGAACTTCGCGAACAGGTCGGCGTCCGCACCCGGCGCGTACACGGTCCGCACGGAGGCGGTGGGCCACACCGGCAGCCGCGTCGGGCCGAGCCGCAGCAGGCGCCCGTCGGTGAAGGCCTCGCGCAGCTCCCGGCGTCCCGCGGTCAGCTCCAGCTGCCAGGGGTGCGCGGGCAGCACCCGGTAGCCGGCGGGCGGGCGGGGGCCGTCGAGGATCCCGGCGAGCGCGTCGACCGCGTCGGCGGCGGCCGGGCCGCCCTCCTCGGCCACCTGGTCCTCGCGCAGTCCGAGCAGCACCAGCGGGAAGCGGGTGTGGGCCTCGGGGGCGTACGGCAGCCAGCTCGCGGCGGGCGCGCCGCCGCGCGCCTTGGGGGCGGGGTGGTGCGGATGGCCCATGACCAGGGCCTGTTCGGACCGGACGTAGGGGTCCTCGGGGGGCTCGGCGGCCGCCCGGGCGGCCAGCAGTGCGGCGACGGCCTCCCGGCTGTCGTCGATCTCGCCGGGCAGCTCGTCGTTGGACACGCCGGTGTGGCGGTGCAGTTCGTCGGAGACGAGCTTGACGAGTTCCGCGTGGCCGAGCCGGTGCCAGCCGTCCGCCGTGTGCAGCTCCGCGCCGGAGGGGTGGCGGCCGCCGGACACCCGCAGCAGCCGGCCGCTGCCGCGCAGCCGGTGGACCTGCCCGTCCACGGCCTCGCCCACCTCCCTGAGCAGGCAGTTCAGCAGGGGGGCGGCGCTGTGGGCGTCGGCTGCGGTGTTGAGGTCCACTGGTTCCATTCGGTCCGTCCGCGGGTGCCGGCAGTGCGCGGGAAGGACCACCGGATGTGATCTTCAGTATCCGCGATGATGACGTGATCATCGGTTGAACGACCCGAAAGGACCGGACCCCTGGACCGCAGCAGGCACGTTTCCCCGCCCGACCCCGGGCACTCCCCCGCCACCGCCGCCGAGGAGGCCGTCGCCGTCGCGCTGGCCGGCGTGCGGCCCGGGCTGGGGGCCGCGTACGAGGCCTCGCTCGCCGGGGCCCGCTCCGCCGTGCTGACCCGGCTGTGGCGGGCGCTGGCCTTCGAGCCGCTGCCGTGGGTGGCGGGCCGGGAGCACGGGCCGGACTCGCTCACCGTGCTGCTGGCCGGCGGCGGGCGGCTGGAGGGGCCGCGCGCCGACCCGTACGCGACGGGCTCCCGGGTCGCCGAGGTGCGGCTCGACGGGCGGCCCCACCGGCAGGCGGCCCGGCTGGTCGAGGCGCTGCGGGTGCCGCACGGCGCGGCCTTCGCCGCCGAACTCGACGACAGCACCGCCTCCCTGGCCCTGTCCCGGGCCGGGCAGCCGGCCGGCGGGCGGGCGGAGCCGTCGGCGGGGTGGGAGTGGGAGCAGCGGGTGGTGGACGGGCACCCGTACCACCCCAACTGCCGCTCCCGCCCCGGGTTCACGGTGGCCGAGCAGCTGGCGTACGCACCGGAGCACGGGCCGTTGGTGGGACTCGGGCTGGTCCCCGTACGGGCGGCGGAGTGCCTGATGGCCGGGGAGTGGCCGGAGCACCTGCGCGACGGGGACCGGATCCTGGTGCCGGTCCACCCCTGGCAGGCCGAACACGTCCTGAAGGGCGAGGAGGTGCTGCCGGGGTTCGCGGCGCACCCGCTGATGGCGCTGCGGACGCTCGCCCCGGCGGCGGGCGGCCCCCATGTGAAGACGGCGCTGAGCACCCGGCTGACCTCCTCCGTCCGGGACATCTCCGCGTACTCGGTGGAGACGGCCGCCGTGGTGTCCGCCTTCGCCCACGCCCTGACCGAACGGCTCGACGGCCGGCTGCACATCACCCGCACCCTGGGCGCGGCCACCGCCTACGGCCCGGACCTGGCGGCGGTGCTCCGCGAGCCCCCGGAGGCGTACGCGGGGCCCGGTGAGCGGGTGGTGCCGGTGGCGGCGCTGGCGGGGACCGGGCTCGCCGAGTCGGCGGCGTGGCGGGCCGCGTTCGCCCGGCTGGCGCTGTCGGTGTGCCTGCGGGTGCTGGACCTCGGGGTGGCGCTGGAGGCCCACGGGCAGAACCTGCTGGTGGTGCTGGCGGCCGACGGGAGCCCGCTGCGGCTGGTCTACCGGGACCTGGCCGACATCCGGATCAGCCCGGTCCGGCTCGCCCGGCACGGCCTGCCGGTGCCGCCGCTCTCCGGGCGGCTCGTCACGGACGACGAGACGGTCCTGCGGCGCAAGCTGTTCGGCTCCCTGGCGGCCGGGGCCCTCGCCTCGACGGCGGGTTCGGCCGGGGCCTTCGCGGAGTGCCTCGCGGCCGGGCTGGACGCCGCGGCGCCCACCGCGGACTCGGCCGCGCTGCGGGACGGGCCGCTGCCGGTGAAGGCGCTCACGCTGATGCGGCTGAGTCCGGGGGTGCCGGGCGACCAGTGGGCGGAGCTGCCCCCTCCGCTCGCCGGGGGGCGGTGAGCCGCGGGGGTGAGCCCGGCGGCCGGACGGGCTACTGTTCAGGGGCATGACACAGACCTCGCGGCTCAGTGCCGTCCAGGCCTCCTACGACACCGTCGCGGTCGACCACGCCCGGCTGCTGAGCGGCGATCTGGAGGGCCGGCCCCTGGACCGGGCGGTGCTGAACGCCTTCGCCGAGCACGTGCGCGGCGGGGGCGGCGGGGCGGTCGCCGACCTGGGCTGCGGCACGGGCCGGGTGGCGGCGTACCTGGGTGGGCGCGGCGTACGGGTCTTCGGTGTCGACCTCTCCCCCGCGATGGTGGCGGTGGCCCGGCGCAGCCATCCCGGGCTGCGGTTCGAGGTGGGCAGGATGGCCGGGCTGGACATGGCCGACGGGGTGCTGGGCGGGGTCCTGGCCTGGTACGCCACCGTGCACACGCCGCCCGGGGAACTCCCCTCCGTCTTCGCCGAGTTCGCCCGGGTGCTGGCGCCGGGGGGCTACGCGCTGGTCGCGTTCGAGGCGGAGGAAGGGCAGCGGCGGCTCGACCGGGCCTACGGGCATCCGGTCGACCTCGACGTGTACGGGACCCCGCCGGACCTGATCGCCTCGCTGCTGGCCGGGGCGGGGCTGGCGGAGGTCGCCCGGATGGTGCGGGGGCCCGGCGCCCGCGAACAGGGGCCGCAGGGGTTCCTGCTGGCCCGCAAGGACCCCCGGGAGCCGCCCCTCTGAGACGCCTCCGCCCGTGCCGGGCCCCGACCCCGGCACGGGGCCCGGCACGGGACGCGATCGCGCCCGGCGCGCGGGCCGTCCCAGGGCCGGCGCGCCGGGCGGCGGGGAACCGGGCGGGCGGCGCGGAGGTGCAGCGCCGCAGCGCCCGCCCGGTGGTTCGGGGAGGGCGGTCAGCTCTGCCAGCCGGTCCAGCTGCCGCTGTTCAAGCGGTGCCGGTACCAGCGTTCGCCGTCCATGCCCACCACGGAGATCGTCGGGGTCCACGTGTTGTTGCCCTCGATGCGGACGCCGCTGCGGACCGTGCCGCCCAGCGACTGCCAGTCGGACCAGCCGCCGCCGGTGTTGTTCCACCGGGTCCACACCGCGAAGTCGGTGCCGACGATGAAGACCTGCCGCGTCCCGTTCGGGAAGGTCTGCCAGGCCTCCCCGTACTCGCAGATGTAGTCGCCGCCGAGGCCGGCCACGTGGCAGTAGCCCGCGGCGGCCGCCGGGTTCGGGGCCGGCGCCGGGGCGGCCGAGGCCACACCGCTCAGCGCGGCGCCCGCCAGGGCGAGGGTGGAGGCCGCGAGGGCCGTGGCACGGACGATGGATAACGCCATGAGGATGACTCCCTGTTTCCCACTCGTCTTCGGAAGGACGCCGGCCGGTCCGCACCGGGCCCCCGCCCCACACGGGGCTGGGAGGGCGGGTGCCGTGGTGCGGACCGTCCGACGTGGAGAAGCCTTCCAGCGCCCGCAAACGGAGCCCTAACGCAGCGCTAAGGGAACGTCGGCGATCCTTGTGCCACACCGTCGTTCCGGTGGGCGTCCGCGCGTCGTCGCAGGTACGGGCGGTGCGGGGTGGTGCGGGGGGCCCGAGGCGATTGGCCGGGATCGCCCTCATGCGCCGAAATGCGGAGACATATGCTCAGGCGGGGGAAAGTGAATGGAAGGGGCATGCATGGAGTTCCGCGTGCTGGGGACGGTCTCCTTGGTGGCGGAGTGCGGAAGGCCCGTACAACTGGGCCCCGCCAAGCGGCGCAGCCTGCTGGCGATGCTCTTGCTGCGGCCCAACGCGGCCGTGGGCGTCGACCGGCTGACCCGGGCGCTGTGGGACGAGGACCCGCCGAAGCACTCCCGGACGGTACTGCAGGGCCACGTCTCGCGGTTGCGCTCCCTGCTCGCCGAGCACGGGGCGGCCGCCCACGGGATCGAACTGCTCACCCAGGGACCGGCGTACGCCCTGCGGCTGCCCGAATCCCTGGTGGACGCGCAGCGCTTCGAGCAGCTGCACCGGCTCGCCCGGGAGCAGCGGGAACCCGCCCGGGCGGTACGGCTGCTCCAGGAGGCGCTCGCCCTGTGGGAGGGGCCCGCGCTGGGCGGGACCGTGGGCGGTCCCCTGCTGGAGGCCGCCGCGCACGGGCTGGACGAACTGCGGCTGGCCGCGGTGGAGGAGCTGGCCGGGGCGCACTCGCTGCTCGGCGAGCACACCGCCGCGGCGGCTCTGCTGCGGGCCGAGGCCGCCCTGCACCCGTTGCGGGAGCCGCTGGTCGCCGCGCTGATGCTGGCGCTGGGCCGGTCGGGCCGGCAGTCGGACGCCATGGACTGGTACCACCGCACGCGGGAGCTGCTCGCCGAGCAGCTCGGCGTCGATCCCGGAGCGGTGCTCTCGGACGCGTACACCGCTCTGCTGCGGGCCGAGGAGCCCGCGCGGGCCGCGACGGCACCCGTGACCGTGACCACCGCGACCGGCACCGGGACGGCCGGCGCCGCCGGGGGATCCGGCACGGCCGCGGGGACGCCCGGGGCGCCCGGCGGGGCAGCAGCCTCCAGCAGTACGGGAGCGGGTGCCGGAACCGCCGCAGCCGCCGCGGCCGCGGGAACCGGAGCCGCCGGAGCCGACGCACGGGCCGCCGCGGCCCCGGCGGCCCGCCCGGTGACGGGGCCCCAGCTGTTGCCGCGCCGCCCCGGCGGCTTCACGGGCCGCACCGGCGAACTGGCCGCGCTGGGCCGGGCGGCGGCCGGCGACCCCGGCCCCGTCGTCATGCTCACCGGCAGCGCCGGCGTCGGCAAGACCGCGCTGGCCCTGCACTGGGCGCACGGGCGGCGCGAGGACTTCCCCGACGGCCGGCTCTTCGCCGACCTCCACGGCTACAGCCCCATCCCGGCCCGTGACACCACCTCCGTGCTGCGCGAGTTCCTGCTCGCGCTCGGGCTCCCGGCCGAGCGGATGCCCGACTCCCCGCAGGCCCTCGGCGCCCGCTACCGGGAGCTGACCTCCGGGCGCCGGATGCTGGTCGTGCTCGACAACGCCCGGGACGCCGAACAGGTGCGGCCGCTGCTGCCCGGTGGCGACGGCTGCGTCACGCTGGTCACCAGCCGCAGCCGGCTCGGCGAGCTCGTGGTCTCCGACGCCGCCCGCCCCGTACCGGTGCGCGAGCTGCCCGCGGCGCAGTCCGCCGAGCTGCTCGCCGCCGTCCTGGGCCCGGACCTGATCGCCTCCGATCCGGAGGCCGCCGCGCGCCTCGCCGGGCTGTGCGACGGCCTGCCGCTGGCCCTGCGCGTGGCGGCCGCCCGGCTCGCCACCCGCCCGCACCAGGGGCTGGCCGCCTTCGCCGGGGAACTCGCCGACGAGCACACCCGGCTGGACCTGCTCAACGTGGGCAGCACCGGGGTCTCCGCCGCGCTCCACCTCACGGTGCAGCAGCTGCCGGAGCCCGCCCGGCGGATGTTCCACCAGCTCGGACCGCACACCGGGGCCGCCCTCGACGTCCGCACCGCCGCCGCGCTGGGCGGCTGCCTGCCCAGCCAGGCGGCCTCCGCCCTGGACCAGCTGGCCGCCGCCCAGCTGGTGGTGGAGGCGGGTCCGCAGTCGTACGTGCTGCACGACCTGGTCCGGCTCTACGCCCGCAGCCTGTCGCCGGGTCACGACCCGGAGGGGCTGCTTCGGCTGCTCGACCACTGGCTGCGCACGCTCCTCGCGGCCTGCGCCGCCGCCGAGCCGGGCAGCGAGCCCTGCTGCGCGCTGCCCGCCGGAACCCGGCGGGCCGCCCCGGTACGGCCGTTCGCGGACCGCGCCGACGCCCTGGCCTGGTTCTCCGCCGAACGGGGCGCGCTGCGCGGCGCCGTCGAGTCGGCCGTCGCCGCCGGGCTGCACGGCCGCGCCTGGCGGCTGGTGCTGCTCCAGTGGCCGCTGATCGTGTGGCAGGTCCGCGACGGCTGGGTGCCCCTGCTCGAACGGGCCCTGGCCTGTGCCGAGGCCGACGGCGACCCCGGCGCCCAGTCGCGCACCCGGGCGCTGCTGGGCTGGGTGCTGTCCGAGGAGGGCCGTCCCGAGGAGGCCCTCGCGCAGCTGGAGCGGGCACCGGGCCTGGCGGCCCTGGCCGGGGACGCGAACGCGGAGGCCATCGCCCGGATCAACCTCGCCGTCGCGCTCCTACGCGCGGGCGCGCGCGCCCGTCCCGCGGAGCTGCTGGCCTCGGCGCTGGAGCTGGCCGAGCGGGTGGGCCGCACGGACACGGCCGCCCTGGCCCACCAGCACCTCACGGAGCACCTGCTGACCGTGGGCGCGCCCGAGGAGGCCGCCGACCACGCGGTGCGCGGCCTGGCGCTGGCCGCCCCGCCGGCGGCGGCGCCCCGCCGGGTGGTGCTGCGCACCCTGTACGGCGAGGCGCTGGCGGCGACGGGCCGCCGGGGCGAGGCCGTGCGCCAGCTCGACGACGCGGTCCGGGAGGCGCGGGCCCATGCGTACGAGGAGGGCGAGAGCGCGGCCCGCGCGGCGCTGGCGGCGTTGACGGAACGTTAATCCCCTTGCGGGGCCCGCCCGGCGGCCCGGCCGTGGTCCGTTCGGGCGGCAACCGGCGCGCGGCGGGCCCGCCTGCTCGGCGATCGGGCCCGGCGGTGGCAGGAAGGAGGGATGAGCCTTCCACGCCGCCGGGTCCTCGCGGGTACGGCCGCCGCCGCGGTCACCGCCGCGGTCCCCGCCACCGGGACGGGCGCGCGGGCGGACGGTCCGCGGGGCGGCGGGCCGCGCCGGGGTGCGCGTACGGCGGCCGGGCCGGGGCCCGACTTCGGGGCGCTCGGCCGTGCGATGGACGGCCGGCTGGTCCTGCCGGGGGACGCCGACTACGCCGAGGCCCGGCAGCTGTTCCAGCCCCGCTACGACGCCGTCGCGCCCGGAGCCGTGGCCTACCCCGCGCACGCCGGGGACGTGGCCGTCTGCCTCGACTTCGCCCGCCGGTCCGCCGCGGCCGTGGTGCCGCGCGGCGGCGGCCACAGCTACGCGGGGTGGTCGACGGCCGCGGGCGCCCTGGTGGTGGACACCGGGGCGATGGCCTCGGTGACCGTCGACGGTGACGGGGCGCGGGTCGGCGCGGGGGCCCGGCTCGCCGATGTGCACGGGGTCCTCGCCGCGCGCGGCCTGGGTGTCCCCGCCGGGCTGTGCCCCTCCGTCGGCATCGCCGGGCTCGCCCTCGGCGGCGGGCTGGGGCTGGGCTCGCGGGCCTACGGGACCACCTCGGACCGGCTCTCGGGCGCCCGCGTGGTCACCCCGGACGGGGTGGTCCGGGAGGTGGGCGCCGACCGGAACCCCGACCTGTTCTGGGCGCTGCGCGGCGGCGGGGGCGGCAACTTCGGCGTGGTCACCGAGTTCCGGCTGCGCACCCATCCGGTGGGCGATGCCGCGTACGCCGAACTGCACTGGCCCGCCGGGGACTCCGCGGCGCTGGTGCGGGGCTGGCAGCGCTGGCTGGGCGCGCTGCCGGACCCGTTCTGGAGCCAGGTGGAGTTCACCGTGGAGGCCGGCCGGGACGCCGTCCCCGCCTTCCGGGCGGTGTGCCTGGACGGGCGGGCGGAGCTGGAGCGGGAGCTGTCCCGGCTGGTGGGCCTGGTGGGCCGGGAGGCGCGGGACGGCTGGTTCGCCGTACGCGGCTACGGGGACACCGTGCGGGCCATGGCCGGCTGCGCCGACCGCGGTCCCGGGCAGTGCAGGCTGCCGGGGCGGCTGCCCGGCCGGGACCCGCGGGGGCTGCTGGGCCGGGACTCGTACGCGGCCCGCTCGGACTTCTGGGGCGGTGCGGGGCTGCCGGACGGCGCGGTGGCGGCGGTCCTGGCCGCGGTCCGGCGCTACGGGCGCGAGGCGCCGCCCGGCGGGTTCGGGGTGGTCCAGTTCGACGGGGTCTGCGGCGGGGCCGTGAACCGGGTGCCGGCCGCGGCCACCGCGTTCGTGCACCGGGACAGCGCCTTCCTGTCCCAGTACCTCGCGTACTGGCCGCGGACGGCGACGGCCGCCGAGGTCTCCCGGCACGAGGGCTGGCTCGACGGGCTGTGGCGGGACCTGCGCCCGTGGGCGGGCGGCCGCGCCTACCAGAACTACGCCGATCCGAAGCTCGCCGGCTGGCGCGAGGCGTACTACGGGTCCAACCTCCCCCGCCTGGAGGGGATCAGGCGGGCCCACGACCCGGACAGGCTGTTCCGTTTCCCCCAGGCCGTCTAGGACGGCGACGACAGGAGCGTGCGAGACATGCGACGTTTGTTGACGGTGGCGACGGCGGCGGCCGCGGCGGCCGCCGCCCTGATGCTGCCGGGCGGGGCGCTGCCCGTCGCGCCGGCGGAGCGGGCCGAGGCGGCCTCCGAGCACTGGTCCGCTCGGGAGGCGACGGCGTTCTGGACGGAGGACCGGATGGCCTCCGCCCTGCCCGTGCCCGAACCGGGCAGGGGCAAGGGAACGGGCACGGGAACGGGCGAGGGCACCGGCACGGCCGCGGACCCCGTCCCGGCCTCCGGCCCCGCCGCCCCGGCGGCGGCCGGTCCCGCCACCCCGGACCCGTCCCCGGCGGCGGCCCCGTCCCCGGCCGCGGACGCTGCGGGCCCGGCCGACCAGGCCGAGCCGGCCGCCCCCGACGCCGGTGTCCCGGACGCCATCGTTCCCGGCCCGGCCGTCCCCGACGCCGCAGTCCCCGACGCCGCCGTCCCCGACACGGCGGCCGACGCGCCCGTGCCCCCGGTACCGGCACCCGTGCCTCCGACCGGACCCGACGCGCCCCGGCCGCCCGCGGAGCCCGCCGTACCCGCGCCGGCGCCCGCGCCGAGCTCGCCCGTCAAGGCCGCGGTGCCGGCCGTGAACGGCGTCGGGCAGGACTTCAACGGGATCCCGGTCGTCGGCCGCATGTTCGTGATGCAGGGCAGCGGGGCCTACTTCTGCACCGCGAGCGTGGTCTCCTCCCCCGGCCGTGACATGGTGCTCAGCGCGGCGCACTGCCTGCTCGGCACGGATACCCGCCAGGTGGCCTTCGTCCCGCAGTACACGCGAGCGAAGCCGCGCCCGTACGGCCTCTTCCCGGTGCTGCGCAACGCCGCGGGCCGTTCGAAGGTGTGGATCGCCCCCCGGTACCGCACCGACGGACCCGACCGGGCGGCCACCCTCGACGTGGCCTTCGCCCAGGTGGGGCCCGGCGCCGACGGCCTGCCGGTGGAGGACGTCGTCGGCGGGAACCGGCTCGTCACCGGGGCCGCCTTCAACCAGTCCAAGGTCACCCTGATCGGCCATCCGGCGGCCGCCGCCCGGCCGCGCACGTGCGTGAACAAGACGACCAAGTTCACCAGCACCGACGCGAAGAGCCCCGGATCCTTCCTGCGGATCGACTGCACCGGCTACCCGGGCGGGACCAGCGGCGGCCCCTTCCTCGCCCGCTACAACGCGCAGACGATGACCGGGGACGTCATCGGGGTGATCGGCGGCTGGAAGACGGGCGGGCCGACCGCGGACACCTCGTACAGCTCCTACTTCGGCGCGGAGATCAGGAAGCTGTACCAGACGGCGGTTGCCGGGGCGCTGGTGCAGTGAGCACCCGCTCCCAGCGGGTGCGGCGCGGGTTGCCGACCGTACGGGGAGTCGCCGGGACGCCGCCGGCGGTCAGCTGGTCGGCCGGGGCGAGCGCGAGCTGGCGGCGCAGGTCCGCCAGGGCCGCGTGCACCGGCGCGAGGATCACCTCGGCGCGCGGGTGGACGTACGCGAGGGCGTGCGCAGTGGTCTCGATGGTCTCGGCGGCGTCCTCGACGGCGGTCCGGCTCCACCCGCCGGGCCCCCCGCCGCTCCAGGGCGCGACGGCGTCGTACAGGTGGCAGGCGGCATCGGCCGCGGCGTCGGCCCGTTCACCGACGCCCGGCCCCGCGATGGTCGGCAGCAGCTCCATGCCCGCTCAACGAGCGGGATGCGCCGGGGGAACGAGCCCGCCGCGGATCCCGTGCGACGGCCGGTGCGCATAGGCTGGCGGGATCATGAGGCTGAGAGTGCGCACGCCGGACGGCAGGGGAGAGAAGGGCCCGGAGGGGCGGACGGCCGCGAGGACCCGCGGGGCGGGCGGACCGGGCACGTTCGCCCAGTTCGCCGTGGCGCTGCGGACGCCCGCGCGGGCGGGCGAACCGCTGCTGGCGCGGGCGCCCCGGGCGTGGCAGCGGATGCTGCCCTTCGCCGTGATGGGCGTCTTCGTGGTGTCGCTGCTGCCGGTGACGATCGCGGTGCTGACCAACGACTACGGAATGGGCGGCGGCTGGGCCGGTGCCCTCGGCGTGGCACAGACGGTGCCGCTGCTGCTGGCGGTGTCGCGTCCCGTGGCCGCCTGGGGCCTGGTGCTGGCCGCGGACGTCCTCGGGGCGGCCCTGCTGCTGGCCGACGCGGACCGGGTGGCCGGGCACTCCTGGCCGTGGACGCCGATGGTGGTGGTCGGGTACCTGGCGCTGATGGTGTGCCTGGGGCTGCGCGAGCCCGTGCGGACGCTGGTCCAGGTGGGGCTGGCCACGGGTGCGGCCGGGGTGGTGCTCGGCTTCTTCGCCCCGGACGGGGTGACGAACACCGTGGCCCTGCTGTTCGTGCTCAGCGGCTGCGTGCTCGCGGTGACGGGCGCGCTGCGCGGGCTGGGTGACGCCCGCCAGCGCGCCGCCGAACAGGAGAGCATCAGCGAGGCGGAGCGGGCCCGGCGCACCCTGCTGGAGGAACGCGCGCGGATCGCACGGGAGTTGCACGACGTGGTGGCCCACCACATGTCGGTGATCACGGTGCAGGCGGACTCCGCGCCGTACCGGCTGCCCGGCATGGAGGAGCCGGTGCGGGAGGAGTTCGCGGCGATCGCGGCCAGTGCGCGGGAGTCGCTGGGCGAGATGCGGCGGCTGCTGACGGTGCTGCGCGGCGATTCGGGTTCCGGCGGTGCGGACGGGGAGCGGGCGCCGCAGCCGGGCATCGCGCGGATCCAGCAGCTGGTGGAGGCGACCGTGCGGGCGGGGCAGCCGGTGGAATGTTCCCTGGCCGCGGGGCTGGCGGACGCGCCGGTGCCGCCGGCGGTGGACCTGTCGGCGTACCGCATCGTGCAGGAGGCCCTCGCCAACGTGGTGCGGCACGCCCCGGGCGCGACGGCGCGCGTCTCGGTGACGCACTCCGCCGAGGACGGCGAGGTGCTGGTCCTGGTCGTCAACGGCCCGGCCCGGGAGGCGGTGGTGGAGCTGGAGGGTTCCGGGACGGGGCACGGCCTGGTGGGGATGCGCGAGCGCGTACGGTTGACCGGCGGGACCCTGGACGCGGGCCCGCTGCCCGACGGCGGGTTCCGGGTGGCCGCGCGGCTCCCCCTCGACCCGCCCCTGCCCGCCGACTCCCGCGCCGAGGAGCCCAGTTGACCATCCGCGTGATCATCGTCGACGACCAGGCCATGGTCCGCGCGGGGTTCGCCGCGCTGCTGTCGGCCCAGGCCGACATCGACGTGGTGGGCGAGGCCCCCGACGGCCGCGAGGGGATCCGCGTCTCGCGCACGGTGCACCCCGACGTGGTGCTGATGGACGTACGGATGCCGGAGCTCGACGGACTCTCCGCGGCCCGCGAACTGCTGGACCCGCCGCCGGGGGTGACGCACCGGCCCAAGGTGCTGATGCTGACCACCTTCGACATCGACGACTACGTGTACGAGGCGCTGCGCGCGGGCGCGTCCGGGTTCCTGCTCAAGGACGCCCCGCCGGCGGACCTGATCGCGGCGGTCCGGGTGGTCGCCTCGGGCGAGGCGCTGCTGGCGCCGTCGGTGACGCGCCGGCTGATCTCCGACTTCGTGCGGCAGCGGCCGACACCGCGCAAGGATCCGGCACTGCGGCTGAACGGCCTGACCCCGCGCGAGACGGAGGTGCTGGAGCTGATCGCGCGGGGGCTGTCGAACCAGGAGATCGCCGCCCACCTGGTCCTGGCGGAGCAGACGGTGAAGACGCACATCGGCCGGGTCCTGGGCAAGCTGGACCTCCGCGACCGGGCGCAGGCGGTGGTCTTCGCGTACGAGGCGGGCCTGGTCCGGCCGGGCGAGCAGGGCTGACGACGCCGTTCCGGCAGGGCCCCGGAGACCGCGGCGGGCCGCCCCGTAGGCTGGCCCGGTGACTCTGCACAGCCTTCACGACCGATCCGCCCTGGCCGCCCGCTTCGACCGGGACCCGGCGATGCACCTGATGGAGCTCGGCGACCTCGACGACCTGCTCTGGCCCCATACCAGTTGGTACACGGTGTCCGAGGACGGGCCGGTGGCCCTGCTGTACGCGGTCGGCGACGTCCCGACGCTGCTCGGCTTCAGCCGCCCCGAGCAGGGCGCCGCGCTGGAGGAACTGGCCGGGGCGCTGCTCCCCGTACTGCCCCGGCGCTTCTTCGGGCACCTGACCGGCAACGCCGTGAAGGTGCTGGAGTCCGCGTACGAGGTGCGTACGCACGGAACCCTGCTGCGGATGGCCCTGACCGATCCCGGGGCGGCCGAGCGGCACCCGGCCGGCGCGTGGCGCCCGGCCCCGCTGGGGCGGGCGGACCTGCCGGAGCTCCTCGAACTGTTCGCCCGGGCCTATCCGGGCAACTGGTTCGACCACCGGATGCTCGACACCGGCCAGTACGTCGGCGCCCGGGAGGACGGACGGCTGGTGGCCGTGGCGGGGGTGCACGTCCACTCGCCCGCCTACCGGGTCGCCGCCATCGGCAACGTCGCCACGCATCCGGACGTCCGCGGGCGGGGTGCGGGCGGGGCCTGCGTCGCCGAGCTGTGCCGTCGGCTGGGCCAGGACGCCGGCCGCATCGACCACATCGGCCTGAACGTCCGCGCGGACAACGCCACGGCCGTCGGCCTGTACCGCAGGCTCGGGTTCACCGAGGTCACGGAGTTCACGGAGGCCACCTTCACGGCGCGCCCGTGAGACGCGGCTCCCGGGACACGGCGGTTGCGGCGGGCTCCGGTGCCACGGTTAGGGTGGCCGCGTGAACCTTTCTTCCGCGCTTCCCCGTTCCTTCCGGCTGCTCGTCACTGGCGGGGGGACCGGTGGGCATACCTACCCCGCCCTGACCGCGATCCGTACCCTGCAGGCCCGCCTCGCGGCCACCGGCGGCACCCTCGACGTGCTGTGGATCGGGACCGCCGACGGCCTGGAGGCCCGGGTCGCCCCCGCCGAGGGGATCGCGTTCAAGACCGTCGCCACCGGGAAGATCCGCCGTTCGGCGAACCCGCTGAAGATGCTGTCCGCGGCGAACGTGAAGGACATGGCGAAGGTGCCGCTGGGCGTGGCCCAGGCCCGCACGATCGTCTCCGAGTTCGCCCCGGACGTGGTGCTCGCCACCGGCGGGTACGTCGCGGTCCCGGCCGGCCTGGCGGCGCGGATGTGCAAGCGCCCGCTGGTGCTGCACGAGCAGACCGTCCGGCTCGGCCTGGCCAACCGCAAGCTGGCCGGGTCGGCCACCCGCATCGCCGTCTCCTCGGAGTCCTCGCTGCCGCTGCTGCCGGAAGACGTCCGCGGGCGCGCCGTGGTCACCGGCAACCCGGTCCGGCCCGAGGTCCTGTCCGGGCACCCCGACAAGGCGGTGCACGCGCTGAACCTGACCGGCTTCGACCGCCGGCTGCCGACCGTCTACGTCACCGGCGGCGCGCAGGGCGCCCAGCAGATCAACGGCGTGGTGCGCGAGGTGCTGCCGTGGCTGCTGAGCCACGCGAACGTGATCCACCAGTGCGGCCCGGCCAACGTGGACGAGCTGCGCTTCGCGGCCTCCGGCCTGGACCCGGTGCTCGCGGGCCGCTACCACGTGACGGGCTTCGTCGGCCCGGAGCTGCCGGACGTGCTGGCGCTCGCCGACATCGTCCTGTCCCGCTCCGGGGCGGGCACGCTGGCCGAGCTCACCGCGCTGGGCAAGCCGGCGGTGTTCGTGCCGCTGGCGACCTCGGCCGGCAACGAGCAGGCGCACAACGCGCAGCACCTGGCCGACGCGGGAGCGGCCGTCGCGCTGGTCGGCGAGGTGACCGCCCAGGCCCTGGCCGACGCCATCGGCCCGCTCCTGACCGACCCGGCCCGCCGCGCCTACATGGCCGACCGTGCCCGCGCGTACGGCCGCCCGGACGCGGCGGAGCGCCTGGTGGACGTCCTCCTGGAGGCGGCCGCCCGCTGACGCCCCCGCCACCCGGCCCCAGGGGGGCACCCGCAGCGCCCGAGCGCCTGCGGGTGCCCCCTGCGCACTTCTGCCGCCGGTCCACGGCCCCGACGCCCGCCCCCGGCCGCACAACGGCCGACGGCCTCCGCCCGGTCCGCGGCGGAGCGGAGGGAGGCGGAGGCCATCGGCGGGTCGGCCCGTCATACGGACCGGGATGACGCCGGAGCTCAGCTGTTCCAGGTCTCGGTGTACGAGTCCGCGACCGTGACCTTCGCCCAGGTGTTGGTGACGCGGCAGTTCTTGGACTGGTGCGTCACGTACACCTGGTACTCCCGCTT
The DNA here is from genome assembly GCF_044747545.1 of Streptomyces sp. NPDC090077. Taxonomy (NCBI): domain Bacteria; kingdom Bacillati; phylum Actinomycetota; class Actinomycetes; order Kitasatosporales; family Streptomycetaceae; genus Streptomyces; species Streptomyces sp. NPDC090077. The sequence goes on from NZ_JBIVEG010000001.1 coordinate 405,682, forward strand.
CTTGATGCCGATCTTGTAGTTCACCCGCTTGCGGGCGGGCACCTCGATCAGCACGGTCTTGCCCTTCGCGACGGAGGCGCTGGCTTCGACGCTCACTCCGAGCTTGGAGCTGATCTCCGCGGCCGCCAGATTGAGCGTGCCTCCGATCTCGCCGCTGACGGAACCCGTCAGGCTGGCGGACACCTGCGCGGTGACGCTCTCGCGCGTGGTGGCGGAGCTGCGACGGTTGTCGACGACCCCCTGCGCGACCACCTTGTGCCACGTGGAGGAGATCTCCGTGTACTTGCGCTTGTAGACGTCGTCGCAGATCTCGGCTGCGGAAGCGGGCGTCGAAAGCCCGATCAGCCCACCGGCCAACACGGCCGAAGCAGTGCCGGCCGTGACGAACTTGCGCACGTAAGTGCCCATGTCATTCCCCCTGTTGAGGCCCCAGCCCGGTCAGTGGCGGGGCGATGTGCAGAAGCTGTCCGCGGCCCGCCCGGCCCTACAAGCTTCTTGATCGGAATCTGAGCTTGCCCGGGCGTCTCCTCCTCCACCCCCTACTGGGGTATGACATGCGGGTTGGCTCCACGGTGCGACGTGCGGCCGGGTACCTCCTTCCTACCTTCCTCCTCGTCAACGGCCCGTACCGGGCCGGTTCGAGGAGAGAAGGGGGAGGGGCATGCGCCGCTTCCGTAGGACGGTCGTTGCGGGCGCGCTGGCGTTGGCCGTCGTCGCGGGGACCGCGGGATGGGCGGCGGGGGACAGCCGGGACGCCGTGACCGGGCCGCCGCCCGGGAGCGCCGCCTGGCGGGCCGGGTCGGTGGGCGGGCGGGCGCTGCCCGATCCGGAGGGGGCGTCCCCGCGCGAGGTGGCCCGGTTCTTCGCCGGCCTGGACGGGGAGGCGCGCCGGGAGCTGGTACGGGCCCACCCGCTCGTGGTCGGCGGTCTGGACGGGGCTCCGCTCCCCCTGCGGTACGAGGCCAACCGGATGGCGGTCCTCGCCACGGGTGAGGCCCGCTACGCCTCCCTCGCCGACCCGGGCCGGCAGATCCTGGCCTTCGACCCGCGCGGGCGGGGGCAGGTCGTCGAGGTGTTCGGGGACCTGGAGCGCGCGGCGCACGTCTCGGTGGTCGTGCCGGGGTCGGACAACGACGCCGCCTCGCACGACGCCGTACGGGCCCCGCACACCGGGCCGGCCGGGATGGCCCGTTCGCTGCGGGCGGCCGCCGGGGACGGGACGGCCGTCATCGCGTGGACGGGCTACACCACCCCGGTGGGGGTCGGGCTGGACGCGGCGACCGGGCGGCTGGCCGCGGCGGGCGCGGTCCGGCTGGCCCGGTTCACGGCCGGGCTGGACGCGGTCGGGGCGCCCGACCCGGTGCTGTTCTGCCACAGCTACGGATCGGTGGTCTGCGGGCTGGCGGCCCGTCACACGGACGCGGCCGACCTCGTGGCCCTCGGCTCCCCCGGCATGCGCGCCGGCACCGCGGCCGGTCTGGGCACCCGGGCCCGGGTGTGGGCGGCCCGCGGTCCCTCCGACTGGATCGCGGACGTGCCGAAGGTGGAGTTCGCGGGCCTCGGCCACGGCACCGACCCGGTCTCCCCCGCCTTCGGCGCCCGCCGGGTGCCCGCCGGCGACGTCCGCGGCCACACCGGCTACTTCGCGCCCGGCACCAGTTCCCTGGCGGCGTTCGCGGCGATCGCGAAGGGGGAGGTCCGATGAGCGCGCTCACGCTGCTGCGGGGTGCGGCGGACCGGATCGACCGGCAGACCCCCGCCCACCGGGACCGGGCCGTCGACGGCCTGCGGGCGCTGGCCCTGCTGGCGGTGCCCACGGGGCACTGGCTGCTCGGCGGCTTCACCCTCGACGCGGACGGCGGCCTGCACAACGCGAGCCCGCTCTCCGCCTTCGGGGCCCTCGCCCCGGCGAGCTGGGTGCTCCAGATGCTCGGGATCTTCTTCCTGGTCGGCGGCTACGCCTCGGCGCTCTCCTTCCGCCGCCGCACGGGCTCTGCCGGGGCGTGGCTGAAGGGGCGGATGGTCCGGCTGGGGCGGCCGGTGCTCGGGGTGACGGCCGTGTGGGCGCTGGCCGCGCCCGCGCTGTACACGGCGGGCGTACCGGAGGCCACCCTGCGGACGGGGGCCACGCTGGTGGTCCAGCCCCTGTGGTTCGTCGGGGTGTACGCGGTGGTGACGGCGCTGACCCCGTACTGCGTGCGGGCCGCGGAGCGGATCGGCGGGTGGGCGGCGGCGCCGCTGATCGGGTCGGTCGCGGTGGTGGACTTCCTGCGGTACGGGCCGCTGTCCGATGCGGTGCCGTCCTGGCTGTCGGTGCTGAACGTGCTGCCGGGCTGGCTGTTCGCGTACCAGCTCGGCGTGGCCTGGGGCGGGCGGCGGATCGGCCGGCGCGGGGCGTGGCTGCTGCTGGCGGGCGGGGCGGCGCTGTTCGCGGTGCTGCTGCTCGCCTTCCACTACCCGGCGTCGATGGTCGGGGTGCCCGGCGAGGCGCGGACCAACTCGCATCCGCCGTCGCTGCTGGTGCTGGCCCTGGCCTCGGCGCAGTCGGGGGCGGCGATCCTGCTGCGGGACCGGCTGGCGGGGCTGCTGGCCCGGCCGGCGCTGTGGGCGCCGGTGGTGGTGGTCAACCTGTCCGCGATGACCATCCTGTGCTGGCACCAGACGGCGATGCTGACGGCGGCCGTGCCCGGTGCGCTCGCGGGCCCGGTGGCCGGGCTGACGACGGCGCCCGACACCCTCGGCTGGATCGCGGCGCGGGCGGCGTGGATGCCGGTGTTCGCGGTGCTGCTGGCCGTCATCGCCCGGTACGCCCGCCGGTTCGAGGCCGCCCCGGCCCGCGGCCGCCGGGCCCCGGCGGTACGGCGTACCGTGGCGGGGCTGCTGGCCGCGGGCTTCGCGGTGTTCGCGCTGGGCCTGGCGTAGGAGGTCGTCCCGCGCGCGGTCACTCCCCGCGCAGGGCGGCGGCCGCCGGGCCCTCGCCGTGCACCTCCAGGCGGCCCTCCCGGACGGCCCGTGCCAGGTCGAGCACGCCCTCGCCGAGCTCCCGGCAGGTGTCGGCGTCGAGGACGAGGCGGGCGTCCGCCGCCCCCGCGGGCCCGTCCCCGTAGACGGGCCCGTCCCCGCGGGCCGGGCCCTCGCCGTCGAGGCGGACGTGGAAGACGCCCTCGTCGAGGACCACGTCGACCACGGCCGGGACCCCGGTCGCGGGGAGGCGGCGCAGCAGGGGCAGGGCGTACCAGTGGGCGCGCAGCGCGTCGGTGGGGCGGCGTTCGGCGAGGTCGGGGGCGCCCCATTCGGCGAGTGCCGTGAGCACGGGCAGCAGTCCGGCGCCGCGCGCGGTCAGCTCGTACACGGTCGCGGCGGCCGGCGGCGGCAGCTTGCGGCGGGTCGCCAGGCCCTGCGCCTCCATGTCCTTGAGCCGGCCGGCCAGTACGTCCGTGGAGACGCCGGGCAGGTCGGCGTGGAGGTCGGTGTACCGGCGGGGGCCCGCCAGCAGCTCCCGGACGATCAGCAGGGTCCAGCGGTCCCCGACGGCGTCCAGGGCGCGGGCCGAGGCGCAGTACTGGTCGTAGCTTCGACGGCGTGGCTGACGAGGTGACATGCAGCGCAGTCTAGACAACATGTTGGACTTTCCAAGCTCTCACTTGGTAAAACCAAGCAGGAGGTCCGGAGCGGTACGGGACCGCAGTACGGAACAGCGGGAACAGGGAGGGCACGGCATGGAGTTCCGGCAGTCGAGCAAGCTCAGCGAGGTCTGCTACGAGATCCGGGGCCCGGTGATCGAGCACGCCAACGCACTGGAGGAGGCGGGGCACAGCGTGCTGCGCCTCAACACCGGAAACCCGGCCGCCTTCGGCTTCGAGGCGCCGGAGGAGATCGTCCAGGACATGATCCGGATGCTCCCCAAGGCCCACGGGTACACCGACGCGCGCGGGGTGCTCTCCGCCCGCCGGGCCGTCGTCCAGCGCTACCAGGCCATCGGCCTGACCGACGTGACGGTGGACGACGTCTTCCTCGGCAACGGCGTCTCCGAGCTGGTCTCCATGGCCGTGCAGGCACTGCTGGAGGACGGGGACGAGGTCCTCATCCCCGCCCCGGACTTCCCGCTCTGGACCGCCGTGACCACCCTGGCGGGCGGCAAGGCCGTGCACTACGTCTGCGACGAGTCCGCCGACTGGTACCCGGACCTCGACGACATGGCGTCCAAGATCACGGACCGCACCAAGGCCGTGGTCATCATCAACCCGAACAACCCCACGGGCGCCGTCTACCCGAAGGAGGTCCTGGAGGGCATCCTCGAACTCGCCCGGCGCCACGGGCTGATGGTCTTCGCCGACGAGATCTACGACCAGATCCTGTACGACGACGAGGTCCACCACAGCGCCGCCGTCCTCGCCCCCGACCTGGTCGTCCTCACCTTCTGCGGGCTGTCGAAGACGTACCGGGTGGCGGGCTTCCGGTCCGGCTGGCTGGTGGTGAGCGGTCCCCGGCAGCACGCGCGCAGCTACCTGGAGGGGCTGACCATGCTCGCGTCCATGCGGCTGTGTGCCAACGCCCCGGCCCAGTACGCCATCCAGGCCGCGCTCGGCGGACGCCAGTCCATCAAGGAGCTGACCGGCCCGGGCGGCCGGCTCCTCGAACAGCGCGACCGCGCCTGGGAGAAGCTGAACGAGATCCCCGGCGTGTCCTGCGTGAAGCCGAAGGGCGCCCTGTACGCGTTCCCGCGCATCGACCCCAAGGTGCACCCGATCCACGACGACGAGCGGTTCGTGCTCGACCTGCTGCTGCGGGAGAAGATCCAGGTCGTCCAGGGCACGGGCTTCAACTGGCCCCGCCCCGACCACTTCCGGATCCTGACCCTGCCGTACGCCGACGACCTGGACGCGGCGATCAGCCGGATCGGCCGCTTCCTGAGCGGGTACCGCCAGTAGGCGCGTGCCGGGAACGCGAGAGAGCGCCGCTCCCGGTGGGGAGCGGCGCTCTCGTCGTGTGGTCGGGCGCCGGTCAGGCGATGGACGCGGCCACGATGGCGGCGACCGCCAGGTTGCAGGAGGCGGTGACCCACACGGCCGGGTGCGGCTCGGGGTCGACGACGATGGCCCCGAGCTTGCCCGGGGTCACCAGGTCCAGCACCAGGAAGGCCACGGCCATCAGGACCAGGCCGAGCACGCCGAAGGCGGCGGTGGACAGCAGGCCCTTGCCGAAGTCCTCGTAGGTCGTCCAGATCGAGGTGAAGACGATGCCGCCGATGCCGAGGAGCGCCGAGCTGAGCAGGAGGGCCGCGTTGCGGTTGCGCTCCTCCCAGATCTGCTTCGGGAGCTTCCCGGGCGTCAGCACGTCCACGAGGACGATGCCGAGGATCAGCAGCACCAGACCGAGGGCGCCGTAGGCGCTCGTACGGCCAAGTCCGTTGACGATGTCGCTCATTGAGAAGCCTGTCTCCGCGTGGGTGGGAAAGGATGGGCCAGGACGGGCCGGAGGGGCGCCGTGGGGAGGCCGAATCTATCGCACGGCTCCGCCCCGGACCATGGGGAGGTCAGGAAATGGCAAAGGTCAGGGCCGCGCGGGCCGGGGAGGCGGAGGCGCTGACGGCGCTGGTGATGCGGTCGAAGGCGTACTGGGGGTACGACGCCGCCTTCCTGGCCGCGTGCGGCCCGCAGCTGCGCGTGCGGGAGGAGGAGCTGGCCGGCCGCAGGATCGCGGTGGCCGAAAACGTGCGCGGGGCGCTGCTGGGGCTCGCCTCCCTGGACGAGGCCGGGGAGGGGCCGGAGGACGGGTCCGGGGACGGCGACGGGCTCGGGGAGGTACGGGCGGCCCGGCTCGGGCTGCTCTTCGTCGAGCCCTCCGCCATCGGACTCGGCACCGGGCGGCTGCTGTACCGGGACGCGCTGCGCCGGGCCGCCGCCCTGGGCGTGCGCCGGCTGCTGATCGACGCCGATCCGCATGCGGCCGGCTTCTACCGCGCGATGGGCGCGGTGGAGCGTCCCGGCGCGGCCGCGGAGGGGCTCGTACGGTTCGAGGCCGCGCCCGTGCCGCTCCCGGACTGGGCCCGCGCCTGGACGGGCGGGCTCCCGGCGGTCCACGTGGGCAACGTCGCCGAGTTCAACGCCCAGTTCGCCGACCCCTCCCTCGACCCCGGGCAGCGGGCCGCGCACGACTACGCCTGCCTGGCCGCCTTCTACAGCCCCCGCCCGGCGGCCCTGGTGCTGCCCCGGCCGGTGTCCCCCGGCTGGGTCGCCCTGGTCGGCCGGCAACTGGGCTGGGACCCGGAGGTCGAGGTGTACGACGGGCTGGCGGAGCGGGGCCCCGGGCTGTCGGACGCCGTGTCGGCCCGGCCGGCGCTGGCCCGGCGGGTGACGGAGGGCGGGCTGCCCCTCGTACCGTGGGGGCTGACCGGACCGTACGCCCGGCTCGCGGGCCTGCCGTGGCGGCCGGACGGGCTGCGGTACGAGTCGAAGTCGGCCGCGCACGCCCTGTTCGGGCGGATCCTGGCGGGCGGCGGGCATCCGGGGATCACGCTCCCCGCACAGTGGCGGGCCGGTTCCCGGTGGGCGGCCGTCCGGCGACTGGCGGCGCGGTCCCGGGCGGGCGAGAGCACCGTTCTCAAATCGGAGCACGGTGTCGGCGGTTCGGGCACCACGGTGGTCACCCCCGGAGACGTACGGGCGGCCGGCGGGGCCCGGGCCGTACTGCGCGGGCTCCCGCGCGGGCCGCTGCTGCTGGAGGAGTACGTGCACGGCCCGGCGGACCCGCGCGTGCCGCGCGACCTGACCTACGACGGGTTCGTGGACGCCTCGGGCCGGCCGCACGAGGCCGGCGCGGCGGTGATGGACGTGGCCGACGGCGGCTACCGCGGCGCGACGGTCGGCCCCGGGGTGGTTCCCGGCCGTCTGGTAGGGCCGCTGCTGGCGTTCGGGGCGGCGGTGGGCCGGGAGCTGGCGGCGTCCGGCTACCGGGGCTGGTTCGACGTGGACTTCGTCACCGACGCGGCGGGCCGGCTCGCGCCCACCGAGGCCAACCTGCGGCTGACCGGCCCGTCGGCGGCCTTCATGGTGGCGGCCCGGCTGGACGAACTCCGGGGCGCGGGGCACCTCGTACGCATCGCCGACCGGGTGGAGCTGGGCGCGCGGCTGCCGGACGCGCAGCTGGAGGCGCTGTGCGCGGACCTGGCACGGGGCTGTGCGGAGCTCGGCGCCGTGTTCGTGCCCGCGATCCCGACGGGCGCCTTCGGCCCGGCGCCGTGGCTGGGGGTGCTGGTGGCCGCGCGGGACACGGAGGCACTGGACGCGGCCGAGGCCCTGGTGCGCGAGCGGGCCCGCGCGGCCGGCGACGGCTTCGGGCCGCACGCCGGCCCGGAGCCCGGCCGGCAACCCGCCCTGCACTCCGCCCCGGAGCCCGACCGGAAGCCCGGCCCGTAGGCCGGCCGGGAGCGGGGCGCGCGGCGGTCAGTCGTCGAAGTCGAAGGGGCTCACCGGCTTCCGGGTGGCGTAGACGGCCACCACCAGGGCCGCGACCATCAGCGGGACGTTGAAGGCGTAGACCAGGGCGGCCTGGCGCGGCCAGTCCTGTTTGGCGGCCAGCCGGTAGAGGTTGTCCTGCGGCCACCAGGCGATCAGCAGGTACGCGATCGCCAGGTGGGCCGCGACGGTGATGCGCCTCCCCCTCCCCTGGTCCAGCATCGGCCGCCGGCCGGTGAACAGGAACATCACCCCGGCCCCGAAGGCGAGGGACTCGCACAGGTAGAGGATCCAGAAGAGGAAGGCCCACGGGTTCGGGACACCGGTGAGGTCGGTGGACCCGGGCCAGATGACGTCCGTGAAGACCCGGGCGAGGAGGCCCACCACCGGTGCGGCGCATCCCAGTCCGAAGGCCAGCGGCACGACCTGCGGGCTCCCGGCGGCGCCCGCCGTGCGGACTCCCCCGTACTTGCCCCCGCCCCGGCTCCCGGCCACCGGGCCCAGGAGCAGCGGCGGCTGCGGCACCTGGGTCCGGTCCTCGCGGCCGGCCCGGGTGCGGGGCGTGGCACGCATCCGGACCACCGCCCGCGGGACCGCGTCGGCGGGCACTTTGCCCTTCAGGTGCTCCCTGAGCCGGGCGGTGTCCGGCAGGACCTCGGCCGGGAGGCCGTGCGGCGGTGAAAGGTACGCGACGAGCCGGTGGCCGCCCCCGGCGACGGAGACGCGGGCGACCAGGGCGGTGCCCACGGAGGCGTGCGCCCGGATCTCGGACTCCAGCGGGTGGGGGTCGATCCGGGTGCCGTCCTCGGCCTCGATCCGGTCGGCGGCCCTGCCTGCGAACTCCAGCAGCCCGTCCGGGCGGAGCACCCCGAGATCGCCGGTGGCTATCGCCTCCCCGCCGCCGGGCGGTTCCACGGTGAGCTGCCCGTCGAGCACCCGGACCCCGCAGCCGGGGAAGGGGGTGCCGAGCAGGGAGATCCGCTCGGGCCCGTCCAGCGGGCGGGGCAGCTGCGGGAGTTCGAACCAGGTGCCGGTGCCGGCGGCCTCGGTGAGGGCGTAGACGTTGAGCACGCGCGCGCCGGGGCGCAGCCGGTCCTGGAAGGCGCTGTGGTCGTCGAGGTAGAGGCGGTCCCCGCTGACGGCGAGCAGCCGCAGCGACCGGAGTTCGGCGTCCGGCCCCCGGCGGAACGGGGCGATGTCGGACGCCGGGGGCTCTTGTGCGAGCAGCAGCTCCGCAGCTCCGGCCGGGTCCGTGTGGAGCACGCTGACCTCCGCCTTGCGGACGGCTCGGCGCGCCTGTCCGGGCAGCCACACGGCGCCCTCGGGCAGGACGAGTGCGCCGCCGGAGCACAGGGCCCGGGTCCAGCCGGCGGCGAAGGGCGTGGTGTCCGGCCCGGCGGTGAACAGGTGCCGGTCCCCGGGGGCCAGCCGGGCCGTCTCCGCCCAGCCTTCGTGGGCGGCGAGCAGGGTCGCGTGGCCGACGGGGACGGGGCGTGGGTCGGGGGCGCCGGTGAACAGCACGGCCGCGCCGCCCGCTCCGGTCGTACGCGTGGACGGCGGTCCGGGCTCCGCGTCCGCGCCGGGGCCGGGGCCGGGGCCGAGGGCACGGTCGGGGTCGAGCGTGCGCAGCCCCTCGCCCCCGTCGAGGCGGGCCTCGTCGATGGGGCGGGCGATGAGCAGGTCCGGGGCGAGGGCGGCGAGCTGCCGCCTGCCGACGCGCGGGTCGGCGACGTCGAGGACGGTGTAGGTCCCGCCGGCCTTGAGCACGGCGAGCAGGGCCGTGACCAGTTCGCGCTGCCGGGGCAGGGCGAGGGCGACGAGGCCGTCCGCGGGCAGGCCCCCGTCCGCCAGGTACCGGGCCAGCCGGTCGGACTCCGCGTCGAGGACGGCGTACGGGACGGTCTCGTCCCCGGTGACGAGCGCGGGGGCCTCCGGGGTGCGGCGGGCCCACGCGCCGAAGCGGGCCAGTACGGTGTCGGCGCCCTCGGGGGCGGGGTGGTCCGGCGGTGATGACTGCGGTGGCTGCGTCATTCCCCGATGATGCCACCGGGCGCCGACAGCGCCCGGGGGTGTCGAAGTTCCGTTGGCAAAACGTGAGTTGGCCACACCTGGGAGTGAGTCCGAGGCGGATCCGTTGACCTCGACTTAACTTGAGGTTCTAGCGTGGTGGCATGGATATGGAAGTCACCGCCTGGCATTCGCTGCACAGCGCGATCAACGCCCAGCAGGACCGCCGCCCGCTCTCCCGGGCGAGCCTGCGCCGGATCGCCGCCTTCGCCCGCCCGCACCGGCGCGGGCTGACCCTCTTCCTGCTGCTGAGCGTGGTGGGCGCCCTGCTGGCCGTGGCCACTCCCCTGCTGGCCAGCCGGATCGTCGACACCATCGTCGGGCACGGGGACGAGGGCCGGGTGGTCCGGCTGGCCCTGCTCATCGCGGTGATCGCGGTGGCCGAGGCGGCCCTGGGCCTGCTGACGCGCAAGCTGTCCTCCACCCTCGGGGAGGGGCTGATCCTGGACCTGCGGCGGGCGGTCTTCGACCACGTCCAGCGGATGCCCGTCGCCTTCTTCACCCGGACCCGGACGGGCGCCCTGGTCAGCCGCCTCAACAACGACGTGATCGGCGCCCAGCGGGCCTTCAGCAACACCCTCTCCGGGGTGGTCTCCAACCTCGTGACCCTGCTGCTGACGCTGGGCGTGATGCTCACCATCTCCTGGCAGATCACCCTGCTGGCGCTGGTGCTGCTGCCGGTGTTCGTGCTGCCGGCCCGCCGGATGGGCGCGCGGATGGCCGGGATGCAGCGGGAGGCGTCGACGCTCAACGCGGCGATGGGCACGCAGATGACGGAACGGTTCTCCGCGCCCGGCGCGACCCTGGTGAAACTGTTCGGGCGGCCCTCGGACGAGTCCGCCGAGTTCGCGGCCCGCGCGGCCCGGGTCCGGGACATCGGGATCCGTACGGCGATGGCCCAGTCGGCCTTCATCACCGCCCTGACCCTGGTCTCCGCGCTGGCCCTCGCCCTGGTGTACGGGCTGGGCGGGTACTTCGCCCTGCGCGGCACCCTGGAGGCCGGCTCCGTGGTCGCCCTCGCCCTGCTCCTGACCCGGCTGTACGCGCCATTGACCGCGCTGGCCGGGGCCCGGGTCGAGGTGATGAGCGCCATGGTCAGCTTCGAGCGGGTCTTCGAGATCCTCGACCTGGAGCCGCTGATCGCCCAGAAGCCGGACGCCGTCGAGGTGCCCGACGGCCCGGTGTCGGTGGAGTTCGACCGGGTCTCCTTCGGCTACCCCTCCGCCGACAAGGTCTCCCTCGCCTCCCTGGAGGAGGTGGCCGCCCTCGACGCCCGGGGCGGCACCCGGGTGCTCCACGAGGTGTCCTTCCGCGCGGAGCCCGGCCAGATGGTCGCCCTCGTCGGCTCCTCGGGCGCCGGGAAGTCGACCATCGCCCAGCTGCTGCCCCGGCTGTACGACGCCGACGCGGGCGCCGTCCGCCTGGGCGGCGTCGACGTACGGGACCTCACGGCCGACTCCATCCGCGACACCCTCGGCATGGTCACCCAGGACGGGCACCTCTTCCACGAGTCGGTACGGGCCAACCTGCTGCTGGCCCGGCCCGGGGCGACCGAGGAGGAGCTGTGGGAGGCCCTGCGCCGCTCCCGCCTGGACGGGCTCGTCGCCTCCCTCCCCGACGGCCTGGACACCGTCGTCGGCGAGCGCGGCTACCGGCTGTCGGGCGGGGAGCGGCAGCGGCTGACCATCGCCCGGCTGCTGCTGGCCCGGCAGCGGGTGGTGATCCTCGACGAGGCCACCGCCCACCTGGACTCCACCTCGGAGGCGGCCGTGCAGGAGGCGCTGGCCGAGGCCCTGGCCGGCCGCACGGCCGTGGTGATCGCGCACCGGCTGTCCACCGTCCAGGCCGCCGACCTGATCCTCGTGGTGGAGGAGGGCCGGATCGTCGAACGCGGTACGCACCCCGCCCTGCTGGCGGCGGACGGCCGGTACGCCGAGCTGTACCGGACCCAGTTCGCCGCGCGCGGCGCCGCGGCGGCGTGAACCGGCGGCCCGGACCGGCGGCGGCCGGGGGTCAGTCGTCCAGGAACACGATCCGGCGGCCCTGTCCGGCGGAGCCCTGGGCCGCGCTGGCCGCGAAGCGCCCTGCGGGGACGGCGCGTTCGCGGCCCCAGGCCCGGATCTCCTCGATCTGCTCCGGGTTGTTGCGGCTGAGCGGCACCGTGTTGGAGAAGGTGTCCTCCACGAAGTCGGGCCGCATCAGCTCGGTGCCGCCGCCCAGGTAGACCTCGGCGCCGACGTCGTGCAGGGCGGCCTCGATGTCCGAGCCGGCGAAGCCCTCGGAGAGGTCCACGAGCCGGGCCAGCTGCTCGCGACCGGGCTCGGCCCTCAGGTAGCGGCGGTAGTAGATCCCGATGATCTCCTCGCGGTCCCGGGCGTCGGGCAGGTCGACGAAGAACAGCTCGTCGAAGCGGCCCTTGCGCAGCAGCTCCGGCGGCAGGCTGCGGACGTCGTTGGCGGTGGCCACCACGAAGGCACGGGACTGCGACTCCTGGAGCCAGAAGAGGAACTGGCCGATGATGCGCTGCGGCACCCCGGTGCCGTCGTTCACCCCGGCGAGCCCCTTCTCGATCTCGTCGATCCACAGCACGCAGGGCGCGACCCGGTCGGCGGTCTCCAGCGCCTCCCGGAACCGGCCCTCGGACTCGCCGAGGTACTTGCCGTGGATGGAGCCCATGTCCAGCCGGTACAGCGGGAGCTGCCACTGGGCGGCGACGGCCTTCGCGGACAGCGACTTGCCGCAGCCCGGCACGCCGACCAGCAGCACCCCGCGCGGCGGCCGCAGGTCGGTGGCGCGCAGGTCGGCCTGGAGCAGGCGGCCGCGCCGGCGCAGCCAGTCGCGGAGGTTGCTCAGGCCGCCGACCGCGTAGTCGGAGTCCTTCAGGGGCACCCTCTGCAGTCCGGTCAGGTCGTTGAAGATGCGGTCCTTGGACTGGGCCAGCAGCACCACGTCACCCGCCTCCACCGAGCCCTTGGCGGCGACGGTCGCCATCAGGTTGACGGCCTCCCCCTCGGTGACCCCGACGAGGAACCCGGCGGCGCGCCGGACGTCCTGCTCCTCCCAGGCGACGGGGATGTGGCCCCGGTGGTCGTCGAGGAAGGCGGACAGCGTCGCGTACATCTCGTCGGCGTCGGGCAGGTCGAGCTGGAGACTCATGCCGAGCCGCTGGAGCCCGCTCCACACCGGGCTGTCGGTGATCAGGATGACGCTGCCCATGTTGGTGTCGGCGAGCCGGGCCAGTTCGGCGACGTGCCGGGCCAGTGAGGTGTCCGCGTCCAGGCCGTCGGGTTCGACGAGGACCAGGGTGGCGTTGGGCCGGGAGGTGAACTGGGAGGCCGCGTACTCCATCGCTCCGGTGAGGGAGCGGTCGTCCAGCACGGCCGTGTTGGTGCGCAGGTCCCGCAGTCCGGTGGCCCGGGTGTAGATCCAGAAGGGCATGTTGGCGCGCCGGGCGTGGGTGGCGGCGGTGCGCACGAGGCGCAGCGCGCGCTGCTGCTCGATGGTGCGCAGGCAGATCACCGGTACCCGGGCGGAGATGTAGCTGTCGAGGTCGCGCCGGCATTCTGCGTAGGTGGGCATGGGTGGCGGTCTCCGGTCAGTCGGTGACGATGCGGCGGCGGGCGGGCGCCGCCGGGTCGTACGCCCAGCCGTCGCCCGGGGCCCGGCCGGGGGCCCGGTCCGGGGCCGGGGCGCCCCCGGGGCCCGGGGCGGTCAGCGGGTTGTCGCGCAGGGTGCGGCGGCGGGCCTCGACCGCGCGCGGGTCCGCGCCGGACCGCAGGGCCCCGTCCAGGGCGGCCTCCAACTGCCGCTGGAATCCGGCGATGTGGCCCTCGGTGAGCTCCCGCAGCCGCGCGCGCAGGTCCGGCGGCAGGGCGGGGTGCGCGGTGAGGGCGCGGACGGCGTCCAGGCCGGTGCGGGCCTGCGCCAGGGCGCGGCCGGCGGCGAACTCGTCGCCCGCGGCGTCCAGGGCGGCGGTCAGGGCGGCCGCCCAGTCGCGCAGGCGCCGGTCCAGGGCTTCGGTGAACTCCCCGGAGAAGCGGGCCCAGGTCTCGCAGTGGAAGTCCTCCGGGCGCAGCACGGGCAGCCGGGCGGCGGCCTCGGCGGTGGCGGCGCCGCCGTGCGCGCCCCAGTCGCGCAGGAACCGCGTCCAGGTCTGGTAGGCGCCGCCGTGGCCCCACGTCCCGTCCATGGTCAGGGCTGCTCCCGCCGGGTGCCGGGGCGGCGGACGAGCTGTTCGCCGGGCGGGAGCGGGGACCAGTCGGGCAGTCCCTCCACGATCCGGCGCAGCCGGGCGGTGGAGCGCTCCCCGGCGGGGGGGGGGGGGGCCCGCCCCCCCCCCCCCCCCCGCCCCGCCGGGGGGGGGGGGGGGGGCGGGCCCGGGGGCCCGGGGGGGGGGGGGGGGGGGGGCGCGCCCCCCCCCCCCCGCGCCCCCCCCCCCCGGGGGGGGGGGGGGCGGCGGCCGCGGCCGCGGGCTCCGGGGTGGCGGGGTCGGGGGTGCTCATGCGGGGTCGCCTCCCGGGGTGACGGTCCGGCCGGTGAAGGGGGAGTTGCCCTCGGTGGCGGTGTCCAGGGAGGCGATCAGCTCCCGGACCCGTTCCTCGACGGCGTCGGCGTCCACGTACGCCTGGTTCCAGGCCGACAGTTCGGCGCGGGTGGCGACCAGGTCGCGCAGGCTCTCGGCCCGGGCCTCGTCGAGGACCCGCCGCGCGTCCTCCTGGACGCGACGGCACCGGGCGGCCTGGCCGTGGATGACCAGCCAGGCGATGCCGCCGGTGAACAGCGCGGCCATCACGGCCCCGGCGGCACCGCCCGTGCCGCCGATGACCGCGGCGACCAGGACCACGAGGACCGCCACCGCCACCGGCCGGGCGTACGCGTACCCGAGGCCGGCGAGGAAGGGGACGGTGTGCCGGTCCCAGTGGTCGGCGAGGCCCTGCTGCAGCTCCGGCAGCGGGCTGAGGAAGGAGCCCTGCCAGGGCGGCAGGCGGAACCGGCCGCCGGCCGCCAGCGGGTGCGAGGCCCCGAAGCGGACCTGGACGTCCTGCGGCACGACGGCCCGGTAGTCCCGGGAGAAGCCCTGGTGGGCGTGGTGGAACCAGCCCCGGCAGGCGGCCACGGCGAGCCGCCGGGTGGCCTGGGAGGTGCCGATGGCGGCCGGGTTGAGGGCGGCGGAGCTCTGGACGGTGAGGTAGTCGAGGGATTCGTCGTACGAGGCGGAGTCGGCGTCGGTGGCCGTCCGGGCGCGGGCGGTGTCCCCGTCGTGGGCGACCACCGCCTCCTGGTAGGCGAGGTCGCGGCGCAGCGGCAGCTCCTCGTCGTCGTACTCGGAGACGAGCCGGTCGAGGATGTCGTCGACGGCGTCCTCCAGGCGCTGCGAGGGGGCGGGTGCGGTGTTCACGACCGCCGTGTACTTGTCGAGGATCGCCTGCTGGCCCCGGGCCGCGGAGAGCACCCCGCCCAGCTGCGGCCACTGCGGGGACAGGGAGTGCAGGAACGGGAACTCGGTCGCGGGCACGGCCGGGCACAGGGTGCGCAGTTCGGCTCCCCAGCGCTCGATCTGGACGTCCTGGGCGGCGGTGTCGGCGGCGAGCAGTTCCTGCCAGCCGTCGAGGACCTCGCGCAGCAGGGTGCGGCCGACCGGGCCGAAGGCGCCCTGGGCCACGGACTCCAGGATGACGGCGAACTCGCGGCCGAGGGCGCGCGGGTCCTGGGCCGTCAGGTAGTGGCGCAGCCAGCGCGCGGATTCGGCGGGCCGGGCCTGGCGGCGCAGGACGAGCGCGAAGAACAGCGAGGTCCGGTCCGGGGAGCGGCGGAAGGCCTCCTGCACGACCCGTTCGCACAGCGCCGGGTCGTCGGCGGCCCAGGAGGTCAGTGCGACCAGGGCGGGTGCGAGCCAGTAGCGGGGGGTCTGGAGCATCAGTTCGTCGCCGACGGTGCGGACGACGTCCTCGGAGACGAGGCCGAGGTCGAAGGCCTGGAGCATGCCGACGGCCGTGCGCCGGACCACCTTGTGGTGGCCGAACTCGTGGTCGAGCTGGTCCTGGAGGACCCCGACGCGGGTCTCGGCGCGCTGGAGGGCGGCGACGAGCCGGGCCTGGGCGACGAAGGCGAGGAACTCCTGCCGCAGCTGCCGGAGTTCGCCGCGCGCCTGGTCCTGCTGCGCTTCGACGTGCTTGACCTGGGCGCCGACCTGGACGACCTGTTCGGAGACGCCGAGGACGAGCCGGTTGATCGCGGCGAGCTTGACGTACAGGCCGGCGTCGACGGCGCTCATGCCGCACCTCCCGAGCGCGGTCCGGCGGGCCTGACCACGGATCCGCCGGCCAGGACGGGCAGCACCAGCCCGTCGGAGTGGACCTCCACGTACGCGTAGCCGGGGTTGCGCACCAGCATCCGGGCCCCGCCGTAGGGCTCGGGGAGGGTGTCGCGGGGCGCGTAGTGGGTGACGATGGCGCCGAAGAGGTCGAGGACGTGGTCGACGTAGGGCGGGCCCAGGTGGCAGCGGGCGAGGAAGCCGACGGGGGCGCCCGGGTGTTCGCTCTCGTAGTGGGCGCGGATCCAGTCGGCGAGCCGCCGCCGGGCCGCCTCGTCGAGGCCCGCGTCGAAGCCGGAGACGGCTTCGAGCAGTTCCCGTGAACGGTCCTTCAGCCGGTCGGCGACCGGGCCCGGCGGGCGGCCGGCCCCGGCGGCCGCGGGCGCGGGTCCCGGTCTCCCGCCCGTCGCCCGCGGATCGCGGGCCGGTCCTTCGACGATCCTGCGCGGACGCTCGATGTACCCCATGGCCTCCCCCGATTTCATGAGTGGAGCACGCAGGTTAATGACGTACCGTCAATCGTGCGACCACAAAAGGGATATGGGCCTCGGCGGACCGGCAACCGCCCTCGAACCGACCGGATTCCGGCCAGTGGCCGTCCGGTGCGGCGGACCACACTGGAGCCATGGAGACCGTGTACGCCCTGCTCGTGGGCATCAACGAGTACCGCGCGGAGACGCGTGCCGATCTGCGCGGCTGTCTGAACGACGTGGCCGCGGCCGGCGCCGCGCTGGAAGCGGTGGCCCCGGGCCGGGTCCGCGCCCGTGTCCTCACCGACGGCGCGGCCACCGCCGCCGCCGTGCAGGAGGGGATCGTGGGCCACCTCGGGCAGGCCGGTCCCGGGGACACCGCGCTGTTCTGGTTCTCGGGGCACGGTACGGAGTACCCGGCGCAGACCCCCGAAGAGCTGTTGATCGAGCCGACCGGCCGGTGCCAGGCACTGGTCTGCGCGGACGGGCCGCTGCCGGACAAGCGGCTGGGCGTGCTGCTGGACGGGGCGGCGGCGGGCGGCGCCCGGGTGGTGGCGGTGCTGGACTCCTGCTTCTCGGGCGGGTCCAGCCGGGACGACTGGCCCTCCCGGATGCTGCTGCCGCTGCCGTCGTGGCGGCCGGAACCGTCCGCCGGGACGCGGGACACGAGCGGGCCGGCCCGGATGACCGCCCATGTGCTGCTGGCGGCGAGCCGGAGCAACCAGCCCGCGTTCGAACGGCCGCTGGAGGGCCCCGACGGGCCGGTCGTCCACGGCGTGTTCTCGTACGCCCTGACCCGCGCCCTGCGGGCCGCCGCGCCGGGGACCACGCTCCGGCAGCTGCTCGCCCAGGCGGAGGCCGGGGTGCGGCGGCTGGTGAACGGGCAGCAGCCGGTGCTGTTCCCCGTCCAGCCCGGCGGGCCCGCGGACCGGCCGCTGCTGGAGGGCGGGGCCCTGCGGTCGGCCGAGCCGAGCCCGTACCTGCTGCGGGAGGGCCCCGACGGCTGGGAGGTGGACTGCGGCCGGGTGCACGGCCTGACCGGCGGCCCGGGCACGGAGTTCAAGGCCGCGGGCGGCGGACTCGTACGGGCCGGGGCGGTGCGGGCGGACCGCACCCTGGTCGTCCCCGACGGCTGGACGCCGAACCCGGGCTCGGTGCACGCGGTGTCCGTGTCGGCGCTGGCCCTGCCCCCGGCGGCGGTGGTCCTCGACGGGGCCGAGGGGCTCCTGCCCGCCTCCCCGCTGCTGCACGAGGTGGCGGCGGGCTCGCCGGAGGAGGCCTCGGCGGGGCTGCTGCTGCGGGTGGAGGTGCGCGGGGGGCGGGCGCGGGTGCTGCGCCGCGACGGGTCCCCGTACGTGCCCCCGCTGCCGCTGGCCACGGACGCGGACGCGGCCCGGCTCGGGGACTGCCTGACCCGGCTGGTGCACTGGCACCGGATCCGCGGCCTCGACGCGGGACTGTCACCGCTGAGCAGCCACGTCAAGGTGGAGGTGCGGCCCTGGGAGGACCGGGAGGGGGAACCCCTGCGGACCGACGGGAACGGGGAGATCGTCGTGTCGTACGAGGGCTCCCGCGAACCGCGGATCGCCGTGCGGCTGCACAACACCGGCCCCCGGCCGCTGTGGTGCGTGCTGGTCAACCTGGACGACCGCTTCGGCGCGGACACCCTGCTGTTCCCGGGGGAGTTCATCGGCTCCGGGATGTACGGCCACGCCCTGGACGGGGAGGCGGTGCAGATGTCCCTGCCGGCCTCCCGGCCGGTACGCCCGGGGGCCTCGGCACGCGACTGGCTGAAGCTGGTGGTGGCCGAGAACGAGCTGAACACGGTGCCGTTCCGCCTGAGCCGCTGGGAGCCGGGCGGCGTCGGCACCCGCACGCCCCTGCGCGCACCGGCGGACGGGCTGCTGCGGCTGACCGACCCGGACCGGATCATGCGGCCGGCGGGCTCCTCCGCCTCGGGCCGGTGGGGCGCGAGCACCCTGGCGCTGCGCACGGTGGTGCCGTAGGCGGGGCCTCACTGCCCGAGGTGGGTGAACCCGGCCCAGGCGGTGAGGTCGTCCGGGTCGAGGCGCCGCAGCCGGGCGGCGAGGGCGGGCGGCAACCCGTCGGGGACGGCCCGCTCCGGGTCCAGCATCCACAGCTGGGCCCGGCGCAGCGCCCGGGCGGGCGGCTCCTGCTCGCGGCGCAGGTAGTGGTGGGTCAGGAACATCAGGACGGAGGTGGCGTCGTCGGGGACCGGCCACAGCGAGCCGATGACGGACCGGCTGCCGGCCACGAGGAAGGCGGAGGACAGGCTGTAGGCCTCGTTGAGGCCCCGCCCGGAGACCTGGCTGCGGCAGGCGGCGAGCACGACGAGCCCGAGCGGCCCGTGGGCGGCGCCGGTGAGCTCCTCCGCGGTCAGGACGCCGTCCTTGAGCGCGAGGTAGGAGCTGCGGGGCCGGTTCTCCTCGACCGTGCCGTGGCAGGCGAGGTGCAGCACGGCACCGCCGTCGGCGCGTTCGCGCAGCCAGCGGGCCACCTCGCCGGGCGTCCCGTCCCCGGAGCGCAGGCCCAGCCGGTCGCCGCCGGGGTAGAAGGCGTGCAGGACGGCGTCGGCCTCCTCCCCCGCGTACGGGAGGTCGCCGGTGGGGTCGCCGACGACCAGCGCGGTGCCGGTGTGCGGGACGGCCGGGCGGGCCGCGACCTCGCAGAGCAGGCGGGCGGAGGCCGCGTAGGAGATCTCCGCGTCCTGGAGGGCGTACCGGCGGCCCGTGCTCGTGTCGGCGAACGCCGCGTGCCAGGGGACGAGGCCGAGCGGGCCCATCGGTACGAGGACCAGCCGGGGCAGCCGGCCGGGCCGGTCGGGGACGTCGAACACGCCGAGCAGCGGGCGCAGGGCGGCCCGCCAGACCCAGGCGCAGAGCCGGTCGAGCTGCTCGCGCAGCGGCCGGGCCGGGGCGGGGCCGTGGCCCGGCACGGGCCCCATGTCGCGGGGTGCGGGGGTGCCGCCCGGGTGGTAGTCGCGCAGCGGGCCGGCGTCCGCCCGCAGGCCGGGCAGCGGCACTTCGTGGACGTCCCCGCGGGAGGTGACGACGACGGCGGTGCCGGGGCAGTGCCGGGTGGCGGCGACCAGGTAGACGAGGGCGTCCTTGCCCTGGGTGCGCAGGGCCGCGCCGATCTCCTCGGGGGCGGGCGGGTCGAGCAGCCGGACGCGGGCTTCGGTGAGGGCGAGCACGACGCGGCGTCGCAGGTCTCCCGGCGCGGCGTCGGGGTCGTCCGCGGCGCCGGCCGCCCGCCACTCGGCGGCCAGGGCGTCCCGTCCGGCGGCGGTGAGCAGTTCGGGGACGGAACGGCTGGTGGTGGCGGCGTGCAGGACCAGCCCGCGGCAGGCGTCGAGGGCCTGGAGGGCGTCCTGCGGGGCCCGGTCGGCGAGGCACCAGCCGACGACCTCCTCGGAGAGGTCGGTGGCCAGCCGGGCGGCCTCGGCCGCGTCCTGGGTGCCGGACTGGAACAGGGCGGAACAGGCGAAGCCCCGCAGGGCCTCCAGGCCGAGGCGGCGGCCGCGTTCACGGTCGCGGCGGGCGATGCGGCCGCGGACGCGGTAGGCGCGGCCGAGGGAGTGGGCGGCGACCGACCAGAGCCGGTGCTCGGGGCCGCCCATGGCGTCCACGGAACCTTCGAGGAGGCCGATGGCCCGCTCCAGGTCCCGGGCGCGCTGCGGCGAGCGCGGCTCTTCGTTCGCCATCACCAGGGTGCAGTACGTGGCGCCCACCTCGGAGGTCAGCCGGGTCCATGTGTCGCCGCCGGGCTCGGCGCAGCCGATCGCCTCCTCGGACAGGGCGAGGGTCTCGCGGACGCGCGGCACGTCGTACGCGAGCAGGGCGTCGGCGCGCCAGGCGAGGGCGATGTTGCCGATCACGTTGGCCCGGTGCAGGCGGGGCAGCCGGGCCGCCAGGCGGAGCAGCTCCGCTCCCGTGGGCCGCCCGGCCGGCGGTGGGGTCCGGGGCGCTCCGAGGCGCTGGGCGAGGTTCTCCCGTGCCATCCGGGCCGATTCCAGCATGCCGAAGGCCTCGATCCAGGAGGGGTCGGCGCGGTCCCACCGTTCGAGGGCCCGGGCGGCTTCGGCGGCCTGCCGGTCGGCCTCCGGCAGGTCGCCCCGTTTGACGGCGAGCAGGGCCCGGGGCACCGCCTGCTGGACGCGCAGCACGAGGTCCAGCTTCGGGGAAGCTCCGAGCTGCTCGCGGATCCGCTCCCAGTCGGCCCGTTCGACCACGGAGCCGCTGGTGACCCCGCGCAGCTGGGCGACCATCCCCGAGGCGATGGTGGAGCCGTAGGCCACCCAGGGGCTGTCGTTGCCGGCCGCGGCGGCCGCCGCGAAGTGCTCCACGGCTTCTTCGAGCCGGTCCGCGTCCATCCCCGTGACGCCTTGGGCGAGACGGAAGTTGCCGAGCACCGCGAGGCCGTGACCTCGCCACTCGGGGTCCTCTTCGGCGTAGGCGAGGACGGCCGCGGTCAGTTCCGCCTCGCGTTCCGGGCCCAGGCGTTCGCCGTCGGGGTCGATGAGGGGCAGCGCCGCGAGGAAGTGGGCGGCCCGTTCGGCTCGGCCTATGCCGGGCTCCGCCGACCGCCAGTTCTCGATCAGCTCCGCCATCCGGCGTTCCCAGGCTTCGCGGGCCGGGGACCCCTCGCCGTTGAAGATCGAGTCGAAGCTGAAGTCCGGGGAGAACTCGCCGCTGCTGATGCGCTCCTGGAACTGGTGGTAGATGCGCACGACCTCGTCGACGGACACGTCCTGCGGATGGTCGGGGCCGAGCCGGTGCTGCGCCTCGGAGACCAGCATGAGCAGCACGTCGCGTATCTCGGGGGCCGTTCCGTCCGCTTCCACCGCCGCCAGTCCGGCCCGCTCGATGGCCCTCAGCCGCTCCGGGCCCTGGTCCGTCTCGTACAGCAGCTGCTGGGCGTGGACGAGGCCCAGCGCGGCGGGCCCGAGGTCCCCGTCGGCCGGCGTCCACCGGTCCACGGCCCGGGTGAGCAGGCCGATGGCGCGGTCGATGGCCGGCAGGTCGAAGCGGGGCTGGGCCCGGGAGAACAGGAAGCGGCCCAGGACGTCGAGGTAGAACCAGGGCAGTTCGTCCATCTCGGCGCCGGTGGTCAGCAGCCCGGCGAGTTCCTCCTCGGCCCGGTCGGCCTCCGCTTCCTCGGACCACGTGCCGCCGATCGCGACGCGGGCGAAGGCGAGCCGCAGCCGGGCGGGCCGCTCCCATGCGGGGTGTCCGTCCGCCTCGGCCAGGGCCCGCGCGGTCTCGTCGCGGCCTTCTTCGAGGGCGGCCCGGTCGGTGGCGTGGTAGCCGCCGAGGATGAGGGACAAGCCGCGTGACTGGCGTACGAGCGGCAGGTCCCGGTCCGCCTCGCCGGTGGTCAGCGCCCGGCCGTAGTGGTCGGCGGAGCGGAGGTACGAGGCGGTGTCGCCGGTGCGCAGGCCGTGGTTCTGCCAGAGGTAGCCGAGGGCCTCCAGGAGGTCGGCGTCCTGGCCGCCGGTGTCGTCGAGGGCCTCCTGGCCCCGGCGCAGGGCCTCGTCGAGGAGGCCGGGCTCGTCGGCTCCGTCCACGACGCGGCGCTTGGTGAGGTAGGCGAGGACCCACCGGGCGTGCACCGCGCGCGGTGACGGCCGCTCCGCGTCCGGCAGTTCGGCCAGGGCCCGGACGAGCAGGGCCCGGACCTCGGCGGCCGTCTGCGGGTCGGGCCGCTCGTCGTACCGCAGGGCGAGGAGGTGTCCGTACATGATGCGCCGGACCGGCCGGGCGGGGCCCTCGTCCGGGCCGCGGAAGGCGTGGGCGAAGGCTTCGGCGGCGAGGTCGCGGTCCTCGGGGTCGTCCTGTTCCTCCCACAGCCGGTAACTCAGCTCCCCGGCCCGCCCGCACAGTTCGCGGGCCTCGGCGCTGCCGGCCGGGACGCCGGTGAGCGCGGTCATGGCCTCGTCGCGGGCGGCTCTCAGCGCGGCGGTGTCCACAGGGGCCTCCGGTGGGGGTCAGGGCGCGAGGCGGGCGTGGTAGGGCAGCAGGACCTCGTCGAGCCAGCGGCGGCCTTCGGGCGTGGTGAAGTCGACGGGGTCCTGGCCGGTGGGGGCGAGCGCGGCGGGCGGGCAGCGGTCGGCGAACAGGACGAGGGCCCGCTCGCCCGGCTCCCGTTTGGAGGACCACAGGAACCCCTGCGCCCACGGGTCGGTGTGGCGGCGGATCCAGTGTGCCCAGTCGCGGGTGTACGGGTAGTCGCGGGCCTCCGCCTGGACGAGCCAGCTGTCCTGGTGGACGGCGGCCAGGTCCTGCCCGGTGACCAGCGCGACCACGTCGAGGGACTGGGTCAGGCGCAGCGCCGACAGCCGGCGGCCGGTGACGGCCGCGCGGGGCACCAGCCGGGCCGCGCCCGAGGGGTCGAAGGGCAGCGAGTGCAGGACGCTCTCGCTGACGGCGGCCTGCGGGGTGAGTCCGGCGTACAGGTAGCCGTAGTGGTCGCAGGAGGTGGAGTCGAAGCGGCCGCCCCCGTAGAGGCAGTGGGCGGGGACGGGGTTGAAGGCGTCGCCCGCACGCCGGGCCGAGTGCACCCGGTAGAGCGGGGTGCCTGCGGTGAGGGTGACCTTGGCGGGGGTGCCGGCCGGCTCGGCGGGGGGCCGGTAGTTGGGCACGGGCTATTCCCCTTCGGCGAGGAACTCGGCGGCGTCGACGAGCCGTTGCTCGTCGGGGGTGTCGAGCAGGGTGACGGGGGCCGGGCCGAGCCAGGCGTTCGGGGAGAGCCACCAGTCGGCGGTGCCCCAGGGGTCGTCGTCGGCGCCCAGCAGTGCGTTGACCCGGGCGACGGTGGGGCGGACGCGGCCGTCGGCGGTGAACTGGAAGGCGGGCAGCCGGATCAGCCCGCCGGGTGCGCGCAGCCGGATCAGGTCCGGGGCGTAGGGGTCGGGGCCGCGTTCCAGGACGTCGGCGTCTCCGAGGGCGGGGGCGGCGAGGAGGCGGGCGCGGACCTCGCCGAGGACCGGTCCGACCATGCGGTGTCCGTCGAGCAGCAGGACGGCCAGGTCGTCGGCGGTGTGGCCGAGGTGGCCGGCGGGTGCCTCGGGGGCGGCGGTGAGCCGGCTCTCGCCGGGGAACCGGTCGGGCAGGAGTTCCTCCAGCAGGCGGGCGGCGCGCAGTGCGGCGCGCCGGGCTTCCTCGCCGGTGGCCGTGCGCGCCTCGGCGAGCAGGAGTGCGAGCCGGCGCAGGGAGCCGGGGTCGAGGCGGGGCCGCAGTGCGTCCCAGTCGGCGGCCGCGGCGGCCAGCCGGGCGTAGGGGTCGGTCATGCCGGGCTCCCGTCCGGTGCGGTGAGCAACTCTTCGATCAGGTCGGCGCGTTCGGGGCGGCGCACGACGAGGTGGACGTCCTGGTCGCAGCCGCGGGCGAGCCGGGCCTCGATCGCGGCCCAGAGGGCGGCGAGGCTGTCGGCGGGGGACAGTCCGCCGCGGCCGGCGCCCAGCAGGGGGAGGCAGACGGAGGTTCCGGCGGGGCCGTCGGCCAGCAGGTCGAAGACGCGGGTGACGGCGCGGGTGACGTCGGCCGGGAGGACGTCGTAGTCGTTGGTGCCGGGCCGGGGCACGGCGACGGCCGCGTGGTGGATGTGGCGGACGCCCTGCGCTTCGAGGGCTCCGGCGCCGGTGACGGCGACCGTGCCGGGGGCGACGGGGAGGCCCTGGGGGGCGTACCGGTCGGTCCAGGCGCGCAGTTCGTCGCGGATCCGGTCCTCGACGACGCGGCCGGCCGGGTCCCGGACGGCTCCCGCGCGGCGCAGGGAGGCGGCGACGGAGGACTTGTACGGCTCGGGGAGGGCGAAGTGGGTGTTCGAGGGGGAGACCACCACGTCGATGTCGCGCAGCAGGTCGACGGGGTGCACGTGCAGGGTCAGCGCGTGTGCGCGGCCGCCGGCCCGGACGGCCAGCCGGCGGTGGCTGGGGCTCAGCCTGCGGGCGGGGCCGGGGGGCGCGGGCGGGTCTTCGGGGGCTTGCGGGGGTAAGGAGCCGGCGGCGGCGCGGCGGACGAGCTGCTCGGCGACCTGTCCGAGCACCATCAGCTCCTGGTGCTTGCGGAAACGCTCCACGCTGACGCCGTACACCTGGGCGGCGCGCCGGCGCCGGTCGGCGGGGGGCCAGTCCCGGGTGCCGCGCGCGAGGCCGAGGCTGTATTCGGCGGCTTCCTGGAGGGTGCCCCCGCCCATGGCGGCGACGGCGGCGCGCAACAGCCGCTCGACGGCGGGGAAGTGCGGCTCTCCGGGGCCCCCCGCCCCCGGACCGGCCGACATGCCGGTGAGCAACGGGAGCCGTAGCTCACGCAGTCGGACGATCCCGGCCCGCCGCACTTCCCTCACCTCCGCGAGGACCTCCCCGTAGTCCGGCAGTTGTGTGGGCGACGACATGGCGGAAGGATCGCACCGCCCGAGCGCCCCGGACAAGCCGGATCACGTCCTCGCACCCCATGGTGCGGGAGCCGTCCGGTCGCTTCCGGGTCGCCGGCCGGTCGCGGCGGGGCGGATCCGGGCCTGATCCGGGCCCGGAGCACACCGGTCGCCGGCCTCAGGGGGCGAGCACGTCCAGTTCTTCCAGGGCGCCGAGGGCGATCCGCCGGGTCAGGGCCTCGGCGGCGGCGGCGTCGCCCTCGCGGACCGCTTCGGCGACCCGTACGTGCAGGGTGACGGCGGCCGGGTCGGGGTCGTGGAACATCACGGCGTGCTCGGTGCGGCCGGTGAGGACCTCGGCGACGACGTCGCCGAGCCGGGCGAACATCTCGTTGCCGGAGGCGTCGAGGACGGTCCGGTGGAAGGCGATGTCGTGGTGGAGGTAGCCCTCCAGCTGGTGGCCGCGGGAGGTGCTGACCATGCCGAGGGCCGCCTCGGTGAGCCGGGCGCACTGTTCGGGGGTGGCGCGGGTGGCCGCGAGTCCGGCGGCGACGGGTTCGACGGCCGAGCGCAGCACGGTCAGGGAGCGCAGCTGGCGGGGGCGGTCGGTGCCGGCGAGCCGCCAGCGGATGACGCGCGGGTCGTAGACGTTCCACTCCTCGGCGGGACGGACGGTGACCCCGACCCGGCGGCGGGACTCGACGAGCTGCATCGACTCCAGGACGCGGACCACCTCCCGGACAACGGTGCGGGAGGCGTCGAAGCGGCCGGCGATCTCGTCGGTGCGCAGGACGCTGCCGGGCGGGTACTCCCCCGCCGTGATCGCGAGGCCGAGGGTGTCCAGCACCTGGGAGTGGAGTCCTGGGCCCGGACTGCCTTCGGTGGTCATGGCGTAAGCGTACGGTGACGCCCCGAGCGGCAAAAGATGTGACGTTTTTCCGCTCGACCCTTGAATAAGTACTACTTAATGGGTTTCAGTGGTGCTCCCAGCAACGAGGACAGCGAGGTACGACGTGAGCTCCCAGCGCGTCATTGTGGTGATGGGCGTCGCCGGCACCGGCAAGACGACCGTCGGGCGGCTGCTCGCGGAGGCGCTCGGCCTCCCGTACGCGGAAGGTGACGCCTTCCATCCGGCGGCCAACGTGGCCAAGATGTCGGCCGGCACCCCGCTCGACGACGCCGACCGCAGGCCCTGGCTGGACGCCATCGGCGAGTGGATCCGCAACCGGGCGGAGCCGGGCGGCGGCGTGGTCGCCGCCTCCTGCCTCAAGCACTCCTACCGCGACCGGCTGCGCGCGGCCGCTCCGGACGCCGTGTTCGTCCACCTCACCGGGGACCGGCCGCTGATCGAGCGGCGGATGGCGGACCGCAAGGGGCACTTCATGCCCGCCTCCCTGCTGGACTCCCAGTTCGCCGTGCTCGAACCGCTCCGGGCGGACGAACGCGGGATCGCCGTCGATGTCGCCGGCACGCCCGAGGAGATCACCGAACGGGCGCTGGCCGCCCTCCGAACGTTCGACAGATAAGGAAACCCACCGTGACCGGTCTCAGCGTCGAGACTCTGGCGGCGGCCGCGCCCGCACCCATCACCTCGGCCGGCGACGTCCAGCTGGGCGTCGCCGTCCTCGCGGGCATCGCCGTCATCGTCCTGCTCATCACCCGCCTCAAGATGCACGCCTTCCTGGCCCTGACGGTCGGTTCGCTCGCCCTCGGGTCCTTCGCGGGCGCCCCGCTGGGCAAGACGGTCGCCAGCTTCACCGCGGGCCTGGGGGCCACGGTCGCGGGGGTCGGCGTCCTCATCGCGCTCGGCGCGGTCCTCGGCAGGCTGCTGGCCGACTCGGGCGGGGCGGACGAGATCGTGGACACGATCCTGGCCCGGGCACGGGGCCGGGCGATGCCGTGGGCGATGGTGCTGATCGCCTCGGTGATCGGGCTGCCGCTCTTCTTCGAGGTCGGCATCGTGCTGCTGATCCCGGTGGTGCTGATGGTCGCCCGGCGCGGCGGCTACTCCCTGATGCGGATCGGCGTGCCCGCGCTCGCCGGCCTGTCGGTGATGCACGGTCTGATACCGCCGCACCCCGGCCCGCTGGTCGCCGTCGACGCGCTGCACGCGAACCTGGGCGTCACCCTCGCCCTCGGGGTCCTCGTCGCGATACCCACGGTGGTCATCGCCGGCCCGCTGTTCTCCCGGTACGCGGCGCGCTGGGTGGACATCCCCGCGCCGGAGCACCTGGTCCCCGAGCGCCCGTCGGCGGATCCCGCGCACCGCCCGCGGTTCGGGGCGACGGTCTTCACGGTGCTGCTGCCGGTGGTGCTGATGCTGGTCAAGGCCCTGGTGGACATCGTTGTCGACGACCCGGCCGACACCGTGCAGAAGGTCGCGGACGTCGTCGGCTCCCCGCTGATCGCCCTGCTCTCGGCGGTCCTGGTCGGGATGTTCACCCTCGGCCGGGCCGCCGGGTTCACCCGGGAGCGGCTGTCGTCCACGGTGGAGAAGTCCCTCGCGCCGATCGCCGGCATCCTGCTGATCGTGGGCGCGGGCGGCGGCTTCAAGCAGACGCTGATCGACGCCGGGGTGGGCCGGATGATCCTGGACGTGTCCGAGGACTGGTCCGTACCGGCCCTGCTGCTGGCCTGGCTGATCGCGGTCGCGATCCGCCTGGCGACGGGCTCGGCGACGGTCGCGACCATCTCGGCGGCCGGCCTGGTGGCGCCGCTGGCGGCGGGCATGTCCACGACGGAGACCGCCCTGCTGGTCCTCGCGATCGGGGCGGGCTCGCTGTTCTTCAGCCACGTCAACGACGCCGGGTTCTGGCTGGTCAAGGAGTACTTCGGGATGAGCGTCGGGCAGACCCTCAAGACCTGGTCCGTGATGGAGACCGTCATCTCGGTCACGGGTCTGGGCTTCGTCCTGCTGCTGTCGCTCGTCCTGTGACCCGCACCCCCGCCCGATCCGCACCCCCGTCCGCCGGCTTCACCGGCGGCGGGGGTGCGCTCCGTCCAGCTGCGCCGCCGCGAGGGCCAGGCCCGCGGCGGCGCGGGCGCAGCGGTCGGCGAGGGCGGTGACCTCGGCGCGGTACGCGTCGGCCTCCCGGCCGTGCCACTCCAGGGCGGCCGCCCCGGCCCGCAGCCGCCGGGCGTGGGAGCGCAGGGCGGCGGAGTGGGTGCGCAGGCCGTCCGCCGGGGCGGCCCGGCTCGGCAGGGGGCAGTCGTTCACGGGCTCCTCCGGGGGTTCGCGGACACGGGCGCGGCCGGGGCCGGGCCGGGGCTGCGGGCGCAGAAGGCCCGCAGGGCGGCGCCGAGGCCCAGCAGGGGTTCGGCGGTGACGGCCCGGCCGGTGGCCACCTGCCAGCCCGCGTGGTCGTTGAAGGGGTTCTCGTCGGTCAGGGCGTGCCAGGCCAGCACGTCCGCGAAGGCCGGTGCCAGCAAGGCGAACGCCCGAGCGGGGCCCCGCTCGCGCAGCAGGGTGCGGAAGGCTCGGGCCGCGTCGGCCTGCCGGTCCTCGGCGACCGCGCCCAGCACGGCGGCGGAGTCCGGGTCGGCCCACAGTTCGGGGCGGCCCACGGCCGCGGCGCGGATCCGGCCCCTCAGTCCGCAGACGGCGGTGCTGACGGCGAGGCTCTCGCGGCCCCCGAGGATCCCGGCGAGCCACCCGGCCCGGGCCAGCCCCCGTCCGCGCGGGGCCCAGCCGAACCCGGCCGGGTCGGTGAGGGTGCGCAGCAGGGTCCGCCAGGCCCGGCGGCGGCTCCCGCCGCGCCCCACGAGCGCCCCGGCGGTCAGGCGGGGCCCGAGGGCGAGTCCGGAGGCGTACCGTGCGGCCTCGCCGACGGCGTCGGCGGCCTCGGCCAGGTCCCGGCACAGGGCGTCGAGCGTGTCCGTGTCCGGGTCGGTGGCCAGGGTGGTCGCGGCGTCGGACATGGGTTCCTCGCGGGGGCTGCGTACGGTGACTTCGGGATCACCGTACGTCCGCCGCGCGGGCGGCGCGCGCGGGAGCGGGGCCGAACGCGGCCTCGCGGAACGCGGTGCGCGAGGGGCCGGTGCCGGTGCTCCCGGGGGCCGGGACGAGCAGGGCCCAGCGGCCCTGGCGGGGCGAGATCCACACGGCCGGGCCGGAGCCGGACGGGGGGTGGTGGGTCCACACCCCGGCGGGTGCGGGGTGCCAGAGGAGGCCGCGCGAGGGGGTGAGTTCGCCGGTGCGGATCCGCAGGGACTCGGCGGTCCAGGCGCGGGGCACGGGCCGGTCGGCGGTGTCCTCGGCACCGGTGGCGGCGTCCCCGTCGGCGAGCAGGTGGCGCAGGAAGCGGGCGAGGTCGGCGGCGCTGGTGCGCAGGGCGGCTCCGGCGTAGTGGGTGCGGGCCATGCCGAGGGGCCCCCAGACCCGGGTGCGGGCGCAGTCGGCCAGCGGGGTTCCGCAGAGGTGTTCGGCGAGCCGGGTGAGGGCGTCGAGGGGGGCGGGGCCGTCGCCGCGGGTGAGCAGGTGGTGGGCGGTGGTGGTGCGTGCGGGCAGGCCGGCCGGGGCGGTCGCCCCGTAGGCGGTGAGGGGGGTGTGCAGGGTCAGCTCGCCCCGGGCGACGAGGCCGCCGAGGACGGGCCAGAGGGCGAGCAGCGGGGTCAGGGCTCCGGCGTCGAGCGGGGCCTCCCAGTCGTCGGCGGGGGTGCCGGGCCGGGCGGCGTCGACGGCGTCCGCCGATCCCACCGCCCAGAGCGCGGCCGGTCCGGCGGCGCTCACGAGTGCCTCGATCTGCGGCGTCATGGTCCGCCACGCTACGTCGCTCCGCCGGACGGGCCGGGCACGCCGGACGGGATGTCCCGGCGCGGCCGCCGCCCGCCACCCGAATGCCGGGGGCGGGCGGCGGTCGGACGCGGCTAGCCCTTGTCGGGGCGGTCGGTCACCCGGAGGGTGTTGACCAGCGGCTTGCCGGAGCCGTTGTGCGTGACGAAGCGGAGGTTGAGCACCCCGTCCGTGACCTTGACCGTGTAGGTCCTGGTCAGGGCGGTGTAGGTGCCCGCCTCCAGGGAGATGTCCAGGGAGGGCAGGATCTGGGTGCCCTCGGCCAGGACGTCGAAGACCCGCTTGTCGGGCCGGGTGTTGGAGAGCTCGGCGAAGCCCAGCTCCACGGTGTAGGTGCCGTTCGGGACGTTGTCGAAGCGGTACTCGTACATGTTCTCGCGGGCGCTGCGGAAGAGCTGCTGGTCGTCCGTCCCGGCGATGGTGCGGCCGGTGGAGTGGACGGAGGAGCTGCCCTGGTAGCCGTACGAGCCGGCGGTGTACTTGCGGTCCGGGGACCAGGAGTCGCCCGCCGCGTCGACGGCGGCGCGCTCGGAGCCGGCGTCCACGGCGGTCTGGTAGCGCGGTACGACGACCTTGACGGGGACGGTGAGCACGGGTGCGCGGCCGCTGGCCGAGGTGATCCGCAGTCCGGTGCTCAGCACCGTGCCCGGGGCCAGCCCGGCGGTGTCGGCCGTGAGGGAGAGCGCGGCCTTGCCGCCGGTCGGGAGGCTGCCCTCCGCCGGGGCCACCGTCAGCCAGGGCGCGTCCTCGGCGACCGTGTAGGCGGTGGTGAGGCCGGGGTTGGCGAGCTCCAGGGTGCGGGTGCGCCGCTGGCCGGCAGGCAGGACCAGCTCGACGGCCGGTGCGGCGGCGGTGACCCGGCCGGTGCGCAGGGACTGGCTGACCGTGGTGACGTCGGCGGGCTTGACGTCGGCGGTGGCGGTGGCGGTCTCGTAGGAGGGCGCGGCGAGGGTGACCGTGCGGGCGCCCGAGGGGCTCTGGACCACGTAGCCGCCGTCGGCGGCGGTGGTGGCGGAGACGGCCGAGTCGCCGCTGCCGACGGTCACCGTGGCGCCGGCGACGCCGCCGCCGTCGTTGGCGTCGAGCACCCGGCCGGTGACCACGCCGCTGCGGGTGGTGCGGAAGCCGATGGAGAGCCCGTCGGTGATGGCCGGGGTGTTGAAGGAGTACTTGAAGGCGTCGGTGCCGGTCGCGTTCTCCACGCCGACGGTGGCGGTGGAGCCGCCCTTGATGCCGGTGCCGCCCGTCCCCTTGTAGGAGTAGGTGACGGTGCCGTCCTCGCCGATGGCCGCCGAGAAGGAGAAGGTGTCGGACTGCGCCGACCAGTGGGCGACCTGGCGCCACTCGATCACGTAGCTGCGGTGCGGGGCGGTTCCGGTGACGGCGGTGAAGACGCCCGATCCGCTGTCGGCGGCGCCGACGACGAGGTCGTCCCAGAAGGGGTAGAGGGCCGCGTTGGGGGTGGCGGCGCTCGGGATGTCGCCGTTGACGTCGCCGGTGTGGTTGCCGCCGAGGCTGACGGTGCCGTTGGTGCCGATCCAGGCCTGGGCGTACGTCTTCCCGTACAGCGGGAGCGGGAAGGGCAGGTCGACGCGCTCGGTGGTGTTGTCGCCGGTCAGGGCGAGCCGCCGCTCCCCCGCGCTGTACGGGCGGCCGCCGCCCGCGGCGCAGGCGTAGCCGTAGCCGTCGGTGCGCTCGGGGAGGGTGACGGTGACGGCGGTGTCGCCGCTGACGGCGGCCTTGGCCGTGCCGGCGGTGAGGCAGCGGCCGGGGTGGGTGGCGGTCACGTCGTACGTGCCGTGCGGCAGGGTGACCTCGAAGCGGCCCTGGGCGTCGGTGGTGGCGGTGACCGGGGTGTCGGCGATGGTGACGGCCGCTCCGGCGGCGGGCCCGGCGGGCGAGGTGACGGTGCCGCTGAGCCTGGCGCTCGCCGCCCGGGTCAGGGTGAGGTCGGCGGTTGCGGTGGCCTGTTCGGTGACGGTCGCCGTGGCGGCGTGCTGTCCGTAGCCGAACTTGGCGGCGGTGAGTTCGTACGCGCCGACCGAGAGCACTCCGAAGCGGTAGGTGCCGTCGGCGGCGGTGGTGGCGGTCCGGTCGATCGGGCCGTGCGCGGTGATCCGGGCGCCGGCGACGGGCTGGCCGGAGTCGTCGCGGACGGTGCCGGCGAGGGCGCCGACCGCGCCGCGCGGGGCGGACTCCACCGCGGCCAGGGCGTCGAGCCGGCCTTCGCCGAAGACGTTGTTGTCGGCGGCGGTGCCGCCGCACTGGCTGCTGTCCGTGTCCTGGGCGGTGCCGTCCAGCAGGGCTTCGGTCTGCGCGACGTCACCGGCGAGGGAGGGCGCGGCCGACCACAGCAGGGCCACGGTGGCGGCGGTGTGCGGTGAGGCCATGGAGGTGCCGGAGAAGGAGGCGTACGCGCCGCCGGGGACGGAGGAGCGGACGTTCACTCCGGGGGCGGCGATGTTCGGCTTGACGATGCCGCCGGGGCCGGCGCCGCGGGAGGAGAAGGAGGCGATGGCGCCGTCGCTGCCGAAGGCGCCGGAGCTGTAGGAGCGCGCGTAGTCGCCGGGCGAGCCGCTGGTGCCGCAGCCGGGTCCGGCGTTGCCGTTGGAGAAGGCGGGGAAGATGCCGGCGGCCCGCCAGGCGTCCACGACCTGCTGGTACCAGTCGTCGTGCGCGGCGCTGCCCCAGGAGTTGTTGACGATGTGCGGGGCGAGGTCGGGGCGGGGGTTCTGGCCGTGCAGGTCGGTGGGGGCGACGATCCACTGTCCGGAGGCGAGCAGGGAGGCCTCGGAGCAGGAGTTGGTCTCGCAGCCCTTCGCGGCGATCCACTTGGCGCCCGGGGCGACGCCGATCTTGTTGGCGCCTCCGTCGTCGCCGACCATGGTGCCCATGGTGTGGGTGCCGTGGTCGTTGTTGTCGCAGGGTGCGGCGCCGGCGCAGATCCCGGCCGGGTCGAACCAGTTGTAGTCGTGGGAGTAGCTGCCGTCGGCGTTCCTGCCGCGGTACTGGTTGGCGACGGCGGGGTGGGTGTGGTCGACGCCGCTGTCGATGTTGGCGACGACGATGCCCTCGCCGCGCACGCCGAGCCGGTCCCAGACCTGGGGTGCCTTGATCCGGTCGATGTTCCATTCGACGGCGTCGGCGGCGGTCTTCTCCCGGGTGCCCTCGGCGGGCTTGGGGAGGCTGACCTTGTCGTCGGCGTCGATCCGTGCGACCTCGGGGCGTTCGGCGAGGGAACCGGCGAGTTTGCGGCTGCCGACGACGCGGACGGCGTTGACGATCCAGTACGAGGTGTACTCCGCCCCGGCCCCGTCGAGGGCCTTGCGGACCTCGGCCTGGGTGCGCGCGGCGTGCTCCTTCTTGGTGCGCAGAACCGTTTCGGCCTTGGCGGCGCGGGTCTGCTGCCGCCCCGCGGCGGTCAGGTCGGCGGCGCTGTCGAGGTAGACCCAGAAGACGGCCTTCTCGGAGCCGTCGAACTGGGCGCGGAGGGCGGGTTCGAGCTTGCGCTCGGCCGCGGTGGGCGCGGGGCCGGGCTCGGGGGCGGCGGAGGCCGCGCCCGCGCCGACCGGGAGGAGCAGGGCCGCGCTCAGAGCGGCGAGCGCCGCGCGTAAGGAACGTCGTCGGTTGCGTTGTGGCACGTGTCGTCTCCTCTTGCGCCGCGTGGGGCGCGTGCAGATCGTGCGGATCGTGCGGGAAGTGCGTGCGGGAAGTGCGTGCGCAACGTGCGCGGGTCGTGCGCGGGCCATGGTCCGGGAGGTGCCATATGCATGACAAGAGGGCCTCGTGAGCCACGGAACGGACGGGTCCGTACGGGGCGCCGTGCGGGTCGCCGCACCGGTCACCGCGCGCCCGCCAGGCCCGCCGGGCCCGCCCGGTGGCCTTTCCGGTGCGGGCGGGTCAGCCTGGTGGGATGAGCTCGCTGCCCGGCGGACCGGTACCCGAGCCCGGCCTGACACCGGCGTCCGGGCCCGTCCCCGCGCCCGCCGCGGAACCGGCGGTCGCCCTCGGCTCCGCGCAGGGGCGGTGGATCGTGGCCGCCACCGTGCTCGGGTCGGCGATGGCCCTGCTGGACTCGACCGTGGTCAACGTGGCCCTGCCCCGCATCGGGCAGGACCTCGGCGCGGACATGGCGGTGCTCCAGTGGACGGTGAACGCCTACCTGCTGACCCTGGCCGCGCTGATCCTGGTGGGCGGGGCGCTCGGCGACCGGTTCGGCCGGCGCCGGATCTTCGTGCTCGGCGTGGTCTGGTTCGCGGCGGGCTCGCTGCTGTGCGGGCTCGCACCGAACGCCGGGGTCCTGATCGCCGCCCGCGCCCTCCAGGGCGTCGGCGGAGCGCTGCTGACGCCCGGTTCCCTCGCGCTGATCCAGGGCTCGATCCGGGCGGACGACCGGGCCCGCGCGGTGGGCCTGTGGTCGGGGTTCGGCGGCGTCGGCGCGGCCGTGGGGCCCTTCCTCGGCGGCTGGCTGGTGGACGGGCCGGGCTGGCGGTGGGTGTTCCTGCTGAACGTGCCGCTGGCCGCGCTGTGCGTGCCGGTGACCCTGAAGCACGTACCGGAGTCCCGGGACCCGGGGGCGGTGGGCCGGTTCGACGTACTGGGCGCGGTGCTCGGCGCGGCGGCGCTGGGCCTGCTGACGTACGCGCTGATCGAGGCCCGGTCCGCGGCGGCGCCGGTCATCGGCGCGGCGGTGGGCGGGGTGCTGCTGGCCGCCGCGTTCGTCTACGTGGAGCGCCACCGGCGGGATCCGATGGTGCCGCCGGACATGTTCGCCTCCCGGCAGTTCACCGCCGTCAACCTCGTCACCCTCTTCGTCTACGCGGCCTTCGGCGGCTTCTTCTTCCTCGTCGTGCTCCAGCTCCAGGTGGTGTCCGGGTACTCCGCCCTCGGCGCCGGGGCCGCCCTGCTGCCCACCACCGTCCTGATGCTGCTGCTGTCCTCGCGGGCGGGGGCGCTCGGGGAGCGGATCGGGCCGCGCGTCCCGCTCACCGTCGGACCGCTGCTGTGCGCGGCCGGGACGCTGCTCACGCTGCGCGTGGGCCCGGACGCCTCGTACGCCCGGGACGTGCTGCCGGCCATGGTGGTGATGGGCGCGGGCATGACCGTCCTGGTGGCCCCGCTGACCGCGACCGTCCTGGCCTCGGTGCCGGCCGGCCGGGCGGGACTGGCCAGCGGGATCAACAACGCCGCCGCGCGGGCCGCCGGGCTGCTCGCGGTGGCCGCGCTGCCGCTGCTGGCCGGGATGGGCCCGGACGCGTACCTGTCAGCCGGGGCCTTCGACGCCGCCTTCCGACGGGCCGTGCCCTGGTGCGCGGGCGCCCTGGTGGCGGGCGCGGTCACGGCCTGGGCGACCGTACGCTCCCCCGCGCCCGGGGTCTGCCACCCGCAGTGCCGCACGCACTGCGCGATCGGCGCCCCGCCGCTGGAACACCCCTCGGCGCCGGACGCGCCGGAGGGCCCGCGCTGACGGCGGGAGGATCCGGGTGTGCTGGAGCGCGGCGGCGGACCTGACGGCGGGCACGGCCGTGGCCGCCGTCGGGGTGGTGTGCCTGGCCCGCACCCGGCGGGCCCGCGACCTGCCCGTCGCCGCGCTCCCGCTGCTGCTCGGCGCGCACCAGCTGGTCGAGGCGGCCGTCTGGCGCACGGGCGGCGGCTGCGGCCCGGCCACCACGGCCTGGGCGGTGATCGCGCTGCCGGTGCTGCCGCTGTGGGTGCCGTTCGGGGTGCTGCTCGCCGCGGCGCCCGGGTCCCGGCGCCGGCTGCTCGGGCCGGCGGCCGTGGGAGCGGCCACGGCGGCGGTGCTCGCGTACTGCCTGGCCGCGGGGCCGGTGAGCGCGGAGGTCCGCGGCCGGGTGATCGGCTACGGGATCGACGTC
Organism: Streptomyces sp. NPDC090077; assembly: GCF_044747545.1. Classification (NCBI taxonomy): domain Bacteria; kingdom Bacillati; phylum Actinomycetota; class Actinomycetes; order Kitasatosporales; family Streptomycetaceae; genus Streptomyces; species Streptomyces sp. NPDC090077. The sequence continues at coordinate 441,051 of NZ_JBIVEG010000001.1, forward strand.
CCCTGGGCCCCGCTGGTCCTGGCGGGCTACCTGTACGCCACCCTGGGCGCCCTGCTGCTCGCCGGGGACCGGACGCTGCGGCTGCTCGGGGCCGTGCTGGCCGCCGGGGCGGTGGTCTGCGCGGCCCTGTGGCGGGTGGCGTTCGCCTCCACCTGGTGCGCCTTCGCGGCGGCGGCCTCGGTGCTGGTGCTCGGCTGGGTGCGGCGCCCGGAAGGGGCACCGGCCGACGGCCGGGACTACTGGTTCTGGCCGCCCAGGACGAAGAGCAGGTAGACGAAGAAGGCGAAGAGGTGGCCGACGAACAGGTACGCGATCAGCCTGATGATCAGGCCGCGCGGGAACTTGTTCTCGAACCGCTCGCGGATGGTCAGCGGCGCGGGCTCCTGCTGCTGCTCCTGCTGCTCCGGAACGGCCTGCTCTGCGGTGGTGGACACCTGGTCTCCTCGGGACTCGGACTCGGACGCGGACGCGGAAAGGGATTCGGACACGGTGACGGCTCCCCCTGGTACTCGGTACCGGTGCTAGTGCTGGTGCGTGGTGGTCTTGGTGCCGAGGCACAGCCCGGCGAGGCTGCTCTGCAGCAGGGTGTGGACGAACAGGAGCTCGCACCCGCCCGGCCCGGCCGCGCCGATCCGGTGCGGGGTCAGCGAGTCGAAGTGCGCGCTGTCCCCCGGCTCCAGCAGGTGCTCGGCCTCCCCCAGGTGCAGCCGCAGCCGCCCGCTGAGCACGTACAGCCACTCCTCCCCGGGGTGTACGCGGACCAGCTCGCCCTGGCTGCGCCCGTGGGGGACGTGCACGCGCAGCGCCTGCATCCCCCGCCCCGAGCCACCGGCCTGCCAGTACGTCCACCCGTCGGCCTCGCGGGCCCCCGGCCCGCCGGCCCGTACGATGGGATCGGCAACGGCCGGGGTCTCCCCCAGCAACTCGGAGACGGTCGTACCGTAGGTGCGGGCGAGCCCCAGCAGCAGCGGCAGCGAGGGCTGGCGCCGGCCGGTCTCCAGCCGGGACAGGTGCGCGGGCGAGAGCCTGGCCCGCGCGGCGGCGGCCTCCAGGGTGAGCCCGGCGCGCCGGCGCAGTTCGCGCAGTTGCGGGGCGACCGCGGGCAGCTCGTCGGCGAGGTCCTCCTCGGGGCCTGCGGGACCGGTGCCGTCTGGTTCCTGGGAACGGGGCGTCATACCCCCGATTGAGCCAGAATCTTGCCTTCCTGGCAATCTCTCTTGCCTCTGGGGCAAAAACGCCCCGGGCCGGGCTCCCTCAGCCGTCCCTGCGGCCCTGTTCCAGCACCGTCTCCACGGTATCGGCCTCCTCCGCCGGCTTGTCCGGGCGGTGCCGCAGGACCCGGGCGAAGCGCAGGGCGACCCCGGCCGGGTAGCGCGCGGAGCGCTGGAGTCCGTCGTAGGCGACCTCCACCACCAGCTCGGGCCTGACCCGCACGGTGAAGCCGTCGTCCGCCTCCGCCAGCTCGCCCAGCCGCCCGGTCTGCCAGCGCAGCATCTCGTCCGTCAGCCCCTTGAAGGTCTTGCCGAGCATGGCGTGGCCGCCGTCCCCGGTCCGCGCGCCCAGATGCAGGTTCGACAGCAGTCCGGTGCGGCGGCCGTGGCCCCATTCGGCGGCGAGCACCACCAGGTCGAGGGTGTGGACCGGTTTCACCTTGAGCCACTGCTTCCCGCGCCGGCCCGCCGCGTACGGGGAGCCGAGGGCCTTCACCACGACCCCCTCGTGGCCCCGGCGCAGGGTCTGCGTCCAGAACTCCCCGGCCGCCCCCGCCCCCGCCCCGGCTTCCTCCACCACCAGCCGCCTGACCCGGGCCGACTGGGGGACCAGGGCGGCCAGCGCCGCGTACCGCTCGCTGACCGGCAGGTCCAGCAGGACCTCGTCGCCGAGGGCCAGCACGTCGAAGAAGTACGCGGTCACCGGCAGGGCCGCACGCGCCGCCGCCACGTCGGCCCGGGAGCCGACCCGGCCCGCGATCTCCTGGAAGGGCACCGGGCGCCCGTCGGGCCCCTGCCCGATGACCTCCCCGTCGAGGACGAACCGCTCGCCGGGCAGGCTCCGGGCCAGTTCGGCCACCTCCGGCAGCCGGCCGGTGATCTCGTCGAGGGAGCGGGTGTGGATCCGCACCTCGTCCCCGTCCCGGTGCACCTGCACGCGGATCCCGTCGAGCTTCTCCTCCACCGCGCAGGGGGCGAGCGCCGCCAGGGCCTCGTCCAGGGACCGCGCGGTCCCGGCCAGCATGGGCTGGACGGGCTGCCCGACGCGCAGGGTCACCCCGCGCAGCGCTTCGGCGCCCCGGGCCAGTACGTCCGCCGCCGTGCGGGGCAGCGAGCCGTCCAGCATCACGGCGCGGCGCAGGTCGGCGGCCGGCACCCCGGCGGCCCTGGCCACCCCTTCCAGGGCCACGGCGTCCAGCGCGCCCTGGCGCACCTCCCCCGACAGCAGGGCGCGCAGGAAGCGCTGTTCCTCCCCGGTGGCGGCGCCCAGCAGCTCCGCGACGATCCGGCGGCGCTCGGCCTGCGCCCCCGGCCCCGCCACGGCGGCCAGCCGGGCCGCGGCGGCGTCGACGGCCGTCACGGTGAGCGCGGGCTCGGCCGCGGGGGCGGTGTCCTGGGCCAGGGTGCGCCAGCCCACTCCGGTGCGGCCCTGCGGGAGCCGCCCGGAGAGGTAGGCGCTGACCAGGGCGGCCTCCTCGGCGGGGGCGGCCGCGAACAGCTCCGCCAGCAGGGCGGTCTTCCGGGACCGGGCGGAGGTCTCGGCGACCTCCCGGGACACGCGCGCGACCTCGGCCAGCAGCATGCCGTCCATCCTCCCGCCGACCGCGCCCCGGCGCAGGCCGGGGCCGCCGCGGGCCGCAGCCGCCGGGGTCCCGGGGCCCGGCCTACTGCGGCTGCGGTACGCCCGTCCGCGCGGGTACTCCTGGAGAAGGGGCGGGGCTCCCCCTGAGGGAGCTCGGGGAAGGCGATCACGGGCTTTAGGGTGCCCATATGAAGCTACGACTGCCCCGGCGGCCCCGGGACCGCCTGCTCGCCGGCGCCGCCGCCCTCGCGGTCCTGGCGGGCGTCGGCTCCTGGACGGCGGCCGCCGCGTCCGGGGAGGAGCCGGCCGTGCGGCGCGAGGACCGGTTCGTGCAGGTGCCCGGGCTGGACGCCCCGGCGCCGGGCGCGCCCGGCGCCGGGATCGACACCTCCTTCTTCACCGCCGGCGATCCCGCGGTGCGGCGGCCGGCCGTGCTCCTCGGACACGGGTTCGGCGGGAGCAAGGACGACGTCCGGGCCCAGGCCGAGCGCCTCGCGCGGGACGGCTACGCCGTGCTGACCTGGTCGGCGCGCGGGTTCGGCCGCTCCGGCGGGAAGATCGGGCTGAACGACCCCGAGCACGAGGTCAAGGACGTCTCCGCGCTCGTCGACGCGCTGGCCCGGCGGCCCGAGGTCCGGCTCGACGCGGACGGCGATCCGCGCGTGGGCGTGGCCGGGGCCTCGTACGGCGGGGCCGTGGCCCTGCTGGCCGCCGGGTACGACCGCCGGGTGGACGCGATCGCCCCGCAGATCACCTATTGGAACCTCGCGGACTCCCTCTTCCCCCAGGGCGTGTTCAAGAAGCTCTGGGCCGGGATCTTCTTCACCACCGGCGCGGCGGGCGGCCTCCAGCAGGCGCAGCCGACCGCGGCCGCCGGTGCCCCGGGGTCCCCGGGCGCGCCCGGCTGCGGACGGTTCGATCCGCAGCTGTGCGCGATGTACGAGCGGGTCGCGGTGACCGGGAAGCCCGACGCCGAGGCGCGCGAGCTGCTGGAGCGGCGCAGCCCCTCGGCCGTGGCCGGCCGGATCAAGGTGCCCGCGCTCATCGTGCAGGGCCAGGAGGACTCCCTCTTCCCGCTGGACCAGGCCGACGCCATGGCGGGGGCCATCGCCGCGAACGGGGCTCCGGTCGCCGTGGACTGGGCGGCCGGCGGGCACGACGGCGGCATGCGCGAGGCGGACCGGGTCGAGGCCCGGGTGGCGGCCTGGTTCGACCGCTACCTGAAGGACGACGCCTCGGCGGACACCGGCCCGGCGTTCCGGGTGTCGCGCTCCGGCGGGTTCGACTCCACCGACGGGCGGCTCACCCTGCGCGGCGCGACCGGGGAGCGCTACCCGGGGCTGGCCTCCTCGCCGCGCGGCTTCGCCCTCTCGGGGCGGGAGCAGACCTTCGCCAACCCGGCGGGCGGGGCGCCGCCGGCGCTGTCCGCGCTGCCCGGGGTCGGCGGGCAGCTGGCCGCCCTCGGGACCGGGCTCTCGCTGGACTTCCCCGGGCAGAACGCCCGCTTCGAGTCGGAGCCGCTGGCCGAGGCGGTGCGGATCACCGGGGCGCCGACCGTCACCCTGAAGGTGAGGTCGACGGCTGCCGACGGCGCGGCCGTGCTGTTCGGCAAGGTGTACGACGTGGGGCCGGACGGGCGGCAGCAGGTGCTGCCGTCCCAGCTGGTGGCGCCCGTACGGGTGGAGGACGCCGGCCAGGGCCGGAGCGTGGAGCTGCGGCTCCCGGCGATCGACCACGCCGTCCAGGCCGGGCACCGGCTGCGGCTGGTGGTCGCCGCCACCGACCTCGGCTACGCCTCCCCGGCCGCTCCGGCCGCCTACTCCGTCTCCGCGGAGGGCCCGCTGCGGGTGCCCGTCGCGGACGGGGTGCGGACGGCCGCCGCCGGGCTGCCCGCCTGGACCTGGGGGCTGCCGCTGGGCGCGCTGGCGCTGGCCGCGGGGCTGCTCGGGATCCGGCGGACCGGCGGGGGCCGCGCGGGGACCCCGGGACGGGAACCGCAGCCCGAACCCGCACTGGCCGACGTACCACTGGACATCACCGGGCTGACGAAGCGGTACGCGAAGGCGCGGGACCGCTACGCCGTGCGGGACCTGTCCTTCCGGGTGGAGAAGGGCCAGGTGCTGGGCCTGCTCGGGCCCAACGGCGCGGGCAAGACCACGACGCTGCGGATGCTGATGGGCCTGATCACGCCGGACGCCGGGGAGATCCGGGTGTTCGGGCACCCGATCCGGCCCGGCGCCCCGGTGCTGTCGCGGGTCGGGGCGTTCGTGGAGGGCGCGGGCTTCCTCCCGCACCTGACGGGCCGCACCAACCTGGAGCTGTACTGGCGGGCCACGGGCCGTCCCGCCGAGGACGCGCACCTGGCGGAGGCCCTGGAGATCGCCGGACTCGGCGACGCCCTGGACCGGGCGGTGCGCACGTACTCGCAGGGCATGCGGCAGCGGCTGGCGATCGCGCAGGCGATGCTCGGGATGCCGGACCTGCTGATCCTCGACGAGCCGACGAACGGCCTGGACCCGCCGCAGATCCGGGAGATGCGGGACGTGATGATCCGCTACGCGGCCGGCGGCCGGACGGTCATCGTCTCCAGCCACCTGCTGTCGGAGGTGGAGCAGTCCTGCACCCACCTGGTGGTCATGGACCGCGGCCGGCTCGTACGGGCCGGCGAGGTCGCAGAGATCACCGGAGGCGGGGACACCCTGCTGGTGACCCTGGCGGAGCCGGTGGACGGGGCGGCCGTGGCGAAGGTCGGCGCGCTGGAGGGGGTGGCCTCGGCGGTGCGCTGCGAGGAGGGCCTGCTCGTCCGGCTCGACGGCGGGTCGCCCGCGGCCCTGATCGCCGAACTCGTACGGCTGGAGCTGCCGGTGGCGGCGGTGGGGCCGCACCGGCGGCTGGAGGACGCGTTCCTCACCCTGATCGGAGGTACGGCATGAGCGCCGTGGAGGAGGCCCGGGTACGGGAGTCCGGCGCGGGAGGTTCCGGGGGGCGGGAGACCGCGCCCGGCTACCGGGCGGGGCGGACGCTGCCGCTGCGCGTGGAGGCGCTGCGGCAGTGGCGCCGGCGGCGGACGCTGGTGATGGGCGGGGTGCTGGCCGCACTGCCCTTCGTGATGATCATCGCGTTCGCGGTGGGCGGCGGCCCGGACGACGGGCGCGGTGGCGGCGGCAACGGCAGCGGCCGGATCAGCATGATCGACACGGCGACGGCCTCCGGTGCGAACTTCGCCGTGACCTGCCTGTTCGTGTCGGCCGGGTTCCTGCTGGTGGTGCCGGTGGCCCTGTTCTGCGGGGACACGGTGGCCTCGGAGGCCAGCTGGTCCTCGCTGCGGTACCTGCTGGCCTCGCCGGTGCCGAGGGCCCGGCTGCTGTGGAGCAAGCTGATGGTGGCGCTGGGGTTCAGCCTGGCGGCGATCGTGCTGCTGCCGGTGGTGGCCCTGGCGGCGGGTACGGCCGCGTACGGCTGGGGGCCGCTGCGGCTCCCGACGGGCGGGGCGCTGCCCGCCGCGGACTCGCTGCCGAGGCTGGCGCTGGCCGTGGCGTTCGTGTTCGTGTCGCAGCTGGTGACGGCCGGGCTGGCGTTCTGGCTGTCGACGCGGACGGACGCGCCGCTCGGCGCGGTGGGCGGGGCGGTGGGCCTCACCATCGTGGGGAACGTCCTCGACGCGGTGACGGCCCTCGGGTCGTGGCGCGAGTTCCTGCCCGCGCACTGGCAGTTCGCCTGGGCGGACGCCCTGCAGCCGCAGCTGGAGTGGGGCGGGATGGTCAAGGGCGTGGTGGTGTCGGTGTCGTACGCCGTGGTGCTGTTCGCGCTGGCGTTCCGGGGGTTCTCCCGCAAGGACATCACGTCCTGACGGGAGCATCCCCCGGTCCGGTCGCGCGCCCGACCCCCGGTCCGGCCGCGGGCCCGCGCGGTGACGCGCGGGCCCGCGGTCTGCGTATGGGTCCGTACGGCCTGCGCGGGGGCCCGCACCGCCTACGCGTGGGCCCGCGCGACCTCGTCGATCTCGGCCAGCAGCTCCGCGTCCAGGGGGCGGTCGCCCGCGGCCGCGTTGGCGCGCACCTGCTCGGGCGAGGTGGCGCCGGCGATCACGGAGGAGCAGCCGGGCCGGGCGGAGAGCCAGCCGATGGCGAGTTCCAGGACGCTGCGGCCGTGCTTGTCGGCGATCGCGGCCAGGGCCTCGACGGTGTCGAGGCGCTCTTCGGTGAGGTAGGTGTCGCGGCCTTCGAGGCGGGAGCCGGCCGGGACGGGCGCGCCGCGGCGGATCTTGCCGGTGAGCAGGCCGTTGGCCAGCGGGAAGTACGGGAGGACGCCGAGGCCGTAGTGCCGGGCGGCGGGGACCAGTTCGCGTTCCGCGGAGCGCTGGAGCAGCGACCACTCGTTCTGCGCGGAGACGAAGGGCACGGCGCCCGTCTCGCGGGCCACGTGGGCGGCCTCGGCGAGCTGCCAGCCGCTGAAGTTGGAGTGCCCGATGTAGCGGATCTTGCCCTCGGCGACGAGTTCGGCGAGGGCCGCGAGGGTTTCGGCGACGGGGGTGTCCGGGTCGGGGCTGTGCAGCTGGTAGAGGTCGATGTGGTCGGTGTCCAGGCGGCGCAGGGACTCCTCGACGGCGCGCCGGACGTAGGCGCGGCCGCCGCGGGACCCGGCGGCGGGACCGTATCCCATGTCGACGCCGTCGTAGCCGAACTTGGTCGCCAGGACGACCTGGTCGCGGCGGCCCTTGAGGGCCTGGCCGAGGTGGGTCTCGGAGCCGCCCTGGCCGCCGTAGATGTCGGCGGTGTCGAGGAGGGTGATCCCGGAGTCGAGGGCGGCGTCGACGACGTCGCGGGTGGCCCGGGCGTCGAGGCGGCCGCCGAAGTTGTTGCAGCCGAGGCCCACGGCGGAGACCTTCAGCCCTGAGGTGCCCAGGTGGAGATAGCGCATGCGGGGTGTTCCTCCGTACTCGTGCGGTGGGTGCGGCTCGCTCCGGTCCGTCCGGACCCGTCCGGTTCCAGCCCGTTCCCTCCGGTGCCGTCCGGTTCCGTCCGGTGCGCGGCCGGCCAAGTCGCAGTGTAGGCAGACCGGTTGGTCTGCCGCACCGGGCGGCCGCGCGCGCGGCGTGAACAGTGTGTGTCGGCGGCGGGCCGGGCGGCGCCGGGATGGCGCGAAAGGGGTGGACCGTACCGGGACGGGATGCCTAGGATCAAGGCGACGGCATCGCGTGTCGGTCACCGACCGGGTGAGGCATGGAGGTGCCGTGACTGCCTTTCGGAGGCATTCACCCATGTCGGTCCAGCTGAACCACACGATCGTCCACTGCCTTGACAACAAGGTGTCCGCCGCGTTCCTCGCGGACGTCCTCGGCCTCGAAGTCGGCCCGGAATGGGGCCCGTTCGTCCCCGTGTCCACTGCCAACGGCGTGACCCTGGACTTCGCGACCGTCCCGGCCGAGTCGATCACGCCGCAGCACTACGCGTTCCTGATCTCGGAGGAGGAGTTCGACTCCGCCTTCGAGAAGATCCGGGCCTCGGGGGCCGAGTACTTCGCCGACCCGCACCGCAAGCACCCGGGCGAGATCAACCACAACGACGGCGGCCGCGGGGTGTACTTCATGGACCCCGCCGGGCACGCGATGGAGATCATCACCCGCCCGTACGGCGGATAGCGCGGAACCGGTGCGCGCCCCCGACCCCCGTGACGGGGGCGTGCACCGGTGCCCGGCCGACCGGGCCGGGGGGCGGCCTCAGAGGCCGCGGGCGGTGATGTCGCCGTGGGCGGTGGTGGCGCGGACGTTCAGCGCGGCGTCGGCGCCGGCCGTGTTGTTCAGCGAGTTGTCGATCCGGCCGTAGCCCGTGCCCGCGTCGAGGGAGGCGGAGACCCCGGGCGCGGCGGCGACCGTGATGTCCCCGTGCCCGGTGCTCAGTACGACCGTGCCGCCTACGGCCTCGCCGACGCGGAGGTCGCCCTTCTCGGTGCGGATCTCCGCCGGACCGCCCAGGCGGGCGACCGAGACGCTGCCGGACTGGAGGACGAGGCGGGCGCCGCCGGTCTCGTCGAGCTCCACCGCGGCGCGCGCGCCCTCGAAGGCCACGTGGCCGAGACGGCCGGCGGTCCGCAGCTCCGCGTCGGCGGCCTTCGCCTCGACGCGGGACCCGGCGGGCAGGTGGACGGTCACGTCGAGCCGTCCGGAGGAGCCGAGGAGCCGGTTGTTCGCGGCGGGGGCCGCGACGCGCAGGACGCCTTCCCCGTAGGCGACTTCGGTCTCCTGCGCGGCCTTGACGTCGCGGCTGCTGGTGGCGTCGGCGGGCAGCACCTCGACCGTGGTGTCGGTCCGGTCGGCGGCGACGAGCCGGATCCGGGCCGCGGGAACGTCCAGGACCGCCGAGACCGGATCCGGCGTGTCGAACTTCTGCATCGTGCTCTCCCCATTCGTCGTCTTCCGGACCGGCGGCGGCGCGCCGGAACGTTCAGCACGCTATCCGCGTACCGGCCGCCCGGTGAGGGCCGTGCGCGCCAGGTGGGGGACCATCCGTGCCACCGGGGACCGCCCGTGCCACCGGGGGGACTTCCGGCGCCGTGTCGGGGTCATCTCACGCCGCACCTTCGCAGTGATCTTGTGCGGCGATCTCGTCTATGCTCGGCGCCCGTGGTCTCACACGCGCATCAGGGGACGACCTCCTCGGCCCTCGCCCGTCTCAACGTCAACGCCGCGCGCCGGCTCGGCATACCCGGCAGCGGGTACGCGCACCTGCTCGGCGTGGCGCCGGAGCACCTGCACGACGACCTGTGCCGGCCGCCGACGCTGACGAGCATCCGGATCGCGGAGCTGATGACCGTCCACGCGCCCTGGCCCGAAGTGGCGCTGTTGATGGCGCAGGAGTCGGAGGTCGGCTCCCTCGGCGTCTGGGACTACCTGATCACCTGTGCGCCGACTCCGCTGGAGGGGGTCCGGGACGCGGCCGCGTACCTGGCCTCCGTGCTCGACACCGGCTCGGACGGCCTGCGGGTCGCCGAGGAGGACGGGCACGTCCGCGTCAGCCACCTCAACGGGGCCGACCTGACCCACGAGGCGGCGTCCGCCGTCCGCGCCTGCGCGCTCGGCCTGATCCAGCGGCGGCTGGGCCATGCCGCCCGGCGCGCCCTGGTCCCCACCCGGGTCTCCCTGGCCACCGAGGCCCCTGCGGACCACGGCCCCCTGGTCGAGCTGTACGGGACGCGTGCCGTCGACTTCGAGGCACCGGTCAGCTCGATCACCTTCCGCGCCGCCGACCTGAAGGAGCCCGCGCCGCACGCCCAGCCGGGCCTGTCGGTGGTGCTGCGCAGGCACGCCGAGCAGTCGCTCGCCTCGTCGGTGCCGCTCCGCGGCTGGCTGGACCTCTTCCGCGCCGCCCTGGAATCGGCGGCCGGGACCGGCCCGCCCGCTCTGCCCGGGGTGGCGCTGCGCATGAACATCAGCGCCCGGACCCTGCAACGGCGCCTGGAGGAGCACGGCACGACGTGGAGCCGTGAGGTCGAGGAACTCCGCCGGACCCGCATCACCGGCCTCCTCCACGACACCGACCTCAGCGTCGACGCGATCGCCGCACGCACCGGGTACGCCGACGCCCGCGCCCTGCGCCGCGCCGTGCGGCGCTGGTACGGGCAGACGCCGGCCACCCTGCGGGGCGGACGTCACCCGGCGGGTTCCGGCAGGTAGACGATGTTCGGGGCGCCCGTGGTCGGGTGGACGCCGATGCGGGTGCGGACCCCGTAGACCTCCGCGAGCAGTTCCTCGTGCAGCACCTCGCCCGGCGTGCCCGCGGCGACGACCCGGCCCGCCGACAGGACGTACAGCCGGTCGCAGAAGGAGGCCGCGAGGTTGAGGTCGTGCAGCACCAGGAGGGCGGTCGCGGTCAGGCCGCGGACCAGGCCGAGCACCTCCAGCTGGTAGCGGATGTCGAGGTGGTTCGTCGGCTCGTCCAGGGCCAGCAGGCCCGGTTCCTGCACGAGGGCGCGGGCGACGAGGGCGCGCTGGCGCTCGCCGCCGGAGAGTTCCTCGAAGCGCCGGTCCGCGTAGCCGGCCGCGCCGACCCGCTCCAGCGCCCCGGCCACCTGCCGCCGGTCCTCCGGGCCGTCCTGCTCCCAGAAGCGCTTGTGCGGGCTGCGGCCCATGGCGACGACCTCGCGGACGGTCAGCCCGAAGGTGCCGGCGGCGTCCTGCGGGACCACCGCCACCCGCCGGGCGCGGTCCTTGGCGCCCAGCGCCCCGGCGTCGGCGCCGTCGAGCAGCACCCGGCCGGCGGTGGGCCGCAGGGTGCCGTAGACGCAGCGGAGCAGGGTGGTCTTGCCGCTGCCGTTGGGCCCGACCACGCCGACCGTCTCGCCGGGGCGGGCGGTGAGGTCGACCCCGTGCAGCAGGGTGTGCCCGTCCACCTCGTAACGCAGGGCCTCGACGGCGAGTTCCGCCGGTCCGCGCGTCATCCGGCCACCCCCTCGGTCCGGCTGGTCCGGCGCAGCATCCACAGGAAGAACGGCCCGCCCACCAGGGCGGTGACCACCCCCACCGGGACCTCCTCGGGAGCCGCCGCCGTACGGGCGACCAGGTCGGCCAGGACCAGGAAGACGGCCCCGGCGAGCGCGGTGACGGGCAGCAGCGCGCGGTGGCCGGCGCCGACGACCGTCCGGGCGGCGTGCGGGACCATCAGCCCGACGAAGCCGATGGCGCCGCTGTAGGCGACGAGCACCCCGATGACGAGGGAGGTGAGCACGAACACGGCGGCCCGGAAGCGGCCGGTGTCCAGACCGAGGGTGCGGGCGCCCTCCTCCCCCGCGAGCAGCAGGTCCAGCGGGCGGGCCAGGGCCGTGAGCAGGGCGGTGCCGGCGAGCAGCGCGACGGCCGGCAGGGCGAGTTCGTCCCAGCGGGCCCCGCCGAGGCCGCCCAGGGTCCAGCGGAGCACGGTGCCTATTTGGTTGGGGTGCGCGGACAGCACGAGCACCAGGCTGGTCAGCGCCGACAGGATGTACTGCACGGCGACGCCGGCCAGGACCAGCCGGCCGGTGGTCATGGTGCCGCCGCGCCGGGCCATGGCGTAGACGGCGACGAGGGCCGCCATGGACCCGGCGAAGGCGGCGGCCGGCAGCCCGGCCCCGCCCGCGAGCCCGGCGACGCCCGCGCCGCCGAACACGATGACCAGGACCGCCCCCGCCGAGGCCCCGGAGGAGGCCCCGAGCAGGAAGGGGTCGGCGAGCGGGTTGCGCACGAGGGCCTGGAGCACGGTGCCGGTCACGGCCAGCCCGGCCCCGACGACGGCCCCGAGCAGGACCCTGGGCATCCGCACGTCCCACACGATGGAGGCGAAGGCCCCGCGCGCGCCGGGGCCGCCGAGGACGATGTCGAGGACCTGGCCGGGCGGGATCCGTACGGGTCCCAGGGCCAGGCCCGCCACCGCGGAGACGGCGAGCGCGGCGGCGAGCAGCACCAGCGTCAGGCCCCGCCTCACGGGGCCTCGGGGTGCAGCTGCCGGCCCAGGGACTCGACGGCGTCGGCGACGCGCACGCCGAGCACGGCGGAGGACAGCGGGAGCACCACGAAGCGCCGGTTCTTGACGGCGGGAACCTCCGCCAGCGCCGGGTCGTTCAACAGGCGCTGCTTCTTGGCCTCCACGGTGGTGCCGCCGTAGTCGTAGATGAGGACGACCTCGGGTGCGCGCTCGATGACCTTCTCCCACGGCACGTCGCCGAAGGTGTCCTTGAGGTCGGCGAACACGTTGGTGCCCCCGGCGAGGGAGACGATCTCGTTGCCGATGCCGTTGCCGCCCGAGGTGAAGGCGGAGGCCTCGCCGGAGTCGTAGACGAAGACGGACGGCCGGGGCCGGTCCTTCACCCGTGCGGTGACGGCGTCGACGCGCTGCTGCTCCTCGCGGACGAGGGCCTCGCCGCGCTCGGACACGCCGAAGGTCCGGGCGACCTCGGTGATCTCGGTCTTCAGCTGTGCGAGCCCGACGGGGCCCTGGGTGCAGTACTCGACGCTCAGCCGGGAGCCGATGCCGGACTTGGCCAGCCCTTCGCGGTCCCGGCCCTGCCCCTTGTCGAAGGCGCTGGCGTAACCGCCGTACACGAAGTCGGGGTTGGCGCCGAGGAGCACCTCCTTGGAGGGGTACTCCTTCGCCAGCACCTTGATCTTGTCGTAGGCGGGCCGGTAGGCGGGCAGTACGGAGTCGTCGAGGTAGGCGGTGCCGGCCATCCGGTCCTGGAGCCCGAGGGCCAGCATGATCTCGGTGGCGTGCTGGTTCATGGTGACGGCGCGCGCGGGCGGCGCCTGGTAGGTGCTGGTGACACCGCAGTTGGTGACGGTGTACGGGAACCCGGGCGCGGCCTGCGCCCCGGGTGCGGGCCGCTCGGCCCCGGACGGCCCGCCGCAGGCGGCGAGCGGCAGCACGAGGGCGAGCGGCAGGAAGGAGCGCACGGCGGCGCGGACACGCGACATGGTGGGGCCTCTCCGGGGGATCCTCGTCCCCGGTCGAAGTGAGAGGCGGTGCGTCAGTGTCTGACTCCCGGCCCCCGCACGCACGCGCGCGGCGACCGGTCACAGTGGCGGGACCGCACCGGATTCACACCGGTTTCCTGTCCTGCACCGCCGGGACAACCCGGCCAAGTCTGCCAGACCCGTTCTTAGCGCCCGGAAGGGGCACCTCCGGACGCCCTGTCAGGCCGTCAGCGTCGGCATCGCCGGAATCCACCGGGCGAGGCGTCCGCCCGGCTCGGCCGTGAAGTGCTCCGCGCCCCCGACCTCCCACCAGGACCGCAGGGCGGTCGTCCGCACGGTCTCGCCGGACCGCTTGTCGGTGTACTCGACGGCCCGCTCCCCGCTCGCCCGCACGGCCGTCTGGCCGCGCTTGCAGGCGGCCGGGTAGTCGTTCCAGTTCACCTCCGCCTCCGCCCACAGCAGTTCCTGCATGGCGCCGGTCGACATGCGGTGCAGCCGCTTGTGGGAGAAGTGCGCCTGGGCCGCCATCGAGATCGAGTTCCGCACGGCGTCGCGCTGCCGCCACACGAAGTAGTTGGCGACCTCGACGGGGTCGGACAGGGTGAACACCCGCGCGTCGAACAGCGCCCGCCGGCCCGGCCGGCGCTCGTTGAGGACCGCGGTGGCCAACGAGGCAGACACCGACAGCTGTTTGGCGACGACCCCGCCGAACCAGGGCTCGCAGGCCTGGCTCGCGAAGTCGGTGAGCAGCAGGCTGATCTCGTCGGACTGGTGGTAGGCGAAGGCCGTACCGCTGACCTCGGCACAGAGCGCCTCGGTGACGGCGGCCATGTCCTCCACGAAGGCCATGTCGAACGGCTTGTCCGCGTCGCGCAGGTAGGTGTGGAAGGCGCGGCCGTCGAGGCGCAGGATCGTATAGGTGCGCCGGGGCAGCACGGCCCGGTGCGCAGCCTCGTACCGCTTCATGCGGTCGCCCAGTGCGGTCGTGTCACTCATGCCCCAGGTTAACGGGCCGCCGCGCGCCGCCGCCCGCCAATATCCCCCGGGCCCACCCCACCCGCCTCGCCCTACGGCCACACCTCGCCGCCATCGGCCCAGGTCCAGAGCCAGCTTCGCAGTGACGACGACGCGTGCCGCAGTCCGTCGTGCGGGCCTTCGCCCCCTGTGCGATCCCAGCCGTCGGCGTCGTACAGGAGCACGGGGTTGCCGACCGCGGCCAACGAGAGGTGCCACTCCATCGTGCAGCCGCCGTACGCGAGGTGCAGCCACGACGCCGGCACCCCCCGGGACCGGTTCCGCTCGTGGAGGGCGACCGCGCACGGCCAGTCGCGGAGGTACCCGGGAGGACGGTTGCCCTCGGCCAGGGAGGCGAGCCCGCTGCCGGGGCCGAACCCACCGTCGGCGACCTCGGTGTAGACGCGCCGCAGCAGTCCGGGGAGGGGGCGCCCGATCCGCCGCTCCGCCCTCTCCACCTCGGCCGGACCGACCGGCGGGAACAGCGGCTCCCGCGGGGCGTCGGCGTAGTAGCCGGCCACCAACTCGGACCCCGCCTCCACTCGGACCGTTCCGTTGCTCGCGTACGACACGATGTCGTCCCGGTCCGGGTCCAGCCGCTCGCTGCCGTACCGCTCGGCGATCCACGCGACGGGCACGTCCGCCTCGTCGAACCGCCGGCCCGGGTCCCACGCCCGCGCCCGAAGCTTCTCGATCAGCAGGTCGTCGTCGGGGTAGCTCATGTGCCGGAAGCCTAACCGCGCGCCCGCACGGGCCGAGAACTCCCCCGAACCGACCGCCGCCTACCGGGGATCGTCGGTGTACCAGGGATGGTCGAAGAGGCCGGGCCGGACACCCCATGAGGCGAGCACCGCACTCAGCCCAGACTCGTCCGCGGCATCGGCGGACCTGATGAGGGCTGCGCCGATGTCGTAGTCGAAGCCCTCGATGAGCTGGCGATCGTACTCCCAGTGCTCGAGCCGGAAGCCACGGTCAACAGCGCTGCGCGCCCATCCCTCGTCCCGTGCCCGTACATCGAGGCCACTCTCCTCGGGGCGGATGTCCACGAACGCACGGCGATCCGGCTGTGATGCCGGGACCTCCGCCACCAGCCTCCTGCCGAGCCGGAGCGCGGTCAGCTTGTCCGTCGGCCAGCCCGCTCCGTCATCCATGGGACCTCATTCTGCACAGACGGGGCGGGTACGGGCGACATGGGAGCGGGCGGCCACGACGAAGCCGGCACCTGGGCCGGCGAAGGCCGGGCCGCCGAACGCGACCCTCCACGTGACCCCCGACGCGGTGGTCATCACCTCCGCCCCGCGGACCATCCGGCTTCCCCCGCGCGGGGGACCAGGCAGCAGTGCGGTCCGCCGGGCGTCGTCGTGGTGACGAGCAGGGCACCTGACCGTGATCTACTTCTGGTCATGGTGCCGCCCGACGAAATGCCGAGGTCATGACCCAGCACTGCTGCGAGGCGATGGACAGCCGAGTGAACCTGCGCTGCGAACAGCACGACGACCCCTTCGCCTGCCCGGACGCGCTGATCGGCTTCAACGCCAAGTTCCAGGAGTACGGGCTGCTGGTCCACGACGGCGGCACGTCGAGCATCACGATCGACTTCTGCCCCTGGTGCGGACGGCGTCTCCCCGAGTCTCAGCGGGACCGCTGGTTCGACGAGCTGGAGCGCCTCGGGATCGATCCGTGGGAGGACGAGGTCCCCGCCGAGTTCCAGGACGACCGCTGGCTCACCGCTCCGCACCAGCAGTAACGAACCGACAGCACCCCGGGCCGCTCCTGGAACGGCAACACGCCGACGATCGCCGGCGGCGGATGGCCCGGAGCCGGCCCCGGTCCGAGTGCTTCCTGAGGTTGTCGGTACCCGGTGACAGGATGCCGTGCCATGACAGCATTGATCACTGAGTCCTGGACCCGAATCGAGAACTGGCTGGCCGAGCACGCCCCGGCGACCTACGCCGCGTTGGCGCCGCCTGCGGACCCGGCCGACATCGTCGCAGCCGAACGCGTCATCGGACGGCCCTTCCTGAAGCCCTTGAGGATGTCCCTGTTGCGGCACGACGGTCTTGTCGGCCACGGATCCTCGCTGCTGCCAGGGTTCTACAGACCGCTGAGTGCGCGCGAGATAGCAGCCGATTGGCAAAGCTGCGCCCTCTACCACGACAAGCCCACGGTGGACGGGATGGGCGAGGTGGAGTTGGACCACGACTTCATGAGGATCGGGTCCAGCTTCCACCTGTACGGACATCCGCAGGTGATCCCCATCGCGCGGGACGTCTGCGGAGGGCACCTCGTACTGGACCACCGTCCTGAGATCGACCGGGGGCGCGTCCACAACGCTGACGCGGTGGAAGGCGTTTCGCGCCGATCGCATGAGATGTGGACCTCCCTGCCCGTGCTCATGGAGACGCTCGCCACGTCGCTCCAGACCAACCGACCCGTCGACCGCGACATGCCCGTGGTGGACGAGAACCAGAGGCTCCGCTGGGACTCCGCATCGCCGCGGAGTTGACGGACTTTGCATCGCCCATGACACGGCGGCGAGCAGCCCAGGCCTGTGCGGAAGCGTCGGGAAGGGACCTGGCCTGCGGATCTCGGTCAGAGCGCGACCGGGAGCTCCTCGATCCAGCAGTCGACCGACTTCGCGGTGATCACGGCTTGGGCCTCCTCGGCGTCGGCTCTGGTCAGGAAGACGCCCGCTCCGGTGACGTCCGGTCCGTCGGGGCGGATCGTCCGTGTCATGACGACGTAGACGTGGCGGTGGCGCTCTCGTCGGATCGTGCCGCTTTCCTCAGCCGACAGTGCCTCGACGAGTTCTTGGGCCGACGCGATGTCGAGGCCGGCATCGACTCCGGAAAGAGGCCGGCTGGGCCAGACAACCGGCCTGGCGGGGTGGAAGTTGTTGAAGAAGCTCTGCTGCGTGCGGCCGAGTATTCCCTCGGTCCAGCCGACGGCCATGGCGACCACGTAGTCGGACTCGCCTTGGCTCTCCAGAACGAAGACGCGGTCGTCCCGCCCGAAGTACATGCCGGCGTGGTCGGCCTTGACCTGCTCGCTCTCGGCCTCGGTCGCACACCTGATCGCCAAGCCGCGGTATTCGGTACTGATCTTCACCACGGCGGCAGGCTTGAAGAGCAGGTCGATCGTCGTCTCCGGCTCGCCGGGTTCGTCGGGTTGCCCGATGCTCCGCATCAGGAGCTGGCTGTGGCTCGCCGTGTAGGCCAGGAGGTGGAAGCTGCGCTCGCTGCGGAAGAGCTCCTTGCCGGGGATGAACTGGCGATCACGGTTGAGCCAGGTGCTGTCCGTCATGGGCTCACGATCCGTGTCCCGCCCGCTCTGGTCAATGTGACGGTTCGACCTTGGGGAGCGGCTCTCTTGGCCTGCGACGCCGCCGGCGAAGGCGCCGTGCACGACCAGGGGAAGACAAAACGGACCTCCGGAAGAGTCTCCGGAAGTCCGTTCTTCGTGCAATGCCTGGTCAGGCATGGCAGGGGTAGCAGGATTCGAACCTACGACATCTGGTTTTGGAGACCAGCGCTCTGACCAGCTGAGCTATACCCCTTCGGTGAGGCACAGCCTGCCATGAAGCGGGCGGAAGATCCAATCCATTTCCCGCGCCGCCGGTGGCGGGAGCCGGGTGGGCGGAGGATCGTGGGCGGGGAGGGGGTGGGCCGCCGAGGTCTGGAGGAGTCGTGCGCCATCGTCCGGGGCGGCTGCTGGGGGTCCTGGTCGCGGTCCTGCTCGTCGGGGCCGGTACCGGTGGGTCCGGGGAGACCGTGTCCCTCGACGGGGACCGGCCCGGGGAGCGGCTCGACGTGACCCTGACGCGCGTCGTCGACCCCGCGGGGCGGGCGGGTGCCGAGCGGCTGGTGGCGGTGGGGCTGCGGCTGGAGAACACCGGGACGGTGCCGTACGAGGACTCCCCCGCCGCGGCGGCGCACCTGTTCGACGCCGAGGGGCGGCGGTTCGCGGGGGTGGACGCCCCGACCGATGCCGGGGAGAGCCTGCCCGGCACCGTGCGCCTGGCGCCCGGCGGTTCGGCCTCCGGGTTCGTCACGTTCCGGGTGCCCGAGGGGGCCCGCCTGGCCGCCGTGCAGTTCGCGCTGGAGGCGGGACTGGGGGACGACGTGGGCCACTGGAGCCTTCCCTGAGCTCTGCGGCCAGGGGGCGGGAATCAGCCGGAAGTTCCCGCGACGCGTGTAGTGACTTAGCTGGCGTTCGCCAGTAGAACTTGTTCCCACTCCGTCGAGAGTGAGGAACGTCACATGAGTGACAGAAGCCTGAACAGCAGGGTTCCCAAGGGTGTTTCACGGCGCGGATTCATCACTGGAACTGGTTCTATTCTGGGGGCGGTGGTGCTGTCCGCCAACGTCACCCCGGCCCGTGCCGAACCGGCCACCGGCGCCACCACCGTCGCCGGACCCATCGAGTCCGGGGCCCGCATCCCGGTCCTCGTGATCGGCACCGGATACGGCGGCTCCGTCGCCGCGCTGCGGCTCGCCCAGGCCGGCGTCCCCGTGCACATGGCCGAGATGGGCATGGCCTGGGACACCCCCGGCAGCGACGGCAAGATCTTCGCCAACACCACCAGGCCCGACTACCGCTCGTACTGGCTGCGCACCAGGACCAAGGCGCCGCTCAGCAACTTCCTCGGCTTCCCCATCGACAAGGACGTCCCCCGCTACACGGGCATCCTCGATGCCGAGGAGATGGGCGGGATCATCGTCTACCAGGGCCGGGGCGTCGGCGGCGGCTCGCTCGTCAACGGCGGCATGGCCGTGACCCCCAAGCGGCAGAACTTCGCCGCGATCCTGCCCTCGGTGGACGCCGAGGAGATGTACCGGACCTACTACCCGCGGGCCAACGCCGGGCTCGGGGTGGGGCTGATCGACCCCAACTGGTTCGAGACGGTGGACTGTTACCAGTTCGCCCGGGTCGGCCGCAAGCACGCCCAGCGTTCCGGGTTCCCCTTCGTCTTCGTCCCCGACGTCTACGACTGGGACTACATGAAGCAGGAGGTGGCCGGCACCGTCCCGAAGTCCGCGGTCGACGGGGAGATCCTCTACGGCAACAACGCGGGCAAGAAGTCCCTCCAGCAGACCTATCTGGCCGCCGCCCGGGCGACCGGGAAGGTCACCATCTCGCCCCTGCACCGGGTCACCACCGTCTCCCCCTCGGACGGTGGCGGCTACTCGGTCGTCATGGAGCAGCTGGGCACCTCCGGGGAGGTCCTCGCCACGAAGACCGTGACCGCCGGCCGGGTGTTCTTCGCGGCCGGCAGCGTGGGGACGAGCAAGCTGCTGGTCCGGCTGAAGGCGACCGGGGCGCTGCCGAACCTGAACGACGAGGTGGGCAAGGGCTGGGGCGACAACGGCAACGTGATGTGCGGCCGCGCCAACCACATGTGGGACCCGACCGGGAAGGTGCAGGCCTCCATCCCCTGCGGCGGCATCGACAACTGGGACGCGGGCGGCGCCTTCGCCGAGGTGGCCCCGCTGCCGACGGGGATCGAGACGTACGCGTCGTTCTACCTCTCCATCACCAAGAACCCGAACCGGGCGCGGTTCTCGTGGAACGCGGCGGCCGGGAAGGTCGAGCTGGACTGGCAGACGGCGTGGAAGCAGCCGTCCATCGACATGGCGAAGACCATCTTCGACAAGATCAACGCCAAGGAGGGGACGATCTACCGCACCGACCTCTTCGGCACCAACAAGATCTGGGGCGACCACCTCACCTACCACCCGCTGGGCGGGGCGGTCCTGAACAAGGCCACGGACAACTACGGCCGGCTGCACGGGCACCCGGGCCTGTACGTCATCGACGGAGCGCTGATCCCCGGCAACACCAGCGTGAACCCGTTCGTGACCATCACGGCCCTCGCCGAGCGCAACATCGAGAAGATCATCGCCACGGATCTGTGAGCCGAGCGGTTCCCGGGGCCGTCCGGATCCTCCGGGCGGCCCCGGGCCGCGCCTCGGGCGCCGGGGCCTCACGTTCAGCTGCCCGGCAGCACGCAGACGCTGTCGAGGCCCAGTACGTGGTTGAGCCGGCCGAAGGCCAGCCAGGAGCCGATGCTCATGCTCAGCTCCACGATCTCCAGCTGGCTGTAGTGCGCGGTCATCCGCGCCCAGAAGTCCTCGTCGAGGTTGTGGTGGTCCAGGGCGTAGCGCTCGGCGTACTCGGCGGCGAGCCGGGTGCGGTCGTCGAAGGCGTCGGTGGTGCGCCATGCGGTGACGGCGTCCGCGAACTCCTCCTCGACCTTCTCCCCGTCCCGGTCGGTGCGCCAGTCGAGGCAGAAGACGCACCCGTTGATCTGGGCGATGCGCAGCCGCGCCGCCTCGAACTCGCGCAGGCCCAGGGTGGTGTGGGCGTAGACGGAGAGGGAGAAGTTGGCGGCGGCCATGCCGATGCCGGGGACCATGTCCCCCCACACGTACTCGATCGGGTGCTGGCCGTCGGGGATGTCGATTCTCATGGCTGTTTCCTTCCGAGTCTGCCGACTGCGGGCCGCAGCGGGACGTCCAGGGCGTCGTAGAGGCCGGGTCCGGCGGCCACCAGCCAGTCGATGGCGCCCACCAGGCGGCCGACTGCGGTGGCGTTCCCGCCGGCGGAGCGGTTGTCGCCCTCGTCGGTGGCCTCGACGGTCACCTCGATGCGGGGGCGGCCCTCGATGACCACCCGGTGGGCTCCGGCGCCGCCGTCGGGCGGGAGCGGCCAGTCGGGGGCACAGGAGGCGTGGATGCGGGTGACGTGCTCGATGACGATGCGGGGTTCCCCGCCGACGACGCCCTGGACCTCGAAGCGGATGGCGCCCTGGGTACCGGCCTCGAAGACGCCCATGGAGGGGGTGGTCACCGTGGTGTCGAGGGCGCGGCGCTGCGAGGTCTCGCGGATCTCGTCGAGTTCGACGCCGAGGGCGCGGGCCATGAGGCGGATCTGACCGCCCCACACCATGGTGGGGATCGAGGGCATGAGCATCATCGGCTCGTAGTCCATGGGGTGGCCCATGCCGACGAGGTGGCGCACGGAGTCCGGCTGGTCGTACGTGGAGTAGTCGAAGATCTCCTGGCAGCGGATGGCGTCGACGGTGGTGCCCAGGCCGCTGATCAGCAGCGGGAGCACGTCGTTGCCCCAGCCGGGGTCGACGCCGGAGGCGAAGAGCGAGCCGCCGCCCTCGGCGATGGCGGCCAGGACCGGGTCCCGGAACTCCGGCGGGGCGCTGCGGTGGTCGTAGAGCGGGTAGAGGGCGGGGCTGACGACGGCCGCGCCGGCGGTGATGGCGCGGGTGATGTCGGCGAGGGCGTCGTCGGGGCGGACGTCGCCGGACGCGGCGTAGACGACGGCGGCCGGGCGGGCGGCGAGCACCGCCGCTATGTCGTCGGTGGCCGCCACCCCCAGCCGGTGGCCGAGTCCGGCGAGTTCGCCGGCGTCGCGGCCGGCCTTCGCGGGGTTGTGGACGATGACTGCCGTGAGTTCGAGCGCCGGGTGGGCGTCGACGGCGCGGATCGCCGCGCGGCCGACGTTGCCGGTGCCCCAGACCACCGTGGGAATCATGCGCGGAGGGTAGCGAGGGGGCGTGGAGGTGCCCAGCGTCGTGAAGGAGGTTTTTCGGACG
The DNA here is from genome assembly GCF_044747545.1 of Streptomyces sp. NPDC090077. Taxonomy (NCBI): domain Bacteria; kingdom Bacillati; phylum Actinomycetota; class Actinomycetes; order Kitasatosporales; family Streptomycetaceae; genus Streptomyces; species Streptomyces sp. NPDC090077. The sequence goes on from NZ_JBIVEG010000001.1 coordinate 462,908, forward strand.
GGCCGCCGTCCGGTCCCCGGCCGTGGTGGACACCCCCTTGACCCAGATGGTCCAGACCAATACGTTCCCGGGTGGGACGGGCGCCGCCGGTACAGGGCCGCGCCCGTCCCCGCACGGTTCAGGAGCACCACTCCCCCGCATCCGCAAAGGAAGCCCATGCGTCTCATGCGCCCCATGCGCCGCAGCACTTTCGGCCGGCTGGCCGTCGCCGCCTGTTCCCTCTCCCTCCTCACCGCCTTCGCTCCCGCCGCGGCGGCCGGCACCGGGGAGCCCGACCGGGCGGGCTCGCACGACCGCTCGTACCGGAAGGTCGGCTACTTCACCCAGTGGGGCGTCTACGGGCGCGACTTCCAGGTACAGGACCTGGAGGCGAACGGCACCGCCGGCAAACTCACCCACGTCAACTACGCCTTCGGCAACATCGGCGCCGACGGCAAGTGCTTCACGGGCAACGTGGCCGGCGAGGCCGACGCCTGGGCCGACTACGCCCGCCCGCTCGACGCGGCGAACTCCGTGGACGGCGTCGCCGACACCGCGGACCAGCCGCTGGCCGGGAACTTCAACCAGCTGAAGGAGCTGAAGGCCAGGCACCCCGGCCTCAAGGTGCTGATCTCGCTGGGCGGCTGGAGCTGGTCCACCCACTTCTCGGACGCGGCCCTCACCCCCGCCTCCCGCAAGGCCCTCGTCCGCTCCTGCATCGACCTCTACCTCAAGGGGAACCTCCCGCAGGACGGCGCCCGGGGCGGCCCAGGCGCCGCCGCCGGGGTCTTCGACGGGATCGACCTGGACTGGGAGTGGCCCGGCTCGGAGGGCGACACCGACACGAAGTTCCGGCCGGAGGACAAGCGCAACTTCACCGAGCTGGTCCACGAGTTCCGCACCCAGCTCGACGCGTACGGGCGCGAGCGGAAGCGCGCGTACGAGCTGACGGCCTTCGTCCCGGCCGCCCCCGCCAAGATCGACGCGGGCTTCGACGTCCGCCGGATCATGCGCGACCTGGACTTCGTCACCCTCCAGGGCTACGACTTCCACGTGTCGGGGGAGAAGAGCACCGCCCAGCAGTCCGCGCTGTACGCCCGGGGCGACTTCAGCGTCGACGGCACGGTGGACTCCTGGCTGCGGCGCGGGGCGCCCGCGCGCAAGCTGGTGGTCGGCATGCCGTTCTACGGGCAGGGCTGGACCGGGGTCACCGGTGGCGGCGACGGCATGGGCAAGCCCGCCGCGGGCCCGGCGCCCGCGAAGTGGGCCGCGGGGTACGCGGACTACAAGGAGCTGAAGGAACTGGCCGCCTCCGGCACCTTCCAGGTGCACCGCGACCGGCGCGGCGGCCACGCCTGGCTGTTCGACGGCACCACCCTGTGGACGTACGACGACCCGCAGGTGCTTCGCACGAAGGCCCGCTACGTCCGCGAACAGGGCCTGGGCGGCGCCATGTTCTGGTCCCTGGACGCCGACACCGCCGACGGCGAGCTGACCACCGCCGTCGACCGGGGCCTGCGCGGCCGCTGAACCGGCGCAGCGGGACCCGGCGCCGCCGGGCCGAGGAAAATCCGTCCGGCCCGGCGGCGTCCACCACGTACCCTCCCCGGCATGAGGAACTCGACGGTACGGGCGGTCAACCGGCTCACGGCGCGCTGGGCCGCCGAAGCCTCCGGCGAGGACGGGGGTACGGTCTTCACCGCGGCCGGGGTCTGGCCGCTGCTGGCCTTCCTGGCGGACGGTGCGGACGCCGAGACCCGCGCGGAGCTGGAGGAGTCGCTCGGCATACCCGCCGGGACGGCGGCGCAGGCCGCGCGGGAGCTGCTCGCCGCACTGGACGGCGTACGGGGCCTGCGGGCGGCGACGGGCCTGTGGACCGCGGCGGACCTGCCGCTGGAGCCCGACTGGCCGGCGGCGCTGCCGGAAGGGACCCGGGGTCGGCTGACCGGCGACCCCGGCGCCGACGGCAAGGCGCTCGACGCGTGGGCCGCGGAGCGGACGGACGGCCTGATCGAGCGCATGCCGATCGTGTTTCCGGAGGGCCCGGACGCGATCCGGCTCGTCCTCGCCTCCGCGCTCGTGCTGCGGCTGAAGTGGATCCAGCCGTTCTGGGACTGCCCGGCGGAGGTCCACGAGGGCCCCTGGGCCGGCCGGAGCATGGTCATGCTGCACCGCGACACGTCCCTGCCGGACCGGGCCAAGGTGGCACACGGCCCGGCCGGGCCGGTCACCCTGATGGAGGTGGTCGGGGACACCGGGGTCGACGTCCACCTCGTCCTCGGCGAGCCCGGCGCGGCTCCGGGCGAGGTCCTGACGACCGGGATCGAGGCCGCCACCAGGGCCCGCCCGGCCACGGGCGCGCACCTGCTCCCCGAGGGGACCCCGGGGCCGGGCCTGTCCGTCCGGACCGTCCCCGCCGTGTCGCCGGAGACCACGCTCGGCGTCTCCACCCCGGCCTTCGAGGTGCGGGCGGAGCACGACCTCCTCGGCCACGCCCGGCTGTTCGGCCTGCGCACCGCCTCGGACACCGGGTCGGGCCACTTCCCCGGCATCAGCCCCGACCCGCTGGCCATCACCTCGGCACGGCAGTCGGCGCTCGCCCGCTTCCACGCCGAGGGGTTCGAAGCCGCTGCCGTCACCGCCTTCGGCGTGGCGGTGGGCTCCGCGCCCCACTTCCCGTACCGCGCCCGCCGGGTGACGGTGTCCATCGACCGCCCCTTCGGCTTCCTGGCCGTCCACCGCACCTCCCGCCTGGTCCTGGCGGCCGGCTGGGTCACCGACCCCCTCCCGTACGAGGAGCCGGACCGGGAGGCCGAGGAGGCGGAGTTCTGGGCTTAGGCCGTCTCTTCCGGATCTGGCCTGACCCGCGCCGCCCGGCACCGCACCTCGCCGCGTTGGCGGAGCACCCGAGTACGTCCAGTACAAGGGCGCCCCGCCAACGCGCCGATGCACGGCACCGGACGACGCGGGCTCAACCGGCAAGATCCGAAAGAGACGACCTAGACGAACCGCGCGGCCAGTGCCGCCGTCTCCGTGAAGGCCGGCACCCGGCCCGTGCCGCCGCGGCCCGCCACCGACAGGGAGGCCGCCGCCACCCCGCAGGCCACCGCCCGGGCGAGCGGGTCGCCCAGGGCGAGACGGGCGGTGGCGGTGCCGGTGAAGCAGTCCCCGGCGCCGGTGGTGTCCACGGGGGCCGGGTCGACGGGGACGGGGTGGTACACCGCCCGGGTGCCGTCGTCCAGCAGCAGCCGGTCCGGACCGGCGGTGACGGCCACCGTGCGCGCGCCCAGCGCCCGGTAGCGGGCGGCGGCGGTGGCCGGGTCGGCGGTGTCCACCAGGGCGAGCGCGTCGGCCGGGCAGGAGGTCTTGAGCAGCCCGGTCAGCGGGGCGACCTCGGCGAGCAGGGAGCGGGCCTCCGCGCGGCCGGTCAGGCGGGGACGGTGGTTGGGGTCGTAGGTGACGAGCCCGCCCGCCGCGTGGACGGCACGGGCGGCGGCCACGACCGCTCCGCGGCTGCCCGGGGAGAGCGCGCCGGTGATGCCGCTGGTGATCAGCGCCCGGCAGCCGGCCAGCAGCGGGAGCCAGGCTTCCACGTGGGCCGGGGACAGGGTGGAGGCGGCGCTGTGGGTGCGCCAGTACACGAACTCCCGGCCCCCGTCGGGGTCAGCGGAGAGCAGGTAGGCCCCGTTGGGGCGGGGCGCGCGGTGCACGTGTGCGGTGTCCACGCCCAGTTCGGCGGCGCGGCGCAGCAGCGGGACGCTCAGCTCGTCGTCCCCGACGACGGTCAGGAGCGCGGTGCGGGCCCCCGCCGCGGCGGCCGCGGCGGCGGCGTTGAGGGCGTCGCCGGAGTAGGAGATCCGGGCGGCGGTGCCGTCGGCGGCGTCGCGCAGGGCGGTGCCGGCGTGGATCTCGACCAGGACCTCGCCGAGGACGAGGACGTCGTAGCGCGGGGCGGTCACGGCCGGCACCCCTCGCGGCCGCAGCAGGGCCCGGCCAGCTCCGCGAAGACGGCGGCCAGCTCTCCCGGGTCGGCGGGCAGGCCGCTGCCGATGCCGACGGCGCTCGCGCCCGCGTCGAGCCATTCGCGGACCCGGCCGGGCCGGATCCCGCCCGTGGGGACGAGCACGGCGTCCGGCAGTACGGCCCGGAGGGAGCGGATGAACTCCGGCCCGCCCACGTGGGCCGGGAACACCTTCGCGGCGCCCGCGCTCCGGACGGCGGCGGCTATCTCCCCGGGGGTGAAGCCGCCTTCGAGGAAGGGCGTCCCGCGCCGTGCGGCGGCCTCGCGGACCTCGGGGGCAGGGTAGGGGGAGACGAGGAACGCCGCCCCGGCGTCGAGGGCCGCGTCCGCCTGGGCGGCGGTGGTGACCGTGCCCACCCCGATGACTGCGGACCGCCCCCGTGCGTCGCGCAGTGCCGCGGCGCGACGCACGGCCCCGGCCCAGCCGGGGGTGGAGGTGGTGAGCTCCACGGCCCGGCAGCCGGCGCCGAGCAGTTCCGCGGTGGCCCGCAGGGCCCGGTCGGCGTCGGTGCTGCGCAGCACCGGGAGCAGGCGCTGGGCGGCGAGCACGGCGTACGGATGGCAGGACACGGATCCCTCCCGGCTGTTCCGCGGCCCGGAACGGCGCGCGGAACGGTACGTGGAACAGAGCGACTTGATGGTCTAGACCACCCGACCGCAACCGTACACACCCGAGGGCCGCCCGGTCACCCCCCGCGCCCGACTGGCGCGATCCTTCAAGACGGGCCGCCCCGGGCGGACCTAGCGTGGGGCGCATGGACGAATTCGCGAGCGCGGTGCTGGTCGCGGCGGTGGCACGGGCGCTGGCCGACGCCGGCCTCGCCACGGACGCCCCGCGGGCCGACGGGGCCCTGCTGCCCTTCGGGGAGAAGCGCCGGTACCTGGCCGGGGTCGCGGAGCGGCACGGGCTGTTGCCCCTGCTGCGCGTCGGCCTCCTGCTCCCGGAGGCGGTCCGCGACCCCGCCGTCACCGCCCTGCTGGCGGCCCTGGACCCGCTCGAACTCCTCGAACGGTGGGGCCGGCTGGAGCAGTTCACGCACGCCCGGCACCGCGTCCTCGTCCACGGGGCCGCCGACGGGTGCGTCACCGCCGAACACGCGGGCCCGCCCGGGGAGCCGCCCGTACCGGCCGAAGACGTACTGGTCCTGGGCCTGCTGACGGTGCTGCTGACGCTGACGGGCGCCCGCGGCCTCACCGTCACCGCGGGTGGCGAGGCCGGGCCTACGGTCTTCGACAGCGGGGTCTTCACGGCGCCGCCGCCCGGCACCGACACCGCCCGGTGGCGGTTCACCTGGTCCGCCACGGCCGCCCGCGCCGCCCCCGTCCCCTGCACCGCCCCCGCCCCCCGCGCCCTCCCGGGCTCCGGCTCCGGCCCCGGCCCCGGCCCCGGCCCCGGCACGGTCGCGCGGGCCCGCCTCCTGCTGGCCGGCGATCCCGCCCGCCGCTGGTCGCTCCGGGGGCTCGCGGCCGGCCTGCACACCTCGCCGCGGACCCTCCAGCGGCGCCTGCGCCCCGCCGGCGGCTTCCAGGACCTGCTCGGCGCCGTGCGCGCCGAGGGGGCCGCGGCGCTCCTCCTCGACGGCCGGCACCCGCTGCCCGTCGTGGGCTTCGCGTGCGGTTACGCCGACCAGCCGCACTTCACGCGCGAGTTCGCACGCCGCACGGCAATGACGCCGGCGGCCTACCGGCGGGCGTTCGCCCGCCACGGACCCTCCAGGGAACGGACACCATGAACCTCAACGGCAGAACGGTCCTCGTGACGGGCGGCGCCCGCGGCATCGGACGGGAGCTGACCCGCCAACTCGTCGGCCAGGGCGCCCACGTGGTCGCCGTCGGCCGCGATCCGGGACGGCTGGAGTCCCTCGCGGCCGCACACCCGGGGCAGGTCTCGACCCACGCCGTGGACCTGGCCGACCCGGAGGCCACCGCGGCCTTCGCGGACGGGCTGGCCCGGCTCCACCCCGAGCTGTCCGTCCTGATCAACAACGCGGGAGTGCAGACGCACACCGACTTCTTCCGGGAGGACCCGAGGGTCACCCGCCCCGCCCTGCGCCGCGAGACGGCCCTCAACCTGGAGGCCGTCACCACGCTCTCGACGGCGCTGCTCCCCCACCTCCGCACCCTCCCCTCCGCCGCGATCGTCAACGTCACCAGCGGGCTCGCCCTCGCCCCGAAGGCCTCGGCGCCCGTGTACTGCGCCACCAAGGCGGCCGTGCGCACCTTCACCCGGGCGCTGCGCTACCAGTGCGAGGACACCGCACCGCACATCCGCGTGATCGACGCGGTACTGCCCCTGGTGGACACCGACATGACGCGCGGCCGGGGCCGCGGCAAGCTCGGCGCGGCCCGCACCGCCGGGGCCGTGATCGCCGGGATCCGCCGCGAGCGGTCCGAGCTCTACATCGGCAGGACGCGGATCCTGCGCGCCCTGCTGCGCCTCTCCCCGGCCCTCGCCCACCGGATCCTGCGCGACGGCTGAGCCCGGCGGACCCGGCGGACCGCCCCGCGCGCCCGGATTCCCGGCGGTCCGCCCCGAACCTCGCAACCGCCTGACCCACCGTCACCGTGCCCGTAAGGTGCGACGTATTGATCACCGATGACGGGAGTGGGCGTTATGGGGGGCGAGCGGCGGCGCCGGAGCGGGGTGGTGGCGTACTGGCGGGCGGTGGAGCTGTTCAGTCCGCAGAAGGTGCCCGCCCTCTCCGTCCGGGAGCGGGTGCACCCGGTCGAGGAGGGCCGGCCCATGCCGTGGGACGCCGGGCACCCGGTGCGGGCCGTGCCGCTGGAGGGCGGGTACAAGTGGCAGCACGTGGTCTACGGCGGCGTGTTCGCCCTCGGCTCCGTACGCGACACCCTGCTCGACGTGTTCGGGGAGAGCGACGAGGACCACGACGGCCGGATGGACGGCGAGAGCGCCCTGTTCGCCCTCACCGTGACCGACCGGGGCCGGGTCCTGCTGGACTCCGCCGTGTTCTCCTCCTGCGCCTGGGCCACCGGCCGCGCCGTCGCCCCCGGCCCCGGCACCCCGGGCTGGCTCGACGGGTTCGAGGAGGAGGCCGGCGCCTGGGGCCGGCGGGCCGGAGCGCTCGGGGACCCGGTCGGGGGCGGCGGGGCCGACGCGGACTCCCCGCTCGGGCAGGGGGTGGTCTCCGCCGCCCACCTGCTGGAGTTCACCGGCGAACTGGCCCGGACCTGGGGGGTCTCCGTCGCACTGGACCCCGCCGCGGTCCGGGTGCGCAGCGTGCCCGTGCGGCTGGACCAGGCCGACACGGCCGACCAGCAGGACTTCCTCAACAGCTTCATCGCCGCCGACCTGGACCGGGTGGCCGACGCGCTCGCCCGCGAGGATCCCGGGGCGGGGCTCGGCGCCTACCTCACCCCCGGCTCCGGCTTCGACCGGGAGGGCCGGGTCGACCTGCGGCTGCGGCCCGCGGCCGCGCTGGCCGGGGTCACGCCCGAGCGCACGCCCGCCGGGCGCTGGCCGGCCGACGCCCGTCATCCGCTCGCGCTGAGCCAGCAGTTCGCCGTCAACGCCGTGCACGCCGAACTCGCCCCCGACGCCGGGCTCTTCGCCGTCAACGGCCCGCCCGGCACGGGCAAGACCACCATGCTGCGCGACTGCTTCGCCGCCGCCGTCGTCGAGCGGGCCCGCCGCCTCGCCGGACTGCGGCTGCCCTCCGAGGCGTTCGAGCGGCAGGCCCCGTACGTGTGGAAGAGCGGCGAGTACACCCGTACCGTCACCCCGCTGCGCCCCGAGTTCACCGGCTTCGAGATGGTCGTCGCCTCCGCGAACAACGGCGCCGTCGAGAACATATCCACCGAGATACCCGCCCGCGCCGCCCTCGGGGCGCGCTGGCGCGAGGACGCCGACTACTTCGGGGAGCAGGCCACCCGGCTCCTCAAGGGCGAGCCCGCGTGGGGTGCGGTCGCGGCCCGGCTCGGCAGCAAGAGGAACCGCCTGGAGTTCGTCAACCGCTTCTGGCACGGCCGGTACCGGCGGACCGACGCCGGCGCCCCTCCGCCCCCGCCCGTGCCGCAGCAGGGCCGGCGCGGCGCCCGCGACCCCTGGATCGACAGCGGCAGCGGCCTCTCGCACCTGCTGCGGCAGTGGCGGGACACCCCGCAGGCCGGCGTGTGGACCGAGGCCCGGAAGCGGTTCGGAGCCGCCCTCGCCGAGGTCGATCGGCTGCGCGGCGAACGTGCCGAGGCGGCGGAGGCGTACGCGGGCCTGGACGCGGCGCACGAGGAGCTGCGCGCCGCCCGGGCGGCGGTGGACCGGGACACCGCGGAGCTCGCCCGGGTCCGGGAGCAGCTGCCGCCCGCCGAGGCCGCGCTGGCCGGCGTACGGCGGTCCCTGGAGCGGGCCGAGGAGGGGCACCGGGCACACCTGGCCCGCCGCCCGGGCCTCTCCGTCAGCCTCTTCACCCTGGGCCGGGCCGCCCGGGCCTGGCACGCGGACGAGGCCGAGGCGGCGGGGGCCGTCGCCGCCGCCCGGCAGGTGCACGACGCGGAGCAGGATCGGCTGGACGGCGTACGGGCCGCCGTGGCCGCCGCCGCCGCGCGCCTGGACGGGTCCCGGGATGCGGCGGAGGCCGCCTTCGGGCGCGCCGGGCGCATGGCGGAGGCCCTCGGTGCGGCCCGCACCCGGTGGGAGGGGTTCGTGCCGGAGGAGTCCTGGCTGTCGGACGACTCCCTGCGCGAGCGGTCGGCGCCCTGGTCGGACCCGGAGATCACGCGGGCGCGCACCGAGCTGTTCCTGGCCGCCCTGGACCTGCACCGGGCGTTCCTGCGCTGCACGGCCCGCACCATGTACGCGAACCTGATGGCCGGCATGGACGCGGTCGCCGGCGCGGTGCCGCGGACCGTGCCGGAGGCGCACGTCCGGGCCGCGTGGCAGAGCCTGTTCCTCGTGGTGCCCGTCGTGTCGACCACCTTCGCCTCCCTCGACCGGGTCTTCGGCCGGCTGGGGGCGGAGGCGCTGGGCTGGCTGTTCGTCGACGAGGCCGGGCAGGCGACCCCGCAGATGGCGGTGGGCGGCATGTGGCGGGCACGGCGCACGGTCGTGGTCGGCGACCCGCTCCAGCTGGAGCCGGTGGTGGTGCTGCCGTGGACGGCGCAGCGGGCGCTGCGCGAGGACTTCGGCGTGGCGGAGGAGTGGGCGCCGGGCCGTACGTCGGTGCAGCGGCTGGCCGACCGCGCCAACCGGTACGGCACGCTGCTGCCGGCGGAGCTGCCGGACGGCGGGCACGAGGTGTGGGTCGGGGCGCCCCTGCGGGTGCACCGGCGGTGCGACGACCCGATGTTCTCGGTGAGCAACGCGGTCGCCTACGACGGGCTGATGGTCCAGGGCGTGGACCCGGGGACGCGCGCACCGTACCCGTACCGGCCGGCCAGCAGCTGGGTGGACGTGGCCGGGGCGGAGGCGGACGGGCACTGGATCCCGGAGGAGGGACGGGCCCTGCGCCGGGTGCTGGAGCGGCTGCGGGACGAGGGGGGCGTGGACCTGGCCCGGGACGTGTTCGTCATCAGCCCGTTCCGGCAGGTGGTGGCGGGCGCGAAGGGGGTCTGCCGGGACCTGGTGCCTCCGGGGCGGGTCGGTACGGTCCACACGACGCAGGGCAAGGAGGCGGACGTCGTCGTGCTCGTCCTCGGCACGGACCCGCGGCGGCCCGGCGCCCGGGCCTGGGCGGCCTCCCGCCCGAACCTCCTCAACGTGGCGGTGAGCCGCGCGAAGCGCCGGCTGTTCGTGATCGGCAACCGCGACGCCTGGCGCGACCAGCGCTTCTTCGCCACCCTGGCGGAGTCCCTTCCGTCCCATGCGTGGAGCGCCCCGGAGGGCGGGCAGAAAAATTCTTCCGGATAACCGTTATCCGGGTCCCACTCGACGGTCTCCCAGTTATCGGGCAACATCGACCGCCGGTACGGACAGGGATCATCACATGAGTACACAGCACACGGCAGAGCTGGTGGCAGCGGCCCGCGCGGGCGATCCCCGCGCGCAGGACGAGCTGGTCAGCGCCCACCTGCCGCTGGTCTACAACGTGGTCGGACGCGCACTGCAGGGGTCCCACGACGTGGACGACGTGGTGCAGGACACGATGCTGCGGGCGCTCGACGGGCTGGGCGGCCTGCGGACGGACGAGAGCTTCCGGTCCTGGCTGGTGGCCATCGCGATGAACCGCGTACGGGCGCACTGGCAGGCCACGAGCGGCGGCCCCGGGCAGAGCGGGCTGGAGGCCGCCCAGGACGTCGCCGATCCCGGCGCCGACTTCGCCGACCTGACGGTCACCCGGCTGCACCTGTCCGGGCAGCGGCGCGAGACCGCCCGCGCCACGCGCTGGCTGGAGCCCGACGACCGGGCGCTGCTGTCGCTGTGGTGGCTGGAGTGCGCGGGCGAGCTGACCCGGGCCGACGTGGCCTCGGCGCTGGAGCTGACCCCGCAGCACACGGCGGTGCGGGTGCAGCGGATGAAGGCGCAGCTGGAGTCCGCCCGCGTGGTGGAGCGCGCCCTGGAGACACAGCCGCCGTGCGAGGGGCTGCGGGCGATGACCGGCACCTGGGACGGCCGGCCGTCCGCGCTGTGGCGCAAGCGCATAGCCCGGCACGCCCGCGAGTGCATGCGCTGCTCGGGTCTGTGGAACGGCATGGTGCCGGCGGAGGGGCTGCTGGCGGGCCTGGCGCTGGTGCCGGTGACGGCGGCGCTGCTGGCGGGCGTGCGGTCCGCCGTCGCCGCCGGCCACGCCACGGCGAACGTGGCCTTCGCCGACGCGGCGACCCAGCTGTCGCCGGTGGTGTCGGGCCCGGGCCGGGCGGCCCGGCGCAAGGGCGGGGACGCCGCGGACGGTTCCGGGGGTCCGGCCGGCCCCGACGGCCGCGCGGCACAGCGCAGGCGCCGCCAGAACCGGCGCCGGGCCATCGGCGGTGCGGTGGTCGCCGCGTGCGTCGCGGGCGGCGGCCTGGTGTACCTCGGGCAGCTGCCCGGCGCGAAGAAGGCGGAGGCGGGCGGGGCGCCGGCCTCCCCGCTGGCGGCCCTCTCGGCGTCGGACCCGGCCGCGCCGCTGCCGTCCGGCTCCGCCCCGGCCTCGCCCTCCGCTTCGGCGTCGGGCTCGCCGACCCCGTCGGCTTCCGCTTCGGCCTCCGCGTCGGCGTCGGCCGGCGCCGCGAAGACCTCGGCGGCTCCCGCACCGGCGAGGACCACCGCCAAGGCCCCGGCCCCCGGTCCGGCTCCGGCGGGTGTGGCGGGGCAGGTCATCGCCCTGGTCAACCAGGAGCGTGCGGCGGCCGGCTGCGGTCCGCTGAAGGAGGACGCGCAGCTGCGGAACGCCGCGCAGGGGCACTCGGACGACATGGCGCGGCGGGACTTCTTCGACCACACCAACCCCGACGGCGCCGACCCGGGGGCGCGGACCACGGCCGCCGGGTACCGGTGGTCGACGTACGGGGAGAACATCGCCCGGGGGCAGCAGACCGCGCAGTCCGTGATGGACTCCTGGATGAAGAGCCCGGGCCACCGCGCCAACATCCTCAACTGCTCCTTCAAGGACATCGGCGTGGGCATCCACACCGGTTCCGGCGGCCCCTGGTGGACGCAGAACTTCGGGGCGCGCTGACCCGGCCGGGCCCCGTGCTCCTGTTTGACTCAGAATCCGGGCAAGATGGGAGCTGGAAGAGAACGGGCAGATCAACACGGGCGGAGTGGGGTGCATGGCGAGGCAGGAGCTGCGCCCTCATCAGCGCGAGGCGGTGGACGCCGTGGTGCGGGCGCTCCAGCTGCCCGCCACCGGCCGGGTGCCCGAGCGGGGCCTGCGGACCCAGGTGATCATGGCCACCGGGTCCGGCAAGTCCCTGGTCGCCGTGCGTGCGGCCGAGGAGCTGCGGGCGGGCCGGGTGCTGGTGCTGGTCCCCTCCCTCGACCTGCTCGTGCAGACCGTCGCCGCCTGGCGGGAGGGGGGCCGCACCGGCCGGGCGCTCGCGGTGTGTTCGCTGCGCGGCGAGGACGTGGGGGTGCCCAGTACGACCGCTCCCGGGCAGCTGGCCCGGTGGGGCTCGCGGCCGGTGGAGCGGCTGACGGTGTTCGCCACGTACGCCTCGCTGGGTCTGGGCACCATCGAGGGGGCGCACCTGGCGGGGCTGCCGTCCTGGGACCTGGTGGTGGTCGACGAGGCGCACCGCACCTCGGGGCGGATCGGCAAGCCCTGGGCGGTGGTGCACGACAACGCCCGGATCCCCTCCGTGCGGCGGCTGTACATGACGGCCACGCCCCGGGTGTGGCGCGACGGCGAGGACAGCGAGGAGGCCGAGGAGCCGGAGGAGGCCGGGGCGGGCGGGTACCCGGCGGAGACGGCCGGCGGTGCGGAGCCGCGGGGCCGGGGCGAGCTGGTCGCGTCCATGGAGGACGATCCCCAGGGGCCGTTCGGCGCCCGCTGCTACACCCTGTCCCTGTCGGAGGCCATCGACCGGGGGGTCTGCGCCCCGTACCGGGTGGTGTGCGTGGACGTCAGCGACCCGGGGTTCCAGTCGGCGGTGCTGCTGGGTGCCGACGGCCGTTCGGACCGGGTGCGCGGGATGCGGCTCGCGGCGCTCCAGGCGGCTCTGGTGAAGGCCGCGGCGGACCAGGGCTTCCGGCGGACGCTGGTGTTCCATCACCTGACCAAGGAGGCCGAGGCGTTCGCGGCGGGGCTGCCGGCGGTCGCGGCCAGGCTGCGGGTGACGAGCCGGTCGCCGCTGCCGGCGTATCCGCGCACGGTCTGGGCGGACTGGCTGTGCGGGCAGCACACTGCGGCGCACCGGCGGCGGGTGCTGGAGGCGTTCGCCGCGGACCGGGTCGCGGACAAGGCGTTCCTGGGCAGCGTGCGGGTGCTGGGCGAGGGGGTGGACACCAAGGAGTGCGACTCCGTCTTCTGGGCGGACGTACGCGGTTCCATGCCGGACCTGGTGCAGGCGGTGGGCCGGGCGCTGCGGATCCGGCCGGGCGAGGGGAAGGTGGCCTCGCTGGTGGTGCCGGTGCTGCTGGGGCCCGGGGAGTCCCCGGAGTCGATGCTGACCTCCCGGGCGTACGGGGACCTCGCGCGGCTCCTGGAGGCGCTGAGGGCGCACGACTCCAGGCTGGTGGAGGCCCTGGCCCAGCCGCAGGCGCCGAGCGCGGCGGCCAAGGCCCCGGCGGCGGCCGGTGCCGGTACGGGTCCGGGGGCGGGCGCCCGGGCGCTGCTGAGCTTCTCCGCGCCCCGGGACCCGGCGCTGCTGGCGGCCTTCATCCGGCTGCGCGTGCTCCATCCGGAGCACACGCAGTGGCGGCGGGGGGCGGAGGCGGCGCGGGTCTACGCGGCGTCGGCCGGGGACCTGAAGGTGCCGTTCGCGTTCAAGGTGCCGGCGGGCGGGGCCGCGTGGCCGGCGGCGCTGGCGGGCTTCCCGCTCGGCCAGTGGATCGCGGACGCGCGGCGCACGTACCGCAGGGGTGCGCTGGGCCGGGAGCGGACCCGTGAGCTGGAGGAACTCGGCATGGTGTGGAGCCATTTCGACGTGGCCTTCGAGGAGGGGCTCGCGGCGGCCCGCGCCTGGGCCGCCGAGCACGGGCACCTGCTGCCGCCGGTGGAGGCGACCTGGCGGGGGCTGCCGGTCGGGGTGTGGATGAAGAACAACCGGGCCGCCGCGCGGCGGGAGGGGCCGGGGGCGCTGCCCCAGGAGCGCCGGGAGGCCCTGGAGGAGATCGACCCGTCCTGGTGCCCGGCCTGGGACATCGGCTGGCAGCGGGCGTTCCGGCTGACCCGGGCGCATCTGGAGGCGGGCGGGTCGGTCCCGCCGGGCCCGGGGTCCGTGGTGGTGCAGGGCGAGGACCTGGGGGTGTGGGTGCGGGGCCAGCGGCTCGGGTGGGAGCGGCTGGCCTGGGCGCAGCGGTGGCTGCTGGAGCACGGGCTGGGGCTGGCGCCCGCCGCGGAGGCGGAGCGCCCGCCCCCGCGGCGGAGCCATGCCGCCGCCTGGGCGGGGCACCTGGAGGCCGCCCGGCGGTTCCACGCCCGTGAGGGGCACCTGCGGGTGCCGCGCACGCACGTGGAGCCGGTCGGCGGGGAGGAGCTACGGCTGGGGGCGTGGATCGCGAACCAGCGCTCCCGGGCGGCGAAGCTGTCGCCGGAGCGGGCGGCCGCGCTGACGGAGCTGGGGATGCGCTGGTCGGCGCCGCCGGCGTGAGCCCGCGGCGCCGTGGGCCGGTGGGGCGGTGAGCCCGCCGGTCAGTGGTGGAAGCCGGAGCGGGGTGCGGTGGCGGGGACGGGCTGGGGCGTGGCGGCGAGGTGTTCCACGGCCCGGCGCAGGTCCTCGACGAGCAGGGCGATCTGGTCGCGGGTCACCCCGTGCCGGATCAGCACGCGCTGGACGACCGTGTCCTGCCGGTCGGCGGGCAGCGGGTACGAGGGCACCTGCCAGCCGCGCATGCGCAGCCGGTCGGAGAGGTCGTAGAGGCTGAAGCCGGCTCCGGCGGGGTCGGTGAGCGTGTAGGAGACGGCGGGCAGGGCGCCCTGGCCGTCGTAGAGCAGGGTGAAGGGCCCCATGGCGTCGATCTCGCCGGCCAGGTAGCGGGCGGTGTCGGCGCAGGCCTCCTGGACGCGCCGGTAGCCGCCGCGGCCCAGCCGCAGGAAGAGGTAGTACTGGGCGATGACCTCGCCGCCGGGGCGGGAGAAGTTGAGGGCGAAGGTGGGCATGTCGCCGCCGAGGTAGTCCACGTCGAAGACGAGCTGCGGGGGGAGCAGGTCGGCGGTGCGCCAGACGATCCAGCCGACGCCGAGCGGGGCGAGCCCGTACTTGTGCCCGGAGGTGTTGACGGAGGCCACGCGGGGCAGCCGGAAGTCCCATTCCACGTCGGGGTGGAGGAAGGGGGCGACGAAGCCCCCGCTGGCGGCGTCCACGTGGACGGGGACGTCCCAGCCGTGCTCGGCCTGGATCCGGTCGAGGGCGGCGGCGATCTCGGCGACGGGTTCGTAGTCGCAGGTGTAGGTGACGCCGAGGATGGCGACGACCCCGATGGTGTTCTCGTCGACGTAGGCGTCGAGCTGGTGGGGGCGCAGGCCGGTGGCGCCGGGCTCCAGGGGGACCTGGCGCAGTTCGACGTCGAAGTAGCGGGCGAACTTCTCCCAGCAGATCTGTACCGGGCCGCACACCAGGTTGGGGCGGTCGGCGGGCTTCCCCTCGGCGCGCCGGCGCTCGCGCCAGCGCCATTTGAGGGCGAGTCCGCCGAGCATGGCGGCCTCGCTGGAGCCGGTGGTGGAGCAGCCGGTGCCCACCTGGCCGGGCGGGGCGTTCCAGAGGTCGGCCAGGATGTTGACGCAGCGGGCCTCGATCTCGGCGGTCTGCGGGTACTCGTCCTTGTCGATCATGTTCTTGTCGAGGCACTCGTTCATCAGGCGGTGTACCGCGTCGTCCGACCAGGTGGTGCAGAAGGTGGCCAGGTTCTGGGCGGCGTTGCCGTCGAGGAGCAGCTCGTTGTGCAGGAGTGAGTAGACGACCTCGGAGGGCGAGTGGTCGTCGGGCATCCGGTACTTCGGGAGGATCTGGCCGCTCAGGGCGGACGTGAACACGTCCGTTCCGTCGTCCCGGGCGTGCGTGTCCTTCGTCTGATGAAGAGCCATATCCGGACTATAGGGGCAAAAGCCACCATATTCCGGCTTCACGACTCCTCGAAATCCGGTCGCGCGGAGCGGTTTCCCGCACTGCTTCCGGCCGAGTACGGAGTGTGACCCCCTCCATAGGCACCCCTGCCGGACCGTAAAAATTACTGTCGGGTAGTATTTCCTCCGTAGATCTTCCCGTCCGGGCCACTGGAGCCGGTCCGGACGGGAAGATCACCCAAATGGTTCTACATAGAACTTATCCGCCGATGTCCGGATAGCGGTCAACTGTCGTGCAGGCACTGATAGTTCTTCCGCCATGAACAAGATCACCCGTCGGCAGGCCTTGGGCACCACTGCCGGCGCACTCACCGTCCTCGGCATCGCGGGCGCCACCGCGCACGCCGCCGCCACCGACTCCCGTGCCGCCACCACCCCGGCCGGCACCGTCGACGAGGTGTACCAGGGCCGCCGCATCCAGATATCCCCCGCCACCGGCGGCGGTCACCACGGTGGCCACCACGGCGGCGCCGGGATGCCGACCGTCCGGATAGACGGCCGCGAGCTGCACGTCATGCGCAACGCCGACGGCACCTGGATCAGCGTCGTCAACCACTACGAGACCTTCGCCGACCCCGCCTCGCTGGCCCGGGCCGCCGTGCGCGAGCTCCAGGGCGCCCAGCTCGCCCCGATGCAGATGGGCGGCATGTGATGGCAGTCCGCAAGAACCAGGCCACGCTGACCGCCGAGGAGAAGCGCGCCTTCACCAACGCGCTCCTCGAGCTGAAGCGCACCGGCCGCTACGACCGGTTCGTCACCACGCACAACGGCTTCATCATGAGCGACACCGACTCGGGCGACCGGGTGGGCCACCGCTCCCCCTCCTTCCTCCCCTGGCACCGCCGCTTTCTGCTGGAGTTCGAAGCGGCTCTTCAGGCGGTGGACAAGAACGTCACGCTCCCGTACTGGGACTGGACCGCCGACCGCACCTCCCGCTCCTCCCTCTGGGCCGCCGACTTCCTCGGCGGCACCGGGCGCGCCCGCGACGGGCAGGTCATGGACGGCCCCTTCGCCTACGCGACGGGCAAGTGGGAGATAGCGGTCCGCGTGGACGGCCGCTCCTACCTGCGGCGCGCGCTCGGCGAGGGCGTCGCCCAGCTGCCGACGCGGGCCGAGGTGGACGCCGTACTGGCCATGCCGGTCTACGACATGGCCCCCTGGAACAGCTCCTCGAACGGCTTCCGCAACAACCTGGAGGGCTGGCGCGGCGCCAACCTCCACAACCGGGTGCACGTGTGGGTCGGCGGCCAGATGGCCACCGGCGTCTCCCCCAACGACCCGGTCTTCTGGATGCACCACGCCTTCGTGGACAAGCTCTGGGCCGACTGGCAGGCGAAGAACCCGAACTCGACCTACCTGCCGGCCGCGGGCACCCCGAACGTGGTCGACCTGCGCGACACGATGCGCCCCTGGAACGACGTGACCCCGGCCGACATGCTCGACCACCGGAAGTTCTACACGTTCGACACCGAGCCGGCCGCCGCCAGCCAGCGGTAGTGCAGCTCGGGGCGGCCGACCTGGCCGTACCGGGGGGTACGGTCCGCGCGCCCGGTGTCCACCAGGTGCTCCAGGTAGCGGCGGGCGGTGATCCGCGAGATCCCGGCCGCCTCGGCCGCCCCCGCGGCGGTCAGCCCCTCGGGCGCCGCCCGCAGCAGCGCCGCGACCCGGTCCAGGGTCGGGGCGCTGAGCCCTTTGGGCAGCTGGGCGGAGGCGGGCGCGCGCAGTGCGGCGAGCGCCCGGTCCACGTCGTCCTGGCCGGCCGCCTCGCCGGCGGCCGCGCGGAACTCGGCGTAGCGCAGCAGCCGTTCGCGCAAGGTGGGGAACGCGAAGGGCTTGAGCACGTACTGCACCACGCCCAGTGACACGCTCTCGCGGACCATGGCCAGGTCCCGCGCCGAGGTCACCGCGATCACGTCGGCGGGATGCCCGGCCGCCCGCAGCCCGCGCGCGAAGCGCAGCCCGTGGCCGTCGGGCAGGGTCAGGTCGAGCAGCAGCAGGTCGACGGGGGTGCGCTCCAGCACCCGGGTGGCCTCGGCCAGGGAGTGGACGGCCGCCACGGCGGTGAAGCCGGGCACCCGGCCGACGTAGAGCGCGTGCGCGTCGGCGGCGACGGGGTCGTCCTCGACGACGAGGACCCGCACGGGCCCGCTCACCGCGCACCGCCCGCGAGCGGGAAGCGCGCGGTGAAGGCCGCTCCGCCCCCGGGGGCGCCGGCGGCCTCCACGGAGCCGCCGTGCCGGTGGGCCACCTGGCGGACCAGGGCCAGGCCCAGACCCCGCCCCTCCCCCTTGCCCGACCAGCCCCGCCGGAAGACGTCCGCCCCCTCGGGCAGCCCGGGTCCGTTGTCCGCGACCCGCAGCAGCAGCCCGGCCCCGTCCCGGCGCACGGTGACGGTGACCTGCCCGCCCGGCACCCCCGTCAGGGCGTCGAGGGCGTTGTCGACCAGGTTCCCGAGCACCGTGACCAGGTCCCGGGCCGGCGGCACCCCCGGCCCCGCCTCGATCGCCCCGCACTCCGGGGTGACGACCAGTTCGATGCCGCGCTCGTGCGCCTGCGCGGCCTTGCCGAGCAGCAGCGCGACCAGCACCGGCTCTCCCACGGCGGTGACGACCTCGTCGGTCAGGGCCTGGGCCAGCTCCAGTTCGGCGGTGGCGAACTCCACCGCCTCCTCGCTGCGGCCCAGTTCGATCAGGGAGACCACGGTGTGGAGCCGGTTGGCCGCCTCGTGCGCCTGGGAGCGCAGCGCCTGGGTGAACCCGCGCTCGTGGTCCAGTTCCCCGGCGAGGGAGAGGAGTTCGGTGTGGTCCCGCAGGGTGACCACGGTGCCGCGGCGCCCGCCGCCGGCCACCGGCGAGCTGTTGACGACCAGCACCCGCTCGGCACTCAGGTGCACCTCGTCGACCCGGGGCCGGTCGGCGAGCAGCGCTCCGGTGAGCGGGGCGGGCAGGCCCAGGTCGGCGACGCCGGTCCCGGTGACCTCCCCGCGCAGACCCAGGAGTTCGCGTCCCGCGTCGTTGATCAGGGTGATCCTGCGGTGGCCGTCGAGCATCAGCAGCCCCTCCCGGACCCCGTGCAGGGCCGCCTGGTGGTAGTCGTACATCCGGCTCAGCCCGGCGGCGTCCATGCCGTGGGTGTGGCGCCGCAGCCGGGCGTTGACCACGTACGTACCCACCGCGCCGAGGGCCAGTGCCCCCGCGGCCACCCAGGCCAGGGCGGTGAGCTGCTCCGCGAGCCGGGCGCTGATGGCGCGGACGGTGATCCCGGCGCTCACCAGGCCGATCACGGAGCCGTCCGCGTCCCGGAGCGGGGTGACCACGCGGATGGAGGGGCCGAGCGTACCGGTGTACGTCTCGCTGAAGGTACCGCCGCGCAGGGCCGGGGCGGTGTTGCCGAGGAAGCGCTCGCCGATGCGGCGCGGGTCGGGGTGGGTCCAGCGCCGCCCGTCCGGGGCCATGATCGTCACGAAGTCCACGCCGGAGTCGGTGCGCACCCGCTCGGCATAGGGCTGGAGCGCGGCGGAGGGGTCGGCTCCGTGGTCGCCTGCGCGTACGGCCTCGCGTACGGAGGGCGAGTCCGCGACGGACCGGGCCACCGCTCCGGCCTGCCGCCGGGCGGCGTCCTCGGCCTGGTCGCCGGCGGTGGCGTAGGCGAAGACGGCGCAGCCCGCGACGACGAGCGCGACCAGCAGGACCTGCATGGCGAAGAGCTGGCCGGCGAGGCTGCGGGGCGGCCGGAGGAAGCGGAACATGGCGCTCAGTGTGCACCGGGCCGTGAACTCAATGAACGCAAGGGTGACCGGGGTCACACGGTGGGCGATGGTCTCCCGGAACGACTTCACCACCCAGGAGGCGCGGCATGGCCGGCAGACGCGACAGAACCCACTACCTCTACATCGCGGTGATCGCCGCGGTGCTGCTCGGCATCGCCGTCGGCTTCGCCGCGCCCGGCGTGGCCGTCGAGCTCAAGCCGCTCGGCACCGGCTTCGTGAACCTCATCAAGATGATGATCTCGCCCGTGATCTTCTGCACGATCGTGCTGGGGATCGGCTCGGTCCGCAAGGCCGCCAAGGTGGGCGCCGTGGGCGGTCTGGCCCTCGGGTACTTCATGGTGATGTCCACGGTGGCGCTGGCCATCGGACTGCTGGTGGGGAACCTGCTGGAGCCGGGCAGCGGACTGCACCTGACCGAGGCCGCGGCGCGGGCCGGCGAGGCGCAGGCCAAGGCGGGCGGGGCGGAGAGCACCCAGGAGTTCCTGCTGGGGATCATCCCGACCACCCTGGTCTCCGCCTTCACCGGGGGCGAGGTGCTGCAGACCCTGCTGGTGGCGCTGCTGTGCGGGTTCGCGCTCCAGGCGATGGGACCGGCGGGCGAGCCGGTGCTGCGCGGGGTCGGGCACGTGCAGAAGCTGGTGTTCCGGGTGCTGGCGATGATCATGTGGGCGGCGCCCGTCGGCGCCTTCGGCGCGATCGCGGCCGTGGTCGGGGCGACCGGGATCGACGCGCTGAAGTCCCTCGCCGTCATCATGATCGGCTTCTACACGACCTGCCTGCTCTTCGTCTTCGTGGTGCTGGGCACCCTGCTGCGGGTCTGCACGGGCGTCAGCGTCTTCTCGCTGCTGCGCTACCTGGGCCGGGAGTTCCTGCTGATCCTGTCGACCTCCTCCTCCGAGTCGGCCCTGCCGCGGCTGATCGCGAAGATGGAGCACCTCGGCGTCTCCCGGCCGGTCACCGGCATCACCGTGCCGACGGGCTACTCGTTCAACCTGGACGGGACCGCCATCTACCTGACCATGTCCTCCCTGTTCGTCGCGGAGGCGATGGGCAAGCCGCTGGCCCTGGGCGAGCAGGTCTCGCTGCTGCTCTTCATGATCGTGGCCTCCAAGGGTGCGGCCGGGGTCACCGGGGCGGGCCTGGCCACCCTGGCGGGCGGCCTCCAGTCGCACCGGCCCGAACTGGTCGACGGGGTGGGCCTGATCGTCGGCATCGACCGCTTCATGAGCGAGGCGCGGGCCCTGACGAACTTCGCCGGCAACGCGGTGGCCACCGTCCTGATCGGGACGTGGACGAAGGAGTTCGACCGCGAGCGGGCCGCCGAAGTCCTCGCCGGACGGCTGCCCTTCGACGAGGCCACGCTGGTGGACGACGGCCACACGACGCCTGGTGCCCCCGTCGAGTCCGCCCCGGCCGCCGGGACGGCCGTCCCCGGCCCGGCGGCGGGCCCCAAGGACGGTGTGCCGGCCTGAGCCTCCGGGCCCGCACACCCGCGGGATCCGGCCGGGCAGGGCTCGCCCCCACGGTGCCCAGCCCGGCCGGTGACCGCGTCACATGTCAACAAACGTCCCCGAACCGCCATTTTCAGCCATGTGATCTTGAACTCTGCTGCGCTAAAAGGTACTTCCCTCCGGGGCCGCGCGTCTGACATCTTGCGTCCACCACTCGTTTCGTACGGCCCGGTAGGTGCCACCAGCACCACCGGGCCGTCTTCGGAGGACGCATTGATACCCCACATATCCAGCCGACCTCGACGTGCGATGGTGCTGGCGGCCGCTCTCGGCGCCGCCCTCACCTTCGGAGCCCCCGCCGCGCTCGCCGGCACCGCTCCCGTCGGTCCCTCCGGCTCCCCGGCCTCCGCCCCGGCGGCGGCCCCCAAGGCTGCGGCCCCGGCTTCCCAGAGTGCGACCTGGGCCGCCGGCACCCGCGCCTACCTCGTGATCACCGCTCCCGGTGACAGCTCGGCGGTGCGCTCGGCCGTCACCGCCAACGGCGGCACGGTCTTCTCGTACTACGACGCGATCGGCGTCGTCGTCGCCCACTCCTCCTCCGCCTCCTTCGCCACGACGATGCGCGGGGTCAGCGGGGTCCAGAAGGTCGGCGCCACCCGCACCTCGGACGTCCCGGCCGACGCCTACAACCCGGCGCTGCCCGCCAACCCGGCCCAGTCGACGACCCCGGCCGGCGAGCCGGTCCGCGCCGACATGAGCCAGATCAAGGCGGACCAGGCCTGGGCCGTCAACGCCGGTTCCTCCTCGGTCAAGGTCGGCATCCTCGACACCGGTGTCGACGACCAGCACCAGGACATCGCGCCCAACTTCAACGCCGCCGACTCGGTCTCCTGCGCCTACGGCAAGGCCGACACGCGCGCCGGCTCCTGGCGGGACGTCGGCGACCACGGCACGCACGTCGCCGGCACGGTGGCGGCCTCCAAGAACGGCAAGGGCGTCGTCGGCGTGGCCCCGGGCGTGAAGATCTCCTCGGTCCGCATCGCGGAGCCGAACAGCTCGCTCTTCTTCGCCGAGAACACCATCTGCGGGTTCGTGTGGGCCGGTGACCACGGCTTCAAGGTCACCAACAACAGCTACTACACCGACCCGTGGCAGTTCAACTGCCCGGACAACCTCGACCAGGCCGCCATCATCGAGGGCGTCAACCGCGCCCAGCAGTACGCGGAGGGCAAGGGCTCGCTCCAGGTCGCCGCGGCGGGCAACGAGAACTACGACCTGGCCCACAAGACGACCGACACGGCGAGCCCCAACGACTCGACCCCGGTCACCCGCACCATCACCAACGCGTGCGTCGACATCCCGACCGAGCTCCCGGGCGTGGTCACGGTCGCGGCGAACGGCACCGGCACCACCAAGGCCTCGTTCTCCAACTTCGGCCAGGGCATCATCGACGTCGCGGCCCCCGGCCAGGACGTCTACTCCACCCTCCCGGGCGGCAAGTACGGCTCCAAGAGCGGTACGTCGATGGCCAGCCCGCACGTCACGGGCGTCGCCGCGCTGATGGTGAGCGCCAACCCGTCCCTCACCCCGGCGCAGATCCGCGACCGGCTGGCCACCCAGGCCAACGACATCGCCTGCCCGTCGGACAGCCGCTGCACCGGCACCGCGGCCAACAACGCCTTCTTCGGCGAGGGCCAGGTCGACGCGCTGAAGGCGGTCGGCGGCTCCACTCCCCCGGCCGGCAAGTACTTCGAGAACACTGCCGACTTCGCCATCGGCGACAACACCACGGTGGAGAGCCCGATCACCGTCTCCGGCGTGACCGGCAACGCCCCGGCCACCCTCAAGGTCGGCGTGAACATCGCGCACACCTACATCGGTGACCTGAAGGTCGACCTGGTCGCCCCCGACGGCACCGTCTACACGGTCCACAACCGGGCCGGCGGCAGCACGGACAACATCAACCAGACCTACACCGTCAACGCCTCCTCCGAGGTCGCGAACGGCACCTGGAAGCTCCGTGTGAACGACAACGCCGGCGGCGACACCGGCAAGATCGACTCCTGGAACCTGACCTTCTAGGAACGGTCGAGCGGTCCTCGGGAAGGGCCCGGACCCAACACGTCCGCAAGCCAGTCGAAGACCACGTCGCAGTGCTGCTGCGGGGCCATCGGGGAGCAGTGCAACTGCGCCCCGGTGGCCTGCGTCATTTTCAGGTACGCGCGGCGGGCCCGCAGCAGGTCGTACATCTCCTGCGGCTGGCCCGGGTAGAACTGCTCGAAGTCGTAGTCCAGGACCAGCACCGGCGCCTTGATGCGCGGCACGAGCTTCGTGACGTCCATGCCGATGGCCACCTGCGCGGGCGTCCAGAGGTCGGTGGGCACCTTGCCCTCGCGGGCCTGGCGCAGCGCCTGCCGGTCGAAGATCTCCAGGCGCTTGGAGACGGTGAAGCGCAGCTGCGGGGTCAGCCGAGGGACCACCTCCTCGTTCCAGACCTTGTTGGTCTGCGCCTTGTCCGGCGTGACGAGGTCGCGCAGCTCCTTGTCGAAGCCCAGCCAGGGGCTCAGGCAGCCCGGCTGGCAGACCACCGCGGCCAGCCGCTGCTCGAAGGCGGCGGCGCGGGCGACGAGGTTGCCCCCCATGCTGATCCCGGTGAGCGCGATCCGGTTCCCGTCGACGTCCTCGCGCGCCCGGAGCCAGTCGACGAGCGGTGCCACCACCTTCTCCCATGCGGTGGTGAAGGGGATCTCCTCGACGAACAGCAACTGCCCCTGGCCGGGGCCGTCGTAGACGAGGGCGTTCCAGCCCCGGTCGAGGGCGGCGGACACCCCGTAGGTCCACATGTCGGTGTTCTGCCCGTCGCTGCCGTTGGTGAGGATCACGGTGGGGCGCGGCCGGACCGGCCCTTCGGGGCGGAAGAACCACACCGGCAAGTGCGTCCCGGCGTACGGGACCTGCGCGGTGACCGCGGCCGGGGAGCAGAGCCGGGCGAAGGCGTCCCAGGCCCCGCGCGCGGAGAGGTAGAGGGCCTTCTCGTCGCCGGGCCGGTCCGTGCCCAGGACGTAGAACAGGGCCTGGCTGTAGTACTGCGCGGCGCGCAGCGAGCGGAACCGGCGGGTCTGCCCGGGGACCTCCCGGCCCGCGGGGGCGCCGGGCGGAGGCGCGGAGAGCTTGTCGCCCCAGGAGCGGAAGGTGTCGGTGAAGGTCTGCTCGGACAGGCCGGCCGCGTTGATCGCGTTGACGATGGTCAGCACCTCCCCCACCTCGGAAGCCCGCATGCCCGCCGCGCCGAGCGCGAGGAGCCCGGCGAACTCGAAGCCCGGGTCGGCGAAGAGCTTCATCGCCCCGGGGGCGGGGTCGGGGACGGCCGCGGCGGCGGGCGCGGCGGCGGGCCCGGCCGCGGCGTGCGCGGCGGCGCCGGTGAAGGGCAGTGCACCGGCGCCGGCGGCTATGGATCCCGCGGCGAGGCCGGTGAGCGCCGCGCGGCGGGAGACCCCGGAGGGGTGGCGCGGAGTACGAGCGTCCATGACCAGGACGCTAGGAGGAGTCCCGGCAGTCCGCCCGCCCGCGGCCCCGGCACTGCTCCGAACGGGCGACGGCGGGCTACCGGGTGCGCAGCACGCAGTCCCCGCAGAGTCCGCCGCCGGGCACCCGGTAGTACAGGCAGCAGCTCCGCCGTACGAAGGCCACGCCCAGGCCCGGTTCGTGGACGAAGGAGCCGGTGCCCGCCAGCGGCCCGTCGTCGGCGAGGAGGCTCCCCGCCAGCTCCACCGCCGCGGCGCCCTCCGCGTCCGGGACCCGGTCGAGGAGCACGCGCAGGGCGCCGACCAGCCCGGAGGCCGCGTTGCCGCGCAGCACCTTCGCGGAGACCCCGTGGTGCTCGCGCAGGGCGGCCTCCAGCGGGCCCAGGGCGCCGAGGACGCTCTCCCCGAGGGCCCCGGCGGGCAGGTCCGCGTCCGGTTCGGGCAGCCAGAGCTCCAGCGAGCCCGCGGCGGGCAGCCGCCACCACACCCGGCCGGGGTCCAGGTCGGGCAGCCGCCCGGACAGGGCGGCGCAGCCGAGGCCCACCGACCAGAGCCGGGAGGCGATCCCGAACTGGGCGGTGGAGGCCGCGACCCGCCCCGGTCCGCTGCGGGTCCGGCGGCCCACCTCCGCGACGTAGGCGCCCAGCCGCTCCCCGGAGAGCTCCGTGAGCGGCCGGAAGCCCGGCGCGGGCGGTTCGGCTCCGCCGGGGACGGAGAAGAAGGGCCCGACGGCGGCCAGCCGGCGCAGTACGCGGTCCATGTCCATCCCCGGATGATCTCAGGCGGGTCCGTCGGCGCGGCCGGCGAGCCAGCCGAGCATCGCGGGGGTGGCGTCGAAGTGGCCGCCGTGCCCGGCGTCGGCCTGCAGCCGCAGGGCCGCGCCGGGGATGCGCGCGGCCAGCCACTCGCCGTGGGCCGGCGGGACGAGGGTGTCCAGGCCGCCGTGCCAGAGCCGCACCGGCACCGTGACGGCCGCCGGGTCGAAGCCCCACCCGGTGCCGAACAGCGCCACGACGTCGTCCACCCAGCCGTCCAGCCCCGGACGGACCGCCTCGGCGAAGGCGGCGCCCAGCATGGCGCTGACGTCCGGGCGGGAGAGGACCTCCTGTTCGACCGCCGGCAGCGGCGGCAGGCCGGCCGTGCCGACGTTCGCGAGGTGCTCCATGACGGCGGCCCGCCCGGTGAGGGCGGCGGCCGCGCTGCGGCGGTTCCCCTCGTTCATGCCGGCGGTCCACTCCAGCCCGGCCGCGTCCCGCGGCGCGAGGGCGGCCAGGGATCCCACCCGGGTGACCCGGCCGGGGAGCGCGGCGGCGGCCGCCAGGGCGTGCGGGCCGCCCCCGGACACCCCGAACACCGCGAAGCGGTCCAGGCCGAGCGCGTCGGCGACGGCAGCCACGTCGGCGGCCGCGTCGACGACCCGGCGCCCCTCCTGCGGGGTGGAGCATCCGAATCCGGGCCGGTCGTAGGTGACCAGCCGGACGCCGAGCTCGCGGAACAGGGAGTCGTCGGGGTGGCGGGCCAGTCGGCTCATCGGGCTGCCGTGCAGGTAGAGCACCGGTGTCCCGTCCGGCACCCCCCACTCCTCGACCGCCAGCGTCCGACCACTGTCCAAGATCACTTCGCGCATGGCGGCCAAGCTAGCCCCGCCGGGCCGGGCTCGGTAAGGGCATTTCGTCGAAGGCGGAACCGCGTCGAAGGCGGAACCGCGTCGAAGGCGGAACCGCGTCGAGGGCGGAACCGCTTCCGAGCCGGAACCGCGTCCAAGACGGAACGGCGTCCAGGACGGGAGGCGACATCGAGGGCGAAGGTCACGGCGAGTGACCCGGGCGGCGGCCTCCGGCTGGCCCGGGACGGGGCGGGGCGCCAGCATCGTGTCAATGACCCCTTCGACCCCTCCGGAACAGCGGCTCACGCCCTCCGCGCGGCACCCGCCGGACCCGGGTGGCGCAACCGGGACCCGAGCGCGGGCCGCCCGCCTTTGGAAACTCCTCCGACGACCATTCGTTCGATTTCCGGGCGGCGGCCCGGAACGGCCGCCCCGGCCGCCGGGTCCGCCTGCGGGTCACGTTCCCCACTCAGCGCGGGCCACTCGAATCATCGCAGGTCAGAGGCCATGAATCGGCCGCCGGCCGCAGCCCGCGGCGGCGCCGGGAACCCCGGGACCGACCGGTCGGACGGGCATCCGCCGACCGGCGGAACGACCTCCGCGGCCCGCCGACCGGAGCCATCGGAAAACGATGCCGCGCCATTGCCAAATTGGGGGTTCATGAGAGGACTTTAAGGAGCTACATTGAGCCACTCGCGTTCACCTGACAGCCCGTTGCCTTTCACTCGCGTTTTGCGCGGGGGGTGACGTCAGGAGCGCACACTGTGCAACCACCCCACCGCCCAGAAGGACCGAAGGCTCCGTGCCCGTACCCGTACTCCTCGCCGGCCGCTCCGTGCGGCTCGAGCCCCTCGCCCCCCACCACACCGAGGCCCTGGCCGTGGCCGGGGCCGAGGATCGTACGACTTACGCCTTCACTCCCGTACCGCACGGGTTGCAGGCGTCCCACGAGTACATCGACCGCGCCCTCTCCGATCAGGCAGCGGGTCGATCGCTTGCGTTCGCCGTCGTCAGAGCCACTGACGGCCGGGTGGTCGGTTCGACCCGGTTCCTGGAACTCGACTACTGGCAGGGTCCGCTGGTGTGGCCCGCCGTCCCCGGGGTCCCCTTCGGTGATCCGGCGACCGCCATCCCCGATGCCGCCGAGATCGGGAACACCTGGCTGTCCCCGGGCGCCCAGGGCACCGGCATCAACACCGAGGCGAAGCTGCTCATGCTGCGCCACGCCTTCGAGACCTGGGGCGTGCGGCGGATCTCACTGCGGGCCGACGCCCGCAACGGCCGCTCACGGGCCGCGATGGAACGTCTCGGCTTCACCTGCGAAGGGGTCCGCCGGGCCCATTCGCGGGGGCTGGACGGGGCGGTGCGCAGCACGGCCTTCTACTCCGTCCTCGACGAGGAGTGGCCCACCGTCCGCTCGATCATCGAGCTGCGGCTCTCCAGCGCGGCCCCGCGCCGCCGCAGGCGCCGGACGCTGATTCCGGCGTAACGGTCCTGCTGCGCCCCGGCCCGGCCGTCGCCACGGCCCCCGCCCCCGTCCCTCCCCGGTGCCTCAGCCGAGGAAGGCCGGGGCGAGGGCCGAGTCCGCCAGCCGGGCCGGGGCCCCGCTCCCGTCGGCGGGCAGGGTGTACAGATCGGCTCCGAAGTCGCCCGGCAGGGAGTAGACGAGGGTCCGGTCGTCACGCCACACCACCTGGTCGTCCACGCTGCGCTCCTCGGCGAGCGGCGTCTCCCGCATCGAGGCCAGGTCCAGCACGTGGAGCCGCCACGGCGCCTCGGCGGGCAGGCCGGGCACCCGCTTCTTGAACACCAGCCGCGTCCCGTCGGGGGACAGCGAGGGGCACTCCAGGTTCTCCCGGAGCGTGGTGACCGTGCGCGCGGCCAGGTCGCCGCGGACCAGGTAGGTCCTGCCGCCGGTGGCGAGGGTCGCGTAGAAGGCCTTCTCGTCGGCGGTGAAGGTCACCCCCCAGAAGTTCACGTCGGCGTTGCGGTACTCCTTGCCGTCCTTCAGGACCGTGAAGTCCTCCAGGGAGGCGTCGAGCCTCCCCGTGCGCAGGTCGAGCAGCGAGGTGCGGGTGGAGAAGTCCGTGCCGGCGTAGGAATCCCCGCCGACGAAGACGGTCCATGCGGCGAGGTGTCCGCCGGGCGAGACCCGGGCGCGGGTGGGGATCCCGGCGAGCGGGTGCGCCGACACCTCCCCGAGGCCGGCGTCGAGGACGACGGCCCGGTAGCTCTCCTGCACCCCGCCCCGGTCGGCCTGGAGGCAGATCCCCGTGCCGGCCGCGGCGTGGAAGCGCAGGCAGCTGACGCCGGAGGCGGTACGGGGACCCCCGGGTGCGTCGGCCGGGACGGTGGCGAGCTCGTCACGGTGCGGGCCCCAGGCCATGTTCCGGAAGACCATCCGGCTGCCGCCGCCCGGGGCCAGCGAGACCTCGCCCCGGGTGACCTGCGGCCCGCCGGCACGCGCCTGGTCCTTCTCCGCGGCGCGCGAGGAGGCCCGCAGGACGGCGAACACCCCGACTCCGGCGAGCAGGACGACGGCGGTGGCCAGGATCAGGATCCGGCGGTGGAGGGTCATGGGGGCCTTTCGGGGAAGGGGGATCAGGCCCGTGGGGCGGCGGCGGGCCGCAGCCACAGGCAGGCCGTGAGGGCCGCGGCGAGCAGGACGGCGGCCGCGGCGAGGGCGGGCCGGGCGCCCCAGAGGGTCCAGGCGGCGCCGAAGCCGAGGGAGGCGGCGAACCGGGCGAGGGCCTGGCCGGTCTGGACGAGGGCGAGCCCGCTGCCGCGGTGTTCCTCGGGGACGGCTCCGGCGGCCTCGGCCATGAGCACGCCGTCGGTGGCCGCGTAGAAGCCGCCGTGCAGCAGCAGGACCGCGTACGGCAGGGCCGGGTGGTGCGCGCCGGTGAGGAGCAGGACGTACGCGGCGAGCAGCGCGAGGTGGCCGCCGAGGAAGACGGTGCGGCGGCCGGCCCGGTCGGCGAGCCGGCCCAGCGGCAGGGCCAGCAGGAAGAAGGCGGCGGCGGTGCCGAGCGGGAGGAGCGCGAACCAGCGGTCGGCGATCCCGGCGGCCCGTTGCAGCAGCAGGAAGACGAAGGCGTCGCTGACGGTGCACAGGCCCAGCAGGAGGGCGCAGAGGCCGGTCCTGCGCAGGTCGCGGCCGCGCAGCAGGCCGAAGGCGCCGCGCAGGGAGACCGGGGCGGCGTCCGCCGCGGGGGCGGCGCGGCGGCCGGGCACGAAGAGCACCAGCACCAGGACGCCGAGTGCGGCCACGCAGGCGCTGACGGTGAAGACGGCGTCGTAGCCCTCGGCGGCGCCGCGCAGGATCAGGAAGGCGAGGACCGGCCCGATCAGTGCTCCTGCGGTGTCCATGGCGCGGTGGACTCCGAAGGCCCGGCCGCGTTCGGCGGGGTCGGCGGCCAGGGAGATCAGCGCGTCGCGGGGGGCGGTGCGCAGTCCCTTGCCGGTGCGGTCGAGGGCGAGGACGGCGCCGATGGCGGGCAGGGTGTGGGCGAGCAGCAGCAGCGGCTTGCACAGGGCGGAGAGGCCGTAGCCGAGCCCGGCGAGGGCCTTGTGGCGGCCGAAGCGGTCGCCGAGGTGGCCCCCGGTGAGCCGGACCAGGGCGCTGACGCCGTTGTAGAGGCCGTCGAGCAGGCCGAAGCCGAGGGGGCTGAGCCCGAGGCCGGCGACGAGGTAGAGCGGGAGCACGGCCGTGACCATCTCGGAGGAGACGTCGGTGATCAGGGAGACCGTGCCGAGGGCGAGCACCGTGGGGGCGAGGGCGGCGCGCCGCCCCGGGCTGGTACCCGGGGCGGCGGCCGGTGGCTCGGGGGACACGGCGGGCGCGGGGGTACCGCGACTGTCCGCGACGTACATGGTCAGGAGGCCCAGATCCCCGTGATGTCCTTGGCGGTGGCGGCGTTCCCGGCGTGGGTGGTCAGCCCGGCCAGGCCCTCCAGGGTGCGCAGCACGTCGTAGTGGTTGTAGGTGGTGGTGGAGGTGGAGCCGGGGGTGACGGGCTGACCGTAGAGCACGGTCGGGATCTTGTTGCCGGCGAGCCGGTTGTCCTCGTCGAAGGTGACGACGAGCAGGCTGTTGTGGGTCTTGGCCCAGTCCGCGTAGGCCTTGAGCTTGTTCTTGAGCCAGGTGTCGCCGGTGCCGACGGAGCAGTCGTGCATGTCGTTGCACAGGTCGGGGACGACGAAGGACACCTTGGGCAGGGTGGTGAAGTCGGTGGGGAACTGGGCCATCGTCTTGGCCGTGCTGGTCGGCACGTTGGAGAAGGCGAACCAGGGGTTGTGCTTGCGGGCGTACTTGCCGCTGGAGCAGGTGGTGGAGCCCTGGCTCGGGAGGCCCTCGTTGTAGCTGGCCCAGCTCTTGCCGGCCGCCATCAGCTCGGAGGCGAGGTTGGGGGCGGAGCTGAAGCCGGGGGTGTAGCAGCTGTCGCCGGTGACGCCCTGGTTCGAGCCGGAGAACAGCTGGAGGTAGTTGGGCTGGCTGGGGTGGGTGATGCCGTAGGAGCTGGTGAGGTTGGCACCCCCGGCCTTGAGGGAGTTGATGTAGGGGGCGCTGGAGCTCCCGATGACCTGGTTGTAGGCGTGGTTCTCGAAGACCACGACGACGGTGTGGTCGGGGGCGGGCAGGCCGGCCGCGTGCGCGGGCTGGGCGGCGGCGAGGCCGGCCCACAGGCCGGCTCCGGCGACGGTGGCGCCGAAGGCGGCGGCGAGCGCGGTCTTGCGGCGAGGCCGTGAAATGGTCATGCCAAACACGGGGACATACCTCCGGGCGTGGGGAAGGTGCGGGGATCAGGGGCGGCGGCGCGGACGCACCATACCCACCGGCATGTGCATGGGCCAGGGATGCTTGGATAACGGGAAGGGAACACCGGGGGCACCGTGGGTGACGGGTAATGACCTCGTCCACGGAATCCCAAGAGAAGTAAAAATGAGGAACCCAGCAGCGCTTTCGCTCATCATTCGAACGGAAGCAGACCATCCCCAAACGGGGCAGCAACAGCCGGAGAGCCACCGCACATGTCGTACGAACCCGACGGCCATGACCAGCCGCCGTACCGGCCGCAAGGGCAGCAGCCCGGCCGTCAGCAAGGCCGACAGCAGGGCCCCCCGCCGTACGCGCCCCAGGGTGGCCGCCCCCAGCAGCCGCACGGCCGCGCCCCGCAGGGAGCCGGCCCCTACGGCGGCCCGCCGCAGCCGCCCCGGCCCCCGCAGGGCCAGGGCCCGTACCGCCCCGGCGGCCTCGACGAACCCACCCAGGCCCAGCCCCGCTACGAGCGCCCGGACTACGAGCCGCCCCGCTTCGAGCAGCAGCGCCCCGGCGGCCAGGGCTACCAGCCGGGTCCCGGGCAGCCCCCGTACGAGCAGCAGCAGTACGGCTACGCCGAGCCGCCCTACGGCGAGGAGCCGCGCCGCAAGTCCAAGGTGAAGCGCTGGATCATCGCGGGCGTCACGGTCCTGGCCCTCGGCGGCATCGCGGCGGGCACGATGGCCTACTTCGAGATACCCCCGTTCACCGACAAGGGCAAGGACGTCTCCTTCGGCGGGGGCGCCGACAACAAGGGCGGCGGCGCGGCCAAGCAGGCGCCGAACTCGAAGATGTCGATGCCCACCGGCCCGAAGACCGACTTCAAGAACACCTCGACGCTCAGCGACGGCACGCAGATCGGCGTCGCCACCATCACGGGCAAGAAGTCGGGCTTCACGGGCAAGGTCTGGGTGTGGGCGCCCAAGGAGTACAGCGACCCCAAGTTCGCCAAGAGCGGCTTCCCGGTCATGATCGCCCTGCCCGGCGGCCCCGGCTTCCCGGGCAACTACTGGATGGGCACCGACCTGGGCCTCCAGACGAGCATCAGCAAGTGGTACCACGAGGGCAAGGGCAAGCCCTTCATCCTCGCCATGCCGGTGCTGAACCCGGCACCGGACGACGGGGGCGTCTACTGGGACGGCTCCGACATCCCCGGCCAGCCCAAGATGGGCACCTGGCTGACCGAGGACGTCCCGGACCTGATGCGGGAGAACTTCCGCACCATCAAGTCCCGTGACGGCTGGGCCTTCATGGGCTCCTCCACGGGCGGCTTCGCCGGCCTGAAGGCCGTGCTGAAGCACCCGGACAAGTTCAAGGCCGTGATCGCCTCCGGCCCGGACGTCGTCCCGGACTCCTCGCTGTGGAAGGGCCACGACAAGGAGAAGGCCGAGAACAACCCGGAGCTCCTCGCCAAGCAGCTCATCGACAGGAAGGGCCCGGACGTCTACCTGGCCTTCCAGGTCGGCGACAACGAGAGCAACAAGAAGACGCTGCCGGACGTCCAGAAGTTCGTCCAGACGTACACCAAGGGCCCGATCCACACCAGCCTGAGGGTGATCCCCGGCGGCCAGCACAACGCCAAGACCTACGTCCCGAACATGGGCCTGGGGCCGATGGAGTTCATCAGCAAGGTCATGGAAGGACCAGTGGAGTAACAGCCTCCGCGCCCCGCACTGCCTCCGGCTCCGGCCCGTCGAAGAACTTCGGCGGGCCGTCGCCGTCCCAGGGCGCCCAGCCGGGGTCCCCGGTGACGGCGAAGCGGACCCAGGCCCCGTGCATCTCGTCGGCCAGCTCCTGCGGGGCGTCGGGCCCGGCCAGCCACGCGGACTCCGGCACCCCGAGGGTGTCGAAGACGAACCCCAGCTCCAGCGCGTGGCAGGCACCCAGGCCCGGTACGCCGCTGGGCCAGCGGAACTCGTACAGGTGGCTCGGGGCCGGCCGCGGGGCCCCGGCGATCCGGCGCAGCGGGTCGCGCAGCAGCCGGTCGGTGATCAGGTGCCCGGCGAGGTCGGACGGGGAGACCCCCGGCAGCGCGGCGCGCAGCGCCCGTACGGCCGCCCGGTCCTTGCCGCCGCGCAGCCGGCCCAGGGCCACGGCCGCCGGCCCGAGCCGGTCCAGCAGCCGCCCTCCGCCGGTCGGCGCGAGCCACAGCCGGTGCTCCTGGGCGGTCCAGCCCAGCAGCAGCGGCACCTTCGAGGAGGTGGCCGCCTCCAGCGGGTCGGCGGGCAGCGAGTCCGGGTCGGTGACCAGCCCGAAGGCGGGACCGCCGAGCACCGGGGAGGAGCGCCGCAGCACCGCCGCCTGGGCGGCGAGCAGCGCGGGCAGGCCCACCGCCGCGAAGGCGCCCGCGGTGGCGGGCACCCCGAGCTGCGCGGCCATCCGCCGCACCATGGTCCGCACCCCGTCGCGCGGCAGCGCCTCGGGGGCGCCGCTCTGCAGGACGGCCCGGGCGAAGAGGCCCTCGGCGCGGGGGGCGCCGAGCAGGGCTCCGACGCTGATGGCCCCGGCGGACTCGCCGAAGAGGGTGACCCGGTCGGGGTCGCCGCCGAAGGCCGCGATGTTGTCCCGCACCCATTCCAGGGCGGCGATCTGGTCGAGCAGGCCCCGGTTGGCGGGCGCGTCGGGGAACAGCCCGTAACCGAGGACGCCGAGGCGGAAGTTGACCGAGACGAACACGATCCCGTCGCGGGCGAACGCCGAGCCGTCGTAGACCGGGACGGCCGAGGAGCCCCGGGTGTGGGCGCCGCCGTGCAGCCACACCATGACGGGCAGGCCGGCCCCGGGTGCCGGGTCCGGGGTCCAGACGTTCAGGTTCAGGCAGTTCGCGCCGGGGACCTTCGGATCCGGCAGCAGCGCCGCGAAGGCCGGCGGGTAGGGCACCTTCGGCGCGGTGGGCCCGAACTCCCCGGCGTCCCGTACGCCGTCCCAGGCGGCCGGCGGCCGCGGAGCGTCGAACCGGCGGGCGCCGACGGGCGCGGCGGCGTAGGGGATCCCCCGGAAGACGGCGGTGCCGTCCCGCTCCCAGCGGCCCTCCACGACGCCGTGTCCGGTACCGGCCCGGGGCCGTCCGCCGCCCGCTGCGCTCATCCGTGCTCTCCTCACCGGTGTCCTCCGGGGCACCGTCGCACAGGCGTCCGGGGCCTGACAAGGCGGGACCCGCCCGCACGGAAAGGATCGCACCCGGCCGGGAGTGGCGCCCGTGCGGGCGGGAAGCGGCCGGGAACGGGCCGGGAAACGGTCACGCGGGTACGGACGCCCTCCGGCTCTGTCCGTTTCCGTGTCACCCGGAAGCCGATCGGGCCGTGACCACTCGGCGCCCGCAGCGTTGTACGCCATGTCACCAGCCGCAGGAATGCGGCGCCCCACATCTCATGAGGAGATCTTGATGTCGCGTATCGCGAAGGCATTCGCCATCACCGCTGTGGCGGGCACCGCCGTGGCCGCCGGTGCGGGTCTGGCTGTCGCCGATGCCGGAGCGCACGGTGCGGCGGTCGGCTCCCCCGGTGTCGGGTCCGGCAACGTGGTCCAGGTCCCGGTCCACGTCCCGGTCAACGTCTGCGGCAACACCATCAACGTGATCGCCCTGCTGAACCCGGCCTTCGGCAACACCTGCGTCAACGCCTCCGGTGGCGACAAGCACCACACCGAGGGCGGCAGCTACGGCGAGTGATCATCTCGCCCGCCTGACCGGCTGAAGGGCCCCCGCCGTACGGCGGGGGCCCTTTTCCGTGTCCGCGTTCCGCGTGCGGCCGCGGGGAGGGGCGGCCCCCGGGGCGGGGGCCGCCGGTCACTCGTAGCGGTAGACGCCCCGGTGTCCGAGCATCTCGCGCGGGGTGACGTCCCACGGGGGCATCGGCTCGTCGAGGGAGACGACCCGGCCGCGCTGGAGGTCGCCCAGCGCCAGGGGGGCCGCCGGCAGGTAGCCGGAGCCGGGGTGGCGCTGCTGCCAGCGGTCCCACAGCAGGTCCACGAAGGCGTGGTGCAGCCAGAAGGCGGGGTCGTTCGGGGAGGTGCCGCCCGTCATGTGGCCGCCGATCCACTGGTGGACCTTGTTGTGGTTGCGCCAGCGCTCGCTCCTGGGCGCGGCCCAGCCCTCCAGCTTGTTGCGGAAGCCGCCCTCGCGGGCGGTGGAGTCCCAGGGCGCGGAGTCGTAGAGCGGGTCGTCGAGGGCCCACTGGAGTTCGGCGGCGGTCGGCAGGGAGATCGGGTTCGCGGGGCGGCCGAGGTTGCGGGTGAGGAACGGGGCCTCGCTGACCCCGACGGTGACCGTCCAGTTGCCCCGCCGGTGGGCGAAGGGGCCGGTCATCACCTGGCGGTCGCCCTCGCGGCCGGTGCCGCCGAGGAAGTCCTCGGCCCAGAGGGAGGAGATGGGGCTGTTGTCGGTGGTCCAGTCCCAGTACGGGACGGAGACCTGCGGGTCGACGGCCCGCAGCCGCTGCTCGAACTCCAGCAGGTAGCGCCGGTGCCAGGGGAAGAAGGACGGGGACATGTGTCCGACGCGCAGCTTCCGCTCCCGGTCGGGCACGAAGTAGGTGCCGTGGGTGCGGACGAACTCGTCGTAGACGCCGCTGCGCTTGAGTTCCAGCACGGCGGCCGTGAACCGCTTCTTCTGGGCGCTGGTCAGGTTCTTCTGGTTCTGCCGGGTGTACAACGCGGGGCTCCTCCCGTTCCCGTCCGTCAGCCGTGGTGCGGTGCCGCGAAGGCCAGTTGGCTGGTGCCGAGTTCGTCGACGGCGGCGCGGGCGAGCTCCAGCGGGGTCGCGTAGGACTCGAAGTGGTTGACCCCGCTGAGGTAGCTCCCGTCGGCGCGGCGCATCACGTGCAGGGCCCGGCCGTCGATGCGCACCTGCGCGGAGGCCGGGTCGACGCTGATGTGGCGGCCGCGGTACGTCTCCTCGGCGAGCGGGGCCGGGGTGAGCGTCTGCCGGGGGCCCCGGGCGCGCAGTACGGGCGCCAGGGCGGCGGCCACGCCGCCCGCCACGGCCGCGCCGAAGGCCGTGCGCAGGACCGTGCGGCGGGTCGGTGGTGCGGCGGCTGCGGCGTGCATGCGGTCTCCCTCGCTCGGCGGTCGGTGGTTCGCCTGTCCAACGAGGAGCGCCCGTGCGAGGTCACCTGTCACCCGGTGGGACCGGGGTGCTCCGGGTGCTTGTAGAAGAGGGTGGTGGGGCGCAGGACGCCGGCCGGGTCGGTGGCGTAGTCGGGGATGGTGCCCGCCTCGGTCCAGCCGGCGGAGCGGTAGACGTGCTCGGCGCCGCTGCCGGTCTCGGTGTCGAGGAAGAGCAGGACGATCCCGGCCCGTGCGGCTTCCCGTTCGGCCTCGGCCAGCAGGGCGCGGGCGGTGCCGCGGCCCCGGGCGGCGGGGTGGACCATGAGCTTGCGCAGCTCGGCGCGGTGGCGGCCGTTGGGCTTGGACTCCCGGTACCAGCTGACGGTGCCCTCCAGGCGGCCGTCGGCGCCGCGGGCGGCCCAGAGCGCGAGGGCCCCCTCCTCGACCGCGGGCAGCAGCCCGTCCCACCAGGCGGCGGCGTCCGCGTGGTCCAGGCCGGTGAGGAAGCCGAGGGAGGCCCCGCCGTCGACGATGTCGACGAGCAGGGAGGCGAGTTCGCCGCGGTGGGCGGCGAGGGCGGGGGCGGTGAGCCGGGTGATCGTTGCCGTCATGCGGTGAGCATAGGAACCGGCCGGGGGCGGGGCGGGGGCGGGGTGGAACTCCCTGCGCCCCGCCCCGCCGGGCGGGTCAGGGTGCCGGGAGTTCTGCGAAGTCGGCCACCAGGCCCCGGTGGTGGCCCGCGGTGCCCAGGGCGAGGGAGTCGGCCTTGGCGCGCTTGAGGTAGAGGTGGGCGGGGTGTTCCCAGGTCATGCCGGTGCCGCCGTGGAGCTGGACGCACTCCTCGGCCGCGCGGACGGCGACGCCGGAGCAGTACGCCTGGGCGACGGCGACCGTGAGCGGGGCGTCCGGGGCGCCGGTGGCCAGGGCGTCGGCGGCGGCGCGGGCGGCCGCCCGGGCGGAGGCCACGTCCAGCCACAGCCGCGCGAGGCGGTGCTTGAGGGCCTGGAAGGAGCCGACGGGGCGGTTGAACTGGTGGCGTCCGCGCACGTGGGCGACGGTCTCGGTGAGGCACCAGTCGGCGAGCCCGAGCTGTTCCGAGGCCAGCAGTCCGGCTGCGGACAGCAGGGCTCCGGCGACGGCCGCCCGCGCGCCGGCGGGGTCGGCGAGACGGGTGCCGGCGGCCCGGTCGAGGGTGACGTCGGCGAGCGGCCGGGTCAGGTCCAGCGGGGTCCGGGGGGTCAGGACGGCGCGGTCCGCGGGGACGGCGTACAGCCCGGTGTCGGCCGGGACCAGCAGGACGTCGGCGGCCACCGCGTCGGCGACGGAGGTGACGGTGCCGCTGAGCACCCCGGCGCCGACGTCGTGGACCGGCGCCGGCAGGGGCGCGCCGGGGGCCAGGGTCAGCGGGAGGGCGGGGACGCAGATCAGCCGGCCGGCCGCGGCCTCGGCGACCAGGGCGGCGGCTTCGGCGTTGTCGGGGGCGACGGCGAGCAGGATCTCCGTCGCGAGGACGGAGGCCGTCAGGTACGGCACGGGTGCGACGGCCCGGCCCAGCTCCTCCAGGACGACGGCGGCCTCGCGGTGGCTCGCGCCCGCTCCCCCGAGCTTCTCGGGGACGAGCAGTCCGGCGGCGCCGATCCCGGCGGCGAGGGTGTGCCACAGCGCGGGGTCGTGGGGGCGGCCGGTCTCGGCCCGGGCGAGGACCCCTGCGGGGGCGCAGCGGTCGGCGAGCAGGGAGCGTACGGCCGCGCGCAGTTCCTCCTCGGCCGGCGAGTGGAGCAGGTCGTAGGGGGCGCCGGGGGCCGCCGGGCCGGGCTGCGGTGCCGGGGTGGACTGCGTCGTCATCGGGTGAGGTCCTTCCAGGCGGTGTCCTTGTCGTCGCGCGGTTCGGGGGGCAGGCCGAGGACGCGTTCGGCGACGATGTTGAGGAGGATCTCGCTGGTGCCGCCCTCGATGCTGTTGCCCTTGGCGCGCAGGTAGCGGTAGCCGGCGTCGCGTCCGGTGAAGTCGACGATCTCGGGGCGGCGCATGGTCCAGTCCTCGTACAGGAGGCCCTCCTCGCCGAGGAGTTCCACCTCCAGGCCGCTGATCTCCTGGTTGAGGCGGGCGAAGGTGAGCTTCATGCCGCTGCCCTCGGGGCCGGGCTGGCCGGCGGCGAGCTGCTGGCGCAGCCGTTCGGCGGTGAGGCGGGCCACCTCGGACTCCACCCACAGTTCCAGCAGCCGCTGGTGCAGGGCGTGGGTGCGCAGCCCGGGGCGTTCGCGCCAGGCGGCGGCGACGGGGGCGATCATGCCGCCCTCGCGCGGGATCCGCATGCCGCCGATGGACACGCGTTCGTTCATCAGGGTGGTGCGGGCGACGGCCCAGCCCTGGCCGACGGCGCCGAGGCGGTGGGTGTCGGGGATGCGGACGCCGGTCAGGAAGACCTCGTTGAACTCGGCCTCGCCGGTGATCTGGCGCAGCGGGCGGACCTCGACGCCGGGGGCGTGCATGTCGCACAGGAAGTAGGTGATGCCCTGGTGCTTGGGCAGGCCGGGATCGGTGCGGGCGAGGAGGATGGCCCAGCGGGCGGTGTGGGCGCTGGAGGTCCACACCTTCTGGCCGTCGACCACCCACTCCCCCGCCGCCTCGTCCAGGACGGCGCGGGTGCCGAGGGCGGCGAGGTCGGAGCCGGCCCCGGGTTCGCTGAAGAGCTGGCACCAGACCTCCTCCCCCAGCCAGAGGGGGCGCAGGAAGCGGGCCTTCTGCTCCTCGGTGCCGTAGGCGAGGATCGTGGGCGCGGCCATGCCGAGGCCGATGCCGATCCGGCGGGGGTCGTTGCCGGGGGCTCCGGCGGCCTCCAGTTCGGCGTCCACGACGGCCTGCAGGGTGCGGGGCGCGCCCAGTCCGCCGAGCCCCTCGGGGTAGTGGACCCAGGCGAGCCCGGCGTCGAAGCGGGCGCGCAGGAAGTCGGCGGGGGCGGTGGCGGCGGGCGGGTGGGCGACGAGCAGGGCCCGGGTGCGGGCGAGGAGGTCCTCGGCGTCGGCGGTCATCGGGCGGCTCCCCGGTCCTGCGACGGTACGACGACCAGCCGGCCGGTGGTGGTGCCGTCGGCGAGGCGCTGGACGGCGTCGGCGGCCCGGTCGAGCGGGACGCGTTCGCTGACCAGGGGTTTGATCGCGCCGTCGGCGGCGAGGCGGGTGAGTTCGGTGTGGCAGGCGAGGACTGCGGCGGGGTCCTTGGCCGCGTACAGGCCCCAGTGCAGGCCGAGGACCGCGTAGTTCTTGACCAGGGCGTGGTTGAGGGCGGGGGCGGGGATGGTGCCGCTGGCGAAGCCGACGACGACGATGCGGCCCTCGAAGGCCGTGCACTTGGCGGAGGCGGTGTAGGCATCGCCGCCGACGGGGTCGTAGACGACGTCGGCGCCGCGTCCGCCGGTGAACTCCTTGACGCGGGTGACGACGTCCTCGGCGGCCCGGTCGATGACGAGGTCGCAGCCGAGTTCCTCTGCGGTGCGGGTCTTGGCCTTGCCTCCGACGACCCCGATGACGGTGGCTCCGGCGGCCTTGCCGAGCTGGACGGCGGCGCTGCCGACCCCTCCGGCGGCGGCGTGCACCAGCAGGGTCTCGCCGCGCTGGAGGCGGGCCCTGCGGTGGAGGCCGAACCAGCCGGTCTGGTAGCCGATGTGGAGGGCGGCGGCCTCGGCGTCGTCGAGGGTGGCGGGGGCGGGCAGCAGGGCGCGGGCGGGGGCGGTGACGTACTCGGCGAAGCCGCCGTGGGGCAGGCTCGGGTTGGCGATGACGCGCCGGCCGTCCTCGGTCAGGCCGCAGACCTCGACGCCCGGGGTGAAGGGCAGGGGCGGGCGGATCTGGTACTGGCCGCGGACGAGGAGCGCGTCGGGGAAGTTGACGTTCGCCGCGAGCACCCGGAGTTTCACCTCGCCCTCGCCGGGCACCGGTTCGGGGACCTCTTCGAGGCGCATGGCCTCCAGGGGTTCGCCGGTCGTGTGTACTCGCCATGCCTGCATCCGGGGCCTCCAGCCGCCGTCGAGGGACCACGCTCGGCGGCATACTAAGCGGTCGCTTGCCCCCTTGGGAACCCTCGTCCGGGCCATCCGGAAATCGGACGAACGAACCAAGGATGAACAGCAGTACCTGGAGATAACATCAACAGGCCGCTTGCACAGGGCATATGACGCACCAGGGGATTCCGCGCGCCCGGAAGCGACCGCTCCGGGCGCGCGTCCGCGCCCTGCGCACACACCACAGGGGGAACCGAACGATGAACAGCACACGCACGCGCAGGGCCGGCTCGGCGGCCGCCGCCGCCCTCGTCCTCGCCGGGATCGTCACCGCCGCCGGTCCGGCCGCGGCCGCGCCCGCCTGCACGCCCCGCATCCAGGTCCTCGGCTCGATCGGGACCGGCGGCTACCACGTGGGCAACGAGCAGACCGAGGGCGTCCTCGCCCTCGGCACGGGCACCCTGTCCGTCGGCGTCTCCGGCGGCAAGCCCGTCTACTGGACCGGTACCCGGCTCCGCAAGGTCCCGCTCTCCGACGCGAACCTGTCGGGCGCGGTGCTCGCCGTGAACAAGAGCGGCCTG
Organism: Streptomyces sp. NPDC090077; assembly: GCF_044747545.1. Lineage (NCBI taxonomy): Bacteria > Bacillati > Actinomycetota > Actinomycetes > Kitasatosporales > Streptomycetaceae > Streptomyces > Streptomyces sp. NPDC090077. The sequence goes on from NZ_JBIVEG010000001.1 coordinate 503,360, forward strand.
ATGGTGGGCGTCGTGCACGGGGCCGACGACTACCTCTTCACCTACCGGGCGGGCGACGCCGCGGTCACCCGGCTGCCGGGGAGCGACTGGCTGTCCGACGACGCCGACGTCAACGACGCCGGCTACGTCGTCTCGCGCACCCGGCCGGGCACGGGCGCCGTGTGGAAGGACGGCCTGAAGGTCCGCGACCTGGCCGTGCCCTCGGACGCGGCGCCCGGCACCCGGATCGAGCTGGTCTCCGGCATCAACAACAAGGGTGACGTCATCGGCATGGCGCGCGAGGACTACGAGGTCCCCGAGACCGGCCAGCGCCTGGAGGGCAGCTACCCCGTCCTGTGGCCCGCCGACGGCGGACCGGCCAAGGCCCTGCCCCGCACCTCCCACGACAGCTGGGTGCAGGACATCGACGAGAGCGGCCGCGTCGTCGGCTACGACTGGTACGGCATGGGCTACCAGTACCGTCCGGTGACCTGGACCCCGCCGTACTCCGGGCCGGTCGGCGCCCCCGACGCGCTGAAGACCCACCCGTACGGCACCTTCGAGGCCGTCAGCCCGACGACCGGCGTCTCCGTCGGCACCGCCAAGTTCCACCCGGACATCCAGACCCTCCCCGACCAGGCGCAGCTGTGGACGGGCACCGGGCCGGTGCTCGCCCTGCCCCGGCTCGCCGCGAACCAGGCCAGCGCCGCCTCGTCGGCCGCCGACGACGGCCGGGTCGGCGGGGCAGCGGTCAACGCGGGCGGCACGCTGAAGCCGGTGATCTGGACCTGCGCGACGAAGCAGGCGTACCTGCCGAAGTAGCGGCCGGAGGGGCGGCCGGACCGGCGGCCGCCGTCACGGGCATGGCCATCTGCGCGCCGGCGCGCTATCGATGCCCCATGACGGACGAGATCAGGCGCGGTCTGCCCGCGCCGCCCCCGCTCGGCGCCGCCGCCCTGCCCCCCGGCACGTACGCGGGGCAGGTGGTCCTCGTGACCGGCGGCGGCACCGGGCTGGGCAAGGCCATCGCCGCCGAGTTCGCCCGGCTCGGCGCGGACCTGCTGATCGCGGGGCGGCGCGCCGCAAAGCTGGAGGCGGCGCGCGGGGAACTGGCGGCCGTACCCGGCGCGGGCCGGGTGGCGGCCGCCGTCTGCGACATCCGGGACCCCGAGCGGGTCGCGGACGCCTTCGACGCCGCCGCGGCGGCGCTGGGGCCGCCGGACGTGCTGGTCAACAACGCCGCGGCGAACTTCCCCAGCCCCGCCGAGGACCTGTCGCCGGGCGCCTGGCGGGCGGTGGTCGACACCACCCTGACCGGAACCTGGTTCATGACCCGCGAGTTCGGCCGGCGCCACCTCGCCGCCGGCACCCCGGGGGCGATCGTCAGCGTCGGCGCCTCGTACGCCTGGACCGGCGGCCCGGGCTTCGTCCACAGCGCCGCCGCCAAGGCCGGGGTGAAGAACCTGGTGGAGACCCTCGCCGTGGAGTGGGGCCCGTACGGCATCCGCGTCAACGGGCTGGTACCCGGGCTGTTCCCGCACGCCGACATGACCGAGGACATCCGGGGCGGGCTGGAGCGCGCCGCCCCGGACTCCAAGGACGCCCGCCAGCCGGCCCTGCGGGTGGGTGCCCCGCGCGAACTGGGCTGGGCCGCCACCTTCCTGGCCTCGCCCTACGCCCGCTTCGTCACCGGCCACACCCTGGTGGTCGACGGGGCGAACTGGCAGCGCCGGGCCCTGGTCCAGCCGGAGGTGGTACCGGTGCGCGAGCAGCTGGGGCGCGGGCCGTTCCACCCGTGAGCGGCGCGTCCCGAGGCGTTGTCAGTGGGGTGCGGCACCATCGGGATCATGAAGACCGACGACTGGGAACCCTTCCTCCGCACCTGGAGCGCCGAGCGGGAGACGGCCATGCGCACCGAGGCGCCCGAGCAGCCGCCCCTGGGCTGGCTGGGCTTCGACCCCGCCCCGCCGGAGCGGATAGCCGCGCTCGAAGCCCGGCTGGGGGTCCCGCTGCCGCCTTCGTACCGCTCCTTCCTGGAGGTCACCGACGGCTGGCGGTGGGCCGGGGAGTTCGTCGAACTGCTGGCGCCGGCGGCGGAGGTGGGGCTGCTGCGGGAGCTGACGGAACACCTGTACGAGATGCTGACCGAGTGGGAGGCGGAGGACCTCGCCGACGAGGACCAGGACGACGGCGAGGACGACGATCTCGGCGAGGAGGAGGACGGGGACTCCGGCGACGACGAGGACGAGGACGAGGAGCCGTACGAGTCGGCGCGGTGGAGCCGGGCGGTGCAGATCTCCCTGGAGGGGGACCAGACCTGGCTGGTGCTCGACCCCGGTGACGTCAACGCCGACGGCGAGTGGGCGGCGTACCGGTACTCCAGCTGGAGCGGCATCGGGCCGGAGCGGCACGAGTCCTTCGCCGACCTGATGTACGCGGAGTTCCAGGGCTTCCACGCCCTGCGCAAGCCCGACGGCGAGACCCACCGGGGCCTGGCCGCCCGGGTGGAGCGGGCCCGGGAGGACCTGCTGGCCGGACGGGCCGCCGAGGCGGAGCGGGAGCTGGAGGAGGCGCGGGAGTTCGGGTACGGGCCGGCGGCGGTGTACCTGTTCCAGCTCCGGGCCCTGCGCGGGGAGCACCACATGCTGCCCGACGCCCGCTCCGAGCTGGCGCCGGAGGATCCGCTGCTGCGGCATGTCGTGCTGCCGGTGCTCGCGGTGGCCGCCGAGGAGGACACGCGGCCGTTCCCGCCCGAGGACCCGGAGCTCGACGGCTACCGGCGGCGCTATCGGGAGGGCGTGCACCGGGCCTGGCAGGACGGGGCCCTGGACCGGGCGCGGGAGCTCGCGCGGCGGGGGGATCCCGAGGAGGCCTGGCGGGTGCTGGCCGAGGAGGCACTGCCCCGGTGGCGCCCGGTCTCCGACGGCCACGTGCTGCCGGCCGAGCTGACGGCGGACCCCTTGCTGCGGCCGCTGCTCACGGCGGAGCGGGTGGACCGGATCCTGTCCACCCCCCGCCCGGGGACGGCGGTGGTCAGGCTCCCCTGAAGTGCGGGGGCCTGCGGGCGGCCTTGGCTCCGTAGCCCTCCGCGACGTCCTCGGAGGTGAGGGTGAGGGCCGCCGTCATGGCGACCCGGTCCAGGGCGGCGGGCAGGGCGGCGTCGGCGTAGGCGTCGACCGAGCGCTTGATGCCCTGGACGGCCAGCGGGGCGTTTGCCGCGATCTCGGCGGCCAGGGCGCGGGCCTCGGCGTCCAGTCCGGCCCGGGGGACGACCAGTTGGACGAGGCCCAGGCGCTCGGCGGTCGCGGCGTCGATGCTGCGGCCGGTGAGGGCGAGGAACTTGGCCCAGCCCGCGCCGGCCTCCCGGGCGATGCGCAGGTCGCCGCCGGCGTCCACGGCCACGCCCAGCCGGGCCTCGGGCAGGGCGAAGACGGCGTCGTCGGCGGCGATCCGGATGTCGGCCATCAGGGCCAGTTCGAAGCCGAAGCCCAGGCAGTGGCCCTGGACGGCGGCGACGACCGGCTGCGGCAGGCGGGCGAGGACCGAGAAGCGCTCGTGGACCCAGCGGATGCCCTCGTAGTAGTTCCGGTTCCGCTCGGCGGCGGAGGCGCCCGTGATGGCGCCGCCGGGGGCGGTCACGTCGATGCCCGCGCAGAAGGCCCGGCCCTGTGCGCGCAGCAGGACCGCGCGCACCTGCGGGTCGAAGCGGATCCGGTCGGCCAGCAGGCCCAGCTGGCGGGTGGACTCCCAGCTCCAGCCGTTGAGCTTGTCCGGGCGGCAGAGGGTGAGGAGCGCGATGCCGTCCTCGACGTCCAGCCGGATGCGCTCCGCGCCCTCGCCGACCTCCGTGCCGACCGTGTCGATCACCGTTTACCGCACCCCCGGAATGACTGACGGAGCGTCAGCTTAGGGGGGTCCGGTCAGCGGGGGAAGACCTCGAACGGCACGGCCGGGCGTCCGCCGAAGCGGGCCGCCGCCTGCTGGACGTTGCCGGTCAGGAAGTTCCGTACGTACTCCTCGGGATCCTGGTCGGTCAGCGCGGAGATGTACGCCTTGTGTTCCAGCAGGGACCGGATCGCGCGCTCCAGGCCGGGGCCGGCGTCGACGGCGTGGGTGGGGGTGGTGGTGTTGGCCACCGCCACCCAGCGCACCCCGTCCCACGGCTCCAGGCCCTGCTCGGAGACGAGCTCGGGGAAGATCCACCGGTTGCCCGCGTCGGCGGCGGCGTCCAGCACGGCCCGGCCGACGGCCTTGTGGTCGGGGGTGTTCCAGTACCCGCCGCCGCCCACCCCGCCCCAGGTGTCACGGTGGTTGAGGGTGATCACCAGCTCGGGGCGGTGCCGCCGGATGGCCGCCGCGATGTCCCGGCGCAGCCCGAGCCCGTACTCGACGACCCCGTCACGGTGGTCGAGGAACTCCACGGTGGAGACCCCGACGACCGCCGCGCTCGCCCGCTGCTCGGCCTCGCGCAGCGGGCCGCACTCGTCGGGGGCGACCCCGTCGATGCCCGCCTCGCCGCGCGTGGCGAGGAGGTAGGCGACCTCGCGGCCGCCGTCCGTCCACTCGGCGATGGCGGCGGCGCAGCCGTACTCCAGGTCGTCGGGGTGCGCGACGACCGCGAGGGCGCGCTGCCAGTCGGCGGGCATGGACTGCAAGGGCGGCTGCTGCTCAGCGTGTTCGGTCATACGCCGCACAATAGGCGACGTCCTGCTCTGCCATGGGGCTCCCGGACCTCGTCCGGCCGCGTCTAGACCTCGTCGCGGACCAGGGAGAGGAGCCGGTCCAGGACGCGGGGGCCGCCCGCGCGGACGCCGTCGTGTTCGAACTCGTCCGTCACCCAGGTGCGCAGGCCGCGCACGGCCCGGGCCGTGGCCAGGGAGTGGGCGGTGTCCACGTACATGTCGTCGTGGTAGACGGCGGCCGCCACCGGGACCTCGTTGGCCGCGAGCCGGGCCCGGTCGTACAGGGGCTGCCAGCCGGTGCGGGAGGCCAGGTGTTCGGCGGTCTCGCGGAGGGGGGCGAGGGCCGGGTCGGTGGTGAAGTGCCAGGGGTGGATGGTCTCGCCGGTGAACAGCACGGGGGCGTCGCCCGCGAGGGCCTTCGCCGCGTCGAAGCGGGGATGCGCGGCACGGACCCGTTCGGCGGCCCACCCGGTGGGCACCGCCGGGTCCTGGGCGTAGATCGACTCGTGGAGCAGGGCGTAGAGGGGGTGGCCCGCGAAGGAGAGGTGGGCGTGGACGGCGTACAGGAAGGCGTCCGAGAGGACGGGGCCCGCCGGGGTGGTGACGAAGGCGTCCTCCAGCAGGTAGTGCAGCTCGTGGCTGCCGTCGCCGGCGCCGAGGACCAGGCCGAGGGACTGGAAGGCCTCGACGGTGAGCCGGTGGCCGCCGGGGAGTTCGGCGGGGCGCTCGGCGAGGTGGGCGGCGATGCGGCGGGCGCGCTCGACGTCCATGGGGTAGCGGGCGTAGTGGGCGTCGTTCTTGCGCTCGATGCGGGGGTACGCGGCCTCGTACACCTCGGTCGCGGTGGCGTCGAGGGAGGGCAGTCCGCCGGTGATCAGTGCGGCGGCCAGGCCCTCGGGCGCGGTGGAGAGGTAGTGGGTGGTGCAGAAGCCGCCGAAGCTCTGGCCGAGCACGGTCCAGGGGGCGCCGCCGGTCAGGGCGGGGCGGATGGCCTCGGCGTCGCGGACGATGGAGTCGGCGCGGAAGTGGGTGAGGTGGGCGGCCTGCTCGGCGGGGGTTCCGCGCGCGGGCAGGGTCTGCCGGTTGACGGGGGTGGAGCGGCCGGTGCCGCGCTGGTCCAGGAGGAGCACCCGGTAGTCGGCGAGGGCCCGCTCCAGCCAGGCCTGTCGTCCGGTGAACCGCCGGGCCCCGAAGCCGGGGCCGCCCTCCAGGTACAGCAGCCACGGCAGCCGCTCGGGGTCCTTGTCGTTGGCCACCACCTCCCGGGCGTACAGCTCGATGCGCTCCCCGTCGGGGCGGTCGTGGTCGAGCGGCACGGTGAAGTGGTGGTCGGTCAGGACGACACCGGGCTGGCGGTAGCTGCGCGGGAGGGTCACGGACGGCCCCTGGGGTGTGGGTGCGGATCCCCTCCCCCGCACCGTCGCCGGATCGCGGCGGGGCCCGGGACCGGGGCTGACGTCCCGGCCGAGTCTAGGCCGTCCCCTCTCCGGAGCGACCCGGGTCCGGGCCGGCCGCGCGGGCCGGCCCGGACCCGGGTCAGTGGATCGTTGGGTCAGCGGGTCAGCGGGTCAGAACTCGACCACCGAGCGGAGCACCTCGCCGCGCTCCATGCGGGCGAAGGCCTCCTCGACCCCGTCGAGCGGGATGGTCTCGGAGACGAAGGCGTCAAGGTCGAGCCGGCCCTGGAGGTAGAGGTCGACCAGCAGCGGGAAGTCGCGCTCGGGCAGGCAGTCCCCGTACCAGGAGGACTTCAGCGCGCCGCCGCGCCCGAACACGTCCAGCAGCGGCAGTTCGAGCTGCATCTCCGGCGTCGGTACGCCGACCAGGACCACGGTGCCGGCCAGGTCGCGGGCGTAGAAGGCCTGCCGGTAGGTCTCGGGGCGGCCGACGGCCTCGATGACCACGTCCGCGCCGTTCCCGCCGGTCAGCTCCTGGATCGCCTTGACCACGTCCTCCGTGCGCCCGTTGACGGTGTGGGTGGCGCCGAGGCCGCGCGCCCACTCCAGCTTCCGGTCGTCCAGGTCCACGGCGATGATGCGCGAGGCGCCGGCCAGCCGGGCCCCGGCGACGGCCGCGTTGCCGACTCCCCCGCAGCCGATGACGGCGACCGAGTCGCCGCGCCCGACGTTGCCGGTGTTCAGGGCCGCGCCCAGGCCCGCCATGACGCCGCAGCCGAGCAGTCCGGCGGCGGCCGGGGAGGCGGCCGGGTCCACCTTGGTGCACTGTCCGGCGGCGACGAGCGTCTTCTCGGCGAAGGCGCCGATGCCCAGGGCCGGGGAGAGCGGGGTGCCGTCCTCCAGGGTCATGGGCTGGGTGGCGTTGTGGGTGTTGAAGCAGTACCAGGGGCGGCCGCGCTTGCAGGCCCGGCAGGTGCCGCACACCGCGCGCCAGTTGAGCACCACGAAGTCGCCGGGGGCGACGGAGGTGACGTCGGGGCCGACGGACTCGACGACGCCCGCGGCCTCGTGGCCGAGGAGGAAGGGGAACTCGTCGTTGATGCCGCCCTCGCGGTAGTGCAGGTCGGTATGACAGACCCCGCAGGCCTGGACCTTGACGAGGGCTTCGCCGGGCCCCGGGTCGGGCACGAGGATCGTGGTCGTCTCCACCGGTGCGCCCTTGCTCCGCGCGATGACCCCTCGTACGCGATGTGTCACGTCGTACCCCGTTCTGTTCGGATCGGTCTGACCGGTCTGACCGGTCTGGATCATCGAACGTACACGGGCGCGGCCCCCCAAGGGAGTTGTGCGGGCCTCCGCGTCACCCGCCGCCTCCGGTTCCGGCCAGGTCCGCCGGTACGGACGCGCGCAGCGCCGCCGCGAAGGCGGCGACCGCGGGGTGGGCGGCGGCGCCGCTGCGGAAGGCGACCTTGGTGCGGCGTTCCATGTGCAGGCGGGTGAGGGAGACGGCGGGGTCCGGGGGGCCGGTCACGCCCAGCTGGGGGACGACGGCCACCCCCTGCCCGGCCGCGACCAGGGCGAGGACGGTGTCGAACTCGTCGACCTGGTGCCGGATCCGGGGGGTGAACCCGGCCGCCTGGCAGGCGCGCACGGTCATGGCGTGGCAGAGGGTGCCGGGCGTGGCGGTGATCCAGGGCGCGTCCTGGTGCGTACGCAGGACCGCGCCCTGGTCGGAGCCGGTGCCCGGGGGCGGGCCGGCGGGGGCGGTCCCCGGGTGCGGGGCCGCCAGGTACATCGCCTCCCCGTACAGGGGCCGGGTGGCCAGCCCCGGCTCCGGGGGCGCGGGAACGAAGTCGTACTCGTGGACCAGGGCCACGTCCAGGTCCCCGGCCCGCAGCGCGTGCGCGACGGCCGCCGGGTCGGTCTCACGGACCTGCGGCTCCAGACCCGGGTGGCGCCGGGCCAGGTGGACCAGGGCGGCCGGGACGATGGCCCGGGTGGCGGTGGGGAAGGAGCCGACGCGCAGGACGCCGGCGAGGCCGCTGCGGGCCTCCGCGAGGTCGGCGTCGGCCTGCTCCAGGCGTTCCAGGACGGCCTCGGCGTGGCGTACGAGGTTGTGGGCGGCCGGGGTCAGGCGGACGCGGCGGCCGGTGCGTTCCAGCAGGGGCAGGCCGGCTTCGCGTTCGAGGACGGCGAGCTGCTGGGAGACGGCGGAGGGGCTGAAAGCGAGGGCCTCGGCCACGGCGGCGATCGTGTCGCGACGGGCGAGTTCCCGCAGGAGGCGCAGGCGGCGGACGTCGAGCATCGGCTCAGCTTACGCTTTCGATAAGAAAAGCGAACTGGATTCGGCGCTCGGTCCGGGCGAAGCTCTTCTGCATGCGACAGGAAACGGCACAGGCCGGGCAATCCACCGATGGCACCCCTTTCACCCTCGACGGGATCCACGTCCCGCTCGTCACCCCCTTCACGCGCGGCGGCGAGGTCGCGGCCGAGGCGCTGGAGGCCCTGGCCCACGAGGTGCTCGACGCGGGGGCCGCCGGGATCGTGGCCCTGGGCACGACCGGGGAGACCGCCGCGCTGGACGGGGCGGAGCGCGACCTGGTCACCGGGATCTGCGCCCGGGTCTGCGGGGAGCGGGGCGTGCCGCTCACGGTGGGGGCGGGGGCGAGCGGTACCCGGGCGAGCGAGGCGGCGCTGGCCCGCCTGACACGGTGGCCCGAGGCACGGGCAGCGCTGGTGACCGTGCCGTCGTTCGTACGGCCCTCGGCGGCGGGGGTGCTGGCGCATTTCACTCGGCTGGCGGAGGTGAGCCCGCTGCCGCTGATCGTCTATCACATCCCCTACCGGACGGGGCAGCCGCTGGACGCGGACGCGCTGCGAGCGCTGGGCTCGCTGGCCGGGGTGGCCGGGGTCAAGTACGCGGCGGGCGGGATCGACGCGGAGACGGTGTCGCTGCTGGGCCGGCTGCCGGACGGGTTCGCGGTCCTGGCCGGGGACGACGCGTACGCGTCCCCGATGCTGGCGCTCGGCGCCTCGGGGGCGGTGCTCGCCTCGGCCCATCTGGCGACGGAGCGGTTCGTGGAGCTCGCGGCGGCCTGGGGGGCCGGCGACGCCGGGCGCGCGCGGGAGCTGGGGCACGCGCTGGCGCGGGTGTCGGAGGCGGCCTTCGCGGAGCCGAACCCGGCGGTGGTCAAGGGCGTGCTGCACGCGCAGGGCCGGATCCCCACCCCGGACGTGCGCCTGCCCCTGCTGCCCGCCTCCGGGCGGGCGGTGGACGCCACCCTGGAGGCACTGGCCGCCCTCTGAGGGTCCCGGGGCGGGTACACCGGAGTGCAGAATATCCACTTTAGGCCGGTTTACCGCTCTCGCGCCGCTCGCCCGAATCAACAGCATCGGGGCGCCAATTGACCGTATTGGGCGAGGCGGCCTCAAACCTCCCGGACCCGTGATGTGAGTCACGCGGACCCCTTCAACATCAATTCACCCGGAACGGCCGGTTCCCTTTCCCCGGAAAGGAAATCGGCCTTTTCGCGATCTCGCCTTCATGGTCATTCTCCGGACGGGGTCCCGGAAGTCGATCTATCGGGGGAATTCGTGTCTTGTTCCCGCCCGTCGCACTCGCCTACGGTCACCTCACTCCCCGCGGCCGACTGCCGAATCCGGCCGCCGCCGGGGCTTCCCCGTACCCCCACGTGAGGAACAGCGCCATGCCCCGACAGGGAAAGCACCGTCGGCCGAAGCAGCACTGGATCACCCGCAAGCTGGCGGTCGCCGGCACGGGTGGAGCGGCCCTCGCCCTCCCTCTGATCAGCGCCACCACGGCCGGGGCGACCGGCACGCAGCCGGCCTCGCTCGTCAAGGCGTCGGTGGAGAAGGCCGTCGCGGTGAAGCCGGCCGCGGTGAAGCCGGCCGTGGAGAAGTCCGCCGCGGAAAAGGCGTCCGTGGAAAAGGCGGCGGCGTCCCTGACCTATTCGGTGGTCGGCGGCGACACCCTTTCGAAGATCGCGTCCCGGCATTCCGTGAGCGGCGGCTGGCAGGCCCTCTACGAGGCCAACCGGAACGTCATCGGCGCCGACCCCTCGGTCATCCGCCCCGGCCTCAAACTGAGCATCGGCGCGGCGGCCCGCGCGGCCGCGGCGAAGCCCGCCGCCAAACCGGCCGCCCCCGTCTACGCGAACAACCTCGACGGCTGGATCCGCCAGTCGCTGGCCGTCATGGCGAAGCACGGAATTCCCGGCAGCTACAACGGAATCCACCGCAACGTGATGCGGGAGTCCTCGGGCAACCCCCTCGCCATCAACAACTGGGACATCAACGCGCAGAACGGCATCCCCTCCAAGGGCCTGCTCCAGGTCATCGACCCGACCTTCCGCGCCTACCACGTGCCCGGCACGTCCCTGGACTCCTACGACCCGGTCGCGAACATCACGGCGGCCTGCAACTACGCCGCCGCCCGCTACGGTTCGATCGACAACGTCAACGGCGCCTACTAGCGGCGCCCGGGCGCGGCCCTCAGAGCCAGCCCTGGCGGCGGGCCGCGCGGACGGCCTCCATGCGGTTGCGGGTGCCCGTCTTGCCGATGGCCGCCGACAGGTAGTTGCGGACGGTCGACTCGGACAGGTGCACCCGCCCCGCGATGTCGGCCACGGTGGCGCCGTCCGCGGCGGCGTTCAGCACGTCGGCCTCGCGCGCGGTCAGCGGGTTGGGGCCGGCGCTCAGCGCGGCGGCCGCGAGCGCCGGGTCGATCACGGTCTCCCCGGCCAGCACCCGGCGGATCGCGACGGCCAGCTCCTCCACCGGCCCGTCCTTGACGAGGAACCCGGCGGCCCCGGCCTCCATCGCACGGCGCAGGTAGCCGGGACGCCCGAAGGTGGTCAGGATCAGCACCCGGCAGCCGGGGCACCGGACGCGCAGCTCTGCGGCGGCGTCCAGGCCGCTGAGTCCCGGGAGTTCGATGTCGAGCAGGGCCACGTCGGGCCGGGCCTCCAGCGCGGCCGGCAGGATCTCGTCGCCGGCCCCCACCTGGGCCACGACCTCGATGTCCTCCTCCAGCCCCAGCAGCAGGGCCAGCGCGCCGCGCATCATGCCCTGGTCCTCCGCCAGCAGGACCCTGATCATCAGCTCTCCCCGTCCCCGTGTTCGTGTCCGGTCCGTTCCACCGGAAGTTCGGCGGTGACCCGGAAGCCGCCGCCGGGGACCGGGCCCGCGGCGAGCGTGCCGCCCGAGGCGGCTAGGCGTTCGCGCAGGCCCGTCAGCCCGCTGCCCGCCGGGGCCGAGCCTACTCCGGCGCCGTCGTCCGTGATCACCAGCCGGGCCCGCTCCGCGGTGCCGTGCAGTTCGATCTCGCAGCCGGAGGCCCCGCTGTGGCGGACGGCGTTGGTGGCGGCCTCGCGGACCACCCAGCCCAGCAGGGCCGCCGTCTGCGGGGGCAGCGGGGGCCCGGACTGGCGTACGACGGGCTCGATGCCGGCGGCGGTCAGCGCGGCACGGGCCCGGTCGAGCTCGGTGGCCAGGCTGGCCTCGCGGTAGCCGGTGACGGCCTCCCGGATCTCGGTGAGCGCCTGGCGTCCGACGGCCTCGATGTCGCGCACCTGCCCGAGGGCCGCCCCCATGTCCCGGGGCGCGATCCGGCGGGCCGCCTCCGACTTCACGACGATCACCGACAGGGTATGGCCGAGCAGGTCGTGCAGGTCCCGGGAGAAGCGCAGCCGCTCCTGGTCCACGGCGGCCCGCGCCAGCTCCTGCCGGGTCTCGCGCAGTTCCCGCACCGTCTCGGCCAGGGCCAGGATGGCGGCGGTGACCATGCCGGACAGGAAGGTCCCGTAGACGATGCCGAGCGCGTCCCAGCCCTCGTGCAGACCCGACACCACCCCGGCGACGGCGGTGACGGCGAACATCACCGGGCCGAGCCGGCGGCCGCGCACCACCGCGCCGGTGGCCAGGCCCAGCAAGGGGAAGAACAGCAGCCAGTCGTCCCCGTAGGCGCCCGCCATGGCGCAGGTGACCGCGGCCAGCGCGGCCAGGCACCAGCGGGTGGCGGCGGCTTCCCGGGCCTCCTTGTGGAAGGCCCGGAACACCAGGGTGACGTAGAGGGAGTTGAAGGCCAACAGGCCGGCCGCGCCCACCCAGGGGTTGGGCGTCTCGCCGTGGACGATGTTGGAGATCGCGCCCATGCCCAGGAGCAGCCAGGGCAGCAGGGTGAAGGCGTTGGGCGGGCCCATCGGACCGCTGCCGTAGTCGGGGGCCTCGCCCCGGGCCTTGCGGGCCTTCTCCGCCACCCGCCACTCGGCCTTGCGCGCCTCCCAGTCCGCCTTCCGCGCGGCCTTCCGATCGGCCTTGCACTGCCGCTCCGTGCGCTCTCCGCCCCGCATGTCCGTCCCCCGTTCCGTGGTCATGCCGCCCTCGCGGGCCCGTTCCGTCATGCCCCTCACGCTAGGGAGCGGGGCGGGGGCGCCGGCAGATCCGCCCGTACGGTCCTCGGCAGTACGAATGTCACCGGTACGGATGTCACCGGTTCCGCAGCGCGCGGAACAGGGTGCCCACGGGCGCGGCCAGTCCGTAGCCGACGTCCTTGCGCAGGGCGCCGGTGCCGGCCTTCTCCACCGCGGCCAGCTGGTGCCCCATCAGCTCCGTCATGGCGGCGACCACCGGGCGCAGGCCGGGCTCGGTGAGGTCGAGGACGCCGCCGGCCGCGGCGAGGGCGGTGCGCGCGCGGTCGCACTCGGCGGCGAGGAGGGCGCGCACCGCCGGGGTGTCGCGGGCCCCTTCGAGGTCGGCGCGGGTGACGGAGTGCTCGGCGAGGCGGGAGCGCGGGATGCAGAGCCGCCCCTCGGCGAGGTCTCCGGCCAGGTCGGCGAGGAAGTCGACGCGCTGGGCGGCGTCCACGAAGGCTCGCCATGCGGCGGCCTGGGCGGGGTCGGGCCCGCCCCGGTACTGGAGTCCGGTGAAGACCGTGATCCCGGGCCAGGCGTAGGCGTCGAGGTAGGCCTGGAAGTCCTCCTCGCCGTCGAAGCCGTCGAAGCCGGCCTCGGCGGTGGCCGCCCCGTCGAGGAAGCGGGTGATCCAGTGGCCGGGCAGGCCCCTGGCGTCGACGGCGTGGGCGTAGGCGCGCAGCAGCGGGTCGGGGCTGTCGCCGGTCGTCAGGGCCGACTCGACGCGGCCGGCCAGCGCGGCCAGTCCGGCGGCCCGCTCGCCCGGGGTGCCGTTCTCGGCCACGTCGTCGACCAGGTTCATGAAGGCCAGGCCCGTCGCGAGCCAGGGCACCAGGGCCGGTGCGGCGAGCAGGCGCAGGGTCAGGTACGGGGCCGGTTCGCGGCGCAGCACCCGGCGGGCCGCGCAGGTGTGGTCGGCCCGCAGCCGGGGGTCGGTTATCCCGGCCTGGGTGAGGGTGCTGCGCCAGCTGGGCATCGTGGAACGTGCTCCTCGGAACGTGTCTGCCGTACGCGGCCGCGTGCGGGTGCGCGTGCGGGCGGGTGCGCGCGTACGGCTCCACGATGTCAGGAGCGGTACACCTTCTTCACGTTGCCCTGGGTGTCGGCGTACACGTAGCCGCCGCGTCCGTACTCGTCGGTGAGGTAGGGGCGCATGGAGGCGGTGGCGTCGAAGAGCCAGGGCTCGACGATGACGTAGCGGGACTTCGGCTTGGTGACGCCGAGTTCCTGCTGCGCCCGGTCCAGGAGGCCGGGCAGGGCGTCCCAGTTCACGGCCGCCATGTCGATGAGCGGCTCGTCCTGCTTCACGGTGCCGCCGGGGCCGTCGTGTTCGACCTGGCCGTCGCGGTACTCGTACCGGTCGTAGGTGTCGGCCCCGGGGGCGGTGGGGATGGAGGCCAGCACGTACCCCTCGTAGACGGTCATCTCCACGAAGGTGGTGGTGCCGGTCTTCTGCTTGAACGCCGCGAGGGCGGTGCGGATCCTGTCGGGCGTGAGCAGGCTGCCCTTGGCCGCCGCGGGGCTGCCCTGGGTCTTGGGGGTGGCCTTCGGGGCGACGTTGGCGGCCGTGCCGCCGGTGGCCGGGGCGGAGGCCGCGGGGCCCTTCGCGTCCGGGTCGCCGGACGTGCCGCCGGACAGGTACTGGACGAGTCCGGCCGCGCCGCCGGCGAGGGCCAGCACGAGGAACCCGCCGATCAGCGCGGCGCGCCGGCGGGCGGGGGCCGGGGCGGAGGTGGGCACGGGCGTGGTGGGCCCGTACGGGGAGCCGCCGCCGGGGGTGAAGGGCCTGGTGCCGGAGGTGGTGGGGGGCGGGCCGTAGGGTCCCGGGGCCTGCGCCTGGAACGGGGCCGGGGCGTGGGCGGCTCCGGCGGCCGTGCCGAGAGCGGCGCTCGCGCCCCGGAGCAGTGCTTCCAGCTCGGCGCCGTCGGGCCGCGCCGCGGGATCGCGTACGAGCAGCCGTTCCAGTACGGGTCCCAGCGGGCCCGAGCGCACGGGTGCCGGGATCGGCTCGTCCAGGACGGCGACCACGGTGGCCAGGCTGGTGGCCCGGCGCAGCGGGTGCGTCCCCTCGGCGGCCACGTACAGCATCATGCCGAGCGACCACAGGTCGGAGGCCGCCAGGCCCTCCTCGCCGCGGCACCGCTCGGGGGCGATGTACTCGGGCGAGCCGATCAGCACGCCGGTGGAGGTGAGGGCGGTCGCCCCGTGCAGGGCGGCGATGCCGAAGTCGGTCAGTACGCCCGCCCCGTCGGGCCGCAGCAGGACGTTGGCCGGCTTCACGTCCCGGTGGAGCACGCCCTCCGCGTGCGCGGCCCGCAGCGCGGAGAGGATGTCGAGCCCGAGCCGGACCACCTCGGGCAGCGGCATCGGTCCGGCGGCGAGCCGGTCGTGCAGGGAGCCGCCCTTGAGCAGCTCCATCACGATCCACGGGTGGCCCTCGGTGCCGGGCGCGGGCTCGACGATGTGGTGGATCGTCACCACGTTGGGGTGGGCGAGGCGGGCCAGGGCCCGTGCCTCGCGGATGGCCCGCTCGCGCAGCTGGACGGCGAGCTCCGGCTGCGCGGCGGCGGTGGCGGGGTCCGGCGGGCGCACCTCCTTGAGGGCGACCTCGCGGTGCAGTGCGATGTCGCGGGCGCGCCACACCGTGCCCATGCCTCCGGCGCCCAGGGGGCCGATGAGTTCGAAACGGCCGTCGATCAGCCGTCTGCCGGCCTCACTGTTCTCCATGGGCGGTCATCGTAGGCCCCGCCACCGTCAGCAGCGGAGGCGGTCCTCCGTCAGGGCGCCCTGCGCGGTGGACACCGTACGGTCGTAGCAGCCTCCGCCGATGCCCGACCCGTACAGGCGGTAGCGCTCCGTGGTGGTGCCGACGGCGTGCCGCTGGTCGCGCGGGACGTTGGCCGTGTACGAGGCGTCGCCCGTGTACCGGTCGTCGAGACGGGTGCGGCCGGTCTCGCGGCCGCCGCGCAGCGTGACGGTGTCGGCCCGGTCGCCGAGGGACAGGACGGTGCGCAGCCGGTCCCCGGCGCCGAGGGTGGTCTCGCCGTCCATGGTGTACGTGCGGGCCGTGCGGGTGGTGCGGTCGCCCCGGGTGACGCTCTCCTCGTCGGTCCAGCCGGCGGTGAGGGCGTCCCGGGTCTCGCCGTCGGTCCAGCGGTGCGCGGAGGTGTGGGAGACGGCCCGGGTGACGGTGGTGGTGACCCGGCCGTGTGAGGTGTCGAGGTGCCCGGCGACGGTCAGGCGGTGGGCGCCGTCGGTGTCCAGGCGGTGTTCGCCGCCCGGGGCGGCGGGGGTCCAGCGGGAGGAGCCGGTGGGCGCCCCCTCCTCGTGCCGGGTGAGCGCGCCGGTGACGACCTGGCGGCCGTGGTCCTGCCAGAGCAGCAGGTTGGCGGGGGTGCTCCAGCCGGCCTGGCCGGCCGGGACGCCGGCGACGGAGACCTCGACGCGGTGTTCGCGGCCGTCGTTGAGCAGGGCGGCCCAGGGGGTGAGGTCGTACACGATCGGCTGGACGTCGAAGGCGCGCGGGGCGGGGGTGACGTACCAGAGGAAGGGGTTGGACCAGCCGCCGGTCCACACGGTCGGGAAGGGCGCGGCCAGCCCGGCGAGCCGGCCGTCGACGGAGATCCGGACCTCGCGGTGGGGGCCGTCGGAGGCCTTGCAGGAGTAGGGGGCGGCGTCGGGCACGGTCAGGTACCAGTACTCCTCGCAGCCGCCGCCGGAGCCGGTGGCGTACACCTCGGCGAGGAGCCGCTCGGTGTTGCGCGGGGTCGTCACCGCCGGGGAGGTGAGCGGCAGGACCCGGTCGGGGGTGTCGGGGGCGGGGGCGTGCCGGTCGGCGGCGTAGAGGGTGAGGGTGACCTTGACGTCGATGACGCCGGTGTAGGTGTCGTTGACGACGTTGCCGATCAGCATCTCGACGGGGCCGGGGCGGCCGAGGACGTCGCGGTAGCGGGTGACGTCCTTCTCGACGGACCACTCGATGCCGTCGGGCGAGGGTTCGGGGGTGGAGGTGCGCAGGATCTCCACGCCGCCGAGGGTGAGGTTGCCGAGCCGGTCGTACTGGCGGCCCTTGACCTTGCCGTCGAGGCGCAGGACGGCTTTGGCCCAGTCGGAGCGGCCGCAGCCGGTGGGCGGGGTGTACGTGCCCCGGTAGGGGGTGAAGTCGCGGAACTGCGCCTCGGCGAGGGTCACCCGGCAGGACCGGGTGGCGGGGCGCACGACGGGCGGGGCGGCGGTGAGGGGGTCGTGCCAGTCGGTGCCGAACTCGGCGGGCGGGACGGGTCCGGCGGCCGGACCGGCGCCCGGACCGGCGGAGGCGGCCGGGGGTGCGGCCGCGGGGGCTCCGGCGGCGGCCGCGGGTCCGGCCAGGGCCCCGGCGGCGAGGGTGAGCGCGCCGAGCAGGCCCATGATCCTGTGTCGTCTCATGGGCCCGCAGTGAATCCCCTGGCGGCCCGCCGCCGCCAGGGCCGTGGCCGGGAGGTGGCGTGAAACCGACGGTGTCAGTGCCCGGCGGGCAGGAGGACGACGCCGTCGTCGTCCACGTACACGGTGTCGCCGGGGCGGAAGGTGACCCCGCCGATGGTGACGGGCTCGTCGACGGCGCCCGCGCCGGTCTTGCCGCTCTTGCGCGGGCAGGTGCCGAGTGCCTGGACGCCGAGGTCCAGGGCGCCGAGGGCGACGCTGTCGCGGACCGCGCCGTTGACGATCAGCCCGGCCCAGCCGGAGGCGTGGGCGGCGCCGGCGATGAGGTCGCCGACCAGGGCGGTGCGCAGGGAACCGCCGCCGTCGACGACGAGGACGGCGCCTTCGCCGGGGGTGTGGAGGAGTTCGCGCAGGAGGGCGTTGTCCTCGTGGCAGCGGACGGTGCGCACGGGTCCGGCGTACAGCTGCCGGCCGCCGATCCGGCGGAACGCGGTGGTGCAGATGCCGAGGTCCTCGCCGTGCTCGTCGTACAGGTCGGCGGTGGGGACTGGGGTGGTGCTCATCTGGTTCGGGGCTCCTCGCATCCGGTACGTCGCGCGGGGCCCAGCGTAGGCCAGGTGCTCAGCGGCGGGAGTTGCCGAAGAGGATGCGGTAGGCGACGAGCAGGACGAGGGAGCCGACGATGGCGGAGCCCCAGGTGGCCAGGTCGAAGAACTGGGCCTGGATCGGGCGGTCCAGGAACTTCGCGGAGAGCCAGCCGCCGGTGAAGGCACCGGCCACTCCGATGAGGGTGGTGACGATGAAGCCGCCCGGGTCCCGGCCGGGGAGCAGGATCTTGGCTATGCCGCCGGCCAGCAGGCCCAGGATGATCCAGCCGATGATGCCCATGCCGTTCACTCCGCTCTTCGTGTGCGTCTCTGTCCTTCAAGGACGCGGGCGGCGGCCGGGCGGTTCTCAGCGGTGGCGGGCGCGCCACAGTGCGGTGGCCGCTACCGCTCCCGCGACGGCGCCGACCACGGCGACGCCGCCCCGGGAGCGGTAGGAGAAGACGGAGAGGGTGGAGCGGGCCGAGAAGGCGGAGCCCAGGCTGAGCCAGGAGGCCGTGGAGCCGACGGAGAACCCGGATCCGAGGGAGGCGACGGAGAGGAAGCTGCCCGCCGAGCCGATGGACAGCACGGAGTTCCTGGACCAGAGGGAGAGGTACGAGCGGTCGGTCATGTGCGTCATGCTGTCACATGGCCGGCCGGTACGGCCCGGGTTTCGGCGGGCTGCGCGGCGGGCGCGGTACGGGTGAGCAGCAGGACCCCGCGGGTGGCCGCGAGCGCTCCGGCGGCGGCGAGCAGGATCCCGAGGGCGCCGCCCTGGAGGCGTTCGCCGAGCAGGATCATGCCGATGGCGGCCGCGGCGAGCGGGTTGGCCAGGTTGACCACGGCGAGCGGGGCGCCCAGGCCGCCCCGGTAGGCCCGCTGGGAGAGCAGCATCCCGCCGACCGCGAAGACCACCACCAGCACGGCCACGGTGATCACCCGCCCGCTGAGCAGGGACCCGCCCCGGCCGCCCGCGACGGCCACGGTCTGGGTCAGGGCGGAGGCGACGGCGGAGGCCAGCCCGGAGGCGGTGGCGTGGCGCAGCCCCGGGCCGGGGTCCTTGCGCGCGGTGAGCAGGAGGATCGCGGCGACGGTGGCTCCGGACACGGCCAGCGCCTCGGCCAGGGTGAGGGTGTCGTCGGGGGCCGGGCCGGAGGCGGGGAGCAGCAGCAGGCCGAGCCCGGCGACGGTGGCCAGGGTGCCCCGCCACTCGGTGGCGGCGACCCGGCGGCCGGCGCCGCGCGCGCCCAGCGGGACGGCGGCCACCAGGGTGAGCGCGCCCAGGGGCTGGACCAGGGTCAGCGGGCCGTAGCGGAGCGCGGCGGCGTGCAGCAGCGCGGCGGCGGCGTTCAGTCCGGCCGACCACCACCAGGCGCCGTTGCCGAGCAGGGCCCGGGCGCTGCGGGCGGTGGCCCGGCGGGCGAGGCGCTCCTGGGCGACGGCGGCGGCCGCGTAGGTGGCGGCGGAGGCGAGGCAGAGGGCGACGGCGAGGGCGGTGGCGTTCACCGGTCGCCTCCGGCGCGGACGGGTACGGGTGCGGGTGCGGGTGCGGCCGGGGCCGGGGCGGTCGCGGGGCCGTCGGCGGCTGCTTCCTGCGCGGCGGGTTCCCGCACGGCCGGGCGCGGGTGCGGCAGGCCGCGTACCGGCGGGGCAACGGCGGCGTCGGCGGTCTCGGCGGCCGGGCGCGGGACGAGCAGCAGGGCCGCGCCGAGCAGCAGGGCGGCGACGGCGGCGTCGACCCAGTAGTGGTTGGCGGTGCCCACGACCACGAGCAGGGTCACCAGGGGGTGCAGCAGCCACAGGGCGCGCCACCTCGACCGGGTCGCGGCGATCATCCCGAGGGCCAGCATCAGGGCCCAGCCGAAGTGCAGCGAGGGCATCGCGGCGAACTGGTTGGCCATGGTGTCGGCTTCCGGGGCGGCCCCGTAGACGCTCGGCCCGTACACCTGCGCGGTGTCCACCAGGTGCGCGGCGTCCAGCATCCGGGGCGGTGCGAGCGGGAAGGAGAGGTGCAGCACGAGCGCCGCGCCGGTGAGGACTGCGAGGACCCGGCGGGTCCACAGGTAGTGCCGGGGGCGGCGCAGGTACAGCCAGACCAGGAACAGGGCGGTCGCCGGGAAGTGCACGGCCGCGTAGTAGGTGTTGGCGGTGTGGACGAGGGCGTCCGAGTGGAGCAGCAGCCGCTGGACGGCGCCCTCGCCGGGCAGGTGCAGGGCGCGTTCGGCGTCCCATACCCGGCCGGCGTTGCGGAAGGCCTCGTCGGTGCGGCCCGTCGAGAGCGTCCGGCCCGCCTTGTAGACGGCGAACAGTCCCGCGACGAGCAGCAGCTCGCGTATGAGCCGGCGGCGCGCGTCGCTCTTCCCGGCCGGTGGCCGGTCCGGTGTGGTGTGGGAGGTCATCCCCCGGTCTCACTTCTTTCGGTTCCTATCGACACGCCAGTGTATCGATACATGGGCGTATCGATACGCTGGTGTCCCGATAAGCTCGGATGGCCGTACACTCGGAACACGGACCCGCCGCCGGATCCCGCGAGGAGGACCCCACCCCATGACGTCGACGCCGCAGGTCACCGCGCGCCGCTCCAAGATCACCCCGGAGCGCGAGCAGGAGTTCTACGACGTCGTCCTCGACCAGCTCCGCGAGCACGGCTACGAGGCCCTGACCATGGAGGGCGTGGCCGCCCGGGCCTGCTGCGGCAAGTCCACGCTCTACCGGCAGTGGAAGACGAAGCCGCAGCTCGTGGCCGCCGCCCTGCGCGCGAGCCGCGCCCGCCGCGGGGAGCGGACCCTCGCCGACGTGGACACCGGGACCCTGGCGGAAGACCTCCGCGAGGCCGCCCGGATCGCGGCGGGCACCTCGGGTCGCGACACCCGGCTCACCCAGGCGCTCGGGGTGGCCGTGCTCAGCGACGAGGAGCTCCAGGGCGCGCTGCGCGAGGCCCTGGTGGAACCCGAACTGGAGGCCTTCGGCGCGATCGTCGAGCGGGCCGTGGCGCGCGGCGAGCTGGCCGCGGACCATCCGGCGGTGGAGTTCCTGCCGGCGCAGCTGATGGGCGTCCTGCGGATCCGGCCCGTCCTGGAGGGGCGGTACGCGGACTCCGACTACCTGGTCAGGTTCGTGGACGCGGCGCTGCTGCCCGCACTGGGCATGCGCCCGCAGTCCCCCTGACCCCCTGAACCGGTGGGCCGCCGTTCACGATGACCGGACGGCGACCCACTCGCGCTGCCTCGTGGGGACGGCGGCAGCGCGCCACCCGGACGGGGCGGCGGCCACTCCCGAGCAGGGTGACCGCCGCCCGGTCCGGTGCGGACGCCCCGGGAAGCTCAGTGCGCGGCGCCCATGACCCGGGCGTACTCCTGCGGGTCCGCGTCGAAGCCGCGCGTGCGCGCGTCCAGCACCCAGCCGCCCGAGGCGTCCCGGGTGAACTCGGCGACGGTGGCCGCGGTGGCCCCGGCGAGCTCCGCGAAGTCGGTGGCGGCGAGGTCGGTGTACCCCTCGCGGATGCGCAGCCCCGTGCCGCCGACGGCGGCGAAGGTCTTGCGGTCCGGTGCCGCGGCGGACCCGGTGTCCTGGATCACCACTCCGACCACCACCCGGCCCAGCTCGGGCGCGAGCCGGTCCAGTTCGAGGGTCATCACCTCGTCGAAGCCGAAGCCCTGCCCGGTGCGGCTGTCCCGGGCCAGGGTGACGGTGCCGTCGGGCGCGCGGCTGCCGAAGTGCACCAGGTAGACGGGCTCCCCGTGCGGGTCCGCGGCCCCGTACACGGCGGCGACGATGTCCAGGTCGTTGGCGGGCGTGCCGGCGGGGCTCGGGTCCCAGCGCAGCGCTATCTCCACCTTGGCCAGGCCCTTGCGTACTCCGCTCACCGAACTCCCCCTCCACGCGGCCGCTTCGGCCGTGACGTCCGGGCGCCATGCTGCCACGCCCCGGTGATCACCGTGCGAACGACCGTACACAACCGGCCAGTTCCGCACCGCCCCGGTCAGCGGTCCGGGCCGGCCGGATCCAGGCGTACGGTCTCCACCCAGCCGGGCGGCTGCGGCGCCCCCGCCCCGATCAGCGCGGCGATCAGCCGGCAGGACGGGGACTCCTCGGGCCAGGGGGTGTGGCCGTCGGTCAGCACGACGACCACGGACGGGCGCTCGGGCGCGGCCAGCGCGGCCGCGATGCCCACCCGCATGTCGGTGCCGCCGCCCCCGGCCAGGGTCACCTCGCGGGCACTGGTCACGCGGCTCACGGCGTGCACGTCGGCGTCGCAGGCCAGTACGGTGACCCGGTTGCCGCCCACCCCCACCTCGCGCAGCACCCCGGTGACCTCGGCGAGGGCCGCGGCGAGCTCCGCGTCCCCCATGGACCCCGAGGTGTCGATGACGACCGCCACCCTGGGCAGCGGCCGGCGCAGGCTCGGCAGCACCACCCGGCCGCCCAGCGCGGGCGTGCGGCGCGAGGGGCGCCGGTAGGTGTAGTCCACCGCCCCCGCGGCCCAGGCGGCGGCCTCCCGGACCGCCCCGGACAGGGCGCGGCGCCAGTCGACGGCCGGCTCCAGCACCTCCTGCGCCCAGCGCTCCCATCCGGCGGGCACGCTCCCCCGGCCCCGGGAGCGGTGGTGGGCGCGCACGGCCTGGGCGGTCTGGCGGCGCAGGGCCTCCGCCTCCACCGGGCCGATCCGGGACGTGCCGTCCCCGCCGCCACCGCCCAGCTCCCAGGGGGCCTGCCGGCCGTGCGCGCCCGAACCGCAGTCCACCCCGTGCGGGGGCGTGGCCGGGATGCCCGGCAGGTAGCCCTCGAACATCCCGCCCTTCGGCAGGCCGAAGAGCCCCGGCTCCATCCGGCCGGCCGGCAGCTCCAGCCCGTCGGCGAGGAGGTCGTCGTTGATCTCGCAGTCCTGGGCGATGTTGATCCGGACCGGATCGCGCTGGTCGGCGGCCGGCAGCCGGTCGGCGCGGCCGTGGTGGTCGCGCAGCAGGTGGGCCACCTCGTGGATCCACACCCCCGACAGTTCGGGGACGGGGGTGCGCGCCACGAACTCCGGCGAGACGTAGCAGCGCCAGTGCCGGTCGACGCCCATCGTCCGCACCCCGGACGGGCCCGGGGAGGGCACGACGGTCAGTGCGTACAGGGCGGAGGCGAGGTAGGGCCGGGCCTCGGCGGCCGCGTAGCGGGCGGCGAGCAGCTTGGCCCGGTCGAGCGGGACGTCCACCGGCGCGGCCCCGCCCGTCAGCGGGCGCCGGGCAGGGCCCCGGCCAGCTGGAGCAGTTCCACGAAGGCGTCGATCCCCGCGGGGACCGGCCAGGACAGGTCGCGCATCGCCGCGAGGTCGGCGGCGGCCCGCGCGGCCACGTCGGGGACGCCCGCGTCGACCGCCTTGGCGAGGACCTCCCAGCCGGCCTCCCAGCGGGAGCGGGTGGGTTCCGCCTGCACGGCGGCGACGACCGCGATGAGGAAGGCCAACTGGCGGTCTCCGCGCTCGGGCAGCGCGAAGGCGCCGGGGTCGGCCAGCACCCGCTCCGGGTCGGGCAGGTCCAGGTGCTCCAGGTAGGTCAGCAGCTCCAGGCCCGCCCCGTCGCCGACGGCCCCGGTGAGGGCGGCGGACAGGGCCTCCCGGCCCGCGCCGGCCGCGTAGCCGGTGGCCAGCAGGCGCAGCGCCATCTCCCAGGTGCGCGGGGAGGGCCAGGCCCGGCCGCGCGCCTCGGCGTCGTTCGGCATGTGGTGGACCAGACCCGGACGGGCGGTCAGGAAGCCGGACACCGCGCCCCGGGCGCGGGCGGCCGCGCCGGCGGAGCGGGCCGGGTCGACCGCGGGCAGGACGGTCTCGGGCCAGATGCCGGCCATTCCGCGGGCCACGGTGCGCGGGTCGTGGGTCCAGTCGAGGTGGACGAACCGGTTGGCGAGGGGTGGGCTGAGGTGCCAGCCGTCCGCCGCGCTGGCGGGCGGGTTCGCCGCCGCGACGATCCGTACGGACGCGGGCAGTTCGAGGCTGCCGACGCGCCGTTCCAGGACCACGCGCAGCAGGGCGGCCTGCACGGCGGGCGGGGCGGAGGACAGCTCGTCGAAGAAGAGCAGCCCGTGTCCGGTGCGGGCCAGGCGCACCGCCCAGTCCGGCGGGGCCATCGGCACGCCGGTGGTGGCGGGGTCGTCGCCGACGATCGGCAGGCCGGCGAAGTCGGAGGGCTCGTGGACGCTGGCGACGACGGTCTCCAGCGCCACCCCGAGGGAGGCGGCGAGCCGTTCCATGCCCGCGGACTTGCCGATGCCGGGCTCGCCCCACAGCAGGACGGGCTGGTTGGCCGTCACCGCGAGGGCGAGCGCCTCCAGCTGGTGGTTGGCGGCGGGCTCGGTACGGGTGGCGCCGAGGCGGGCGGCCAGCGCGTCGGCGGCGGCGAGTGCGGGCGGCGGTACGGCGCTCATGCCCGGACCCCGCCGTCTTCGGCGGCGCCGTCACCGTCGGACGCGGACGGTGACGCGGACGCGTCGGACGCGTGCGGGTCGCCCGCCTCCGCGTAGCCGTCCTCGTCGTAGTCGTCGTCCTCGAAGTCGCCCCATTCGGCGCGCTCGGCCATGAACTCGTCGTACTCCTCGAAGTTGATGCCGGGGTGGCGCTCCTCGACGAGTTCCTTGAGGAAGGCCAGGTCGGTGCGCTTGTAGCGGGTCACCACCTGGCCCAGCGACAGCTCCATGTCGTCGGTCACGTCGGTGCGGGCGCCGGCCGCGAGGAGGGCCCGGACCAGGGAGGCGGTCCCGCCGTTCTGGACGGCGCTCTGGAGCGGGGTGCGCTCGGAGCCGTCCTGCTCCTCCAGGCCGAGTCCGGCCTCCAGGAGCCTGGGCAGCAGCTCCTCGTGCCGTACGAAGGGCAGCAGGTGCAGCAGCCCCTGGCCCCTGCCGTTGCGCACCCGGGGGTCGATCCCGGCGTCGAGCAGCGCGAGCACCCCGGGGGTGTCGCCGTGCTGGACGCGCTCGAACAGCTCGCGGCGCTCGGCGCGCAGGGCGCGCGGCAGCCGGCCCTCGCCGGAGGCCCAGGCCTCCCGGACCGCGAAGCAGCCCGCCACCTCGCCGCCGAAGGCCCGGAGCGCGCGTTCGCGCTGCTGCTCCTCGGCACTGTGCGGGACGTCGAGCACGCCGTCGCGGGAGCGGACCTCGTGCCACTCGCCCGTGCAGCGCACCCGGGCGGTCCGCGGCGCGGTGGGGGCGGGCGGTCCGGCGGCCGGTCCGGCGCCGGGGAAGAGGGCGGCGGCGACGAGCGGGTGCAGCTCGTGCGGGGCGGTGCGGCCGGTGCGCACGAGGTACGGGTCGGGCAGCGGCCGCCAGGCGTAGTCGGGCAGCCGGGGTACGTCGCGCACCTCGGACGAGTCCACGAGCCGGGCCCGCAGCGCGCCGTCCGGGCCGGTGTGCTCCACCAGCAGCAGGCAGCGCCAGTGCGGGGCGAACTCGAACCGGTCCCCGGCGCCCGCCCCGGCGAGGCGGCGCACCCCGGCGGCGAGCAGGGCCGGGTCCAGCGTGGCGGCCCTCAGGGCGGCCGCGGCGTCGCTCCAGCGGTAGGCGTTCGGCGGGGCGCTCAGGTCCAGGGCGATCCCGGCGGCGGCGAAGGCCTCGACGGTCTCGCCGCGCCACTGGAGCACGGCGGCCCACTCCGCCCGCCCGGCGGGATCGGCGGGGCCGGGGTCGGCGGTGGGCACCTCGTCCGCGCCGAGCGGGGTGCCGTCGGTACGGAAGAAGGGGATCCGGTCGGCCGGGCCGACGCAGGAGCGCAGCTCGGCGGCGTGCCGGGCGTCCCAGAACCAGCGGGCGCGGGTCCAGTCCTCGACGGCCCAGGAGGCGTAGGAGTGGCGGCGCGCGCCCGGGTCGACGGGGCGGCAGTGCAGCCGCAGCCGCTGCGGGCCGTCCACCATGGCGCGGGTGGTGATGTACAGGACGGGCGCGTCCGGGCCGGTGCCGTACCGGGCCAGTACGACGCGGCGGTTGGGGGCGATGACGGTACGGCCGCCCAGGACCCGGGGCAGGTGCCAGCGCAGCAGGTCGGGGGCGAAGTGGCGCAGGTCCTCCGCCAGCGCTTCGGCGACGGCGCTCCCGTACTCGGCGCCGATCGCGGCCGGGTCGACGGTGGTCTCCGTGCCGGCCGCGGCGCAGGCGGCGCGCCAGTCCCCGGCCAGGCGGTGCGCGGTGGCCCGCTCGATCGTCCCGGCGGGCACGGCGTAGCGGCGGATCCGCTGCCAGGCCGCCGCGTCCTCGGACGGGATCCCGCCGGGCGGCGCGGTGCGGGGGGTCTCGCTCACCGGTACACGCTCCCGATGGCCCGCAGGTCCGGGTGGGAGGCGCGGGCGGGGCGCAGCCGTTCGGCGAAGGAGCGCTTGAGGCGGCGGGGGGTGCCGGGGCCGAGGCCGACGTGCTCCAGCGGGGCGTCCGCGGGCAGGGCGGCGAGCAGGCTCTTGGCGCCGCGCCCGGTGATGCCGGTGTGGCGCAGTTCCAGGCGGCGCAGCGGGCTGCCCGGCAGGGCGGCGGCCAGGGCGTACGCGCCTTCGTCGCCGGTCTCGTTGCCGGCGGAGCCGAGGCTGCGCTCGGACATGGTCCGGCCCAGGTCCAGGGCCTCGATGCCGCCGAGGGCGTCGGCGAGGGCGCGGGCTCCGGCGACGCCGATGCCGTTGCCGCCGAGGCCGAGCCGGACGGGCCGCTCGGCGCCGGCGTCGGCGGCCGCGGCGGCGATGACGGCGACGCCCTCGTCGCCGAGGTGGTTGGCCGGTACGTACAGTTCGCGGACCCCGGCCTCGCGGATCAGGGCGGCGAGCAGCGGCGCGGCTTCGACGGTGAGGCCGTTGCCGCCGAGGAAGACCCGCTCCAGGGGGGCCTCGCGGTCGCGCAGGGCGTCCAGGAGGAGGCGTACGCCCGCTGCGCCGATGCCGGTGTTGACGAGGTCGAGGGTGCGCAGCGCGGTGTTGCGGCGCAGCAGTGCGGCGACCGTGCGGGCGCCGTCCTCGTGCAGGGGGTTGCGCTTGAGCCAGAGGGCGCGGACGGCGGTGTCGTCGGCGAGGGCTCCGGCGAGGGCGAGCACGCCGTCGGGGCCGATGCGGTTGCAGCCGAGGTAGAGGGTGTGGGCCCGGTGGCGGCCGGCCGCGCCGGTGAGGGCCGTCGCGAGGGTGCGGGCGCCCTCGTCGGCCAGGGAGTTGGTGCCGAGGAGCAGGTGTGCGGCGTGCGGGGAGGCCAGGGCGACGGGCAGCAGCCGGGCCGCGCCGGCGGGGCCGAGGCCCTGCTTGCAGAGGTCGACGCGGCCGTCGGTGCGCAGGGTGCCGAGGGGGAAGGTCTCGTCGGATGCGACGGGGCGGTCCTGGGCGAGGCGGTCGAGCAGCGGACCGAGGCCGGCCGGGTCGGCGAGGGGCAGGTCCGGGTGCTCGATTGCGGGGCACCGTACGGGCGTCGGCCGTGTCATCAGCATTCCACCGGTTCCGTCGCCGGCGCCCGGCGACCCTGCGACTTCGCGGAGCCGCGGCAGGCCGGCACGCCGTCGCGCCGTGCTGCCGCCGTTCCGACATGACGGAAGAGAAGTGGCAAGACCGGTCGGATTCGAACCGACGTCCTCCAGCTCGATGCTTGGGCGCGACGACCTCTGCGCTACGGCCTTGCCGAGGGTGATCATAGCGGCTCGACGGCCGGAAATCGATCACCCGTTTGAATATCCGAGGTGCTTCCGGGCCGTCTCCCCGCCTCCGGCGCTACCAGTCCCCGTCCTGGACCGGGTCGCCCGGGCGCGGCGCGTTGCCGAGCGGCAGGACCTGGCCGGGGGACGGGGGCGTCCACGGCGTGTGGTCGTCGCCGAGCCAGTCGCCGACGGGCTTGACCGCACCGAGGGGGCCGGCCGCCGGGAGGTCGGTGCCGGTCTCGTCGTAGTAGTCGTACCAGGGCAGGCCCGCCCGCGTGTAGGCGGCCCGGTCCACCGGCGAGGGCGGCGCGTCCTCGCCGGTAATGCGGCGCCACTCGGGCGGCGTGACCAGGTGGACGAAGACCCGCGCGGCGGGCCGGCCGGCCCAGTCGGAGGACCTGCGGTCGTCCTGGTAGACCTCCTGGCGCATCGTGCCGCCCACGCCGAGCCCCATGGCCGGAGCGGCGGGCCGGCGTGCGGCGGGCCGGGCGGGCGCGCCGCCGGGGGCGGGAGCGGCCATCGCCCTCGGGGCCGACCCCGGCACGGCCGGCACGGAGGGCGCCGGCGGGGGCGCACCGTAGCCGCCGCCGTAGAGGTTCTCGGAGACGGTGGGCAGGCGCCGCACCCGCTCCTCCTCCCGCCAGGCCGCGAGGGCCTCGGGACCGAGCGGGAACGCCTGGAGCTGCACCCCGCCGGTGACCTCCTCGCCGGTGACCTGCCCCTCGACGGTGGCCCCCAGGCCGAGCGGCACGGCGACGAACTGGCGCACCGTCCCGTCGCCCGAGTTGATCCCGTCGAGCCAGGGCTGGCGGGGCAGCACCACGTAGTTCTGCGGCCCGCGCTCCAGCCGGCCGGTCCACCGCCTGCCGGAGACGGCGCACACCTTGCCCACGCCGACCTGGAGCGCGGCGGGCTCCTGCGAGCCGCCGAAGCTGAGCCACATCGCCTCGCGCAGGTACACCGGCAGCATCACGCCGCCCTTGGCGAGCCATTCCGGCGGCACCGTGTCCGGGTGGTCCTCCACCCGTCGCAGCGGGAACTCCCCCAGACCCGGCGGGAGGGCGTGCGTACCCGATTCGGGGAGGCGCAATGTCCGGATGAACCGGATCCGTACCCCTTCGCCCAGCAGGAGGGTGTTCCCCTCGATCCTCGCCGCGCCCATTTCCTCGTTCGCCACCGCGGACAGCCCCCTTCTCCCGCCACTCACCGGCGCCGCCGCAAGATCCACGGCAGAACCGGATCGTTATCCTCAAGTTTTCCTCAGAAGTAGTGACGGTGCGGCCGTCACCTTCCTAGCTTCCTCATACACGTGCGCCCGTACCCCCGCGGTTCCGCACGCCCGCCCCCGTTCCCGCGTCATCCCCCGGGATTCCGCGTTCCCGAGGAAAAGAGTTCAGCATGAAGGTTCCCAAGGCCGGTGCGGTCGCCACGGTGATCGTCCTCGCCGCCACCGCCACCGGCTGCGGCGGCGAGGCCCCGAAGGAGCCCATCTCCATCGGCATCAAGTTCGACCAGCCCGGCATCGGGATGCGCGAGCCCGACGGCACCTTCACCGGTTTCGACGTCGACGTGGCCACCTACATCGCCAAGGAGCTCGGCTACAAGGCGAACGAGATCGAGTTCAAGCAGGTCTACAGCTCGGACCGGGAACTGCTGATCCAGTACAACGAGGTCAAGTTCGTCGCCGCGAGCTACACGATCAACGACAAGCGCCGCGAGAAGGTCGAGTTCGCCGGACCCTACTTCGTCGCCCACCAGGACCTGATGATCCGCGCCGACGACAACTCGATCACCAAGGCCGAGGACCTGAACAACAAGCGGCTGTGCACGGTGAGCGGCTCCACCTCCGCCGAGAACATCCGCAAGAACCTGGCGCCGAAGGCGAGCGTCCTGGAGCTCGGCGGCTACTCGGAGTGCCTCGTGGCCATCCGGGACAACACCGCCGACGCGATGACCACCGACAACTCCATCCTCGCCGGGTACGCGGCGCGCAAGGAGAACGCGGGCAAGTTCAAGCTGCTCGGGCTGAACATGAGCAACGAGAACTACGGCATCGGCCTCAAGAAGGGCGACAACGACCTTCAGCGGAAGATCAACACGGCGATCACCAAGATGGTCTCCGACGGTTCCTGGGAAGCGGCCGTGAAGAAGCACTTCGGCCCGGCCAACTACAAGTACGAGCCGGCGCCCCAGGTCACCACCGGCCACTGACGCACTCCGGGGCGGGGGCCCCGTCCGGCCCCCGCCCCGGTCTCCGCTCCGCTCGGCGCCGCGGTCTCCGCTCCGCCCGCCGTCCCGCTGCTACGCGAGCGGCGCCTTGCCGCGCAGCACGGTGAGGAACTCCCGCATCCAGGCCGGGTGGTCGGGCCAGGCCCGCGCCGAGACGAGGGTGCCGTCGACCACCGCCTCGGCGTCCCGGAAGCCGGCCCCGGCGGCCAGCATGTCCGGCTCCAGCGCCGGGTAGGCCGTGACCTGGCGGCCGCCCAGGCCCCCGCTCGCGGCGGTGATCAGCGGGCCGTGGCAGATCTGCGCGATCGGCTTGTCGTCCCCGGCGAAGGCGGCCAGGATCCGCCGCACCTCCGGGTCGTTGCGCAGGTACTCCGGCGCCCTCCCGCCCGGGACGACGACGGCCGCGTACTCGGCCGGATCCACGTCCGCGAAGGCGATGTCGGCGGGCCAGGTGTAGCCGGGCTTCTCCGTGTAGGTGTCGAAGCCCTCCTCGAAGTCGTGCACCACGAACCGCAGCTTCTTCACCGCGGGCGCCGCGATGTGCACCTCGTACCCCTCCTCCCGCAGGCGCTGGTAGGGGTAGAGCACCTCCAGGGACTCCGCCGCGTCGCCGGTCACGATGAGGATCTTCACTGCCATGGGCCACTCCCGTACGAGCTGTCGGCGGCCGCGTCGGGTCCGCCGGTGGGCACCCGCTACCGTGCCCGGGGCGCACGGCGGACAAACTCCAAGGTCCACGTCCCCGACACATGGTTTTCACGTGTAAGGCACATGACAATAGGATCCTCGCACTGCCACCTGACACCCCGCCAACTGCCATGGCGGGGACGGTGTTTGTGGAGAGGTATCCCCCACGTCATGAGAATCTCCCGTACCGCCCCCTGGGCCGCCGGGCTCGCCGCGGCCGCCCTGTTCCTCATACCGGCCAGCGCCACCGCCGGCCAGCACCGCACCACCGCCGACACCGCGCAGGCCGCTCCCCAGGCCTACCCGGTGACCGTCGACGCCTACTACGCGGCCGCCGCGGGCAAGACCGGCGCCGCACTGAAGACCGCGCTGCACGACATCATCAAGACCCAGTCCAAGGTCAGCTACGACGGCGTGTGGAACGCGCTGAAGGTGACCGACCAGGACCCCGCGAACCCGAACAACGTCATCCTGGTCTACTCGGGCCGTTCCCAGTCCAAGTCCACCAACGGCGGCGGGGCCAACGACTGGAACCGGGAGCACGTCTGGGCCAAGAGCCACGGCGACTTCGGCACCGCCACCGGTCCGGGCACCGACCTGCACCACCTGCGCCCCGAGGACGTGACCGTCAACAGCACCCGCGGGAACAAGGACTTCGACAAGGGCGGCAGCCCCGTGGCGGAGGCCCCGGGCAGCTTCACCGACGCCGACTCCTTCGAGCCCCGGGACGCGGTCAAGGGCGACGTCGCGCGGATGCTGCTGTACATGGCGGTCCGCTACGACGGCGGGGACGGCTTCGCGGACCTGGAGATGAACGACAGGGTCAACAACGGGAGCGCGCCCCTCTTCGGGCGGATCAGCCTGCTGAAGCAGTGGAACCAGATGGACCCGCCGGACGCCTTCGAGCAGCGCCGCAACCAGGTCATCTACGACACCTACCAGCACAACCGCAACCCGTTCGTCGACCACCCGGAGTGGGTCAACTCCATCTGGTAGCCGCCCCCTCACCGTCCGCTACTTGACGTAGACCTCTTCGAGGGTGTCGATGACCCCGGCCGCGTCCAGGTGGTAGCGGAAGGGCAGGCCCGAGTTCGGGTGGGCGGTCACCCACGAGGTCAGCTCGTGCGTGGTGACCGGCTTGCCCGTCACCTCGCCGGCGAGGACCGGCGAGGTGGCGGTGATCTTCGCGGTCTCCGAGACCGGGTAGTACGTCTCCTCGCCGACCGGCTCGAAGGGCCCGGGGCAGCCGAACTCCCCGTGCCTGACGATGAGGTGGTGCGCGCCGCCCTCGGGCGTGTAGCGGTACACCGCGATCGTGTCGGGCGAGATCGGCATCTTGTGGTCACAGGAGGGCGCGGGCGCCGGGGCCGGGGGCTTCTTCGCCGCCGGGGTGGCCGGCGCCGAGGGCTTGGCCGGCGCCCCGGTCTTCGAGGCCGCGGGCGCGGACGGCGTGCCCGCCGCGGAGGGCGCGGCGGGGGCGGCCGCGCCGGGCGGGCCGTCCGGGGCGGCCGCGTCCTCCCCGTTCCGGCAGGCGGTGAGCACCAGTGCTCCGCACATCGCGAGGGCGGCCATGGCCGCGTGCCCCCGTACCGCTCTCATCCCGGTCTCCCTCTGCCGCGTTCCGGTGTCGCCGCACCGTAACCCCCGGGATCCGGCCAGGGCGATGGCCTGAAGTGATTCGTCACCGGGCCGGGATCGGGTCGTTGCGGAGTGCGGACCTCCGGTGCGGTGGCCTACCGGGCGACCCGGCCCGCGAGGGCCTGGAAGTCCGTCCAGGCGGCCTGCGGCGGGCGGGGGTCCCAGACCTTCTGGGCCAGGGCGGCCAGCGGCAGCCGGATGCCCGCGGCCACCTGGTCCGGGGTCTGCGAGGCGGCCAGGTCGCACCAGACGGCGAGGCGGGCGCCGAGGACCTGCGGGTCGTAGCGGGCGGGGACGGCGGTGGTGCCGCGGAGCACGAGCGGGGTCCACTGTTCGTAGATCCGCTTGCCGGTCGGGTAGGTGAACTGGTTCGGCTCGCCGAGCACGTAGTACAGGTACTCGTCGTTGAGGTTGACCACCTTGCGGCCCGCGTCCAGGTACTCCAGCGGCGGCCGGGCGCCGATCTCCTTGCCCGTCCAGTACTCGGCCTGGATGTCCGGGGCCGCCTGGACGGTCCCGCCCCGGAAGAAGCCGTCGTTCCACGCCTTGAGGGCCTTGCCGGACGGCCGGACCACGGCCGCCCGGTCGTTCAGCCAGCCCGTCGCCAGGTCCTGCACCCGGGCGGTGGGCCCGTAGCGGGCCCGCGCCGCGCTCGCGAGGCCGGGGAAGGAGGCCTGGGGGTCGCGGACCACGAGGGCCTGGTACTCGTCCGCGCCCAGGTGCCAGGCGCCCGCCGGGAACAGCGGCAGGTACTCGCGCAGCAGCTCGTCGACCAGCTTGGCCGAGGCCGGGTTCGCTATGTCCACGGCGCCCTTGACGGCCCGGCCCGACGCGTCGCGCAGTTGGAGCTCCGGGTGGGCGCGGAGCACGGCGCCGAGGTGTCCGGGCGAGTCGATCTCGGGGACCACCGCGATGTGCAGCCGGGCGGCGAGCGCGTTGATCCGGCGCACCTCGGCCTTGGTCAGGTGGGGGGTGGAGACGATCTCGGGGTGGGTGGCGGACTCGATCCGGAAGGCCTGGTCGTCGGAGAAGTGCAGGCCGAGCTGGTTGAGCTTGAGGTCGGCCATCTCGCGCAGCCGGCCCTCGATCCACTCGGGGGTGAAGTACTTGCGCGCGATGTCGAGGTTCAGGCCGCGCTGCGGCTTGGCCGGGACGTCCTTGACGGTGCCCTCGGGGGCCGAGCCGGCCCCGCGTATCTCCTGTTTGAGGGTGCGGGTGCCGTAGAAGACGCCCGCCTCGTCGGGGCCGCTGATCCTGACCCGGCCGTCCTGGACGGCGAGGGTGTACGACTCGGCCGGTCCGGAGCCCTTCGCGGCGAGGGCCAGCTGGACGTCGCCGGGCCCCGGCCGGTCCGACTCGGCGTACCCGAGGCCCAGTTCGCCGGCGATCAGCTTCCCCTCGTCGGCGAGGGCCGCGCTGTCGGCGGGTGCGACGAGGACGCGGGCACCGGGGGCGGGCTTCCAGCCGGGACCCCGGGCGGGCACGTGCTCGCGTACGGACGGCACGGTGCGCGGGGCGGCGGAGAGGGGGTACGAGGACGCGGGCGGCCCGGTCGGGGACGGGGTCGGAGGGGCCGCGGTCGGGACGGGCGACGGGGAGGCGGCGCCCTGCGCGGCCCGGCTGCCCTCGGCTCCGGCGGAGCAGGCGGGTACGGCGAGGGCGACCAGCGTGGCGGCCGCTGCCGTCGCGATGGCCCGACTTCCGCGGAACCGCCCGGTCGTCTGCCTCATCGTGTACCCGTGTACCCGTGTAGCCGTGTCCCCCGTACCAACCTGGCACGGGGGACGCGGTCGCGCGACCCGGGACGGCGGCTACGCGGCGGAGTCGGCCCGCTCCAGGGCCTCCAGGGCGGCCGTCCCGAACCCGTGGTCCTGCTCGGGGGCGCCGCCGCCGACGCCGACGGCGCCGATCAGGTGGCCGTCGCGGTGGACGGGGAGCCCGCCCGCGATGAAGAGCAGCGGCCGGTCGAGCGCGGTGGGGAGGCTGTGGAAGGGCCCGCCGGGCAGTACGGCTTCGGCGAGGCCGGCCGTGGGGGCGTTCAGCTGGAGGGCGGTGAAGGCCTTGCGCGTGCTGGTCTCGCCGGAGATCAGGACGGCCCGGTCGTCGCGGCGGAAGGCCAGCGGGTGGCCGCCCGCGTCGAGGACGGTGACGCTGACGGCGACCCCGGCCGCCTCGGCGGCGGTGCGCGCCGCGTCGACGAGCAGTTCGGCGTCCCCGGTGGTCAGGGGGGTGATGCGGGTGCGGGTGGCGGTGGTGCGGGACATGGTGGGGCTCCTGTTGCCGTGTGGTGGTGCGGGTGGTGCGGGTGGGGGGTCAGTGGTGGACGGGGGCGGGCGCGGCGGCGGGGGTTCCAGCCGCGAGGACCCGGCTCCCGCCCGTCGCGCGGCGGGCCGTACGGCGCTCCAGCGCTCCGGAGACCAGGGCGAGGACGAGGGCGGAGGCGGCGAGCGCGGCGCCGACCCAGTTCGGGGCGGTCCAGCCGAGCCCGGCGGTGATGACGAGCCCGCCGAGCCAGGCGGCGAGGGCGTTGCCGAGGTTGAAGGCGCCGATGTTGACGGCGGAGGCCAGCGTGGGGGCACCGGCGGCCTGGTCGAGGACCCGCTTCTGCAGCGGCGGCACGGTCGCGAAGCCGAGGGCGCCGATGAGGAAGACGGTGACGGCGGCGCCCGCCTTGTCGTGGGCGGTCAGGGTGAAGAGGGCCAGTACGACGGCCAGGGCGCCCAGGGAGGTGTACAGCATCGGCATCAGCGCCCGGTCCGCGTAGCGGCCCCCGACGAGGTTGCCGGCGACCATGCCGAGCCCGAAGAGGACCAGCAGCCAGGTGACGGAGGTGTCCGCGAAGCCGGCGACGGCGGTCATCATCGGGGTGATGTAGGTGATCGCGGCGAAGACCCCGCCGAAGCCGAGGACGGTCATCGCCATGGCCAGCAGGACCTGGACGTTGCGGAACGCGGCCACCTCGTGACGTACCCGCACGCCCTCGGGGCGGGGCAGGTCGGGGACCAGCCGGGCGATGCCGAGCAGGCCGAGCACGCCGAGGGCGGCGACGATCAGGAAGGTGACGCGCCAGCCCAGGTGCTGGCCGACGAGGGTGCCGAGCGGGACGCCGACCACGTTGGCCACGGTCAGGCCGGTGAACATCATGGCGATGGCGCCGGCCTTCTTCTCGGGCGCCACGAGCCCGGCGGCGACCACCGAGCCGATGCCGAAGAAGGCGCCGTGGGCGAGGGAGGCGACGACGCGTCCGGCCAGCATCACGCCGAATGAGGGGGCGAGCGCGGAGAGCAGGTTGCCGGCGATGAACAGGCCCATGAGCAGCATCAGCATGCGCTTGCGGGGGACGCGGGTGCCGAGGACGGTCATCACCGGGGCGCCGAGGACCACGCCGAGGGCGTAGCCGGTGACCAGGAGGCCGGCGGTGGGGATCGAGACGCCGTAGCCGGCCGCGACCTCGGGGAGGAGGCCCATGATCACGAACTCGGTGGTGCCGATCCCGAAGGCTCCGATGGCGAGGGCGAGGAGCGCGAGAGGCATGACGAAGCTGCCCTTCAGGGTGCGGGGGTGGGGTGGGGGGTGGCGCCGGGCGAACGTTCTTGCGCTCGCCGGTTGCGCTCGTCCACATTAATTGCAGACGCGGGATATTTGCAAGCGCGGGCTATTGCGCCCGTGACCTATCCTTGGCGGTACGCGCGCGGGGCCCGACCACCCGCCCGCGCCGCCGCCCCAGCACCCGCACCCACGCCCGTACCCACGACGGAGGAGCCCCCATGACGGCCACGGACAGCGCACTGACCGGCCTCGCCCAGGGCTGGTGCGCCCTCTCCCTCCTCCACGGCCGGATCGAGGCCCACATCGAACGCGCCCTCCAGGCCGGACACGGCCTGAGCGTGCGCGAGTACTCCCTGCTGGACGTGCTCAGCCGCCAGCACGGCGGCCCCGGCGGGCACCTGCGGATGCACCAGGTCGCCGACTCCGTGGTGCTCAGCCAGAGCGCGACGACCCGGCTGGTCAGCAGGCTGGAGGACCGTGGACTGCTGAACCGCTACATCTGCGACACCGACCGCCGGGGCATCTACACCGACGTCAGCGAAGCGGGCCTGGCCCTCCTGGACCAGGCCCGCCCGACGAACGACGCCGCCCTGCGCGAGGCCCTGGACGAGGCCGCCCGCAACCCGGAGCTGGCCCCGCTGGTGGCGGCCGTGGAGAACGCCGGCTAGGCCGTCTCTTTAGGATCTTGCGGGTCTGGGGGCACCTCCCAGCGGTAGCTGGGGGAGCCAGATCCGGAAGAGACGGCCTAGCGGCCGGCCGGCTGCGTGGCCGGCGGGAGGCCGCCGGCCCCCGCCGGGGTCGGGGTGGCCGAGCCCCCCGGGGGCACCGCGGAGGACGGGACCGCGGAGCGGGACGGCCGTCCCGGGGTGGCCGACGGGACCGGGACGGGGATCCCCTGCCCGGTGGTCGCCCCCGCGGGGGCCGACGGCGGCACCGGCGACGAGGGCGACGGCGAGGACGGGGCCGGGGACGACGACGGCGCGCTCGGCCGGGGCGAGACCGACGGCCCGGTCGGGCCGAGCTCCGGCGGCGCGGCGGGCGGCTCGGGTCGGACCGGCCGCTGGTCGGGCCCGCCTAGCACCAGGTACCCGGCGAGGGCGGCCGCGGCGAGGCCGGAGACGCCCGCCAGGGCCCATCCCCCGCGGCGCAGCCACAGTGAGCGCACGGAGAGCCGCCGCAGGTGCGGGCCGGGCGGATCGGCGGGCCGCAGCGAGCGGACCGTCACCTCCTCGGCCCTGGCTTCCAGGGCCTCGCGCAGCCGGCGCTCCACGGGGCGTTCGCCGTCGGGCGCGTGACCCGTAGGACCGGTCATACCCT
This sequence comes from Streptomyces sp. NPDC090077, assembly GCF_044747545.1. NCBI lineage: Bacteria > Bacillati > Actinomycetota > Actinomycetes > Kitasatosporales > Streptomycetaceae > Streptomyces > Streptomyces sp. NPDC090077. The sequence goes on from NZ_JBIVEG010000001.1 coordinate 539,906, forward strand.
TCCCTCCAGAATCCTCTCCAGCGCGTCCAGGCCGCGGCTGGCGTTCGACTTCACCGAGCCCCGGCTGATGCCCAGGGTCTCGGCGATCTCCGCCTCGCTCATGTCGGCCCAGTACCGCAGCACCAGCACCTGCCGGCGGCGCGGGGTCAGCCTCCCCAGCGCGGACAGCACCTCGCGGTGCGCCTCGTCCAGGACCACGGACGCCTCGGCGGAGGGGACGTCGGCGGTGACCGGCGGGATCCAGGCACGGGCCGTGCGGCGCCGGCGCAGCACGGACCGGGAGGTGTTCACGACGGCGGTGCGCAGGTAGCCCAGCGCGTTGTCCACCTCCGAGATCTCCTCCCCGTACCTGCGGTAGAGGGCGGTGAAGGCGTCCTGCACCACGTCCTCCGCGGTGCCGGTGTCGTCGACGAGGAGCACGGCGAGACGGACCATGCCCAGGCGGTGGGCGTGGTACAGCTCGCTGACCGTCGGCGGGCGCGGGGACTCCCCCGCACCGTGGCCGCCGTAGGAGGACGACGGGGACGCGTACGTGTACGGGTACGCGCGGGTGTCCGCCGCGCTCCCGCCGGGTCCGGACTCCGGCGGGGCGCTGCGTTCGCGGCGCGTGAGCCACCACCACAGGCCCCGCCACGCCCGGGGGGAACCGGGCGTGAGGGGGCCGGCGGTCAGTGCTGGTTCGAGCACGGGTGTCCTCAGTTGGCGGCGCGGCGCCGTACGGCGAACAGGGCGCCGCCGCCTGCGGCGACGAGCGCGGCCGCGCCGGCCCCGAGGGCGATGGTGGTCGCCGAGGAGCCAGTATGCGCGAGCTCAGCGGCGTCACCGGAACCGGGCGTCGCGGAAGGGGCGGCGGAGGGCCCGCCGGCACCGGCCGGGGACGTCGGGCTGGGCTTGGCGCCGGCCGGCGCCGAGGGGACCGGGGTGGGCTTCGCGCTGCCCGGGGACGTCGGGACCGCGCTGGGCTGTCCGCTGCCGGCCGGGGACGTCGGGGCCGGGCTGGGCGTGGCGCTGGCCGGCGCCGACGGGAAGGCGCTCGGCGCCGCGCTGCTGGTGGGGGTCGGAGCGGCGGAGGCGCCCTGCGCGGCGAAGGCCGGCCCGGCGAGGGCGAGTACCGTCCCGGCGGTGGCGGCGGCGAGGGCCGCCCGGCGGGCGGTGGCGGGAACAGCGCGCTTCAGGTTCTTCACAGTGGCTCTCCACGGTCGGTTCGAGGGCGGGAACTTCGCCCTTCACCCCCGCACGACGCGCGAGTCCCCGATCGGTTGCCGCCGTTTCCGAAAAACTTTCCGCGGGTTCCCGCCGCCCGTCGGATCAGGGCCGCGGCGGGGGCCAGGGGACCTCCTCCAGCAGCGGCAGCAGCACCTCCTCCTCGTGGTCGAGGTGGGCGTTCAGCTCCGCCGTCATCCGGGCCAGTTCGGTGCGGAACCGCTCGGGTTCGGCGATGGCCACCCCGTCGAGCAGGGCCACCAGGGAGGCCTGGATCCGGGCGACGGTGCGGTGTTCCTCCCGCAGCCGCTCGAAGACGGGTGCCAGGTGCGGGTGGTGGGCCAGGGTGCCGGGGAACAGGTGGGCGTCCTCGCTGGTGTGGTGGAACTCCAGGCCCTGGCAGAAGGCCAGGCAGCGCTGGCGGATCTGGAGCCCGAGTCCGGGGGCCGGCGGGAGTCCCGGTCCGGTGTGGGCGGCGCGGGCCGCGAAGTGGGCCTCCGTCTCGGCTCCGACGTGGCGCAGCTGGGCCCGCAGCCAGGTGTGGACCTCCAGGAGCTTCCCGGCCAGGGTGCAGATCCCGGCGGGGGGCCGCCAGCCGTCGGGATCGGCGGGTTCCAGGCGGACGACGGGCAGCGGGCGGATGGTGCGCCCCTGGTACTCGCCGTAGCCGGGGGCGGTGCGCAGGACGGCGTCGAAGAGTTCGGTGCGCCGGTCCCCCTCGGCCGGTACGGCGAGGGCGTCGAAGGCGTCGGCGCCGAGCTCCACCCGTACCTGCGGGTGGGCCAGGAGGTTGTGGTACCAGGCGGGGTGGGCGGGGGCGCCGAGGTTGGAGGCGACGACCAGCAGGACGCCCTCGTGGCGGACGAAGCCGAGCGGGGTGGTGCGCTCTTCTCCGGACCGGGCGCCGGTGGTGGTGAGCAGGAGCAGGTCCTCGCCCTCGAAGTAGCCGCCGACCTTGCCGTGGCGGGCGCGGAACTCCTCGATGACGGAGCGGTTGAAGTCCTGTGCGGGTGTGGGCACGTGTGTGTTCCCTCTGGGTGGGCCGGTCCGGCACGCCGCCGGTCCCCCGGCGGGCCGCTGCGGGGAGGGCCGCCGGGGCGGGGCGTGCGGAACGGGCGTACGGACGCGCGTGCGTGCGTACGGGGTTCGGAAGAAGGGGAGGCGGCTGCGGCTCGACGGCCGGGCCGCGACGCGGGGGCCGCGGGTGCGGCCGCGCTACGTCAACTGCGGGGCGCGGAGTACCGACTCATGGCGTGTCCCTGAGTGAAGGGTGTTCGCCCGATCACCGGCCGGCCCACTGCTCTGTGGCCGGAGTCACGCGACACCGCTCGCCATTAGACGGGGCGGGCGCGGCGGTTGTCAACGCCGATGATCTTGTACGGTCTGCCGCAGTGCCCGGCCGAGGACGGCCACGCCCTCCTCGATCTCACCGGCCGGCCCGGCCGCGTAGCCGAGGATCAGGCCCGGCGGGCCGGGTCGCAGCCGGTGCCAGGACAGCGGGTGCGCCTTGACGCCCAGGGTCAGGGCCGCGCCGGCCACGGCGGTGTCGTCGAAGGAGGCTCCGTCGAAGGTGACGGTCAGGTGCAGCCCCGCCGCGGCGCCGTGCACCCGGGCTCCGGGCAGGTGCTCGGCGACGGCCCCCAGCATCGCGTCCCGGCGGCGGCGGTGGCGGCGGCGGACGAAGCGCAGGTGGCGCTCCAGTTCGCCCGAGTCCATCAGCCGGGCGAGGACGAGCTGTGCGAGGACCGGGTTGCCGAGGTCGGCGTAGCGCTTGGCCTCGACGACGGCCTCCCGCAGCCGTCCCGGGACCAGCAGCCAGCCCAGCCGCAGGGCGGGCGCGAGCAGCTTGGACACGCTCCCGGCGTAGCAGACCCCCTCGGGGGCCAGGGCCCGCAGGGCGGGGACGGGCGCGCGGTCGTAGCGGTGCTCGGCGTCGTAGTCGTCCTCCAGGACCAGTCCCCCGGCGGCGGCCCAGGCCAGCAGCGCGCGGCGGCGCTCCCCGTCGAGGACGACCCCGGTCGGGAACTGGTGCGCCGGGGTCATGAGGACCGCCCGCGCCCCGCTCGCCCGCAGCGCGGCCACGTCCAGCCCGGCGCCGTCCACCGGTACTCCGACGACGTCCAGCCCGCCGTGTTCCAGCTGCTGGCGCGCCCCCAGCGAGCCGGGGTCCTCCACCGCCACCCGGCGCACGCCGGCCCCGGGCAGTACCTGCGCGAGCAGCCCGAGGGCCTGGGCGACCCCGGCGACCACGACGACCTCGGCGGGGTCGACGCGGATCCCGCGGTTGCGGGCGAGCCAGCCGGCGACCGCCGACCGGAGGGCGGGCGCGCCCTGCGGGTTGCCGTAGCCGAAGTCGGCCGGGGTGAGGGCGGCGAGCACCCTGCGCTCGGCCTGGATCCAGGCGGTGCGCGGGAAGGCGGTGAGGTCGGGCACCCCGGGCGAGAGGTCGATCCGGCAGGGCACGGCGCGCAGCGCGTCCACCAGCCCGCCGCGCGGTACGGCGGCGGCGGGTCCGGCCTGCGGGGGCGGCGGCGCGGCGACGACCACGGTGCCGGCCCGGCCCCGGCCCTCGACCTGGCCGGTCTCGGCGAGCCGCTGGTAGGCCTCGGTCACCAGTCCGCGGGAGACGCGGAGTTCGGCGGCGAGCACCCGGCTGGCGGGGAGCCGGCTGCCGACGGGCAGGGTGCCGTCGGCGATCGCGGCGCGCAGCCGGGCGGCGAGCCACTCGGTGCGGTTGCCGGGCGGGGCCTGGCCGATGTCGAGCTGGAGGAAGTCCGAGCCGGTAATGGACCCCTCGGCGGCACCTTCTTTGGACCTGCTCACGGGGCCATTGTCCCTCCAGGCTGGACGGCATGAGCACTTCCACTTCCGCCCCGTCCGCCGCGTCCGTCTCCCCCGCACGTTCCGCTCCCCTTCGGGACCTGCTCCCCGGGATGGCCGGGATGGCGCTGGTCGGCAGCAGCGTCACCGTCTCCCGCTCCCTGGTCGACGCCCCGCTGTTCGCCGCGCAGGCCGTCCGCTACGTCGCCGCCGCCGTGCTCCTGGTCCTGCTCGCGCGGGCCGCCCGGGTGCCGCTGCTGCGCCCCCGGGGGCGGGAGTGGCTGTGGCTGGCCGGGATCGCGGCCGGCGGGCTGGTGCTGTTCAACGTGGCCGTCGTACGGGGTGTGGCGCACGCCGAACCGGCCGTGATCGCCGTCGCGGTGGCCTCGGTGCCGGTGCTGCTCGGGGTGGCCGGGCCGCTGCTGGAGAAGCGGCGGCCCAGTCGCCGGGTGCTGCTGGCGGCGCCCGTGGTGGTCGCGGGGGCGGTGCTGGTCGAGGGGACCGGGCGCACCGATGCGGCGGGGATCGGCTGGGCGGTGCTGGCGCTGGCCTGCGAGGCGGCGTTCACCCTGCTCGCGGTGCCGGTGCTGGGGCGGCACGGCGCGTGGGGGGTGTCCGTGCACGCAGTGTGGATGGGGGCGGTGATGCTGGCGGTGCTGTCGGTGTGCACGGAACGCCCGTCCGCCCTGGCGGAGCTGACCGTCGGGCAGTGGGGCGCCGTCGGGTACCTCGCCGTGCTGGTGACGGCGGTGGCCTTCCTGCTCTGGTACCGCACGGTGGCGGCCGTGGGCTCCGGCCGGGCGGGGCTGCTCACCGGGATCGCCCCGCTCGCGGCGGCCGGCGCCGGGGTGCTGTCGGGCGGCGGTGCGCCCCGCCCGGCGGTGTGGCTGGGCCTGGCGGTGGTGGTGGCCGGGCTGGCGCTGGGGCTGCGCGGCGCGGGCGGCCCCCCAGATGCCTGACCGCGGCGCGGCGGCCGGGGCGGCCCGGCCGCACGGGGATCAAGTCCCGGCGGGCACCAGGACCACGGCGGTCCCGTAGGCGCAGACCTCCGTCCCGACGTCGGCGGCGTCGGTCACGTCGAAGCGCATCATCAGCACCGCGTTGGCGCCGCGCGCCCTGGCCTGCTCGATCAGCCGTTCCATGGCCTGGTTGCGGGTCTCCACGAGGGTCTTGGTGAGTCCCTTGAGCTCGCCGCCGATCATGGACTTCAGGCCGGCGCCGATCTGGCTGCCGAGGTGGCGGGAGCGCACGGTGAGCCCGAACACCTCCCCGATGACCTGCTCGACGCGGTAGCCCGGGACGTCGTTGGTGGTCACGACCAGGACGCCGGTCTGCTGGGCGCCGGGGCCGCCGCCGTAGTCTTCGATACCCATGGGCCCACTGTGCTGCCGGGGACGGCCGCACGCATCCGCAGTGCTTCCGCGCCTGCCCGGCGCCGTCTAGAAGATATTGGGCATATCGGGCTAATCGGCGGTGCGTCGGCCGGGGCCCCGCCCGCTCCCTCGTCATAGTCGTCCGTGGCAGCCAAGGGGCTGCCGCCCCCCGCCGCGTCCTGCGGCCGGGCGGAAGCCTTCGTGGAGGAGCGGCTCATGCTGAAGCCCACCAGGACCATCCTCGCCCTCGCCGCCGGCAGCATGGTGCTGGGTCTGTTCGGCGCGGGCGTCGCCGTCGCGGACGACGGTCCGCTGGTCGACGGACCCGCCGTGGAGGAGGCCCTCGACGGGGACTCCGGCTACGACGAGTACGACGAGTACGACGACGGGTCCGAGTACGACGAGTACGACGACGAGCAGTCCGGCGCTCAGGCCGCCCAGAAGCCGGGGAGCTCGAAGCCCCAGGCCCAGAAGCCCGGGAGCCGGAAGCCCGCCGCCGACGGTCCCGTCACCTACCCCAAGCCCAAGTACTCCCTGGGCAAGGTGGTCTCGCGCGGCCCCCTGAAGGTCCGCAGCAAGCCCACCACCCACTCGAAGCCCCTGTACAAGGTGCACCCGCACCAGAAGCTGTCGATCGTGTGCAAGACGCACGGCGAGAAGGTCGACGGCAACAACCTCTGGTACCTGCTGGAGCACAAGAAGGACAAGAAGCCGGTGGACGCCACCGACGGCATGAACGGCCTCGACGGCCTCGACGCCACCGAGGGCACCGACGGCAAGAGGGGCGCCCAGGTGCGCAAGTACGACTACAAGCACGCCTGGGTCTCGGCCCGCTACGTGAAGGACATCACCCCGGTGAAGTGGTGCCGCTTCTGACCCTCGCGGTCAGCTCCCCCGGGCGTACGGGACGGTGCCCCACGGCTCCGCCTCCCGTACGCCCGGCGGCGTGTCAGAAGTCCCCGTAGTTGACCTGCCAGGTCGGCAGACCCATCCGGCGCCAGACGGCGACCACCCGGTCCCGGTCGTCGAGCGAGACCCGGACGGCGTAGCGGTCGCGCACGTGCGCGTCGAAGAGCTCGGCCTTGACCACGTCGTCACGGCGGGTGTCGCCCGCCGCCCGCATCCACAGCTCGTCGTACGGCACTTCGTGGCGCCGCAGCCAGGACTCCGTCTGCTGCCGGTGCTCCTCGCTCCGCCCGGACAGCAGCACGATCACGTCCCCGTCCGCGCGCCGGAAGGCGTCGAGCGCGTGCCGGACGGACTCGTTCAGCAGGTCGGTCTCGCAGCGCGAGAAGTCGTACGGGCCACGGTCGCCGGTGAGGGCGAGCGTGCCGTCGATGTCGCACATCACGGCGGACGGGAGCGCGGGGTCGGCGACGTAGGGGCGGACGGACGGCTGGTCGTTCAGCCACTCCGCGGTCAGCCGCCAGCCCCCCTTCTTCACGTTGGCGTGCTTGCCGGCGAGTATCCGGATGATCTCCTCGCCGACCGGCCGCTCCCGCGCGGCGTCACGGCGCAGGCACTCCTCCACGGACACGTCGGTGAAGTCGTGCACGACGAAGGTGGCGCGCCCGGCGACCGCGGCCTTGAGCCGCTTGGGGATGTTCGACGTCAGGTGGGTGTTGTCGACGACCACGTCGAAGCCGTCGTCGACCGCCGCGCGGACCGCCGCGTCCTGCACGGCGAGCACGGTCTGCTCGTGCCGGTACGAGCGGCCCCGCTCGGGGTCGGGCAGGTCGAGCATGGCCCGCAGGTCGTCGAGGTTGACCCGCCGCATGCGGCCGCCCGCCTCTGCCTGGAGGGCGCGGGCCGCGGTCGTCTTGCCCGAGGCCGGCAACCCCGTCATGACGTGGACCACGGGGAGTTCGGGCTCTTCGGACACGTTCAGTTCTCCTCGTCGGTGGTGTAGGGGTCGGCCGTCTCCGGCCGGACGGCCCGCCAGGAGACGAGCTCGGTGCTGCGGCCGTCCAGGCGCGTGAACATGGCCGCGCGGATCTTTCCGTCCCGGATCTCCTTGGCGGCGCGCGCGAAGGCACCCCGGTCGCCGGTCAGGTGCGCGAGCGCCCCGAAGGCCTCGTCGACCTCCCGCTCCCGCCGGGCGAAGGCCTCCTCCAGCCCGGCGACGACCTCGCGCACCCACGCGTCGAACTCGTCGGGGACCTGCTCCAGGAGGGCGTCGAGCGGCTTCCCGCCGGCCTCCTCCACGTCGGCGACCGTGCAGTTCAGGCCCTGGGCGAGCAGCTTGGCGGACACTCCCGCGAAGCGCTGGACGCCGTGGGCGCGCCAGACGTCCCGCTCGTTGACCCCGGTCAGCAGCTTGTGCAGGCGTACGTACTCCGTGAGCTTGGCCTTGGCGCGCACGCCGGAGGCGAAGCGCAGGACGAAGCCCTCGGCCTCGGTGCCGGTCGCGGACCCGCCGCCGGGCAGGGTGTTGGACTCGGCCAGGGCGAGGAGCTCGTCGAGCGGCATGGCGGGCCACACCCGGACGACGGAGCCGACGCCCCGCCAGTGGCCGGCGGCCTCGGCGAGCGGCACCTCGGTGCCGTCGGGGCCGAAGGCGGCCAGCAGGACGAGGTCCCGGCGGTCGCCGTAGTCCACGACGATCCGGTTCTGCGGGTAGAGGATCTCCGCGAGGTAGGTGGTGCCGGGCACGAGGGCCGTGGTGTCGCGGGTGTCGAGGCGGCGCTGCGCCCAGGTGGCCTGGCTGCTGATGAAGGAGCCCTTGGAGGCGACCCGCCAGCGTCCGGCGTAGTGGAAGACCACGGCGAGGCTGCCGTCGACCTTGTCGTAGACCTCGAACGCCTCGTCGGGCAGGGCGGGCGCGTAGGGGCGGCCGGAGGTGTGCTCGCCGACGTTGAAGAACTTCGGCAGCGGCAGCGCGACGACCGCTCCGGTCTCGTCGTCGGCGACGAGGCCGCGGCAGCGGGTGGTGACCGTGTTCCATATCTGCTCGTACTGGGCGGTGCGCGTGTACGTGTAGATGGACAGCGGCAGTTCGGGGTGCTGCTTGCGGGTCACGTGTCCGGCGTCGATGGCGTCCGCCAGCTCCTGCGCGGGCAGCAGGCCGTGCAGAGTCAGGTGGTCCTGGCTCATGGGTTCCTCCCGGTTCGAGATGGCTCATTCTCACGTGCGGGAGGGACCGGCCGGTACTGAATTTCCACTGGTCAGCGGCCAGGCGCCCGGTTCCGCCAGGGAGGATGACGCCCGCTCGGGCGGCCCGGTTCCCGGTCAGTGCGAGACGCAGAGCTCGTTGCCCTGGGGGTCGGCGAGGGTGGTCCAGCGGTGGGGGCCCTGGCGGCCCTCGTGCAGGAGGGTGGCGCCCTTGGCCACGAGGCGGTCGACCAGGACGCGGGGGTCGTCCTCGCCGGTGCGGACGTCGAGGTGGACGCGGTTCTTGACCGCCTTGGGCTCCAGGACGAACTGGAACAGCACCCGGGGAGCCCGCTCCGTGCCGCCGGGGTGGCGGATCGCGGCGCCGGCCTTCCAGACGAGCGTGCCCCGGTGGGTGGTGGTGTCCTCCTCGGTGGCGTGGCCCGCCTCGATCATCTCCCGGACGAACTCCTCGTCCGTCGGCTCCCGTTCCCAGCCCAGCGCGTCCGCCCACCAGTCGGCGAGCGGGTGCGGGTCGGTGGAGTCGACGGTCACCTGGAACGTGTAGGCCATGGCGGGACCCTACCGATCCGCCCCGTTCCCGCCCTCCGGGAAACGCCGCCGGGCGGGCCGGCAGCAGCTGAGGGTGAACGCGGCGAACGTGATGATCCAGGCGGCGACCGCGATCCACAGCAGGACCTCGCCCAGGGGTCGCAGCCACGGTACGCCGGTCACCGGGGCGGCGGTGAGGCAGGCGGTGGCGGTCATGCCGAGGGGGAAGACGGTGGACCAGCGGCGGACGTCGTAGCGGTGGCGGGGGCTGCCGAGTTCGGCGGCGAGGAGGACCGCGTACCAGACGAGCGAGATGCCGAGGGCGGCGAGGGTGGCGGCGCGCAGGGCCGTGTGCGCCGGACCGGTCCACAGCGGCAGGGCGGTGAGTTTCGCCCCGGCGAGGGCGGTGATGGACAGGGCCCCGCCCGCGACCCAGTGGTCGCCCGCCCCGCTGACGACCTCGTGGAAGTCGAACCGGGTCAGGGCGACGCCGTACAGCAGCAGGCCGAGGCAGAAGCAGGCCAGGGCGGCGAGGGCCAGCCAGTCGGGGTACCCGGCGGCGGCCAGGGAGGCCGCGAGGACGGCGAGGCCCTGGGTGGCGACGCAGACGAGGAAGGCGGCCCCGGGCATGCGGCGCCGCCAGTGCAGGACGACGGCGGCGAGGAGTCCGGGCCACAGCAGGGCGGCCAGGACCAGCAGGGCGGCGGCCGCGCGCTCCCACCCGAGCGGGACCAGCCGGGCACCGAGGACGGTGGTCGCGGCGACGGCGGTGAGGGCGGCCGGGGTGTCGGCCTCGGCGCGGAAGCGGCCCCGGTCCCCGATCAGCCGGGCGGTGAAGTCCCCGGCGAGGACGAGCCACAGTGCGGCCGCGACGACCAGCGCGGCGATCGAGAGCGGGGTGTGGCCGGTCAGCTCCAGGCCGATGGAGAGGACGCCGGTGGCCATGACCGCGCCGCCCGCGGCGGGCGGGAGGGCGGAGCACCAGGCCCGGAAGCGGAACCGGCTGCGCATGGCCTCACATTACGCCGCGGGTGCGGAACTGGACGCTGATGCGGGGCCCGACGGCCCGCGTCGTCTTGGGGACGGCGTGCTCCATGGTGCGCTGGCAGGAGCCGCCCATGACCACGAGGTCGCCGTGGCCCAGCGGCAGCCGCAGCAGGGTGGGGCCGCCCTCGCGGGGGCGCAGGACGAGGTCGCGGGGGTCCCCGACGGAGAGGATCGCGACCATGGTGTCCTCGGTGGCGGAGCGGCCGGTGCGGTCGCCGTGCCAGGCGACGCTGTCGCGGCCGTCGCGGTAGAGGCAGAGCCCGGCGGTGGCGAAGGGCTCGCCGAGTTCGGCGGCGTAGTGCCGGCCGAGGGCGTCGCGGGCCTCGGTGAGCACGGGGTGCGGGAGCTGCTCGCCCTCCCGGTAGTGGGCCAGCAGCCGGGGCACCTCCACCTCGCGGTCGTACATCTGCCGCCGTTCGGCGCGCCAGGGCACCTCGGCGGCGAGCCGTTCGAAGAGGGCGTCGGCCCCGGTGAGCCACCCGGGGAGGTGGTCGGCCCAGGCGCCGGCCCCGAGCAGGGTTCGCCGTACCGGTGAGAGCGGCCCGAGCCGGATCTCGTCGGTCTGGTCGAAGAGGGAGCCCTGGAGTGCGTGCATGGGACCAGCCTACCCCCGCAATCGAACGTACGCTCGAAAAGAAGGGGGGCTCCGGGGGGTGGTCCGGCGGGCCGCGGAAGAGGATCATGGCCGCACGCCGGCTCCGCCGGGCCACAGAGTCGTGGAGGTACACGTGTCGGTCGCGCCCAGTCACGCGTCAGGAAGCTCCGGGGTCCCGCTGCTGGACGAGACGATCGGGGACAACCTCGACCGCACCGTGCGCCGCTTCCCCGGCCGGGACGCCCTCGTCGACGTGGCCGCCGGGCGCCGGTGGACGTACGCGGAGCTGGCAGCCGACGTGGACGTCCTCGCCCTCGGCCTGCTCGGCCTCGGCATCACCGCCGGCGACCGGGTCGGCATCTGGGCCCCCAACCGCGCCGAGTGGACCCTGGTGCAGTACGCCACCGCGAAGATCGGGGCGGTCCTGGTCACCGTCAACCCGGCGTACCGCTCGCACGAGCTGGAGTACGTGCTGAACCAGTCCGGGATCCGGCTGCTGGTCGCGGCGGACGGCTTCAAGGGCTCGGACTACGCGGGGATGATCGAGGAGGTCCGGCCGCGCTGCGCGGACCTGGAGTTCACCGTGCTGCTGGACGGCCCGCTGTGGCACGCGCTGCTGGAGAGCGGCGCCCAGGGCGACCCGGCGGACCTGGCACGGGCCGCCGCGGCCCTGGACCCGGACGACCCGGTGAACATCCAGTACACCTCGGGGACCACGGGCTTCCCCAAGGGGGCCACCCTCTCCCACCGCAACATCCTGAACAACGGCTTCTTCGTCGGGGAGCTGTGCGGCTACAGCGAGCGCGACCGGGTGTGCGTACCGGTGCCCTTCTACCACTGCTTCGGCATGGTCATGGGCGCCCTCGCCTGCACCAGCCACGGCGCGGCGATGGTGATCCCGGCCCCGGCCTTCGACCCGGCGGCCACCCTGGCGGCGGTGGAGGCGGAGGCGTGCACCTCCCTGTACGGGGTGCCGACCATGTTCATCGCCGAACTGGCCGCCCCCGGCTTCGACGGGTACGACCTGTCGAGCCTGCGGACCGGGATCATGGCGGGCTCGCCCTGCCCGGTGGAGGTGATGAACGAGGTGATCGAGCGGATGGGGATGGCCGAGGTCTCCATCTGCTACGGCATGACGGAGACCTCCCCGGTGTCCACGCAGACCCGGGTGGACGACTCCGTGGAGCGCCGCGTCTCCACCGTGGGCCGGGTCGGGCCGCACCTGGAGGTCAAGGTCGTCGACCCGGAGAGCGGCGCCACCGTCCCCCGCGGAACCCCGGGCGAGCTGTGCACCCGCGGCTACTCGGTGATGATCGGCTACTGGGGCGAGCCGGCGAAGACCGCCGAGGCCGTGGACGGGGAGGGCTGGATGCACACCGGCGACCTGGCGGTCATGGACGAGGACGGCTACCTGAGCATCACGGGCCGGCTCAAGGACATGGTGATCCGGGGCGGCGAGAACCTCTACCCGCGCGAGATCGAGGAGTTCCTGCACGGCCACCCCGACGTCCTGGACGTCCAGGTGATCGGCGTCCCCGACGCCAAGTACGGGGAGGAGCTGATGGCCTGGGTGCGGATGCGCGCGGGGGCCGAGCCGCTGACGGCGGATGCGGTCCGGGCGTACTGCTCGGGCCGCCTGGCCCACTTCAAGATCCCGCGCTACGTCCACGTCGTGGAGGAGTTCCCGATGACGGTCACCGGCAAGATCCGCAAGGTGGAGATGCGGGAGATCGCGGCCCGGCTGCTGGCGTAGCCCCGCGGCCCCGGCCCCCGGGCCCGTCACCCCGCGCGGCGGATCCGGGCCAGGAGCAGGACCGTGTCGTCGGTGGCCGCGTCCGGGACCAGGGCCGACAGGACGCGTTCCACCTCCCCCTCCAGCGGGCCCTCGACCGAGGCGAGCTGCGCCCGCAGGGCGTCCAGGCCCGCTTCGATGTCCTGGCCCCGGGCCTCGACGAGCCCGTCGGTGTACAGGGCGAGGACGGCCCCGTCGGGGAGGCGGGCGTCGGCCGAGCGAAAGGGGACCCCGCCGACCCCGAGCGGGACCCCGAGGCCACCGCCGAGGGTCTCGACGGTGCCGTCGGGTCGGCGCAGGAGGGGCGGGGGGTGGCCGGCGTTCGCGATGCGGGCGCGGCCGGTGTGCGGGTCGTACTCCACGTACACGCAGGTGGCCAGCTCGATGCCGGACTCCCGGGCGCACGCGTCGAGTTCGCCGAGCAGCCGCTCGGGCTCCGGGCCGTGGCGGGCCAGCGCCTTGGCGGTGATGCGGAGCCGGCCCATCGAGGCGGCGGCGGGGACCCCGTGGCCCATCACGTCGCCGACGACGAGGGCCACCCGGCCCCCGGGCAGGTCGATCACGTCGTACCAGTCCCCGCCGACCTCGGTGGCCCGGCTGCCCGGCAGGTAGCGGTGGGCGACGGCCACGTGCTCGCTGCGGGCCAGGGCGTTCGGCAGCAGGGCGCGCTGGAGGGTGAGGGCGATGTCCTGGACCCGGCTGTAGAGACGGGCGTTGTCCAGGCAGAGGGCGGCGCGGGAGGCGAGTTCCCCGGCGAGGCTCAGGTCCTGTTCGGTGAAGTCGGGACGGGCGGACGACCGCCCGAACATGGCGATGCCCTGCACGGTGCCCCGGGCCACGAGCGGCGCGATGACGATGCGGGCCAGGCCGCTCTCCAGGAGCAGCCGGGCGCGGTCCGGGCGGGAGGCGGCCCGGGCCGCGAACTCCTCGTCGACCGTGACGCAGAGCGGCCGGCCGGTGCCGAGCATCCGGTGGATGCCGGAACCCGGCGGGTACGTCACCCGCTCCAGGCCGGCCACCAGCTCGGGCGCGGGCGGCGGGAGCACGGTGCCGAAGGCGATCCGGCGGGTGAACAGCGGGAGCCGCGGGTCGAAGGCCTCGGCGGGGTGCATCCACTCCACCAGCTCGACCACGCAGCCGTCACAGAAGTCCGGTACGGCCACCCCGACCAGTTCCCGGGCGGTGGTGTCCACGTCCAGGGTGGTGCCGACGCGGGCCGCGGCCCGGTCCAGCAGGGCCAGGCGCCGGCGGGCCGCGGTGGCCTCCAGCAGGGCCCGCTCCCGGTCGGTGACGTCCACCAGCAGGCCGCCCACCCCCGGGCGGGTCTCCCCGGCCCGGCTGAGCGGGAACAGGCTGACCGACCGGACCTGGTCGCGGTCGGGGCGGCCGGGGGTGCGCAGCCCCACCAGGGCTCCGACGAGGGGACGGCCCTCGTCGGCGACGGCGCGCAGCATGCGCTGGAACTCGCCGTCGTCAGAGGTGAGCATGATCTCGTCGGTGGCGCGGCCGATGTGGGCGGCGACGGGGAGGCCGTCCATGTCGGCCAGGGCCTGGTTGAGGTGCACGTAGCGCAGGTCCTGGTCGAGCATGACCAGGCCGATGGGACAGGTTTCGAAGAGGGCGTCGAGGAAGGCGAGGTTGGTCTTCACCCGGTCGAGCTCGTCCCCCCTGCTGGCCAGCCCCATGATCACGGTCTCGCCGGCGGTGCCGGCCACCGGGAAGACCCGGAACCCGCAGTCGAAGACGGAGCCGTCCCGGTGCAGGGCGGGCAGCCGGACCCGCCAGTACCCGAGGGCGGCGGCCCGTTCCGCCAGCAGGGCGGCGGATCCGGGGGTGCCTTCGGGGGTGTCCCCGGGAGGTTCGGGGAAGAGGAGGGCGGCGGGCCGGGACAGCACCTCGGCGGCCCCGTACCCGAAGAGCCCCTGCGCGCCGGGCCCCCAGAACCGGATCCGGCCGTCCCCGTCCATGCCGAAGACGGCCACCGCCACGTGCTCCAGCAGGGACCCCGGCTCCGACCGGATCGGACCGGCACCCCCCGAGCCCCCCGACTGCTCCGACGGCACCGGAAGCCTCCTCTGCCCGGGGCGCGGCGGGTCCCGTCCGCCCGCGCCGGGGCGGGGGGCTCGCCGCTCCCCTTCATTCTGCGCGCCATCGCCGGAGCGGACATCACGGCGGCGGGCCGTCCCGTCCGGGCCCGGCCCGCGAGCCGCCCGGCCGGGGCCGGGCGGCGGGTGCTACCTCGCGGACGTTCCCCGGTTCAGGGGGGTGTTCGCGGTGACGGTGCCGTCGCCGGAGACGGTCACCGCGTGGCGGACGCCGTCCGGGCCGAGCACCACCGCGCGCCAGGCGCTGCCGCCGCCCTGCTGGGCGACCGCGCGCAGGCCCTCGACCTTGCCGCCCTCCACCGCCGCGGCCGCCTTCTCCGCCGCCTGGCCGATGGGCAGGGCGGGCAGCGGGGCGGGCGCCGCGGCGTGCCCGGCGAAGCCGCCGCGGGCGGGGCCGGCACCGTCCCGCACCTTCGGCTCGGCCTTGCGTCCGGCCTTCGGCCCGCCCTCGGGGGCGTGCCCGCGGCCCGGTTCCGGTCGGACGACGTGGCGGGCCCGGTCCTCGTGGCCGTGGTGGTGGCCGGCCACGGCCACCGCCGTCGCCCCGCCGCCCACGATCACCGCGGCCGCGCCGACGGCCACCGCCCAGCGTGCGCCCGTACCCCGGGGGACCGCGCCGCCCAGCCCCTTGCGCGCGGGCTTCGCCGGCTGCTCGGCGGTGGGTTCGGGCTGGTCGGACGGGTCGGACTGCGGCAAAGACTCAGACATACCGGGACTCCTCAGGCACAACCGGGCACCACACCCGGCTCGTCGCCGAGCATGCCGGGGCGATGCTGAAGCCCACCTGAAGCCGCCTGAAGACCCCTTCAGCAAAGCCCGGACCCCACCTGAGACCCTGGGCGGCATGCGCGTACTGGTGGTGGAGGACGAACGACGGCTGGCGCTCGCCCTCCAGCGGGGGCTCCGGTCGGAGGGCTTCTCGGTGGACGTGGCCCACGACGGGCCGCAGGGCCTGTGGATGGCCTGCGAGCACGACTACGACCTGATCGTGCTCGACATCATGCTGCCCGGCCTCAACGGCTACCGGGTCTGCGCCCGGCTGCGCGCCGCGGGCAACGAGTCCGGGATCCTGATGCTCACGGCGAAGGACGGCGAGTACGACGAGGCCGAGGCCCTGGACACCGGCGCCGACGACTTCCTCTCCAAGCCCTTCTCCTACCTCGTCCTCGTCGCCCGGCTCCGCGCCCTGGGCCGGCGCACGGGCCGCCGGGGCCCGCGGACCATGGAGTTCGGCGACCTGCTGGTCGACCCGGCGCGCCACCTGTGCTCCCGGGGCGGGACGGAGATACGGCTGACCGCCCGGGAGTTCGCGGTGCTGGAGTGCCTGGCCCGGCGCGCCGGGGAGGTGGTGCCCAAGCGGGAGATCCTGGAACAGGTCTGGGACAGCGCCTTCGACGGCGACCCGAACGTGGTCGAGGTGCACGTCAGCGCGGTGCGCCGGAAGATCGACGCGCCGTTCGGCCGGTCCGCCCTGGAGACCGTGCGGGGTGCCGGGTACCGGCTGGCGGCCGACGGTGGCTGACCCCCGGACCCCGACGGGGACTCCGGCGGAGCCCGGCGCGGTGGGCCGCGCGCTCGGCCGCGTACGCACGGCCGGGCGGCGCCTGCTGCGCCGGATCGGGCCCGCCACCGTCCGCGGACGCGCCACCGCGGGCGCCGTCCTCGTCGTGGCGGCGGCCCTGGCCCTGGCCTCGTTCGCGCTGCTCGGGCTGTTGAAGGCCAACCTGCTGCGCAACGCCGAGCGCGACGCCGAGCGGCAGGCCGTGACCATCGCCCGGCTCGCCGCCTCCGGCGGCCTGGACCGGATGCGCGCGCCGCTGCCCGGCGCCGACTTCGTCCAGGTGGTGGGCGCCCGCGGCCGGGTGCTGCGGGCCACCCCGAACCTGGCCGGCGCACCCGCGCTCGGCCCCGGCGGTCCCTCGGGGCCCGGAACGGCCTTCCACACCTGGCGGGTCCGGCCGCTCGGCGGCGAACACCGGCTGAGGGTCGTCCAGGTCACCACGGACACCCCGCAGGGGCTGGTCACCGTGTACGTGGGCACCTCGCTGCGCGACGTGGACGCGGCCGACGACACCACCACCGCCGCCCTCGCCGTCGGCGGGCCGCTGCTGCTCGCCACGGTGGCCCTGGTCACCTGGCGGGTGACCGGCCGCGCCCTGCGCCCCGTCGAGGCGATCCGCGCCGAGGTCGCCGAGATCACCGACCGGGACCTGCACCGCCGGGTCCCGGTACCGCCCACCCGCGACGAGGTGGCCCGGCTGGCCGAGACGATGAACGCCACGCTGGACCGGCTGGAGTCCTCCGGGCACCGGCAGCGCCGGTTCATCGCCGACGCCTCGCACGAGCTGCGCAGCCCGCTCACCGTGCTGCGCACCCAGCTGGAGGTGGCCCTGGCCGTCCGGGACCCGGAGCTGTGGCCGGAGCTGATCGGCGGGGCGCTGGAGGACACCGAGCGGCTCCAGCACCTGGCCTCGGACCTGCTCCTGCTGGCCCGGATCGACGCCGCCCAGCCCGTGGCCCCGGTCCGGCTGGACCTCGGTGACCTGGTGCGCTCCGCCGTGGCGGCCCGGGCGGGCGACCGGGTGCCCGTACGCACCGGGCTGGCGGCGGGGGTGGAGGTGGAGGGCAGCGAGCTGTGGCTGACCCGGGTGGTGACCAACCTGCTCGACAACGCCCAGCGGTTCGCCGACCGGCGGGTCGAGGTCGTCCTGCGCACCGCGTCCGACGGTTCCGGGGCGCGGACGGCCGTGCTGGAGGTGCTCGACGACGGTCCCGGCATCCCGCCCACCGACCGGGAGCGGGTCTTCGAGCGGTTCACCCGGCTCGACGACGCCCGCAGCCGCGACCACGGCGGGGCCGGCCTGGGGCTGGCGATCGCCCGCGACCTGACCGCCCATCACGGCGGCACCCTCACCGCCGAGCCCGCGCACCGCGGCGCCCTCCTGCGGGCCGTCCTCCCGACGGCGCCCGGAGGCCCGCCGCCCCACCGGTGACCCTCCTGCGCGAGGTGCGCATCGTGGGGCCCGCCGGCCGCGAGCCCGGTCCGGCGGGCCGGAGGCAGGGGTCTTTTCCGCCGTTTCGGCCTCCGGGCCGAAGGCGTCCACCCCGCCCTGACGGGAACTTGACGCCGGCCGACCGGGTCCATACGCACCGCTGACGTACGGACGGCGCCGACGGGCGTTCAATGGAAGCCTGACGGTGGGCGACGCGGGAGGGGCCGGCGGTGGGGAGACCACGGGTGGTTGCGGGCGTGAGCGGCGGGCCCGGGAGTCCGACGACCCTGCACCGGGCCGCCGACGAGGCCCGGTTGCGCGGGGCCGAGCTGTGGGCGGTGCTCGCCTGGCAGACGCCGGGCGGGGGGCTGGGCAGCCGGACCTCCTGCGTCTGCGACAGCTACCCCGAGTACCGGATGGCGGCCGCCGGGCGGCTGCGCGACGCCGTCGTCGAGGCCTTCGGGCGGGGCGGCCCGGGTGTTCCCCTGACGGCGCAGATCGTACGGGGCACCCCGCGGGCCGTGCTGGTCGACGCCGCCCGGGACGCGGACGACCTGCTGGTGGTCGGGGCGGGCCGCCGGGGCCGGCTGCTGGGCGCCCTGCGGCCCTCGGTGGCCCGGTACTGCCTGCGGCACGCGCCGTGCCCCGTGCTCGCGGTGCCGCCGAACCCGCTGGAGGCCCAGCTGCACACCGTGCGCCGCCGCAACGCGTGGCACCTCCCGCTGGACGCGCGGGAGCTGGCGGGCTGACCGTCCGTCACCGTCCCGTCCGCTGGGGCGGCACCGGCCGGGAAGCGCCCGGCGATTGTCCGGTTCGGGACCGCACATCACGCGGGGGACAAGCTAAGATCACGACGTGGTCTCAGCCCGGTCCCCCCGTACGCCGCGGATCCGCACTTCCGCGGGCCTGCTGCACCTGCTCGGGCTGACCCTGCTGCTGCTCTGCCTGCTCTGCGCGCACGGCGCCGGCTCGCACGACGCCGGCCACACCACCCTCTCCACCAGCACCGCCGCACCGGCGGACCCGGTCGCCGCGACCCCGGCCTCGGTGACCTCCGCCGACCACCACTCCCCCTCCCACCCGGTCCACGACTGCGCCCCCCTGCCGCCCCGTGCGGCCTCCCCGGCGGACGCGACCGCGATCCCCCCGGCGGGCACCCTGACCCGGCCCGCCCCCGCGGTCCACGGGGACGCCGCCGACCGCTGCGGCCCGGCCCGCCACCAGGCCGGAGCCGTCACCTCCGCACAACCCCGCACCTCTCCCGTCCTCCAGGTGTAGACCCGGGATCCTTCCGGGCCCGTCCCGCGATCCCCGCCGCCCCCGCCCGCACGGGCCCAGGGGTGCCCGCCGCACGGAGGAACCATGCCGACCCGTACCCACCCGCACCATCAACGCCCCTTTCGTCCCGGTTCACCCTGGTACCGCATGCTGGTCGCCAGCCTGCTCGGCGCGCTGCTCCTCGCCGCCCTCGCCTGCTCCTCGCACGGGCACACCGACGTCTCCTCCGGCTCGCCGGCCGCCGGAGCCGCGCTGGAGCCCGGACCGACGGCCCCTGCAGAGCCCCTGGGCCACGCACACCCCCACCCCGGCCACGGTGCCAGCTGCGCCTCCTCCGACCCGGCCCCCACCGGCCAGGGGCCGGCCCCCCTGTCCGCCGCGCCCGTACGGCCCTCGGCGGGTGCGGGCGCCGCCCCGGCGGCGGCCCGCGCGGCACCCCCGGGCACCGCCGGACCGGCCCACGCCCGCTCAGGACGTTCCACTCTGACCATCGTCTGTCGATGGCGGCTCTAGTCCGCTCCCGTAAGCCCGTTCGCAACGGCTGACGTATGCCCCGAACGGGCGGACCCTGCCCTGCCCAGGCTCGGCACTTCCCACGAGCGCGACCACCGACGCATCTTCGAACGAGAGCGGAACAATGCATTCTTCGGCCACCGACGTCACTCCCCCCGCCCGCTCCGGCCTCTCCGGGCTGGTCGGCAACACCCCCCTGCTGCGCGTATCGGAGCCCCTGGCCCCGGCGGGCCGCGGCTTCTGGGCGAAGCTCGAGGGCTTCAACCCCGGCGGCATCAAGGACCGCCCCGGACTGCACATGGTCGAGCGCGCCCGCGCCCGCGGCGAGCTGAAGCCGGGCGCCCGGATCATCGAGTCCACCAGCGGCACCCTCGGCCTCGGCCTCGCCCTGGCCGGCATGGTCCACGGACACCCCGTCACCCTCGTCACCGACCCCGGCCTGGAGGCGTCGATGACCCGCCTGCTCACCGCGTACGGGGCCCAGGTCAACGTCGTCTCCGAACCGCACCCCACCGGCGGCTGGCAGCAGGCCCGCCGCGACCGCGTCACCCAGCTGCTGGCCCAGCACCCCGGCTCCTGGTGCCCGGACCAGTACAACAACCCGGACAACACCACCGCCTACACCCCGCTGGCCCTCGAACTGGCCACCGAGCTGCACCACATCGACGTCCTGGTGTGCAGCGTCGGCACCGGAGGGCACTCGGCCGGCGTCTCCCGCGTCCTGCGCCAGCTCTACCCGGAGCTGAAGCTGGTGGGGGTGGACACCGTCGGCTCCACCATCTTCGGCCAGCCCGCGCGGACCCGCCTGATGCGCGGCCTCGGTTCGAGCATCTACCCGCGCAACGTCGCCTACGAGCAGTTCTCCGAGGTGCACTGGGTCGCCCCGGGCGAGGCCGTGTGGACCTGCCGCCAGCTCGCCGCCTCCCACTACGCCGCCGGCGGCTGGAGCGTCGGCGCGGTCGCCCTGGTCGCCGGCTGGCTGGCCCGCACCCTGCCCGAGGACACCCGGATCGCCGCGGTCTTCCCCGACGGCCCGCAGCGCTACCTCGGCACCGTGTACGACGACGACTACTGCGCCGCGCACGGGCTGCTGGACTCCCCGCCGGCCGCGGAGCCCGAGACGATCGGCCGCCTGGACGAGAAGGAGGTCACCCGCTGGACCCGCTGCGCGAGCGTGGTGGACCCGCTGACCCTGCGCGCCGCGGAGGTTCCCGCCTGATGAAGGGCACCCTCGCGCAGGTCCGCACGTACGAGCGCAGCGTCCAGCTGCTGATGGTGAACCAGTTCACCATCAACCTGGGCTTCTACATGCTCATGCCCTACCTCGCCACGCACCTGGCCGGCCCGCTCGGGCTGGCCGGCTGGACCGTCGGACTGATCCTCGGCGTGCGCAACTTCAGCCAGCAGGGCATGTTCCTGATCGGCGGCACCCTCGCCGACCGCCTCGGCTACAAGCCGATGATCATCACCGGGCTCGTGCTGCGCATCGCCGGGTTCGCGACCCTCGGGCTGGTCGACTCCGTCCCGGCGCTCATCGCCGCCTCCGCGGCCACCGGGCTGGCCGGGGCCCTGTTCAACCCGGCCACCCGGGCCTACCTGGCGGCCGACGCGGGCGAGCGCCGGGTGGAGGCCTTCGCCCTGTTCAACGTCTTCTACCAGGCCGGCATCCTGCTGGGCCCGCTGGTGGGCATGGTGCTGACGGGCGTCGACTTCCGCGTCACCTGCCTGGTGGCGGCCGGGATCTTCGCGGTGCTGAGCATCGTGCAGGTCCGGGCCCTGCCCGCCCGCCGGGGCAACGACGCCGCCGAACGCGCCGAGGGCCCCCGGGAGGGGGTGCTCGCCCAGTGGCGCGGGATCCTCGCCAACCGGCCGTTCCTGCTGTTCTCCGTGGCGATGATCGGCTCCTACGTGATGACCTTCCAGGTCTACATGGCGCTGCCGCTGGAGATCCGGCGGGTCGGCGGCGAGGGCGGCTTCGGCACGGCCGCGGTGGCGGTGCTCTTCGCGGTGTCCGGGCTGAGCACGATCCTCTTCCAGACCCGCGTCACCGCCTGGTGCAAGGCCCGTCTGGAGCCGGGCCGGGCGCTGGCCTGGGGGCTGCTGGCGATGGGAGCGGCGTTCCTGCCGCTGCTGGCCGCCACGGCCCTGCCCGTGCCCCGGTCGCAGCTGGGGACGCAGCTGCTGGCGGCGGTGCCGCCGGTGCTGGCGGCCCTGCTGCTGGCCGCCGGGACGATGATCGCGTACCCGTTCGAGATGGACACCATCGTCCGGCTCTGCGGGGACCGGCTCGTCGCCACGCACTACGGGCTGTACAACACGGTGTGCGGGGTCGGCATCGCCGTCGGGAACCTGCTGACGGGGGCGGCGCTGGACGCGGCCCGCTCGGCCGGGATGTCGGCGCTGCCCTGGCTCGCGCTGTTCCTCCTCGGCCTCGGGTGCACGGCCGCCCTGTACGGCCTCGACCGCTCGGGCCGGCTCGCCCCGCCCGTCCGCGGAGCGCGCGCCGAGGCCGTACCGGCCTGAGTCCGCTGCCCGTTGCCCGCCGCCCGGCTCCGGCCGGGCGGCGGGTACGGGGTGTCCTCGGGGTCAGGAGATCCCGTACCACTGGCTCGCCCAGCCGGTGTTGATGGTGCTGGTGGACTGCTCGGCGAGGTTCACGTTGGCCGGCAGGGAGTTCTGGCCGGTCAGGAGGGTGCTGTAGCGCAGGTTGGGGGGCGTGAGGCCCGCGTTGACGGAGATGCCGGCGCCGGTGGACTTCAAGGTGAGGGCGTTGGTGGCCCAGTTGCCGTTGAGCAGGAGGGCGATGAAGTAGGTCCCGGGTGCGGCGGTGAACGGCTTGGCGAGGGCGAACGGCTTCGCGACGGGGTCGGTCATCAGCTGCGGGGAGATGTCCGGGGTGGCCGCGCGCAGCGCGCCGGTGGCGTCGTACACGCCCAGGTAGCAGTTGGAGAGCTGGGCGTTGGGGTCGAGTCCGGCCAGTCCGAGCCAGATGTTCGACCAGGCGGTCTCCTGCCGCAGGACGATCCGGACCAGGGTGACGCGTCCGCCGACGCCGGCCGCCGACTGGGCGGTGACGTGGCCCGCGTCGTTCGGGTCGCCGGTCCAGGCCAGCAGGTTCTGGTCCTGCGGGCGGGGTCCTTCGTACCCGGCGCCCGTGCCGCCGGGTGCGGGCGGCGCCGCCACGGCCGCCGGGGAACTCCCCGCGGCCTTCGGGTCCTTGTCCGGCGCGGTGCAGCCGGCCAGGACGAACAGGGCGGCGAGCGCGGCGGCGAGAGTGCGCGCGGCGGTGGTACGGGTGGACATGCTTCCCCCAGGTGGTGCGGATGTGCCGGGGGCCATGGTCACACGCCCGGGAGGGGCCGGATCCGTCGGCTGACGGACCCGGCCCCTCCGGTGTGCTGCGGACGGGCCCGGTCGGAGCCCGCTCAGAACCTGGTCAGACGCGGTCGGCGGCGATCAGGACGTACTGGAAGGAGCCGTCCTCGTAGGACTTGATGAACGCCTCCTCGATGCCGGTCACCAGCGAGGTCGTGGCGCGCAGCTTCCAGTAGGGCAGCGTGTCGGGCGTCAGGTCGATGACGGCCTGCGGCACGAGGCGGTTGTCGGCCATGGCCCGCAGGTACTCGCGGCGGGAGTGGATGTTGCACTCGAAGTGCGCGTTGATCTGCGAGACCCACTTGGAGGGCTGGCCGTAACGCGGGTTCCAGCAGCCGGTGATGGTCACGTAGCGGCCGCCGACGGCGAGCACCCGGGAGTGCTCGGCGAAGAGGTCGTGCAGGTCGACGTACATGCTGGACTCGTTGTTCCACGAGCCCGCCGCCTGGCCGGTCTCGAAGGGGGTGTTCAGCATGTTGCAGACGCGGGCGCGGACGTGGTCCTCGATGCCGAGTTCGCGGGCGCGCTGGTTGGCGAAGTCGGCCTGCTTGGTCGACAGGGTGACGCCCTCGACCTTGCAGCCGAAGCGCTGGTGGGCCATCACCATGGAGCCGCCGCGGCCGCAGCCGGCGTCCACCAGGGTGTCGTCGCGGCCGATGGGGCCGAGGTGGTCGAGGAGCAGTTCGGCCTGGGCCGACTCCAGCCGGTGCAGTTCGGCGATCAGCTTCTTCTCGTACTCGCTGTCATCGGCGTCGCCGAGGGCCGCGTGGTCGATGTCGCCGATGCCGTAGTGGTGGTGGTAAAGGCCGTCGACGTCGCCCAGGCGCAGGTTGACGGGGCGGGCCTCGGCGTTCCAGTAACGGGCGATGTCACCCTGGTAGGGCGTCGTCGGCGCGGGGATGAGCACGGAGCCGACGGAGGGGGTGGTGGTGAGATCGGTGCTGGTCACGAATAAGTCCATCCTTACCAGAAATCGGGCAGGCTGTAGCGATAGGTGTTGGTCTGGTGCCAGTAGTGGTTGCCGTCGACCCACGCGGCCACCCCGCGCAGGAAGCGCAGCAGGCTCGGTACGGGGCAGGCGGCGGCCAGTGCGGCGGTCTCGGCCTCGAAGTCGTGCATGAGCTCGTTGTGGACCTCGATCGCCTTGAGGTAGCCCTCCCGGTCGGAGACCCCCTCGCGTTCGGCGATCACCACGGGCAGGTTCAAGTGGCGCCCGGGGCTGGCGAGTTCCTTGGTGTACGAGTAGAGGTCGTTGACGATGGTGCTGACGTTGCCGGCGAGCGCCAGGACCCGCTGCATCGCGGGCTGGGCGTGCAGGTCGGCGGGCAGTTCGTAGCCGCCGACGGTGTCCGTGATGGTGGGGCACGGCCGGAAGTTGTTGAACTGCCGCATCACGAGGTACTCCCACACCTCGGGCATGTGGTCCGTCTGCGCCCAGGCGCCCTCGGCGAGGTACCCGAGGTGCAGCCGGGCCATGTCGTGCCGGAACCGGTCGGCCTGGGAGGGCGTGGACTGCTGGACGAAGTACTCCATGGCGGAGCGGTAGGAGCGCCTCGGCGCGTCCTCCTGGAGCGAATCCGCCCACTGGGGGTGGTACTCCCTGGTGGTGTGCAGGGGGTCGAGTGCGGTGTGGGCCAGCAGCAGGCGGCCGCCCAGACCGATGGGCGAACCCCCGTGGTCCTCGCAGTACATGTCGTCGACGGCGTTCTCGGCGACCATCAGCCGGGCGGCGACCATCAGGTGCTCGATCGTCGGGGCGTCGGGGTGGCACGCGACCATGTAGCGGCCGGTGGAGAAGCCGTCGAACTCGCCCTCCCAGTCGGCCGGGTAGAGCTGGATCTCGTCCATCGCCCAGGCCTTGATCCGGCGGCTGAGCTCGGCCACCCGCGCCGGGTCGGGTTCGGCGACGGGGTGGTAGTAGAGGCCGGGGATGTGCAGGGCCTCCACCGGTGCGGCGGGCGCCGCCGGTTCCCCGTGCGGGGCGAGGTGCAGGGCGGCCGTGCCCAGGCCGCTGGGCCCGCGGATGATCCGCTCCAGCGCCTCGCCGGCCTGCCGTACCGTTCCCTCACCCTCCCCCGCCGCGGGCGCGGCGGGGGCGTGGGTGCCGAAGGGCAGGACGGGCGCGGACGGCAGGGCGGACCGGGTGGCGGCGGGGGCCGTGACGACGGGCGTCGCGGCCGCGGCCGCCGCGGGAACGGCCTCGGCCGCGGCGGTTTCCGCGACCGGGGCGTCGGCCGGGGGCCTGCCCAGGGCCAGGGTGTGGGCGAGGACGTGCGCGCCGAAGTGCGCGGCGGCGGAGGGCAGGCTCGACTGCAGAGGGGAAGGCCCGGGATCGGGCATCCGTGGCTCCTTGGTGAGGTGGGTGAGGTGGCCCGGATCCCGGGCGTGCTCGGCCGGGCCCGGGGGGTGCCGGGTGTCGCGGCCGGTGGGCAGGTCCTCTAGTCGCGCCTGCGGGCGATCTGCACGTTCTCCAGGACGCCGAGGGCGTCGGGCACCAGGATGGCGGCGGAGTAGTAGGTGGTGACCAGGTAGGAGATGATCGCCTGCTCGTTGATGCCCATGAAGCGCACCGACAGGCCGGGCTCGTACTCCTCGGGCAGTCCGGTCTGCCGCAGGCCGATGACGCCCTGGTTGTCCTCGCCGGTGCGCATGGCGAGGATGGAGCTGGTGTTCTCCTTGCTGATCGGGATCTTGTTGCAGGGCAGGATCGGTACGCCCCGCCAGGCCGGGACCTGCTGCCCGCCGACGTCGACGTGGTCCGGGTAGAGCCCGCGCGCGTTGAACTCGCGCCCGATGGCCGCGATCGTCTTGGGGTGCGCGAAGAGGAACTTGGTGCCGCGGCGGCGGCAGAGCAGCTCGTCGAGGTCGTCCGGGGTGGGCGGGCCGGAGTGGGTCTGGATGCGCTGCTTGAAGTCGGCGTTGTGGAGCAGGCCGAACTCGCGGTTGTTGATCAGCTCGTGCTCCTGGCGCTCGCGCAGCGCCTCGATGGTGAGCCTGAGCTGTTCCTCGGTCTGGTTGTGCGGCCCGTTGTAGAGGTCGGCGACCCTGGTGTGGACCCGCAGGACGGTCTGTGCGACGGAGAGTTCGTACTCGCGGGGCTTGAGCTCGTAGTCCACGAAGGCGGTGGGGAGTTCGTACTCGCCGGTGTGGCCGGCCGACAGGGCGATCTCGGCCTCGCCGTGGCGGTTCTGCCGCTGGTGCGGGAGCGAGCTGAACTCCTGGATGTGGGCCTGGAGGGTCGGCGCCTGCGACAGGACGGCGGCGAACTCGTCGCGGGAGAGGGTGAGCAGGGTGCCCGGGGTCTCCGCGGTGGCGGTGTAGTCCCAGCCGGCGTCGCCGTCGAGGAGGGCGTTCTCGCCGAAGCGGTCGCCGTCGGCGAGGGTGGCGACGGCGACCTGGTCGCCGTACTTGCCGACGGAGGTCTGGCTGATCCGGCCGTGGGCGATCATGTGGATCTGGTCGGCCGGGGCGCCGCGCTCGACGAGCACCTCGCCGGCCCGGAAGTCGCGCTGGACGCACCGGCCGGCGAGCGCGGTCAGCACCTCCAGGTCGTCGAAGCCGCGCAGCAGGGCCAGCTCGCCGAGTTCCTGCGGGATCACGCGGACCGAGGCGCCGTCCTGGACGAACTCGATCCGCCCGTCGCCGACGGTGTAGCTCAGTCGGCGGTTCACCCGGTAGGTGCCGCCCTTGGTCTCCACCCACGGCAGGCTGCGCAGCAGCCACCGGGAGGTGATCTCCTGCATCTGGGGGGCGGACTTGGTGGTGCTGGCAAGGTTGCGGGCGGCGGCCGTGCTCAGGCTGGACTGCTGCGGCGGATCCAGCTGGGCTTCCGGGCTGGTGTCAACGGTCATGCGACGAGCTCTCCTTCGTAAGCTCGGCGACGTACATAAGCGCACGTCACCGGTGAAAAGGAAAAAAGAAGGGCGAATATCCGGGAATCCGTCCAGATCTCGAGGAACAGTAACGGTCCGCTCACCCGGATGACCTTGAAATGCCGAGCGCATTACCTCGATGCAGTGATCTTGGTGGGCCGGAGGTTTGACACGACCGACGACAGGATCCGGCCAGGCCGGGGCATGAAAAAAGCCCCTCCCGCCGGGGAGGCTTCCGCCGGCGGGAGGGGCTCGGGTGACGACCGTCAGGTGCGGTACGCGAAGTAGCGCGCGTCCGGGTAGGACGCGATGATGCTCGCGAGCGACTTACGGTACGTGTTGGTGGAGTGGTACGTGAGGTACGGCATGCCGGCACGGCTGCGGTAGCTGACGATCATGGAGTGGTCCTTGGACCCGTCCTTGTTGAAGTCCACCTGCAGGATGTCGCCGATGTCCATCTGGTACACGTTCGCCAGGTTCGCGGCCCGCTGGTTGGAGAGCGTGAACCAGGCCCACTCGTTCGCCCCGACCCAGGAGTCGGACTGGCGGGTGCCGTCGTACCACCAGTTGCGGTAGTCCGACGAGGTGCCCGGGACGGGCTTCCAGCCGCCGGCCTTCAGCGCCTGGCTGATGAAGTTGGTGCAGTCGCCACCGTTGCCGTTGAACTTCCGGTAGGCGGGGTTGTAGTTGCTCCAGTACTTCTCCGCGTACTTCGCCATGGCGTTGTAGTCGTACGCGCCACCGGTCAGCACCTTGGCCTTGGCGGCCGGGGCGGGGTACTTGGTCGCCGCGGGCGTCCCGTCCGGGTACTGGTTGCCGTCGTCCTTGATGGTGGGGGCGGCGGCGGCCTTGGCGGCCACGGGCTCGTTCACCGCGACGGGAGCGTTGGCGCTGTCCTGGGACTTGATGGAGGTCAGCTCCCAGGAGCCGCCCTTCTTGCCCGTCAGCGTCAGCTCGTAGCGCGTCTTGAAGTCCGTGTTGTCCGGCTCGTCCCCGCGCACCTTCTTGTAGGTGAGCGTGGTCTGCTCGGTGACCTGGACGGTCGCCTTGCCGCCGGTGATGGTCGCCTTGTCCACCACGACGCGGGTGTCGGCCGCCGTGTAGGACTCGCCGAGCTCCGCGAGACGGGTCTTGCGGGACTTGAGCGACGCGATCGCCGCGTCCTCGTCCTTCTTCAGCTTGTCCGACAGGCGGGCCTTCTTCTTGGAGGAGGGCGCCGCGTCGCGGTGCTTCACGTGGCCGTCGACCAGGGCCTGCGTGCGCTGCGAGAGCACGTCGTCGGCGATGCGGCCGAAGGCGTCCGCGGTGGCGCGGTCGGCGTCCTCCGTCGTACCCGCGCTCGCGGAGTAGGCGAACAGGCTGCCGGACGCGATCGTCACGGTCAGGGCGCCTATGGCGGCCAGCCTGAACCTCTTAGGTATCACTGTGTATCCCCTTGTCACCCGGTCCACACGGACCGGGAGGACGGAATCTTCGCACAACTGGGCGATGCTGTGGCTGCGTTCCGTTTCGTCCCCCGTTGCCCGGCATGATCGCTCCGCCCGGCGGGCCACACGACTCCGCTTCCGCATCGCGAGACGCTCCGGTACCGGACGCCGGTTCCCACCACCTCCTCACCTTCTTCACAGGAAATGCATCTAGGGTGTAGGCGGAAGCGGAGCACAGGGGGCATACCGAGTGGGCAGGCAGGACGAGTCGTCGAGAGGGCGATCGCGGGGCAGGCGTGCCGCCCCGAAGGGCACCGGTGCGGCCCCGAAGAGCAGCGGTGCGGCCCCCACCGGCCGCCGCCGGAAGTCCGGCGGCCGTCGGGCACCTTCCGGTTCCGGCCTGGCGGCCCGCCTCGCACCCGTCCTCGGACCCCTCCTCGCCAAGGCGCACCCGCTGCTGCGGCGGCTGCGCCCGGCGTACCCGCGACCGGGGCGCAGCGGCTGGCGCCGCTGGATACCCTCCGGCCGCCAGTGGCTCGGCGCCGTCCTGTACCTGTTCGTCGGAATGACGGCGTTCGTCGGAATCGCCTACGCGGTAACGGACATACCCGACGATCTCAACTCTTTCGCGAAACAACAGGACAACGTCTACTACTGGTCCGACGGCTCCACCATGGCGCGCACGGGCTGGGTCCAGCGGCAGGAGATGCCCCTGGAGAAGGTGCCCGAGAAGGTGCAGGGCGCCGTCCTGGCGGCCGAGAACGCCAGCTTCTACTCCGATCCCGGCGTCTCGCCCTCCGGCGTGCTGCGCGCCGTGCGCGCCGCGCTGACGGGCGGTGAGACCCAGGGCGGGTCCACCATCACGCAGCAGTACGTGAAGAACGCGTACCTGAACCAGGACCGCACCCTGTCCCGGAAGTTCACCGAGCTGCTGCTCGCCGTGAAGCTGGACAGCCGCGCGGGCAAGAAGCAGATCCTTGAGGACTACCTCAACACCAGCTGGTTCGGGCGCGGCACGTACGGCATCCAGCGCGCCTCCCAGGCGTACTACGGCAAGGACGTCTCCCAGCTCAACGCCAGCGAGGGCGCCTTCCTCGCCTCCCTCCTCAAGGGCGCCGGCCTGTTCGACCCCACCCTGGGCAAGGAGAACCACGCCCGCGCCGTCGAGCGCTGGAGCTGGATCCTGGACCGCATGGTGGAGACCGGCCACCTCTCCGCCGCCGAGCGCGCCGGCTACACGAAGTTCCCGGAG
Source organism: Streptomyces sp. NPDC090077 (assembly GCF_044747545.1). NCBI lineage: Bacteria > Bacillati > Actinomycetota > Actinomycetes > Kitasatosporales > Streptomycetaceae > Streptomyces > Streptomyces sp. NPDC090077. The sequence continues at coordinate 569,193 of NZ_JBIVEG010000001.1, forward strand.
CCCTCGGACGCCTCCCTCGTGGGCATCCCCGGAGCGCAGAACGGCTATCTGGTGCAGATGGCCAAGGCCTACACGATCAAGGCCGGCCACCTCAAGGAGTCCGACTTCGACCTCGGCGGCTACCAGATCTACACGACCTTCGACAAGAACCGGATGGCGGCCCTGACCACCGCGGTGCAGGAGGCGCAGAAGTCCTTCGACGCCGAGAAGCGTCCCGACACCGACAAGTTCGCGAAGATCGGCGCGGCCAGCGTGGCCCGGGACGGCCGGCTGCTCGCCGTGTACGGCGGCCCGGACTACCTCAAGCAGGGCTTCAACGAGGCGAACGCGACGACGATCCCGGCCGGCACGATCCTCACGCCCTTCGTCTACGCCGCCGCGCTGGAGGACGGGGTGGTGCGCACGCGCGGCCAGGCCCGTACGCCCGTCTCCGCCTCCAGCATGTACGACGGCAACGACCAGGCGACCGTGCAGACGCCCGAGGGCCCGTACTGGGACCGCAGCGGCAAGGTGCTCAAGGGGCACAACGAGGGCGACCGCAGCTGGGGGCAGATCACCCTGCAGCAGGCGGTGGCCAACTCCGTCAACACCCCCATGCTCCAGCTCGGCATCGACGTCGGGGTCGACCGGGTGGAGGCGTACGCCGAGCGGTCGGGACTCCTCGCGTCGAGCCTGGGCCCGCGGATCCCCACCTTCGCGCTCGGGGAGAACTCGAAGCCCAGCGCGATCCGGATCGCCGGGGCCTACCAGACCTTCGCCGCGGACGGGATGCACACCGACCCCTATTCGGTGCGCTCGGCCTCCCGCGCGGGCGCCGCCGTGCCGCTCGAACAGCCGAAGGCGGTCAAGGCGATGTCGCAGAAGACCGCCCGGACGGTGTCGGAGGCCCTGCGCTCGGCCGTCAGCGAGGGTTCGGCCAAGGCCGCGGCCAAGGTCCAGCCGGGAGCGGCGGGCAAGACGGGCACGACCGCCGCGAACACGGCGGGCTGGTTCGTGGGGACCACCGCGCAGGAGACCACGGCGGTGGTGGTCTACCGGATGTCGCTGCTGGACCTGATCCCGCTGCCGCTGACCGGGCTCGGCGGCGACGCCCCCACGGTGCCCGGCAGCGCGCGGGCGGTCGACCTGTGGACGAACTACGCCAGGGCCGTGAAGTAGCCGGGACCACGACGGCAGGGGCCGGGCGGCACGTGCCGCCCGGCCCCCGTCGTCGTGGTCCTACTTGACGACCGCGTTCCAGTCCGGCGCCTGCGCCGGGTCGAGCATCCGCAGCTGGGCCAGGACCTTGGGGTCCTGGGCGTCCATCCAGTCCGCGACCTCGCGGAACGAGGCGCAGCGCACGTCCTGCCGGTTGCAGACGTCCTTCATCACGTCCTCGACGGCCTTCATGTAGATGCCGCCGTTCCAGTCCTCGAAGTGGTTTCCGATGAACATCGGGGCCCGGCTGCCGTTGTAGACGCGGTTGAAGCCGTTCATGTAGGAGCCGCGGACCTGATCCCGCCACGCGGGGAACTTCGCGGGGTCGCCCTGGGTGCTGTCGCCGGACTGGTTGTAGAGGAAGTTGAAGTCCATGGAGAGGACCTGCACCTCCTTGCCCTGGAGCGGGACAAGCTGGAGGGGGAAGTTCCAGATGCCGTCGATCTTGGACGGCCAGAGCTGGAAGTCGCCCGAGGAGCTCGCGTCGTAGCGCCAGTTGTACTGCTTGACGGCGGAGATCAGGTTCTTCTGGCCCTCCAGGCAGGGGGCGCGGCCGCCGACCACCTCCCGGTCGGGGTCGAAGGGCAGGGCCGGCTCGCCGGTGAAGCCGGTGTTGGTCTTCCAGGCCTTCATGAAGCCGTACGCCTGGTCGATCTCGCTCTTCCACTCCTCGACGCTCCAGTCCCCGCCGCCCTTGGCGCCGCAGAAATGGCCGTTGAAGTGGGAGCCGATCTCGTTGCCGTCGGTCCAGGCGCCGCGCAGCTGCTGGAGCGTGGTCTTCACGTGCGGGGCGGTCGGGTACGAGATGGCGGCCGCGCCCTGGCCGTGCTGCGGCGGGCGGTAGAGGGACTTCTTCGCGTCGGGCAGGAGGTAGATGCCCGTGAGGAAGAACGTCATGTGGGCCTTGTTCTGCTTGGCCACCTGGCGGAAGTGGGAGAAGAGGTGGTCGTCACCCTCCAGCGCGCCGTCCCAGGAGAAGACCACGAACTGCGGCGGCTTCTCGCCCGGCTTCAGCTTCTCGGGCTTGAGCTGTCCCGGCTGGGGTCCGGTGTAGGAGGTGGAGCCGTCGCCCAGCACCTCGACCTTGCCGTCCCAGTTCGGCTTCGGCCCCTTGCCGAAGCCGGGCCCGCCGGTCACCCCGCCGGCGCCCGTCGGGGTGCCCAGGCGTGCGTCCTGCCGGTTCTCCGAGGAACCCGAGAAGCCGACCGCGAAGGCGGTGGCGGCCCCGCCGGCCACGATCACGGCGGCGGCTATGCCCACGCGCTTGCGGTTGCGGTTCCTGCGGCGCGCCTTGCGGGCCGTGCGGGACTTCGCCCGGGTGCCGGCGGCGGCATCGGTCTCGGCCATCGCGGTCGTACCCCCCTGAATCTCCGCAGCAGGGCCGCGCGTGGATGCTTCGTACGAATATAGAACTTGTTGGCACACAGCTCACACGACACCCCCGGTGACCCACCTTTTCACAGCCGATCCACAGACCGGCGGCCGTTCGTGGCAACGGGGTGCGGCACCCGGGTGAACCCCGCGGCCCGCCGTGCGGGGGCGACCGGGGCGGGGCGGCCACCGGGGCGATAACGGCACCATGGAGCAGACCCCCACGGCCGAGGCCGCCGAGATCAAGGTCAGCTTTGCCGGGACGGAGGCCGCCGCGGCGTTCGACGCCCTGGGGCTCGACCGTGACGACGGCCGGCGCCGGTCCGTCCACTTCTGGGACAGGCCCACGAGGACCGCCGGGCAGGAGATCGCCCTGCCGCTCCTGGAGCGGGGCGTCATCCTGCGGCTGCGCCGGGACCGCGAGGGGCGTGGCTCCAAGGACGAAGCCGACATGACGGTCAAACTGCGGCCCTGTCCGGCACTGCCGCCGCCCTGGCTGGAGGAGCGCGAGGGCGAGGAGTGGGAGTACCGGATCGAGCAGGACCGGGCCGCGCCCGCGTTCGCACCCGTGGTGGCGGCCTCGCTCCAGGCCGAGGTGGGCTTCGCCGCCTCCCTCGACCCCGGGGCCGGCTCGCCCGGCCGGCTGCTGGTCGAGGAACAGCTGGAGCTGCTCGGCGCGGCCGGGCCGGCCGCCGGCGGCCTGGACGGGCTGACGGCGCTGGGCCCGGTGCACGCCGTGAAGTGGAAGCAGGAGTGGGAGGAGCTGCCCCGCGCGGTGGCCGTCGAGGAGTGGACCACCGAGGGCGGGCTGCGGTTCGTCGAGGTCTCGGCGCGCGCGGACCTGGAGGACGCGGCCGATGTCCAGCACCTCCTGGACGGGGCCCTGCGGGCGCGCGGCCTCACCCCGCCGCCGACCGGCGACACCAAGACCCGGACCGTGATGACCGCGCTCGCCCGCGCCCTGCTGCGCTAGGCGGTGCTCCTTCCGGATCAGACCGGCTGGAGGGCGGCCGCGCCGAAGGAGACGTCGAAGCGGTCGCACCAGATCGTGACGCTGCCGTACTGGGACAGGTCCACGTCGGCGGGGACCGGGTAGTTCTGGTCGCCCTTGTTGCCCTTGAGGGCGCCCAGGCTGACGTGCTTCCCGTCGTCGAAGACGTACCAGCCGTCGGTGCCCTCCTTCACCGGGGCGTCGGTGAGCCAGACCCGGAGGTCCGGACCGTTGCTGGTGTCCAGCCCTTCGAGGCGCAGGACGCGGGAGCCGTCCGCCAGCCGCACCAGCTCCACCGTCCCGGTGGTGGTGTGCTCGTGGCTGATCAGGGTCCCCCGGGCCAGGGTCCGGGGTGCGGCCTGGGCGGGGGCGGACGCCGTCGCCGTCGGCAGCGCCTCCCGGACCGTCCGGTCCTGCCAGAGCTTCCACGGCTCGAACCAGTACGCCCCCACCGCCACCAGTACGGCCGCCACCGCCACCGCTGCGATCACCATCGGCCTGCGCCGCCCGCCCGCGCGTCCCATTGCGTACCCCTCCGTCGTCGTCCTCCGGCCATTCAACCGGACCGGGACGCCGGGACCGGGCTTCCGGGTGGTGACGGAATCCTTACGGCTCCGCCCGGCCGGTGGTCACCGGCCGGGCGGGCACCCGGTGCGCTACGCGGCCGGCTGCTGCTGGGTGACGCAGTGGATGCCGCCGCCGCCGGTGCCGAGGCGGTCGATGTTCAGCTGCTCGACGACGCGGCCGGGAAAGAGCCGGCCGAGGGTGGCCCGGGAGGCCGTGTCCGCCCGGGTGTCACCGAACTGGCCGGAGATCACCGCGCCGTTGCAGACGTAGTAGTTGGCGAACGAGGCGAGGAAGTCCGGGTTGGTCGAGCGGATCTTGTAGTAGTCGGGGCCCTGGAGCTGGTCCACCGACATGCGGGTGCCGTTCGCGGCGGTCGCCGCGGACAGGATCTGGTACTGCTGGCGGGCGTCCTTGGCGTAGACGTCGTTGTCGGTCGCGAGCGGCATCTGGACGAGGGCCCGGCCGGGTGCCAGGAACCGGGAGGTCGCGTCGACGTGGTCGTCGGTGATGTCCTGGCCGCGGACGCCGTCGAACCAGATGACCTTGGAGGCGCCGTACGCCGTGCACAGCGCGGCCTCGATCTGCGCCTGCGACTTCCCGGGGTTGCGGTTGCTGTTGACCAGGCTGCTGCGGGTGGCCATCAGGGTGCCCGCGCCGTCCTGCTCGACGGCACCGCCCTCGCCGATCAGGGCCGCGCTGGTGAACGGGACCCCGGTGTAGGCGGCGACCCGGCCGGCGACCAGGTTGTCCTTGGCGTGGGTCTGGCGGTTGCCCCAGCCGTTGAAGTTCAGGCCGATCGCGTCCAGGCCGCCGGCCCCGTCGGTCCGGAAGACCGGACCGGAGTCGCGCATCCAGCAGTCGTCCACGGGGATGGAGGTGAGCACGGTGACGGTGGAGCCGCACAGGGAGCGGGCGCGGGCGGCGCTGCCGGAGTTGGCGCACAGGTAGACCGGCTCGTACTTGGCGATGGTGCGGGCGATCAGGGCGATGTCCGACTGGACGCCCGAGAGCTTGTTCCCCCAGATCGAGGTGCTGTCCGGCCAGGCCATCCAGGTGCGGGTGTGGCGCACGTCCTCGATCGGTACGCGGAAGGCTCCCGCGGCGGCCGGACGGGCGGCGGCCCGGGCGACCGCCGGTGCGGCGGCGGCCGTGACGGCCGCGCCGGCGGCGGCGAGGCCCGCGGCGGTCAGGAAGCGGCGCCTGTCCATGCCCGCCCGGGGCGGACCGGCTGCGTGGTCGTTCATGAGGGGTCTCCTTCGGGTCTCCGACGCCCCGCGGCGGTTGCGGGGTTGGCCGGAAAACTAAAACTGGCCAAGCGCTCGGTCAAGAGTTTCGGCAGGACCGTTCCGGAGGTTCGGGAAAAGGCCCAGGTGGCGCGCCGGAGGCTGACTAGAGTGACGCCATGCCTGCTGCGCCGAAGGACTCCCCGGACCCGTCCGCACCGCCCGCGCCGGCGGTACCGGGGACGGGACGCGCCCGGGTCTCCGCCAAGGGCGAGCAGACCCGGGCACGGCTGATCGCCGCCGCGCGGACCCTGCTCGCGGGCGGCATGAGCGAGCGCTTCACCACCCGGAACGTGGCGGCCCTGAGCGGCGTGTCGCACGGGATGTGCCACTACCACTTCCAGGACCGGACCGATCTGGTCCTGGCGGTCGTCGCGGACATGCGCCCCGAGTGGATCCTCCCGCTGGAGGAGGCCGTGGCGGCGCCCGGCTCCTTCGCCGAGCGGGCCGACCGGGTGGTCGCGCTGCTCTCCCGGCCCGAGGGCACGGAGCTCTCCCACCTCCACGCCGCCCTGCACTGGCACGCCCTGAACGACGCCCGGGTCCGCGCCTGCCTGGAGGCGGAGTACCGGCGCTGGCGGGGCAGTTTCACGGCCCTGTTCGACGTGCTCGCCGAGGAGCGGGGCGGGGGCGTGGACGCGCGCCTGCTGGGCGAGGCGGTGGCGGCCGCGGTGGACGGCCTGGCGGCCGTGGAGTCGCTGGGCGCCGAGGTCGACCCGGGCCCGGTGCTGCGCACGCTGGTGCGCACGCTCGCCGCCGGCAGCTGAGCCGGCCGCCCCGGGCCCCGTCCCGCTGCTTCAGAGGGCCCGTCTGGCCTCGGCGATCGCGTCCGGGTCCCAGCCCGGCCGGGGTACGGAGTCCAGGAGCAGCCGGGTGTACGGGTGCCGGGGCGCGGCGAGGACCTCCTGGGTCGGGCCGCTCTCGACCACGGCTCCGTGGCGCATCACCACGATCTCGTCGGTGACGGACCGGACGACGCCGAGGTCGTGGGTGATGAACAGGTACCCGATCCCGGTCTCCTCCCTGATGTCGGCCAGCAGGTTGAGGATCTGCGCCTGGACGGACACGTCGAGGGCGGCGACGGCCTCGTCCAGGACGAGTGCGGCAGGTTCGACGGCGAGGGCGCGGGCGATGGCCACCCGCTGGCGCTGGCCGCCGGAGAGCTGCCGGGGCCGGGCCTCGGCGGCCCGGGTGCCCAGGCCGACCTGGTCGAGCAGTTCCCGCACCCGGGCGGTGTGGTCGCGGCCGGGGAAGTGCAGGGCGAGGGTTTCGCGCAGCGCGGCCTCGACGGGGGTGCGCGGGTCGAGGGAGAGGTACGGGTCCTGGAAGACCATCTGGACCTGGCGGGCGCGGGCCAGCCGGGCGGCCCTGCCGCGGGTGCGGGCGGGCCGGGGCAGGCCGCGTACGAGGACCTCGCCCGCGTCGGCCGTCTCCAGGCCGACGAGGATGCGGGCGGTGGTGGTCTTGCCCGAGCCGGACTCGCCGACGACGCCCAGCGAGCCGCCCTCGGGCAGGGCGAAGGACACGTCGTCGACGGCCCGGACGGTGCCGAAGGTGCGGCGCAGGCCCCTGACCTCCAGCAGGTGCGGGGCGTCCGTGGTGCTATCGGACATCGGCGGTGCTCCCTTCGAGCCGGTCGCTGTGGTGGCAGGCGGCCCGGTGGTCCGGCCGGCCGGGCGCGGCCGCCGGGTGCGGCGGCCGGTGGTCGCAGATCTCCGTGGCGAGCGGGCAGCGGGCGGCGAAGGCGCAGCCGGACAGTTCCTCGCGCAGGTCGGGCGGCCGTCCGTCGATGGCGGCGAGCCGGCCCCGGGGGCCGTCCATCCGCGGGGTGGAGGCGAGCAGGGCGGCGGTGTACGGGTGCCGGGGCCGGGCGAACAGGGCCTCGGCGGGCCCGGTTTCGGCGATCCGGCCGGCGTACATCACGTAGACCCGGTCGCTGATGGCCGCGGCGAGGTCGAGGTCGTGGGTGACGAACAGCAGCCCGGTGCCGAAGCGTGCGCGCAGCCCCGCCAGCAGGGAGATCACCTCGGCCTGGCTGGTGACGTCGAGGGCGGTGGTGGGCTCGTCGGCCAGCAGGAGGGCGGGGTCCCCCATGAGGGCGGCGGCGATCACGACCCGCTGGAGCATGCCGCCGGAGACCTGGCCGGGGTACTTGCGCAGGACGGCCTCGTCCAGGCCGACGGCCCGCAGCAGTTCCAGCGCGCGGGCGGTGGCGTCCGCGCGGTTCAGCGTGCCGTTGAGCAGGACGCTCTCGGTGAGGAAGTCGCCGATGCGGCGCAGCGGGTTGACTGCGGCGCGCGGGTCCTGGAAGACCATGGCGACCGTGCCGGCCCGTACGCCGCCCAGTTCGGCCGGGGTCATGGCGAGCACGTCGCGCCCGCAGACCCGTACGGCGCCTTCGGCGCGGGCGCCGGGCGGCAGCAGTCCCAGCGCGCTGCGGGAGGTGATGCTCTTGCCGGAGCCGGATTCGCCGACGAGGGCGACGGTCTCGCCGCGGCCGACGGTGAGGTCGATCCCGTCCAGGACGGGCCGGGCGGTTCCGGGGAGGGTGACCCGCAGTCCGCTGACCTCTAGGGCGTTCTCGGGCGTGCTGGCGGGAGTGTTCATCGGTCTCTCCTGGCGACGCGGTCGGCCCAGCGTTCGCCCACCACGTTGAAGGCGACCACGGTCAGCACGATGAAGGCGCAGGGCAGGATCGCGGACAGCGGGTAGCCGTGCTGGATCGCGGTCTGCCCGTCGAAGACCATGCGGCCCCAGTCGGGGGTGAGCGCGGGGACGCCGAGCCCGAGGAAGGACAGTCCGGCGAGGTCCATCAGGGCGTAGCCGAAGTTGATCGTGGACTGGGCGAGGACGACGGGGGCGATGTTGGGCAGGACGTGGCGCAGGCAGATCTGGAGGGCGGAGTGGCCCTGGACCCGGTAGGCGCTCACGTACGGGCGGGCCGCCTCGGCGAGGACGAGGGAGCGGGTGAGGCGGCTGACGTAGGGGAGGTAGGCGACGGCGAGGGCGATGACGGGGGCGAGCAGTCCTTCGCCGTAGACGGAGATGATCAGGATGGCGAGCAGCATGCCGGGGAAGGCGAAGACCAGCTCGGTGCTGCGGGAGAGCACGGAGTCGAGCCAGCCGCCGCGCCAGGCGGCGGCCGTGCCGACGGCGACTCCGGCGAGGGTGGAGAAGACCACGACGCCGAGGGGGCCGAGCAGCGATGTGCGTGCGCCGAGGAGCAGTCTGGAGAGGGTGTCGCGGCCGGCGGCGTCGACGCCGAGCGGGTGTGCGGCGTCGGGGCCGGCCAGGGCGTTGCCCAGGTCGACGGCGTTGGGGTCGTGGGGCACCAGCCAGGGTGCGAGCAGCGCGGCCAGGACGACCAGGCCGACGAGGCCGAGGCAGGCGAGGTGGAGCGGGGAGCCGGCGGCGCGGATCTTGGAGAGGCCGGGGCGGCGGGTCAGTACGGCGGTCATGCGGCGGCCCCTCTGGTGCCGAGGGTGACCCGGGGGTCGACGAGCGGGAGCAGCAGGTCCACGACCAGGTTCACGGCCATGAAGAGGGCGACGATGATCAGCGAGATGGCCTGGACGGTCGGGAAGTCCTTGGTGCTGGTGGACAGTTCGAGGAGCTGGCCGATACCGCCGACGCTGAAGGCGGTCTCCACCAGGACGGTGCAGACGAGCAGGGTGGAGACGATCAGGCCGCCGGTGGTCAGGACGGTGCCGAGGGAGTTGCGGAACACGTGCCGGCGGATGACCTGGCGTTCCGGTACGCCGCGGCTGCGGGCGACGGTGACGTGGTCGCTGTCGAGGGCTTCGGCCATGGCGGAGCGGGTGACGCGGGCGAGCATGCCGATCAGGTAGAGGGCGAGGGCCGTCGCCGGGAGGGCGAGGTGCCAGAGCTTGTCGGTGAAGCCCTCGCCGGCCCCGCTGGTGGGGAACCAGCCGAGCTTGACGGCGAACAGGCCCTGGAGGAGCACGGCCGCGACGAAGGACGGGGTGCCGACGGCGAAGGTGGTGGTGACGAGCACGGCGGTGTCGGTGGCGCCGCCGCGGACCGCGGCGAGCCGGCCGAGGAAGAGGCCGACGGCCACCACCACGACGAGCGCCATGGTGACGAGGAGCAGGGTGGTGGGCAGCCGGTCGGCCAGCAGCCGGGAGACGTCGGTGCGGTAGGTGATGGAGCGGCCGAAGTCGCCCTGGAGGACGTCGCCGAGCCAGCGGCCGTAGCGCACGAGGAAGGGCTCGTCCAGGTGGTACTGGGCCTTGACGGAGGCGAGCGCCTCCGGGGAGGCGGAGCGGCCGGAGAGGAGAAAGCTCGCCGGGTCGCCCGGGGCCAGGTACATCGCCCCGAACACCACGAACGAGGCGGCGAGCAGGGTGGCGGCCATCTCCCCCAGCCTGCGTGCCGCGAAGCGGGCGAAGCTCACTGTGCGGCCCCCACGGCGGCGGCCCAGGGGTGGTACATGTACGAGATGGTGGTCGGGGCGCCGGTGATCCGCTTGTTCAGGAACACGGCGGTGGGCCATTCGGCGACGGGGATCCACAGGAGCTGTTCGGCGGCCTGCCGCTGGAGCTTGGCGACGGTCTCCAGTCGCTTGGCCGGGTCGTAGGCGGCGGTGGCCTCGTCGACGAGCCGGTCGTACTCGGGGTCGCTGTGACCGGCGAAGTTCATGTAGGCGCCGGTCTTGAAGTTGGTCAGCAGGTCGAGCGGGTCGGTGATCGAGTCGTAGTAGGTGAGCGGGAACATGTCGATGCCCTCGCGTGCCTGCGGGTCGGTGAAGAGCGCGGTGAAGGCGTTGGGGGCGATGGTCTTCAGCCGGATGTCCAGGCCGATGCTGGTGCCGGCGGCCTGGACGGCGGTGGCGAGGAGGGACACGTCCTGGCCGATGGAGCTGGTGGCGACGGTCAGGGTCTTGCCGGTGGCACCGGCCTCCTTGACGAGGGCCTTGGCCCGCTCGACGTCCTGTCCGGTGGGGGGCAGTCCGTCGAAGGCGGTCTTGAGGGTCTGCTCGGGGGCGGAGGCCCAGGCGGCGCGGGTGGTGAGGGAGCTGGTGACGGTGCCGGCGCCGCCGAGTCCTGCCTTGACGAAGCCGGTGCGGTCCAGGGCCAGGGACAGGGCGCGGCGGACGCGGACGTCGCCGAGGGGGCCCTGGGTGTTGGTGACGTTGACGTTGACGGTGCTCAGGCCCTCGCCGAAGTACAGGGTGCCGACGCCGCTGCCGCGCAGCCGGCCGTAGCTCTCGGTGGGGATGAGGTAGCCGCCGTCGATCTCCCCGCTGAGCATGGCGTTGGTGCGGGCGGAGGGGTCGGTGAGGAAGCGGAAGACGGCCTTCTTGGACTTGGCCTTGGTGCCCCAGTAGCCGTCGAAGCGGTCCAGTTCGATGGACTGGCCCTTGTCCCAGGTGCCGAGCTTGAAGGGGCCGGTGCAGCCGAGGCTCCCGGTGGTTCCGTAGTCCTTGCCCGCTGCCTCGACGACGGCCTTGGAGGCGACGACCCCGGCGGCGGTGGCCATGTACTGGGGGAACTGGGAGTCGGGCTTCTTGAGCTTGACGGTGACCTGGAGCGGTCCGCTCTTGGTGACGGACTCGACGTTCTGGAAGTTCTGGGCCCAGGCGGCGGCGTTCGCGGGGTCGGTCTGCCGGCCGAGGCTGTAGACCACGTCGTCGGCGGTCATCTCGCCGCCGTCGTGGAAGCGCACGCCGGGCCGCAGGTCGTAGACCCAGGTGGTGGGGTCGGGGTTGGAGGCCTTGCGGGCGAGTCCGGGTTCGGTGGTGAGGTCCGGGTTCCAGCGCATGAGGCTCTCGCACACGTTGGACAGGACGGTGTTCTGGGGGTAGTCGAACGCCACCGTGTAGTCGAGGGTGGGCGGTTCGGCGTAGACGGCCCAGGTGAAGGAGTCGATCTCGCCCTTGGCCTCCGGGGTGGAGGCGGACAGCTTGACGTCGGTGACGCCGCCGGCCTCGTCCTTCGGCGGGCCCGCACAGGCCGCGAGGAGGGCGAGGGAGGACAGGACCGCGGTGGCGGCGGCCGCGGGGCGCGTGCCCGCGGGCAGGCGGCGGAGGCGTCTGCCGGTGCGGGGTGGTGAGGTGGTCATCGTCGCGCTCTCTTTTCCGTGAGGGATGCGGGGAGGAGCGGGCGGACCGCGGGGGCGGTCCGCCGGGGGCGGCCGGGCCCGGTCGGTGCGACCGGGTCGGCCGGTGCGGGCCGGTCCGGTCAGCCGGCGGCGGGGCGGGCGGCCGGGATCTGCTGGGTGATGCAGTGGACGCCGCCGCCGCCGAAGGCGATGGCGAGCGCCCGGACGCCGACGACCTTGCGGCCGGGGTAGGCGGTGGCGATCACCGCGAGCGCCTCCTCGTCCTCGGGCAGGCCCGCCACCGGGACGACGACGCCGCCGTTGGCGACGTAGTAGTTGAGGTACGACACCTCGATCTCGCCGCCGGCGAGGTCCGCGAAGGCGGTCTGCGGGACCTCGACGATCTCCAGGCGGCGGCCCCGGGCGTCGGTGACGGCCTCCAGTACGGCGCGGTTGGCGCGCATCCGGGCGTAGTCCGGGTGGGCCGGGTCGTCGGGGAGGGAGACGACGACGGTGCCGGGTGCGGCGAAGGCGGCGACCCCGTCGACGTGGCCGTCGGTCTCGGTGTCGAGCAGACCGCCGTACGGCAGCCAGATGACCTTGGTGACGCCGAGCCGGGCCTTCAGCTCGGCCTCGATCTCCTCGCGGGTCATGCCGGGGTTGCGGTTGGGGTGCAGCAGGCACTGCTCGGTGGTGATGAGGGTGCCCTCGCCGTCGACGGTGATCGCGCCGCCTTCGAGGATCATGTCGGAGGCGATGCGCGGGGCGCCGACGTGCTCCAGCAGCAGGGCGCTGACCCGGTCGTCGGAGTCCCAGGGGTGGTGCTTGCCGCCCCAGGCGTTGAAGCGGAAGTCGACGCCGGCCCGATTGCCCTCGGCGTCGAGGACGAAGAGCGGGGCGGAGTCGCGGAACCAGGAGTCGTCGAGCGGCAGCTCGATGACGGTGACGGTGTCCCCGCAGTGGGCCCGGGCGTCCTCGGCGTGGCCGGGCGGGGCAACCATCGTGACGGGCTCGAATGCGGCGATGGCGCGGGCCACGTCGGCGTACTCCTCCTTCACGGCGGGGAGGACGCTGCCCCACAGGTCCGGACGGGTGGGCCAGGCCATCAGACAGCCCTCGTGCGCGGACCACTCGGCGGGCATACGGTATTCAGCCATCAGGTGTCTCATTTCTTGCGTTGGCGGAGTCTGTCACCCAACTGAAATTTCAGTCAAGGGCGAGGGCGGACATGCAAGCCAGGGGCAGGTCAGAGGGAGGGGGTCACGCGGAGCGCGGGCCCGGAGGCGCCTCGTGGGCGCGGCGCGGGGAAGAACCGCGGGGTGCCGGTCGGCCCGGGCAGGGCTTCACTGTGGCACTGACTGAAAATTCAGTCAATAGATACGGCGTGGAAACGTCCTCGCCATGACGGAGCGAGGGGGAAGGGATGCGGCGGCCGCCGGGCGGGGCCTCAGCCCCGCGTGAGTCCGGCCAGCTCCGCGTCGATGGCGCCGAGCATCAGCTCCCGGGCGTGGCCGATGCCGATGCCGCCGCTGAGCCAGCGCATGCTGAGCCCTTCCAGCAGGGCGGTGAGCCGCTCGGCCGCCGCGGCGAGCGCCGAGGCCGGGACCATCGGCCGGACCTGGCCCAGCAGCGCGGCGACCTCCTGGACCCAGACCAGGGTGGCGCGGGCGAGGTCCTCGCGCAGCACCTCGTCGAAGACGGCGCTCGCCCGCAGCTCGCCCCAGGCCGCACTGTTCTCCCGCACCTCCACGGTGTCCTGGAGTTCGAGCAGGAGGGTCTCCTCCAGCTCCTCGCGGGGCGAGAGCGGCGGCTCGGAGGGGTCCCGGTCGGTGGTGTACCGCTCCGCGCGGTCGTTGATGAACTCCAGGGTGTGGCGCAGGACCCCGGTGCGGTCCTTGAAGTGGTAGTAGATCAGGGCGGTGGACACCCCGGCCTCGGCCGCGAGTTCTTCCACGCGCAGCCCGCGGACCCCGCGCCGGGCGATGACCCGGGCGGCCGCTTCGAGGATCTGAGTGCTGCGAGACGCCATGCCCCGCACCTTACCGGGGTGCTCCCGGCGGGACGTAAGCGGGCCGTCACCGGGCGTTCGGGCCGCGACGGGCGCGGCCCGCCCCCCGACCGGTGCGCCGCCCGCCCGCCGGGGCACCCCGGCGCGCATCAGAGCGCCGGCGGAACGGGGTGCGACTGCGTGGCGCAGTGGATGCCGCCGCCCCCGCTCGCGATGCCGTCGATGTCGACCTGGACCACCTGGCGGGCCGGGTAGGCGGCCTGGAGGATGGCGTAGGCCACGCCGTCGGCGTACGGATCGCCGAACTGCGGGAGGATCACCGCGCCGTTGGGCGTGTAGTAGTTGGTGTAGCTGGAGAGGAACTCGTCCCCCTTGCCCCGGATCCGGCTCCGCTCGGGGCCGGGGAGTTCGGTGATGGCCAGGCTCCGGCCGCGGGCGTCGGTGGCGCCCTGCAGCACGCGCTTGGTCTCCTCGTACACGGCGACCCACTTGGGGTCGGTGCCGGGGGCGGGCCGGTCCAGGATGACCTTGCCGGGGGCCGTGAAGCGGGCCAGGCAGTCGATGTGGCAGTCGGTGATGTCCTGGCCCGCCAGGCCCGGCACCCAGATCACCTTGTCCATCCCGAGCGAACTCCGCAGCGCGTCCTCCACCTGGGACTGGCCCGTCCCGGGGTTCCGGTTGGGGTTGACCAGGGAGCTGACGGTGGCCAGCAGGGTGCCCTCGCCGTCGGTCTCCAGTGAGCCGCCCTCGCCGGTGAACCCGGCCCGGATCCGGCGCACCTGGTACTCGTCGAGGAGGATGGCGGCCGCCGCGGCGTCGTTGGCGAAGGGCTGGGCGTACTTGGTGCCCGTCTTTCCCCAGCCGTTGAAGTTGGTGTCCACACCGGCGATCGCGCCCGGCCCGACCACGAACGTGGGCCCGAAGTCCCGGATCCACAGGTCGTCAACCGGGATCTCGATCACGTCCACGGCGTACCGGGCGCCCCGGCCGCAGAGGTAGCGGGCGTCGGCGGCCTGGCCGGGGCGGGCCAGCACGACCACCGGCTCGAACCGCGATATCTGGTGGGCGACCTCGGCGATGTCGGCGCGCACCCGCTCCAGCGGGCGGCCCCAGACGGAGGAGAGCGCGGGCCAGGCCATGTACGTGCGGACGTGCGCGTCGGTCTCCGCGGGCATGGTGAGCGCGCCGGCGCCCGGGACAGTCGCCGCCCGCGCGGCGCCGGCGGTGAGGGGCGGCGCGAGGAGCGTCAGCGGTACGGCTGCCGCGCCGTACCGGAGGAGGTTGCGGCGGGTGGTGCTGGGCGTGTCCATGGTGCTCCCTGATGAGGAAGGGGAGGGGGATGACGGGCATCTTTGCGCTAACTGAAAATTCAGTCAAGCAGCGTGGCGGGGGTGTCCCGGCCGCCGCGGGCCCGGTGCTCACTCACGGTGGTACTGGTCCACCAGGACCGTGACGGAACCGTCGGCGGCCGCCTCCACCAGCCGGACCACGACGATCCGGCTCCGGTCGGGGCTGCGCACGCAGAACGGCCGCCGCTCCCCCAGGGCGCTGAAGGGCAGTGCGGTCACCGGCTTCGTCTCGATGCCCTGCTCGCAGTCGGCGGGCGTCGGCGCACCCTTCTCGGCCAGGTGCACGTCCGAGGACTCCGAGGCGACGAAGGAGCGGCCCTCCGACGCCAGGTACCAGGCGGCCGTGTCGGCCGGCACCACCTTCCCGGCCTCCAGGTCGAACTCGTAGCCGGAGTCGGGGGCGGTGAGCTTCGTCCCCGTGTAGCCGGGCACGAAGCCCTCGGCTCCGCCGCCCTCCGGGTCCGGGGCGTCGAACCAGTAGACGGCCGCGCCGCAGGCCGCGAGGGTCACGGCGACCGCCGCGGCCACCGCCGGCAGCCGCCCGCGGGAGCGCCGGCGGGCCCGTCTGCCGCCGTCCGCCTCGGGGGCGGGGGCGTACGGGACCGGGGCGGGAGGGGTCGGCGCGGGGCCGGGCACGGGGCCGGGAGCCGGTACGGGCACGGGGCCGGGGGCCGGTACGGGGACGGGAGCGGCCGGGGCCGTCGGCGCGTGCGGGGCGGGCCATCCGCCGTCCCGGCCCGCGCCGACCTCCTCCCGGACCGGTCGGGGCAGCCAGCCCTCGGTGAACTCCGGCCGCGGGCCCACACCGGGGTGGGCGTGGACGTACCCGATCAGTTCGGCGGTCGTGGGCCGGTCCGCCGGCTCCTTGGCCAGGCACCAGCGCACCAGCTGCTCCAGCTCGGCGGGGACCCGGGTGAGGTCCGGGTGCTCGTGCACCACCCGGTACAGGGCGGTCGACTCCGGCCCGCCGCCGAAGGGCGGCTGCCCGCCCGCCACGTAGGCCGTCAGCGCACCGAGGGCGAAGACGTCGGTGGCGGAGGTCACGGGCCGGCCGAGCGCCTGCTCGGGCGCCATGAAGGCCGCGGTCCCGATCCGCAGTCCGGTGCCGGTCAGGGCGGCGGAGCCGGCCGCGTGCGCGATCCCGAAGTCGATCACGCGCGGCCCGTCGCCGGCGAGCAGCACGTTGGCGGGCTTGAGGTCGCGGTGGACCACGCCCGCGCCGTGGATGGCCTGGAGCGCCTCGGCGATGCCCGCGACGAGCAGCAGCACCGTACGGACCGGCAGCGGCCCGTGCCGGCGCACCACCTCGTCCAGCGAGGGGCCCGGCACGTAGGCGGTGGCCAGCCAGGGCGTGCGCTCGTCCACCCCGAAGTCGACCACCTGGGCGGTGAAGAGGCCGTGGATCCGGCGGGCGCTGGCCACCTCGCGCGCGAACCGCTCCCGGAAGGCGGGATCCGCGGCGAACTCCCTGCGGACGGCCTTCAGGGCGATCGGGCGGCCGCCGGGGGTATGGGCGAGGTAGACCTCCCCCATGCCGCCGGAACCGAGCCGGGCGTGGAGGCGGTAGCCGCCGATCTCTCGGGGGTCGTCTGCGGCCAGTGCCGCGTGGGCCGGCTGGACGCCGGAAGGCTGAACGGACATGCGGTGGCTCTTTCGGAGATGCGGGAGTGACCGGATCGCATCGTCGCCCTAACTGGATTTTCAGTCAATGTGTGACAATGCGAGACGCGACACCGCCAGGAAGGATCACACCGTGACGGACCGAAGACGCGTCATCCTCGAAAGCGCCGCCCGGGTCATCGCCCGCAGGGGCGTCCGGGGGCTGCGGGTGACGGAGCTGGCGGCGGAGGCGGGAGTCTCCACCGCCCTGGTCTACTACCACTTCCGGGACCGGCCCGGGATCCTGCGGCACGCCCTCGCCTTCATCGGGGACCGGGCCGACCGGTACACGGAGCAGGGGCCGGACGGGCTCCCCGCGGGGCCCGCCGCCGACCCCCGGGAGCGGCTGGAGCGGATGCTCCTGCTGGAGGTCCAGGACCTCCCCGAGGTGCGGGAGAACAGCGCCGCCTGGGGCGAGCTGCGGGCCCACGCGGTCTTCGACCCGGAGCTGCGGGACGAGCTCGCGGCGGCCGGCGCCGCCTGGACCGCCGAGGTGGCGGAGCTGCTCGGCGCCGTCCACCCGGCAGCTCCGGCCGATGCCGTCACGGCCGCCGCCGAGCGGCTGACCGCCCTGCTGGAGGGGCTGAGCGTGCGCTGGCTCAGCGGGCTGACGCCGCCCGGCCACGCCCGGGAGCTGCTGCGGGCGGCGGTCCGGGTGGAGGCCGACCGGCTGGCGCCGGAGGCCGCGTCGCGGTTTGACTGAAAATCCAGTCAGTGCCAGAGTGGCGGTAACGGGCCGTTCCGCTTTCCTGCCGAACGGCCGACCGCGGGGTTGACGCGCACCCTTGTCGTAGGAGCCCGGGGCCCGAGCCCCTGGTCGCGCCCCCGCGCCCGTCCCGGCGAGACGTACCTGTCCCGCCGGTAAACGATCGGAGTCTCCCGTGACGAACCCGCCCCCCACTCGCCGGACCGTCCTGCGCACCCTCTCCGCGCTCGGAGCCCTCGCCTTCGGCTCGGCGGCCTGCGGCCCCGCCGAGTCCTCCCTGCGGTCGGGTACCCCGGCCGGCTCGGCCCAGTCCGCCTCCGGCACCGCCAAGCGCCGCCTCGGCGCGGAGTGGGAGAGCCACACCCGCACCTTCATGTCCTGGCCGGCCCTGGCCGCGGGGGTCTGGGAGGAGGACCTGCGCTACGTCCGCGAGGACATCGCCAGGATCGCCCGCGCCATCGGGGAGTACGAGGCCGTGGTCATGATGGCCCGCCCGGAGCAGGTGGCGGCCGCACAGAAGGCGGTCGGCTCCCAGGTCGAGGTCATCCCGCTGGCCGTCGACGACCTCTGGGCCCGCGACACCGTCCCCGTCTTCGTGGAGGAGGGCGGCAAGGTCGTCGGCGTCGACTTCAACTTCAACGGCTGGGGCAACAAGCAGAAGCACCCCAACGACGCCAAGGTCGGGCGCGCGCTGCTGGAGAAGTACAAGATCCCCCGGGTGCAGGCGCCGCTGGTGGCCGAGGGCGGCTCCTTCGAGCCCGACGGCGAGGGCACGCTGATGATCACCGAGAGCTCGATCGTCAACGACAACCGCAACCGGGGCAAGTCCCGCGACACCATCGAGGCCGAGCTGAAGCAGACCCTCGGCGTGGAGAAGGTCATCTGGCTGGCCGGCGTGCGCGGCGAGGACATCACCGACGCCCACGTCGACAGCCTCGTACGGTTCACCGAGCCCGGTGTGGTCCTGCTGGACCGCGCGCACCCGAGCACCCCGCCGGACTCCTGGTCGCGCTCCGCGGACCAGGCGAAGTCCGTCCTGTCGAGGGCGACGGACGCCCGCGGCCGCCGCTTCGAGGTCATCGACCTCCCGCAGCCCGACCTGAACCGCATCACGGGCCGCGGCGACGACTTCGTCTCCACGTACGCCAACTTCTACATCGCCAACGACGCGGTGTTCATGCCCAAGTTCGGGGACCGCAAGGCGGACGACCGCGCCCGCGCCATCCTCCAGGAGCACTTCCCCAAGCGCGACGTCGTCCCGGTCTCCATCGACACGATCGCCTCGGGCGGCGGCGGCATCCACTGCTCGACCCACGACCAGCCCGGCAAGCCCGCTGCCTGACCCGCGCCGGCCGCCGGAGCACGGCGGTTCCGGCCAGTGCCTGCAGCCCGAGCTCCAGCGGCCGCCCCTTCCCCGGGCCCTTCGCCCCCGTCCGCGGGTCGGAGGGCCCGGTCCGGGCTCAGAGCATGACGTGTTTGACCCGGGTGTAGTCGAGCAGGCCCGCCATGGAGAGGTCGCTGCCGTAGCCGGACTGGCCGGTGCCGCCGTGCGGCATCTCGGAGACCGTGGTGCCGTGGGTGTTCACCCAGACGATGCCGGTGCGCAGGGAGCGGGTCGCGCGCATGGCGCGGTCGTGGTCGGCCGTCCACACGCTCGCGGCCAGGCCGTGGCGGACGCCGTCGGCCAGGTGCAGCGCCTCTTCCTCGTCCGTGAAGGACTGCACGGTCACGACGGGGCCGAAGACCTCCTCCTGCACGATCTCGTCGTCCTGCCGGACCCCGGCGACGACGGTGGGCTCGTGGAAGAAGCCCGGACGGGGGAGGCGGGCGCCGCCGGTCACGATCTCGGCATGGGCCGGCAGCCGTTCGAGGAACCCCCGGACGGAGGCCAGTTGGGCGGGGTTGTTGAGGGGGCCGAAGTCGGTGCCGGGGCGCAGCCGGGCCGCCCCTGCCGCGAAGGCCGCGAGGAAGGCGTCGTGGACGCGGTGGTGGACGAGGAAGCGGGTGGGCGCGGTGCAGTCCTGGCCGGCGTTGTAGTAGGCGACGTCGACGAGGGCGGCGGCGGTCGCCGCGGGGTCGGCGTCCTCGTGGACGATGACCGGGGCGTTGCCGCCGAGTTCGAGGTGGACCCGTTTGAGGCCGGCGGCCGCGGCGGCGGCGACCTGGCGTCCGGCCCGTACGCTCCCGGTGACCGCGACGAGGGCCACGTCGGGGTGGGCGGTGAGCGCGCGGCCGGTGTCGCGGTCGCCGCAGACCACGTTGAGCACGCCCGGCGGCAGGTGCGGGGCCGCGATGCGGGCCAGCAGCGCGGTCGAGGTGGGGGTGGTGTCGGCGGGCTTCAGAACGGTGGTGTTGCCCGCGGCGAGGGCCGGGGCGAGCTTCCACACCGCCATCATCAGGGGGTAGTTCCACGGGGTGATCTGGGCGCAGACCCCGACGGGTTCGCGGCGCAGCAGTGAGGTGCGGCCCTCGGTGTACTCGGCGGCGGCGGGGCCGGGGAGGTTGCGCGCGGCCCCGGCGAAGAAGCGCAGGGTGTCGGTGATCGCGGGGAATTCCCCGATCCTGAACTGGTGGGCGGGTTTGCCGGTGTCGCCGGTCTCGGCGGCCGTGAGCGCGTCCGCGTGTTCCTCGACGGCGTCGGCGAGGGCGAGCAGTGCGCGCTGGCGTACGGCCGGGGTGGTCGTGGACCAGTGCTCGTACGCGGCCGCGGCGGCCGTGCAGGCGGCGTCGACGTCGGCCTGGCCGGAGCGCGGGGCGCGGCGGTGGACGCGGCCGGTGGCGGGGTCGGTCAGGTCCGTGGTCGCGCCGGAGGCGGCGGGCCGGTCGGCCCCGGCGATGTGGTTGTGCGGCAGGGGGTCAGCCACGGCGCAGGGCCTCCTCGGCGGCGGCGCGTCCGGTGCGTACGGCGCCCTCCATGTAGCCGGCCGCCCACTGGTCGGATCCGCAGACGTAGAAGGGCGGTTCGTGGGTGCCGTGGAGGGGTCCGACGGCGGTGACGTCGCCGGGGGTCCACTGGGTGACGTAGCCCTGGGTCCAGGGGTCGGTGCCCCAGAGGCGGAGGTGGGTGGCGACGGGGTGGTGGGCCGGGTCACCGTAGAGGCGGGCGATCTCGGCGAGGAGTTCGGCGGGGCGCAGCGGGGCGGGGATGCCGAGGAGCACGCCGAGCCGCTCGGGCGGGACGAGGGCGGAGAGGATGCCGTGGCTCTGCGGCCAGGTGCTGCCGAGCACCCCTTCGCATTCGGAGAGCCCGCTGCGGCCGCGGTCGCGCCAGAACGGGCGGTCGTAGGCGGCGGTGAACTTGGCGGCGAGCGCCTGGCGTTGGCGGTGCAGGGAGGCGAGGCGGGCGGCGGAGACCCCGGTGACGGCGACGGAGCGGAGCGGGCCGACGGGCAGGGCGCTGACGACGGCCGCGGCGGTGAGGGTCTCGCCGTCGGCGAGCCGTACGGTGCAGCGGCCGGGGCGGCGTACGGTGACGGCCGCGACGGGCGAGCCGGTGCGGACGCGTCCGCCGAGGGCGGCGGCCATGCGCAGGGCGACGGTGGCGGAGCCCTCGGCGACCCGCAGGCCCTCCCAGGCCTCGTAGTCGTAGGGGTCGGGTCCGGCCGGGTCGGGTACCGGTACGGCGGCGTGCTTGCGCAGGGCGGCGAGGAGCGAGGTGCGTTCGCAGGAGCCGTCGGCGAGGGCGAGCTGTCCGATCTCCCAGAGCCGGACGACGGCCGGGCCGGCTCCCTGGGCGCGCAGCCAGTCGCCGACGGACAGCCGGTCGAGGGCGGTGGCCTCGGGGTGGGCCCAGGGGTCGTCGGGGTCGACGGTGCGGGCGAGGGCGCGGAAGGCGGCGGTGGTCTTGCGGTGGCGGGCGTCGTCGCCGGGGCCGAACCAGTGGGGCGGTTCGTCCGCCGAGACCCCTTCGGGGGTGGCGCGGGTGAGGGCGCCGGGCTCGGCGACGTAGCTGGGGGTCAGGGTGAGGCCGAGTTCGGCGACGAGGGTGGTGTAGGCGGTGTGGGCGCGGCCGACGACCTCTCCGCCGAGCTGGACGAGGCGGCCGTCGGGGAGGGCGGTCTGCTCGACGCGTCCGCCGGCCCGGTCGCGGGCCTCGACGACGAGGACGTCGGCTCCGCCCGCGGCGAGGTCGCGTGCGGCGGCGAGGCCGGCCAGGCCGGCGCCGAGCACGATGACGTCGTGGTTCATGGGTGGTCCTCCGGTGGGGGCGGTCAGTCCAGGACGAGGCAGTGTTCGGGCTTCCAGCCGATCTCGACGCGTTCGCCGCCGCTCCAGCGGTCCTCCCTGCGGGAGCGGACGGTGTTCTGCTCCAGGACGGACACCGTGACCCCGGGGGCCAGTTCGATGAGGTAGGTGGTGGTGGGGCCGCCGTAGACGGTTTCGCGGACGACCCCGGTGACGCGGGCCATGTCGGGTTCCAGGTCGGAGAGCCAGATCTTCTCGGGGCGGATGGAGAGGTCGACGCGGCTGCCGTCGGGGACGTTCGCGCGGTGGCCGACGGGCAGTTCGGGGCCGCCGTCGAGGACGACGCGGCCGGCGCGGTAGGTGCCGGGGACGAGGTTGGAGGTGCCCATGAAGGAGGCGGTGAAGCGGGTGGCGGGGCGCTCGTAGACGTCCTCGGGGGTTCCGCACTGTTCGACGCGGCCCTCGTTCATGACGGCGAGGCGGTCCGACATGGTGAGGGCCTCGTCCTGGTCGTGGGTGACGAAGACGAAGGTGATGCCCACCTCGCGCTGGATCTGCTTGAGTTCGACCTGCATGTGGCGGCGGAGCTTGAGGTCGAGGGCGGCCAGCGGCTCGTCCAGGAGCAGCACCTGGGGGCGGTTGACGAGGGCCCGGGCGAGGGCGACGCGCTGCTTCTGGCCGCCGGAGAGGGTGGCGGGCTTGCGCCCCGCGAGGTGGGAGAGCTGGACGAGGTCGAGCATGTCGGCGACGCGGGTGCGTATCTCGGCGCGGGCGACGCCCTTGCGCTTGAGGCCGAAGGCCACGTTGTCCGCGAGGGAGAGGTGGTCGAAGAGGGCGTAGCTCTGGAAGACGGTGTTGACGTCGCGCCGGTCGGGCGGGAGGCCGGTGACGTCGCGGCCGTCGAGCAGGACGCTGCCGTCGGTGGGGTCGGTGAAGCCGCCGATCATCCGCAGCAGGGTGGTCTTGCCGCAGCCGGAGGGGCCGAGGAGGGAGAAGAACTCGCCCTGGAACACGTCGAGTTCGACCCCGCTGACGGCGTACGCGGCGTGGCCGGCGGCGTACTGCTTGCTGACCCGGTCGAGCCGGACGGCCGGGGTCGGGCGGACGGGGGTGGGGGGCACGGGGGTCGGGGGCACGGCGGACGGGGGCATGCGGATCACTTCCCGGAGAGCAGGTCGAGGCCGCCGCGGCGCCCGAAGAGGCGCGGGATGGCGAGTGCGAGGAGGATCAGGCCGATGGATCCGGCCAGCATCAGGGTGCCGACGGCGTTGATGGTGGGCTGGACGCCGAAGCGGATCGCCGAGTAGATGCGGACGGACAGCGGCTGCGGGTCGACGCCGGTGGTGAAGTAGGCGAGGACGAAGTCGTCGAAGACGAGGGCGAAGACGAGGACCGCGGAGGCGAGGATGCCCGGGAGCAGCGCGGGCAGGGTGACGAGCCGCAGCGCCTGGCCCCGGGTGGCGCCGAGGTCCATGGCGGCCTCCTCCACCTCCGGGTTGAGGGCGGCGACGCGGGAGCGGAGGATGACCGTCACGTAGGAGATCGAGAAGGTGATCTCGGCGAGCATCACGGTGGTGGTGGACAGGGTGATGCCGAGGCCCTTGAAGAGGAGCATCGCCGCGACGCCGGTGACGATCTCCGGGGTGATCAGCGGTACGAGCATGACGAGGCCGGCGAGGGAGCCGAGCCGGCTGCGGCTGCGTACGAGGCCCAGGGCGAGCGCCACGCCGAGGACGAGCGAGCCGGCCATGGCGACGAGGGACACCTCCAGGCTCATGCCGAGGGAGTCGAGCAGGGCGTGGTCGTCGGCGAGCGCGGAGTACCAGCGCAGGCTCGCGCCGTCGAAGACGGTGAGGGACTTCTGGGCGTTGAAGGAGAACAGGACGACGACGGCGACGGGGAGGTAGAGGAGGGCGAAGAAGACGACGGTGACGGCGATGGCGAAGCGGGGCCGGCGTCCGGCGCCGCGCCGGCGGCCGCCGCGGCGGGGTTTCACGGTGGTCATCGGGCGGCCTCCGCCTCGTCCTTGCGGGCGCGCCGCAGGTAGCCGAGCATGCCGAAGAACAGGACCGCCATCAGGAGCATGGTGAGGGCCGATCCGAGGGGCCAGTTCTGGCCCTGGAAGAACTTGTCCTGGATCAGGTTGCCGATCATGATCTGGTCGGGGCCTCCCATGAGCTGGGCGCTGACGAAGTCGCCCATGGCGGGCAGGAAGACGAGGACGCACCCGGCTGCCGCTCCCTGGCGGGTGGCGGGGACGGTGACGAAGAGGAAGGTCCGCAGGGGGCCTCCGTACAGGTCGCGTCCGGCCTCGATGAGCGAGGTGTCCATGCGCTCCATCGCCGCGTACAGCGGGATGACCATGAAGACGACGAACCCGTAGACGAGTCCTGCGACGACACCGGCGCCGGTCTGCAGGATCCTGGTGCCGCCGTCGGCGAGTCCGGCGGCGCGCAGGGCCTTCAGGACGGGCCCGTCGTCGGAGAGCACGACGGACCAGCCGTACATCCGTACCAGGTAGTTGGCGAAGAAGGGTACGACGATCGCGGCGATCAGCAGGTTCTTGAAGCGGCCGCCGTGCAGGGCGATGGCGTAGGCCACCGGGTAGGCCACGGCCAGGCTGACGAGGCAGGCGGCCAGCGCGTAGCCGAGGGAGCGCAGCAGCACGGTGCGGTACGCCGGGTCGGCGAGGGCGGTCAGGTTGCCGGGGTCGAGCCCGAAGCGCGGGTTGCCGAGCGGGTCGGTGGTGCCGAGCGCGAGGGTGGCCACCAGGAGGAGGGAGGCGAGGAGGAAGCCGGTCATCCAGAGGGTGCCGGGGAGCAGCAGCCAGGTCCACAGGCGCTGCCGGGGCGGCCGGGCGGGCCCGGGGCGGTTGCGTCGTCGTGCCATGTCAGCCGGCCTTGACCTCGGTCCAGGCGGCGTCGCGGGCCCGTTCGCCGCGCTGGTCGCCGTTGCGGAAGAAGAGGTCGGCCTTGAGGTCCTCGGTGGTGACCACGCACTGCGGGAACGGCTCGACGAGCGCCGCGTACGTGTCCTCGGTGCCGCGGACGGGCATCGGGTAGCCGATGTACTCGATGTTCTTCTTCACGTTCTCCGGGCGGAGCATGTAGTCGATGAAGAGCATCGCGGTGCCGGGGTGCCGGGCGTTGGCGGGGATGGCGTAGCAGTCGGAGTTGACGGGGGCGCCCTCGCGGGCGGTCTCGAAGCCGAAGACGGCCGGGTCCTCGGCCTGGGCCAGCATGGCGGCCATGTCCCCGCTCCACGCCTGGGTCATGTCGGCGTTGCCGTTGAGCAGGTTGTTGTAGCTGTCGCTGGAGAAGCCGCGCAGGTGGGGGCGGAGCGAGCGGAGGGTGTCGGTGACGCGGGCGAGTTCGGGTGCGTCGCCGGTGGTGAGGGGCAGGCCGAGCTTGAGCGCGCCCAGGCCGAGGACCTCGTCGCGGTCGTCGAGGACGAAGACCTTGCCCTTGGCTCCGGCGTTCCACAGGTCGTCCCAGGAGCCGGTGAGGTCGCCGAGCCGGTCCCGGCGCCAGCCGATGCCCGTCTTGTACATGGTGAAGGGGACGGTGTGCGCGGATCCGGCGTCGTACCAGGGGTCGTTGAAGTAGCCGTAGCCGGCGAAGACGGATTCGGCGCCCCGCAGCCGGGAGTGGTCGATCGTGCGCAGCCGTCCGCCGGCGGCGAGCCGCTGGGCCCATTTCGCGGTGGGGAAGACGATGTCGTAGCGGTTGCCGGCGTTGAGCTTGGCGGCCATGCCCTCCATGGAGTCGTAGTTCGACTGGACGACCTTGACGCCGTACTCCTTCTGGAAGCCTTCGAAGACGGCGGGGTCGACGAAGTCCGCCCAGTTGAAGTAGACGAGGTCGCCGTCGACCTTGACGTCGATGGGCTTCTGCGCGGCCTCCTGCCCGGCCGGGTCGCCGGCCGAGGAGAAGCCGCAGCCGGAGGCGGTGAGGGCGAGGGCGGCGGCGGTGCCGGCGCGGAGGAGCGAGCGTCTGGACGGGGGGAGTGCCTCGGGGGACATGGGGTCCTCTCCGTAGGGCCGCGGGGGGACGGCGGGGACGAGCTCGGGGCCGTGGGGGGCTCGGTCGTGCGGTGCGGGTGCCTGCCGGTGCGCCGGGTGTGCGGGTACGGGCGGGCGGTGCGGCAGGGCGGGCCGGGGCGGGGCTCCGCGTGCCGGTACGGGTACGGGCTACGGCGTGCCGTCGAGGTCGGCCCGGATGCGGGCGGCGAACCAGGCGACCGCCGATTCGCGGCGCGAGAGCGGTCCGGGCTCGAACCCGGGGGTGGAGAGGCCCTTCTGCACGCGGGCGACGAGCTCGGCGTCCTCGTCGTTGGTGATCCACCCGATGTGGATGTTGAGGCGGCGGGCGAGCCGGGTGCGCAGGCCGGTGCCGCGGCGGGTGTAGAAGCCGCCGGGAACGGCGACGCGGTCGACGGCCGTGGGGACGGCCGTCCAGGCGAGCACGTGGTCGGGGTAGAAGTCGATGAGGGTGTTGGGGTAGACGACCGCGTAGCGCCAGACCCGGCGGTCGGCCTCGGCGAGGCCGGGCATCGGGGCGGCGATGCGCTGGTAGAGGCGCTCGGCCCAGTTGGAGGAGGGCTTGTCGCGCAGCGGGGAGGCGAAGAGGGCGTAGTTCTCGGCGATCTCGCAGGTGTAGCCCTGGTAGTCGAGCAGCCGCATCAGGCCGGGGTGGGCCACCGGGACGTGGTAGCCCTCCAGGTAGTTGTCCACCGCCACCTTCCAGTTGGCCTGCTGCACTTCGGCTCCGGCCAGGTCGTGGATGCGGGCGCGGCCGACCGGCACCAGGTCGGCTCCGGCGTAGTGGCCGACCGCCTCCGCGAGGCCCGCGCAGCTCTTGGCCAGCGGTTCGGCGTCCACGTCGAGGTTGACGAAGACGAAGCCGAGGAAGGATTCGACGGCGGCCGGGAACAGGCCGAGACCCGGCTTGTCCAGGCAGGGGATCTGGCGGGCCTCGGGGGCGCCGACGAGGGTTCCGTCGAGGCGGTACGTCCAGCCGTGGTACGGGCAGCGGATGGCCTTGCCGTCCGGTTCGGGGGCGGTGACCAGGCGGGTTCCGCGGTGCCGGCATACGTTGAGGTGGGCGGCGAGGCCGCCGTCCTCGGTACGGACGACGAGGACCTCGCGGTCGGCGACGGTGGCCGCCAGGCGGGCTCCCGGGCCGGGGAGGTCGGATTCGTGGCAGACGAGCTGCCAGGACCGGGCGAAGACGCGGCGGGTCTCGGCGGCGGCGGTCTCGGGGTCGGTGTAGTAGCGCGCCGGGAGCGCGGGTCCGGGGGCCCCGTCGGCGGCGGGGGCGGGGGCGTGCGGGGTGCTGTCGGGGTCCCCGTCGGCGGCGGGGAGGTGCGGGGTGCGGGTGTCGGGGGCTCTGGAGTGCATCGGTGACTCCTCCGTGCCGGCGTGCGGCGATGGGTGTCGGCGTGCGGTGGCGAGCTGTCGGGGGCGGGGCGAGCCGGGTGCGGGCAGGCGGCCGGGGCGGGGAGCCGGGGCCGGGCTGACCGACTGGACAGTCAGATTGCTGGCTCGTTTCCGCCGGGTCAAGACTTGTTCACTGACCGATCGGTCAGCTAGCGTGATTCTTGCCTGACCGATCGGTCAGCAAACATGCTTTCCTGTCGCCTCGCGCCCTTTACCCCGCATTCGCCCTGGTCACCGGGGTGCGGAAGGCCACCGCGCGGCCCGCCCGGCCCCACCCGGGCCCATCCCCGGCGATCCCCCGATCCCCGCCGCACGCCCGTCGGCGCCCCTGCGGCGAGCCCTCGTACTCCCCCGCACCCCGGCCCGCGCCCGGCGCCGGACGGCGGACGGCACCCCATCTCCCGGAGGCACGCATGAGCGGTCGTCGGCGTCTGGACTGGCTCGGCCTCACCCCCGAACCGGAGCGCGAACTCCCCACCGCGGTCGCCGCCCTGCGCGCCGCCCCGCCCGGCGCCGCCCCGCCCGGCGCCGCCCCGCCCGGCGCCGCCCCGGGCCGTCCGCAGGACCTGGCGGACGCCGAACGGCGCCGGGTCGAACGCCTGGTGCTGCACGGCACCCGGCACGGCTGGCTGCGCTACCTCGCCGAGGTGACCGACCTGGTGACCTCGGTCGCCGCCGGCGCCCGGGCCGGCGACCCCGCCGCCGCCCTGCTCGCCGGCGAGGTCGTCCTCGACCACCACCGCATGCTCATCGGCCTCCCGGGACCGGGATACGGCCGCACCGCGCGGGACCGCACCGCCCTGGAGGGCGCCGTACGGGCCCTGCGCGCCCACACCACGGAAGGAGCCGGCCGATGACCGCGATCCGACTCCCGACGGCGGTGCCGACGCCCGGCACCGTCCTCGGCGCCGCGCCCCACCGCGCGGAGGACGCCGCCGCCTACCGGGCCGGAGGCGGCTACGGCAGCGCCACCGGCCCGGAGGAACTGCTCGCCCACCTCGCCGCCTCCGGGCTGCGCGGCCGCGGCGGGGCCGCCTTCCCGGCCGCCGTCAAGCTGCGCTCCGTACGCGACCGCGGCGGCGGCCCCGTCGTCGTGGCCAACGGCGAGGAGGGCGAGCCGGGTTCGGCCAAGGACCGCTGGCTGCTGCGGGCCCGGCCGCACCTGGTGCTCGACGGCCTCGCCCGCGCGGCCGCCGTCACCGGCGCCGTACGCGGCTACGTGTACCTCTCGGACCCGGTGGCGGGCGCCCGCGTCCGCGCGGCCCTCGCCGAGCACCCGCCGCCGCTGCCCGTCGAGGTGGTCGAGACCGGCCACGCGTACGTCGCGGGCGAGGAGACGGCGGTGGTCCGCAGGATCGACGGCGGACCGGCGCTGCCCACCGCCAAACCGCCCCGCCCGTTCGAACGGGGCGTGGGCGGGGCACCGACCCTGGTCTCCAACGTCGAGACGCTCGCCCGGATCGCGCTCACCGCCGCCCGGCCCCGGCTGCGCGACGCCGTCGCCCACGGCACCCTGGTCACCCTCTCCGGCGCGGGCGCCGCACCCGTGCTCACCGAAGTCCCGTCCGGAACCACCCTGCGCGCGCTGGCCCGCCGCCACGGCGTCCCGGACGCGGCCGGAGCCCTGATGGGCGGGCTGTTCGGCGGGCTCGTCGACGCCCGCGCCCTGGACCTCCCGCTCGAACCGGACGCCCTCGCCGCCGCGGGCACCGCCCTGGGCTGCGGAGCCGTCCGCTTCCTCGGCCCCGGGGAGTGCCCGGTGGGCACCGCCGCCGACGCGGCCGCCCACCTCGCGGCCGAGGGCGCGCGGCAGTGCGGGGTCTGCGTCTCCGGCA
Source organism: Streptomyces sp. NPDC090077 (assembly GCF_044747545.1). Taxonomy (NCBI): domain Bacteria; kingdom Bacillati; phylum Actinomycetota; class Actinomycetes; order Kitasatosporales; family Streptomycetaceae; genus Streptomyces; species Streptomyces sp. NPDC090077. The sequence continues at coordinate 597,841 of NZ_JBIVEG010000001.1, forward strand.
CCGCGGCGGTCGCGGACGCCCTGCGCGCCCTCACCTCCGGCCGCGCGGACCCGGACACCGGCGACCACCTGCTCCGCTGGTCGCGGGGCCTGCCCGGACGGGGTGCCTGTGGACTGCTCGACGCCGCCGCCGGCCTCGCGGGCAGCCTGCTCCGCGCCTTCCCCGGCCCGGTCCGCGCCCACCTCACCGCCCCCTGCCCGGTCTGCGCGGCCACCGCCCCCGCCGACGGGACCCGCCGCCTCACGGTGCCGGTGCCGGAGACCGCCCCCGCCCTCGCCCCTCCCGCCTACGCCACTCCCCCCGCCTCCCCCGCCGGCAACCCGCTGCCCGTGCCGAAAGGAACGCCGTGAAACTCCTGCTGGACTCCACCCGCTGCCAGGGGTACGGACTGTGCCAGGAACCCGCACCCGAACTGGTCGAACTCGACGAATGGGGCTACGCGCGGATCATCGCCGTGGACGTCCCGGCCGGGGCCGAGGACGCCGCCCGCGCCTGCGCCGACAGCTGCCCCAACTCCGCGCTCCGCGTGGAGGGATGACATGGCCCGCGACCTGACCGCCCTCTTCGACCCCCGCTCCGTCGCCGTCGTCGGCGCCAGCGACGACCCCGCCAAGTACGGCCACGCCGTGGCCTCCCAGGCCCTGCGCGCCCCCGGCCGGCGGCCCGTCCACCTGGTCAACCGGCGCGGCGGCAGCGTCCTCGGCCGCACCGCCGCCACCTCCCTCACCGGGATCGGCGAACCCGTGGACCTGGTGGTGCTCTCCGTGCCCGGCGCCGGCTTCGAGGCCGCCGTCGACGAGGCCCTCGCCTGCGGGGCCAGGGCGATCGTCGCCATCACCGCGGGCTTCGCCGAGGCCGGGCCGGCGGGCCTGGCCCGGCAGCGGGCCGTGGCCGAGCGGGTCCGCGCCGCCGGGGCGGTCCTCGTCGGGCCCAACTGCCTGGGCATCGCCGACAACACCACCGAGCTGTACCTCGCCTCGGACCGGTTCGCCCCCGGCGGCGTCGCCCTGCTCAGCCAGAGCGGCAACCTCGCCCTCGAACTCCAGCTCCGCGGCGCGCCGCACGGCCTGGGCTACTCCCGGTTCGTCTCCCTCGGCAACCAGGCCGACGTCACCCTCGTCGACCTCGTCACCGACTGCGCCCGCCATCCGGCCACCTCCGCCATCGCCGTGTACGCCGAGGACTTCGGCGACGGCCGGGCCTTCGCGGAGGCCGCCGCGGCGGCGGGCAAGCCGGTGGTCCTGCTCACCGCGGGCCGGGGCGCCGCCTCCGCGCGCAGCGCCCGCTCCCACACCGGGGCGCTGACCACCCCGGCCGACGTGGTGGCGGCCGCCTGCCGCGACGCCGGGGTCGAACTCGTGCGCACGCCGCGGGAGATGGCCGTCGTCCTGGCGGCCCTGGGCGCGGGGGCCCGTACCCGGGGCCGGCGCACCGCGGTCTTCACCGACGGCGGCGGCCACGGCGCGATCGCCGCCGACGCGGCCGAGGACGCCGGGCTGCGCGTGCCGGAGCTCGGCGCGGCCGTGCAGGAGCGGCTGCGGGCCGTGCTGTGGGAGCAGTCCTCCACCGGCAACCCGGTGGACCTGGCCGGGGCGGGCGAGCAGCGGCCCCTGTCGTACGCGGACGCCGTCGGGGAGCTGCTCGCGGCCGAGGAGGTCGACGCCGTGCTGATGACCGGCTACTTCGGCGGCTACGCGGCCTCCGAGGGCGGTCTCGGCGGTGGTCCGGCCGGCGGTTCCGTACTGGCGGAGGGCGAGACCCGGGCCGCGAAGGAGATCGTCGCGCACCTCGCGGCGGTGGCGAAGCCGCTGGTGGTGCAGTCGATGTACCCGCACTCGCCGAGCTGCCGGGTGCTGGCGGAGGCCGGGGTGCCGGTGTTCTCCGCCACCGAGGACGCCGCCCGCGCACTGGGGGCCGTCGCCGGTCGGGCGGCCGGGCCCGTGCCGGGGATCGTGCCGCTGCCCGCCCCGGCCGTGGCGCTGGGCGACCCCGGGTACCACGGGGTGCGGGCCCTGCTGGCCGCCGGGGGGGTGCCGTTCCCGGCCGCCCGCGAGGTCCTCGACGAGGCCGGACTGCTGGCCGCGGCCGAGGAGTTCGATGGCCCGTACGTCCTCAAGGCCCTGCACCTGCTGCACAAGTCCGACGCGGGCGGGGTGGTCCTGGGCCTGCCCGACCGGGGCGCGCTGCTGGCCGCGTACCGCGCGATGCGCGCCCGGCTCGGCGCCGCCGCCCACTCGGTGGAGGCGATGGCCGACCTGTCCGACGGGGTCGAGCTGATCGTGGGCGTGCACCGGGACCCGCGGTTCGGGCCGGTGGCCGTGGTCGGGCTCGGCGGCGTGCTCACCGAGACCCTGCGGGACGTGGCCTTCGCCCTGGCGCCCGTACCGGCCGCACGGGCCGAGCGGCTGCTGCGGGGGCTGCGGTCCGGCGCCCTGCTGGACGGCGTGCGCGGGCGGCCCGCCGTGGACGTGGCCGCCGCGGCCGCCGTGATCGAGCGGATCACGGAGGTCGCCGCGGCCCATCCGGAGATCGCCGAACTGGAGGTCAACCCGCTGCTGGTGCGCCCGCAGGGCGCACTGGCCCTGGACGCCCGCGCCGTCCTGGGCTGAAGGTGCCCAGCCCCAGCCCCATCCCCATCCCCATCACCCGAAGGAGAGCAAGAGGACATGGACTTCCGCTACACCCCGGAGCAGGCCGAACTGAAGGCGCGCGCCGCCGCCTACGCGAGGCTCCTGATGGGGTACGAGGACCAGGCCGAGGAGGCGGGCGGCCCGCTGCCCGCGGACACGGTCCGGGAACTGACCCGCGCCGCGATCGACGCCGGGGTCTACGCGATCAACATGCCCGCCGAGTGGGGCGGCGCGGGCCTGTCGCTGCTGGACCAGGTCATCGTCGAGGAGGAGTTCGGTAAGGTCACCAACTGCCTGTGGGACATCCCCTGGCGGCCCGCGAACGTGCTGGCGTACGGCACCCCGGCGCAGCGGGAGAAGTACCTCCTGCCGGTCGTGCGGGGCGAGCGGTTCGACGCGTTCGCGGTGACCGAGCCCGGGGCGGGCTCCGATCCCGGCTCGGGCACGAGCACGGCCGTCCGCGCCGCCGGCGGCTGGCTGCTGAACGGCGAGAAGTGGTTCGTGACCTGCGGTGACATCGCGGACTTCCTGCTGGTGCAGGCCGATGCCGGGCCCGAGCGGGCGCCGACGCTGTTCTTCGTCGACAAGCAGGCGCCCGGGGTCGAGATGACCCGGGTACCGCGGTTCATGCACTCCGCGGTGAACGGGCACCCGGAGTTCACCTTCACCGACGTCTTCGTCCCCGACGAGGACGTGCTGGGGGGTGTCGGCAACGGCTACGAGCTGACGAAGGAATGGTTCACCGACGAGCGGCTGATGATCGCCGCCCGGACGATCGGCGCGGCCGAACGGGCCCTGGAACTGGCCCGGGACTGGGCCGTGGAGCGACGCCAGTTCGGCTCCCCCATCGCCGACTTCCAGCTGGTGCAGGGCATGCTCGCCGACTGCGCCGTCGACATCGCCGTCAACCGCGCCTACACCCACCAGGTCGCCTGGGAGGCCGACCGGCCCGAGACCGACCGCAAGACCCTCCACGCGAAGGCGTCGACGGCGAAGCTCGCGGCGAGCGAGGCCGCGGGGCGGGTCGTGGACCGGTGCGTGCAGATTTTCGGGGGCCGCGGCTACGACCGCACGTACCCCGTCGAGCGGATGTACCGGGAGCTGCGCGTCGACCGGATCTGGGAGGGCACCTCCGAGATCCAGCGCCTGATCATCGCCAACGAGCTCGTCAAACGCGGCACCGGGGCGCTGGCCTTCCCCGCCTCCTCCTGACGCAGGGCCTCGAAGAACGACGGCCCCCGGCACTCCCCCACCGACCACGAAGGACGAAGGACGCACATGGACTTCCGCCTCACCCCCCGTCAGGAAGAGCTCCGCGGCGCGGCGCGCGCGCTCACCGACTTCATCATGAAGTACGAGACCGACTGCGAGGAGAACAACGGCCTGCCGCCGCACGCCCACACCGAGATCCGCGACGCGGTCCTCGACAGCGGCCTCCAGGCCGTCAACATGCCCGCCGAGTGGGGCGGCGCCGGCCTCACGGTCCTGGAGCAGGTCACCGTCCAGGCCGAACTCGGACGGCTCACCGGGGCGCTGTGGGACATGGTGTGGCGCCCGGCGAACGCCCTGTCCCACTGCACGCCCGAGCAGCGCGAACGCTACCTCGTCCCGGTGATCCGGGGTCAGCGCCGGGACTGCTACGCCGTGTCGGAGCCGGAGGCGGGCTCCGATCCGCAGAACCTGCGGACGACGGCGACCCGGACCGGCGGCGGCTGGGTGCTGAACGGCGAGAAGTGGTTCGTCACCGTCGGCGACCACGCCGACTTCATGATCGTGCTGGCCGCCGCCGGGGAGGAGCGCGCGCCGACCCTGTTCCTGGTCGACAAGGACACCGCGGGCGTCGAGATGACCCGCGTGCCGCGCTGGATGCACACCTTCGTCTACGAGCACCCCGAGTTCACCTTCACCGAGGTCTTCGTCCCGGACGGGGCGGTGCTCGGCGAGGTGGGCCAGGGCTACGACATCACCCGCTCCTGGTTCACCGAGGAACGGCTGATGATCGCCGCCCGGACGATCGGCGCGGCCGAACGGGCCCTGGAACTGGCCCGGGACTGGGCCGTGGAGCGACGCCAGTTCGGCTCCCCCATCGCCGACTTCCAGCTCGTCCAGGGCATGCTCGCCGACTGCGCCGTCGACATCGCCGTCAACCGCGCCTACACCCACCAGGTCGCCTGGGAGGCCGACCAGTCCGGCACCGACCGCAAGACGCTCCACGCGAAGGCGGCCATCGCCAAGCTGGCGGCGAGCGAGGCCTCGGGCCGGGTCGTCGACCGGTGCGTGCAGATCTTCGGCGGCCGCGGCTACGACCGCACGTACCCCGTCGAGCGGCTCTACCGGGAACTGCGCGTCGACCGGATCTGGGAGGGCACCTCCGAGATCCAGCGCCTGATCATCGCGGGCGAACTCGTCAAGCGCGGCACGGGCGTCCTGCGGATGCCGGCCGCCGGCTGACCCCCGGCCGGGGCGGTGCGGACGGCACCGGCCGCACCGCCCCGGCGCACCCGACGGAAACAGTGGAGGGAGAACGCACGGATGACCAGTGTCCACATCGACGCCGGTTCCGGTACCGGGACCGAACGGGTCGGCATCGAACGGGTCGGGATCGTCGGCTGCGGGGTGATGGGATCCGGCATCGCCGAGGTCTGCGCCCGCGCCGGACTCGACGTGGTGGTCGTGGAGACGACCGCCACGGCCGCGGCCGCCGGCCTGGAGCGGGTCCTGCGCTCCCTCGGGCGCGCCACCGCCTCGGGCCGGCTCACCGCCGCCGGACGGGACGCCGCGGCCGCCCGGCTGTCGGTGACCACGGACCTGGCCCGGATGGCGGACCGGGACCTCGTCGTCGAGGCGGTCGCCGAGGACGAGCGGGCCAAGCTGGAGGTCTTCGCCCGGCTCGACGCGGTGGTGGAGCGCCCGGACGCCGTCCTGGCGACGAACACCTCCTCCCTCCCCGTCATCCGGCTGGCCGCCGCCGTCTCCCGGCCGGAACAGGTCGTCGGCCTGCACTTCTTCAACCCGGTGCCGGTGCTGCCCCTGGTCGAGCTGGTGCCCTCGCTGCTCACCGGCGAGGACACGGTCCGGCGTACGCACGCCTTCGCCTCCGCGGTGCTGGGCAAGGAGGTCGTCCGCGCGCGGGACCGCGCCGGGTTCGTCGTGAACGCGCTGCTCGTGCCGTACCTGCTGGCCGCCGTGCGGATGGCCGAGGCGGGCCGGGCCTCGGCCGAGGACATCGACCGGGGCATGACCCTGGGCTGCGCGCACCCGATGGGACCGCTCGCGCTGGCCGACCTGATCGGCCTGGACACGGTGCAGGCCATCGCCCGGTCGATGTACGCGGAGTACCGGGAGCCGCAGTACGCCCCGCCACCGCTGCTCGCCCGGATGGTCGAGGCGGGCCGGCTGGGCCGCAAGACGGGCAGGGGCTTCCACGTCTACGGCGGTCCCGGGGGCGCGCGATGAGCGAGGATGGTGGTGCGCCGGCCCGGGCAGCCGGGCGGGCCCGCCCGGTCCACGGGCGCCGACACGGGGAGCAGCCGACGTGACCAAGGCCGAGCGCGCGATCGAGACACGTGAGCGGATCCTCACGGCCGCGTGCGAGGTCATCGCGGACATCGGCTTCGAGAGCATCAGCATGCGCAAGGTCGCCGAGCACGCGGGCGTCTCGAAGGCCCTGCTCCACTACCACTTCGACACGCGGGAGAAGCTCTTCGCCGAGGCGATGACGCATTCCTTCGCCCAGACCGGCAAGGACACGGAGGCCGGCCCGGACACGGTCCCGGCCTCCGTGGCGCTGGCCCGGATCCTGCGGAGCATGCTGCCGACGGACGAGGAACTGCGCCAGGACTGGAAGCTGTGGCAGGAGCTGTGGGTGCGCGCCCAGCGCGACACGGCGGCCCGTCACCTGGCGGTCGACCTGTACGACCAGCTGCACGCGTGGGTCGGCGGCGCCGTGGAACGGGGCATCGCGTCCGGGGAGTTCACCGACTGCGACGTCGCCGCGGTGAGCACGCTGGTGCTGGCCCTGTGCGACGGCCTCGGCATCCGGCTGATGCTCGACGACCCCCGGGTGGACCTCGCCGCGGCCCGTGCGGTGATCTGGCGCGCGATCGCGCCCGCGCTCGGGATCCCGGAGGCCTTCCCGGACGTCTGAGCGGCCGTGACGCCCCCGGAGGGGTCGCACCCGCTGGCATAGGGTGCGCAGTGTGCGTGTACTTCTGGTGGAAGACGATGAGCCGATCGCCGAATCCCTGCTCCGCGGGCTGAGCCGGTACGGCTTCGACGCCGAGTGGGTCACCACGGGTGGCGCGGCCCTGGGCCATGCGGGCCCGTACGACGTGGTCCTGCTCGACCTCGGTCTCCCCGACGTCGACGGCCTCGACGTGTGCAAGGAGCTGCGCGGGCGCAGCGACGTGCCGATCATCGTGATCAGCGCGCGCAGCGACGAGACGGACCGGGTGGTCGGGCTGGAGCTCGGTGCCGACGACTACGTCTCCAAGCCCTTCGGCGTACGGGAGGTCATCGCGCGGATCCGTGCCGTGACCCGGCGCCTGCAGCCCCGTACCCCGTCAGCCCAGGAGAACCAGCCCGACCGCTACGGCGCCCGGCTCACCGTCGACCGCAAGGCCGCCCGCGTCCGGCTGGACGGCGAGGAGGTGGCGCTCGCCCCCAAGGAGTACGACCTGCTGGCCTTCCTCACCGAGGAGCCGGGCGCCCTGATGTCGCGCGAGCAGATCATGGAGGCGGTCTGGGACGCGAACTGGTTCGGCCCGACCAAGACCCTCGACGTCCACGTCGCGGCACTGCGCCGCAAGCTCGCCGGAACGATCACCATCGAGGCGGTGCGGGGGGTCGGTTTCCGGCTCGTCGTCAACGGGGACGACGACGCCCGATGATCCGCCAGCTCATCCGCAGCTACATCCTGCTCGTCGCCGTCGCGATCCTCCTGTTCACGGTCCCGGTCGCCTTCACCCTCACCGCCCAGCTGCGCGGTGACGCCGAGGTGTTCGTCAAGCGCGAGGCGACGACCATGGCGCGGCTCCTGGGCAACGCCAACGCGAGCTCCTGCCAGGCGCTGCGGGAGATGGCGCGGGCGTACGCGCAGCAGACCGGCGACCGGGTGGAGGTCACCCCCACCGCCGCCTGCACGCCGGACCCGCCCGCGCCGGCCCGCGACGCCGCCCTGGCCCGGGCCCTGAAGGACGGGGAGCCGACGACCGACTGGGGCTCGCGGTTCATCTGGGGCCGCAACCTGGTGATCACCGTGCCCGCGAAGGACCGGGGGCAGGTCGTCGGCGCCGTCCGCATCGTCTACCCGACCGGTCACCTCAACGACAGGCTCTGGACCATCTGGGGCTTCCGGGCCGGTCTCGCCGTCGCGGTGCTCGGGGTCGCCGCCGTGATCGGCGCGGTGGTGGCCCGCCGGCTGACCCGGCCGCTGCGCCAGCTCAACGACGTGGCGAGCAAGTTCAGCGACGGCGACCTGACGGCTCGGTCACCGGTGGAGGGCCCGGAGGAGACCCGGACGCTCGCCCGGACCCTGAACCAGGCGGGTGAACGCCTGGACACGCTGATCGCCTCGCAGCGCATCTTCGTCGCCGACGCCTCCCACCAGCTCCGCACCCCGCTGACGGCGCTGCGGCTCTCGCTGGACAACATCGCGGACGGCGTGGACGACGAGTTCGTGCGGGAGGACGTGGAACTGGCGACCGCGGAGGTCGTGCGGATGAGCCGGCTGGTCAACGGCCTGCTGGTGCTGGCGCGGGCGGAGGCCAAGGTGACGGCGGCGGAGCCGCTGCCGCTCATCGACATCGTGGAGGAGCGGCTCTCGGTGTGGCGTCCGGCCGCCGAGGAGCGCGCGGTCACCATCGCGTTCACGCGGAGCGCCTTCTCCGGCCCCCGGCCCACCGTCATGGCCGCCCCCGGCCATCTGGAACAGGTGCTGGACAACGTCCTGTCCAACGCCCTGGAGGTATCGCCGGACGGCAGCACCATCACCGTCCGGATCGACCCCGAGGGCACCGAGGTGCGGCTCTCCGTCATCGACGAAGGCCCCGGCATGTCCGACGCGGACAAAACCAGGGCCTTCGACCGGTTCTGGAGGGGTCAGGGCCTGACCGGCCGGGCGGGCTCGGGACTCGGCCTGGCCGTCGTCAAGCAGCTGGTGACGGACGGTGGGGGGACGGTGGTGCTGCGGGACGCTCCGGGTTCCGGCCTGTGGGTCGCCATCACCCTTCGGGCATCTTCGAGGAGTGGTGGTTGACGATCAGCCACTTGCCGTCCCGCTTCTCGTACTCGTACGTGTAGCGGGCCGCCACGGTGCTCTTCGCCCCGGTCGCGGGGTCGGTGAGGGTGAACTCGTAGACGCCCGTGTCCATGGCGGAGTCCTTGTCGAGGACGTTGACGATGCTCTGGACCTTCTTGCCGACGGGCTTCTTCTGCAGGAAGTGCTCGAAGTAGTCGACGATCTGGGCGCGGTCGGTGCGGACCTTGTTGGAGACCGTGGGCAGCAGGACGGCGTCGCCCGCGTAGAGGTCCGCCACCTTCTTGGGGTCACCGGTCTGGAGGGCCTTGTTCCAGGTGGTGAACAGTCCTTCGATCTGGGTCTTGGCGGGCCGGGGGTCCTCCTTCCGGGAGTCGGCGGTCGCCACGACGGTACCGACGGTACCGAGGACCAGGCCGGCGGCGCCGATGACGACGGCGGCACGCGTGCTGATGCTACGAACGGTCAACGCATCTCCAGTGGGTGCGGTTCGGACGGCTGCTCCCCCGCGGGGGGGGGGGGGGGGGGAAGTGCCTCCAGACTCGCGGTCCACCGGTTAGGGGTCGTGCAGGCCCCGTACAGCGCACGTCCAGGACAGAGCCAACGTTCCGACGTGGTCCGGCGACTTGTTCGCCGGACCACGTCGTTAGAATCCGCCCATGGCTCATGTTTCCGCGGCCGAGCGCCGGCCCCAGCTCGTCAAGGCCGCCATCGACCTGATGGCGAGGCAGGGCGTGGCCGCCGGGAGCACGCGGGCCATCGCCGCCGAGCTCGGTGTCGCGCAGGCCACGGTGCACTACACCTTCGGGACGAAGGAGGACCTGTACCGGGCGGTCATGGACCAGCTGACCGAGGACCTGATCGCGCAGGTGGAGCGGGCGGCCCCGGAGGACGCCGGCTTCGAGGAGACGATCGCCGCCCTGGCCGGTGCCCTGTGGCGCACGGCGTGCGAGGAGTCGGCCGACTACCAGCTGCTGACGGAGCTGTCGCTGCTGGCGCTGCGCACGCCCAAACTGAGCGAGGCCCGCCAGGGGCACTACCGCGGGGTCGTCGAGGTGACGGCCCGACTGGTGCGCGAGGCGGCGGCGCGCGCCGGGCACGAGCTCGTGCAGCCCGCGGAGACGGTCGCCCGGTTCTTCCACGCCGGCTTCGACGGGCTGACGATACAGCGCCTGTACGCACCGGACGGGGCCGCCGAGACCCTCGGGCTGCGGGCTCTGGTCTCGGCGACCACGGCCCTGGCCACGGGGCGGCTGGAGCTCGTGGACGTGCCGACGGACTGAGGCGGGGACGACGACGGCCGCGGACACGCCGTGTGTCCGCGGCCGTGGCCGTAGCCGTGGCCGTGATCAAGGGCCGGGCCGCGGTCAGCCGGCCCAGACGTCCTCGACGTAGCGGCCGGACTCGAGGAGGCCGGCCAGCCAGGCGGCGGCCTCCTCCCCCGACGACCCGGTGTGCTCGCGGTGGACCGCCGTGAAGGCCTCGCGTACCGCGGGGGCCATGCGGCGGCCGTCGCCGCAGACGTGGACCCGGCCGCCGGCCTCCAGCACGGCCCACACCTCGGCGCTCTCGCGCGCGATGCGGTCCTGGACGAAGCGGGCTCCGTCCACGGGCGCGTGCATGAAGGCCGGGCGCATGCTCACCGCCCCGGCCGCCTCGGCGGCTTCGAACTCCTCGCGGTGGAGGTAGTCGACGTCGGGGTGGTCGCAGCCGAAGTAGCACAGCAGCGTTCCGGTGGAGCGGGCGTGGAGCCGGTCGAGGACGGCACCGCGGAAGGGTGCCAGCCCGGTTCCGGCGCTGACCAGGATGACGGGCACGGCCGGGTCCTCGGGGAGGCGGAAGGAGTCGCTGCAGGGCAGCACCCGTGCCCGGAGGGTGTCGCCGGCCGTCACGGCCCCGAGGTGGTGGGAGGCGATGCCGCGGAAGGTGCCCTCCCCGGACCGGTGCGGGGCCGCGAGCAGGGACACCATCAGGTCCACCTCGCCCGGGGAGGCCGCCGCGGAGGAGGAGACCGAGTAGTGGCGCGGGCGCAGGACCGGCAGCAGTTCCAGGAAGCGCTCGAAGGGCAGTTCGCAGGCGCGGTGGGCCTCCAGCAGGTCCAGGACGCTGCGTCCGGGGACGGTCACCCGCTCGCGGAAGGTCTCGGGGTCCGCGGCGGCGAGGGCGGCCAGGGGCTGCTTCTCGGGCGGGCAGGCGGTGTGTCCGGCGAGCACGGCGAGGTGCTCCGGGGTGGCGGGGTCCTGGAGTTCCACGAAGTCGGTCAGGAGGCGGCGCAGGGTCAGCGGGCGGTCGACGGGCAGGGTGCTGCGGCCGCGGCGGCGGGCCCGCAGCCGCACCGTGCGGTCGAGGTCCAGGCCGAACCGGTCGGCGACCCGCCGGACGAGGGCGTCCGGGTTGCGCGGCAGGACGGCCAGGTGGTCGGCGGTGCGGTAGGTGACCCCGTCGGGCAGGCGCAGCTTCAGGAAGCGCTTGGAGCGGCCGAGTTCGTGCTCCGTGTCGACGAGTTCGTACGCTTCGAGCACCTGCATCGGCTGGACCCCGTGCCGCTCGGCGAGGCCGTCGAGGACCGAGCCGGGGGCGTCCTGGAGCTCGTACAGGCCCTCGCCCGCTGCCGGTCCGGCGGTGGCCGCCGGGTCGGCGTGGCGGTCCAGGAGGGCGGACCACAGGTCGGCCGTCCACCGGTCGACGGTGCCCGCGAAGTCCCCCGAGGCGTCGGCCGCGCCCCGTTCCAGCAGGGGCGTGGCGCCGGCCGCGGCCAGGCGCTCGTGGATGAGGGTGGGGACGCGCTGGTAGGTGGCCGCCCAGTTGCGGTCGCCGACGCCGAGCACCGCGTACCGGACGCCGTCCAGGGAGCCGGGCTCCAGGCCCTCCAGCGAGGCGACGAACGCGGTGGCGTCGTCGGTGGGCCTGCCGTTGTAGGAGGCGGCGACGATCACCACCGGGCCCGCGGCGGAACGCAGCCTGCCGACGTGGTCGTCGAGGGGCGCGACGGACGGGGCGAACCCGTACGCGTCGCCGTCCGCGGCCAGGTCGCGGGCGATGCCCGCGCAGGTGCCGAGGTTGGAGCCGTGCAGCAGGGTCAGCGCGGTGCCGTTCGCCCGCCGGTCCGCGGGTCCGTCCTGGGCTGCGGGGGCGCCGCCCTGGGCGGGGGCGGGGAGGCGGCGCTCCGCCGTGGTGCGGCGGACGGGCCTGAGGGTGAACCCGTCGGGCTTGATGGTGAGCGACTGCTTGATCTTCAGCTGGTAGTCGGCGTGGTCGACCAGCCGGAAGCGGTGCACCAGCAGGCCGAGCAGCAGGGTGGCCTCGTGCAGGGCGAACTGGCGCCCGATACAGGCGCGTTCGCCGTTGCCGAACGGCTTGAAGAGGTGGACGGAGCGCTCCTCCTCCCGCGCCGGGGTGAACCGCTCGGGGTCGAACAGCTCGACGTTGTCGCCCCAGGCGGGGTCGCGGTGCAGGGCCGGGGTGAGGATGGTCAGCGCCTCGCCCTTGCGCACGGCGTACCCGTCGCCGATGACGGTGTCCTCGAGCGGCTCCACGGCGAAGCCGGGTGCGGTGGGCCACAGCCGCAGGCTCTCGTTGAGCACCTGGCGGAGGTAGGTCAGCTTGCCGACGTCCCCGTAGTCGGGGTCCGGGGCGTCCTGGTCCCCCCACAGGGCGTCCACCTCGGCCTGGGCCCGCGCGAGCACCTCGGGGTGCTTGGTCAGGTAGTGCAGGGCGAAGGAGAGTGCTCCGCTGGTGGTCTCGTGGCCGGCGATGAGGAACGTGATCACCTGGTTGCGGATGTTGGTGTCGTCCAGGGGTTCGCCCGTCGCCGCGTCCCGGGTGTGCAGCATGCGGCCCAGCAGGTCGTCCGTGCGCGTGTCGCCCGAGGCCCTGCGCCGGCGGATGACCTCGTCGACGAGGCCGTTCATCAGCTCGGTGTCCCGGCGGAACTGCTCGGCCTGCCTGCGCTTGAAGATCTCCGAGCCGGGGACGGACTCGACCTTGTCCTGGGTGAAGGCGAGTGCGCGGGACATCGCGTCGACGAACGGGTGCGCCCCGTCGCGGCGGAACGACTCGAAGTCGAAGCCGAAGCCGCACAGCCCGATGGTGTCGAAGGTCAGCCGGGTCATGTCCTCGGGGACGTCGACGGGGGCCGTCCCGGCGGCCCGGTCCCAGGCGGCGATGAGGGAGCGGGCGACCCGCAGCATGGTCGCGTGGTAGTCGCGCATCGCGCCGAGCGAGAAGGCCGGCATCAGGATGTCGTGGGCCTTGCGCCAGTTCGGCTCGTGGTGGAAGGCGGTGAAGAGGCCGTCCCCGGCGATCGCCCGGACCTCGACCAGGTCCCGGTGGACGCTCTTGCGGAACCGGGTCTCGTCCGAGAGCTCCGCGACCAGGTCCAGCCCGCCGACGACGACGGTCTCGGCCCCGAAGAAGCGCAGCCGGAACAGCGGCCCGAGTTCCTTGACCTCCTTCATCAGGTGGACGAGCCCGTCGGCGCCCCCGGGCAGGTCGAGGGCGTGGCCGATCAGGGGCAGCGCCTTGCGCTCGGGTATCGGCCGGGTGGTGGCAACGGACTCGTGGGTCATCGGCATGCCTTCCGTTCCGCGTCGCATCGCGTCGTCGATCGCTTCCCCTCCACCATACGAACGACTTTGTCAGTCGACCAAGTCTGTCGATTGTGTCGATCGACACGACGGTGCGGCGGAACCGTGGGCGGGCGCCGCCCGTTCGCGGGTGCGGGTGAGGGACCCGGTCAGCCCTCGCTCCGGCCGAAGGCGAGGCCGAGGAGCCGCCGCCAGTCCACGCGCGGCGCGGGTACGGTCACCCCCGGCCGGTCGCGCGGTACGCGCACCCGCAGCGCGCCCGGCCGGACCGTGCACACCACCGGGGTGGCCATCCGCAGCGCCTCGCCGTCCACCGCCACCGGGATCTCCCGCGCGCCGGAGATCACCTCGACGCGCTGGGCCGTGGTGACCGTCAGCGCCTCGGACTGCGAGCCCCGCACGGCCAGCTCCGCGGCCGCCGCGGCGCTCTCGACCCGGATCGCCAGCACGCCCAGTTCGCCGTCCTGGAGGCTCGGCCGGCGCCCGGCACCGCCGAGGTCGTCGGGGGACACGTACGCGTTGTTGCTGATCAGCAGCGCCTGCCGGGAGGCGAGCGCGGTGCCGTCGATCCGCGCGTCGAGCCGCTGGACCCCTTCGCCGGCCAGCAGGTCCGGCATGAGGGCGAGGATCGTCCCCGCCTTGTCGTCGCGGTACTCGGGGCGCTGGACGACGTCGGCGTAGACGCCGAAGGACACGGTGTTGACGAAGGCGCGGCCCGCGACGTCGCCGAGGTCGATCCGCAGCTCCTCGCCGTCGGTCAGCGCGTCGAGGCACCGGGCGGGGTCGGACCGGTCGAGGCCGAGGTCCATGGCGAAGTGGTTGCGGGTCCCGGCGGGGACCACCAGGAACGGCAGGTCGTGCTCGGCGGCGACCGCCGCGACCAGCGCCTGCGTGCCGTCGCCCCCGGCCACCCCGAGCAGGTCCGCGCCCTCCCGCACCGCCTCCCGGGCCAGGGCCGCGACATCGGCCGGCGCCGACGGGTCGAGCAGGTGCACCCGGGCGCCCAGCTCCCGCGCGCGCTCCGCCAGCGTGAACCGGCCGACCTTCCCGCCCCCGGACTTCGGGTTCATGATCAGGTACGGCCGCTCCGGCGGAACCGCCGCGACGCCCCGCCCGGCCCGCTCGGGACGTGCCGCGCGCAGCGCACCCCGGGCGCAGGCCAGCGCGGCGCCCCAGCACAGGACCAGCACCAGCGCCGTCCGCCACAGCCCGGCGAACGCGTAGAGCACCAGGACGCCGGCGGGGGCGGCGACCGCGACGACGGCCCCGAGCAGGCGCAGCACGCCCCGGCGCGCCAGGAACCACCACGTGCCCGCCGCGAGCAGGACCAGCCCGAGCAGGCCCGCCCCGACGACCAGCAGCCCGCCCTCGCCCAGCGAGAGCACCAGCACGGCCAGGGAGCCGACTGCCGCCAGCACGGCCAGCCGGGCCAGCCACCGCGCGGCCGGTCCGGCGCCGCGGCCCGTCATCGACGTCCTCCCATGGCGTGCTCCACCTCTCGGCCGGCTCCGGTACACCAGCCTGCACCTCCCCGGGGCGCCGGGCATCCCGGCCGGCCGGTGCCCGCCGCGGCGGGGGCCTCACGCGTGGGGGCGGATCAGCGCGCCCCGCCCCCGGGGACCAGTTCGCGTTCGAGGGCGGACAGGGCGAACGCGTGCGCGGAGGTGTGCTGCCAGCGGGACCTGCCGAACATGACGTCCTCGGAGAGCCCGCTCAGCATGGCCACGGCCCGGATGGTGAACTCGGGAAGGGGCACGTCGGCGAAGTGCCCCAGGTCCCGGCCCTCGCGGACGATGGCCTCCAGGCGCTCGTCCCAGCCGTCCAGCAGCCCGGTGAGGACCTGCCGGCCCGCTTCGTCGTGGCCCTGGAGCATGACCTGCGTCCACAGGGCGTAGCGTTCGTCGCCCTGGTGGCGGGGCAGGTAGAAGCGGACGAACAGGTCCAGCTTCTCGGCCGGGGACCCGGCCTGGTCGGCGGCCTGCCGGAAGCGCTCCCAGAGGTCCGCCTGGCTCCAGGCGAGGACTTCCAGCAGCAGCCGGTCCTTCTTGCCGAAGTGGTACAGGATGTGCCCGGTGCTCATGCCGGCCCGCGCGGCGATGTCCGACATCCGCAGGCCCGCGGTGCCCTTCTCGGCTATGACGCTGATGGCGGCCCGCATGGCCCGCCCCCGCGCCCCGTCCCCGCTGGGCTGGCGCTTCCGGTCGATCGGGGCCCCGAGCGCGGGCCCGGTCTCTGACGTCGGCATGGGCTCACTTTCGGTTCCGGAAATCCAGGTCCCAGTCTAGGTTCCAAAAATCTAGATTCTTAATCTAGACTGAAAATCTAGTCAGAGCGATGGGGAGTGTGACGGCCCGCTGTGCGCGGTCGCCCCGACGGCCAGCGGCCCGCCTGTCCTCACCCACCACCCAGGAGACACCCACATGACGCGCGGATTCGATGTCGTGGAGACCTGCATCGCCGACCTGCGCGCGGCGCTGGAGAAGGGCGAGACGACCTCGGTCGGCCTGCTCGACGCCTACCTCGCGCGGATCGACGCGTACGACCGGCCCGGCACCGCCACCGCCCTGAACGCGATGGTCGTGATGAACCCGCGGGCCCGCGCGGAGGCCGAGGCCTCCGACGCCCGCCGCGCCCGCGGCGAGACGCTGGGCCCGCTCGACGGCATCCCGTACACCGCCAAGGACAGCTACCTCGCCGAGGGGCTCACGGCCGCGTCCGGCTCCCCCGCCTTCGAGCACCTCGTCGCCCAGCGCGACGCCTTCGCCATCGAGCGGCTGCGCGCGGGCGGTGCCGTCCTCATCGGCCTGACCAACATGCCGCCGATGGCGAACGGGGGCATGCAGCGCGGCGTGTACGGCCGCGCGGAGAGCCCGTACAGCGCCGACTGGCTCACCAGCGCCTACGGCTCCGGCTCCTCCAACGGCTCCGGCACCGCGACGGCGGCGTCCTTCGGCGCCTTCGGCCTCGGCGAGGAGACCTGGTCCTCGGGCCGGGCCCCCGCCTCGAACAACGCCCTGTGCGCCTACACCCCCAGCCGCGGGGTGATCTCGGTCCGCGGGAACTGGCCGCTCGTCCCGACCATGGACGTCGTCGTCCCGCACACCCGCACCATGGCCGACCTGCTCGAACTCCTCGACGTCATCGTCGCCGACGACGCGAACACGCGCGGTGACCTGTGGCGCGCCCAGCCGTGGCTGGAGCTGCCCCGGGCGTCACAGGTGCGCCCCGCCTCCTACCCGGCGCTCGCCCCCGCCGAAGCCGCGTCCGGCGCACTCGCCGGCAAGCGCGTCGGCGTGCCCCGGATGTACGTCAACGCCGACCCCGACGCCGGCACGAACCCCGACGGCGGCATCGGCGGCCAGACCGGGCAGCGCATCGACACGCGCCCCTCGGTGATCGCCCTGTGGGAGGCCGCCCGCCGGGACCTGGAGGCCGCCGGCGCCGAGGTCGTCGAGGTCGACTTCCCCGTCGTCACCAACTACGAGTCCGACCGCCCGGGAGCGCCCTCGCTGCTCACCCGCGGGCTGGTCGGCCGCGAGTACCTCACCTTCGAGATCGAGGACCTCTCCGCCTGGGCCTGGGACGACTTCCTGCGCGCCAACGGCGACCCGGCGCTCTCCACCCTCGCCGAGGTCGACGGCACCCGCATCTGGCCCAAGCAGGAGGGCGAGCTGCCCGACCGCTACGAGGGCTTCGACGACACGATCGGCGACTACCCGCGCTTCGTGCGCGAGCGTCCGTACGCCTCCCTCGCCGACATGCCGCTCCTGGAGCAGGGACTGCGCGGCCTGGAGGAGACGCGCCGCGTCGACCTGGAGCTGTGGATGGACGGCCTGGGTTTGGACGCGG
This sequence comes from Streptomyces sp. NPDC090077, assembly GCF_044747545.1. Lineage (NCBI taxonomy): Bacteria > Bacillati > Actinomycetota > Actinomycetes > Kitasatosporales > Streptomycetaceae > Streptomyces > Streptomyces sp. NPDC090077. The sequence goes on from NZ_JBIVEG010000001.1 coordinate 615,162, forward strand.
TGGTCTTCCCCGCGGTCGCCGACGTCGGCCCCGCCGACATGGACGTCTCCGAGGCCTCCGCCGACCTCGGCTGGCGCAACGGCGTCTGGGTCGCCAACGGCAACCTGGTCCCCCGCCACCTGGGCATCCCGACGGTGACCGTGCCGATGGGCACCATGACGGACACCGGCATGCCCGTCGGCCTGACCTTCGCCGGCCGCGCCTACGACGACAACGCCCTGCTGTCCCTCGCCGCGGCCTTCGAGAGCACCGGCAGCCGCCGCACGGAGCCGCAGCGCACGCCGCGCCTGCCGGCCGAGTGACCCGGGGCACGCCTGCGGGCGGACCGCGACACCGCCGCGCGCGGTAGCGGTCCGCCCCAGGACTACGCGGGCAGCGCGGGGAAGACGACCACCGAGCCGTCCTCGTGGCGGGCGATGTCGATCGCCACGTCCGTCGCACGGCCGTCGAGCACGGCGCCGTCGCCCAGCGCGTGGATCCGGTGGGCCGCGCTCAGGAGCCGGTCGACCTCCCCGGTCGTGAAGACGGGCCGCAGACCGTTCGGGCGCGCCAGCTCCAGGGCCGACAGCCGCAGCAGGACGCCGGCGACGCCCGACTCCAGTTCGTCCAGCCGCTGCTGGTCGCGCTTGAGGGCACGGGTGAAGTTCTCGAAGGGATTGCCCTCGTCGCCCTGGGCGTGCTCGACGGCCTGGAGGACGACCACCCGCCGCTTCAGCGCGACGGCCAGGGCGGCGAGTTCGAGGTGCGCGCGGAACGCGCCGCCGTCCTCGTCGACTCCCGGGAACGACTTGGTCAGCGTGGCGAGTTCGACGGGCTCGCCCTCGGGCAGTGCGTCGAGCGCGCTGCGCCACCGGGCCAGCCGGCGGTCGGCCTTCCCCAGCGCCGTGTTGATGGCGTGCACCGCCGAGTCGAGCCCCAGCGAGACGCCGGGCCGGGCCTGGTCCAGGAGGATCGCGGTGGCCTTGTCGATGGCGTCCCGGCAGCCGTCGAGTTCGCTGTGCTCGTCGTCGAGCTTCTCCTCCCGGAGCTGCTCCAGCAGCTTCGTGATGTGCTCGATGGCCTGCTGTCGCCGACGGTCGGCGTGCGCGCTCACCCCCACCGCCACGGCCATCAGCACGAGCGGGGCGGCCACGGTGAGCAGCGTGCCGCCGGCGGCCGCGGCACCGGCGGTCGCACCGGCCCCGCCGACCGTACCCGCGGCGGCCGCACCGCCGACCGGCACGAACGTCGCCTGGGAGGCGATCCTGCCCGTCGTCCCGTGCACGAGCGCCCCGCGGATCCCGCCGGCCGCCCCCTTCGCCGCCATCGGGCGGACGATGCCCTGCCCGAACCGGGCGGCCACCTTCGCCGGGACCACCATGCGGTACAGGCACTCGCCGGAAGCGGTCGCCCTGGCGACGGTGAGGGAACTCCGCGCCGACTGCGTGACGAACTGCGACAGGTGCTGCGCCAGCGGACTCACCGCGTCGAGCGACATGCCGAGGCCGCGCTCGATCCGGTCGGGCAGCGGGTGCACCTCCAGGGTGACGATCGGCTCGTCGGCCAGCACGGCCAGCACGCCCCGGAGTTCGGCCAGCCGCTCGGCCGTCATCGTCTCGCCCGCCGTCAGCCCGGGCACCCGCACCTCGGCGGTCGCCAGTGTCCACACGGGCACGCTCGTCTTGCGTTCGTCAGTCATCGTCTCCCTTTTCCCTCCGGCCACAGCCTACGGCTGACGTCGCATCACGTCGGCCCGGAGGGAGAAACCGGCCCGGAGCAGGCCTCCGGGGTTCGGCTCAGGTGTCGGGTTCGGCCGCCGCGATGGCCGCCAGCGCCGAGCCCGGATCCCGTTCGACGGCAAGGTCGCCCAGCGTGACGACACCGACGAGCTCACCGTCGTCGGTCTGCACGGGCAGGCGCCTCAGCTTGTGCCGGCGCATGAGGTCGGCGGCCTCGTCGACGCCGGCTTTCGGACCGACGGTGACCGGTTCGGTGCTGCAGATCGCCTGTACCGCCGTCTCCGCGGGGTCGCGGTCCTCGGCCACGGCACGTATCACCAGGTCCCGATCGGTCAGGATGCCGCGGAGCCGGCCCTCGTCGACGACCAGCACGTCCCCGATACCGGCGTCCCGCATGATCCTGGCCGCTTCTGCGAGCGAGGTCGACTTCTCGACGGTCACGGGCCGCTCCGTCATCACCTCGTGGACTTGTCGGGTCATGGCTCCTCCGGCTGCTGACAGGGCGCCGCTGCACGGGCTCTCGCCCGGGCGCCTACCCGGCGCCGCGAGCAGTACGCCTCGCCGCACAGCCGAACCGGCGGCGTTTCGGGCGCGGAGATCGGGTTAGACGCGGTGAGACAGCGATTCCGAGCGAGGGGAGCCACGACGTGTCCGGCACGGAGAAGATGAAGGCCAAGAAGGAACAGGCCGTGGGCAAGGCCAAGGAAGCCGCGGGCCGCGCCGTCGGCAACGAGCGCCTCACCGCGAAGGGACGCGGGGAGCAGGCCATGGGCGATGCCCGCGAAGCCAAGGAAAAGATCAAGGACGCCTTGAAGGAGTAGCGCGCAGCGCACCCCCTTTCCCCGCTGCCCCGGGACATCCGTCCCGGGGCAGCGCCTCGTTCCCCGCCGTGGCGAGCGAGGAGCGGGCGGGGGCGGGGCGACGGGATTGGTCCGCACGGACCCGGGTAGGCGCCCTCCGGGACCAGAGGCGGGAGGAGGGTCTCCATGGGTGCCACGGCAGGGGGCAGCTGGTTCGACGTCGAGGTCCGGCACGTCCCGGGAGCGGTCGTCCTCAGGCTCGCGGGAGAGCTGGACCACGATACGGCCGAACCGCTGAGGGCGGCGCTCGCGGCCGTCCCCGTCGAGGGCGGCTCACGCGTGCTGGTCGACTTCTCCGACGTCGGCTTCTGCGATTCGACCGGATTGAACATCCTTCTGCAGGGTCGGCTCGCGGCCGAACGGGCCGGTGCCAGGATCGAGCTCGTCGGCCTGCGCAGGCCCGTCGAGCGACTGTTCCGGATCACCGGCGCGGACGGCCTCTTCCTCGTGCACGCCGACCTGGCGGAGGCGCTGGCAGCACCTCCGCGCCACCGGTAGGGGAGGCGCGTGATGCACGACCGCCGTTCCCCGGAACAGGGTCGGGTCCTGGTGCTCGGCGCCGGGGACGAGAACGCCGTCACCCGGTGCCGCGATTTCACCCGGCGTGCCCTGACCGACTGGGGATGCCTGCCCGCTCCGGACGCCGACGCCGAGGAGGAGGTCGAGGACGTCCTGCTGCTGGTGTCCGAGCTGGTGGCCAATGCCCGCCTGCACGGCAGCGGCCCGACCTCGCTCGTGCTCCGCCGCGCCGGTGACGGCCTGCGCGTCGAGGTGACCGACCGTAGCAGGAGCCTCCCGGTGCTGGAGCCCCGCCCGCACCCCACCCGGCCCGGAGGGCACGGGCTGCTCATCGTGGACCGGCTGGCGCGTGCCTGGGGTGCGGAGCCCCTGGACGGCGGCAAGCGCGTCTGGCTGGAGGTCTCCGCCCCCTGGGGCTGACGGGGGCGGACGCCCGGGGGTTCAGGAGCCGTCGGGTACGTGGACGTCCAGGAGGCAGATGTCGTCGTCGTGACGCGCCCTGGCCGCGGCGAGGGCGCGGGCGAGGGACTCGTCGTCCCCGTCCAGGACGAGGCGGAGGGCCGCGTCGGCGAAGCGGGCGAGGCCCTCGTCGATGTCCTCACCGGGGTCCTCGACCAGGCCGTCCGTGTAGAGCAGCAGGTGGTCGCCCGGCAGAAGATCGATCACGGCCTCTCCGTACGCCGCGTCGAAGGAGGCTCCGAGGAGGCAGCCCTCGGGCTGGGAGAGGAACTGCGCCTCGCCGCCGCGGATCAGCAGGGGCGGCAGGTGCCCGGCGCGGACCCAGCTCAGGCGCCGCCCGTCGGGCTGGTAGCGGGCCATGACCATGGTCGCGGTGGCTCCGCCCGCTTCCGTGCCGGTGTGGAGCAGCAGGGCGTTGAGCCGGTTCAGGACGGCGGGGAGCCGGGACCCCGTCACCGCCATCCCCTTCGCGGTGAACCGGAGCTGCGCCATCGTGCCGACGGCGGGCAGCCCGTGGCCGGCGACGTCTCCGACCACGAAGAGGGCGCAGCCGTCGGGGAGTTCGATGGCGCTGTACCAGTCGCCCCCCACGCTGGAGACGGTGTCGGAGGGCAGGTAGGCGACGTCGACGCACAGCCCGGCGAGTTCCAGGTTCTGCTCCGGTACGGGCAGCAGGCTCTCCCGGAGCCGGGTGGCGAGGGCGCGTTCGGCCCGGAGCATGCCGCGCTGGAGCAGGTTGGCGCGTTCGCTCTCGCCCAGGGCGATCTCGGCGCCGCGCTGGGCCGTGAGGTCCTGGAAGAAGCCGTGCACCTCGACCGGTGTGCCGTCGGCGTCCGGCTCGGCCTCCGCGACGAGCCTCAGGTGGCGCGTACCGTCCGGGGAGGTGATCCGGAACGGCTGGTCGACGGGCTCCCCGTCGGCGAGCAGCCGCTGGACCGCCGCGCCGAGCGCCGGCAGGTCCTCGGGCAGCAGGAGGCCCGGGAGTTCCTCCAGCCGGACGGGCCCGAGTGCGGGGTCCCGGCCGAAGACGGTGTAGACCTGGTCCGACCAGGTGATCCTGTCGGTCGCGAGGTGCCAGCCCGCCCAGCCGAGGTTGCCCAGGCGCTGCAGGTCCGCGAGCCTGCGGGCCTCGCGCTCGTCGGCGTCGTGGCGGATCCAGGACACCACCAGCCCGCCCCCGAGCCTCGATGCCCGGACCGAGTAGACGGACTCGCGCGGCACGCCGGCGCGCGTCTCCACGTAGGTGAAGGGGTCTCCTTCGTAGAGCACCCCGGTCGTGAGGGTGTCCAGGTATCCGTGCCACAGGTCGCTGCCGGCCACCGTGGGGTACGTTTCCAGGACGCTGCGGCCCACCAGCTCCTTTCCGCGCCGCCCCGCCACGTCGACCGATTCCGCCGCTGCCGCGTCGATCCGGAAGTCCTCCACGGTCCCGTCCGGGGCGCGCAGGGGCGTCAGCAGCACGGCCGGGCACGGCAGGACGTCGAGGACCGGCTGGATCGCCGCGACGGTCCTGTTCCCGCCGCCCGTGGCCGCCGGCAGGTCCGGGCTCGCCCCGTGCGTGCTCAGCGACTCGCCGCACATCCGGGCGGTACGGCGGAGGAGGCGCCGCGTCTCTTCGGTGAAGGGGCCCGGGTGGGTCCGGAAGAACCCGATCACCGTGGTCGCCGGGTGCTCCGAGAGCACCGGGATCCAGGCCCGGGAGGGCCACTGGCCCGGGGGGTCGCCGATGAGCAGGTAGCGCTCGGCGTCGTGCGCGGGGTCCTCCAGCCACACCGGGCGTTCCTCCGCCAGGGCGTCGAGCGCCGCGACACCGTCGATGGGCGGTACGTGGCTCCACTGCTCGGCCAGGGAGCCCTCGATGCCGGCGTGCCCGGTGAGGTCCAGGCCTCCCGCGGCCCCGCGGTCGTAGATCATGACGGCGTCCACGTGCTCGGCGTCGTTCAGCGCGTCCCGTACGAGCTGCGCCACCTCGTTCGGCGTGCGCGTCCCGGCCAGTTCGACGGCCACCCGGGCCAGGCCCGTGCGTCGGTTGAGACCGGACCGGGCCAGGGCCACGTAGCGGTCCGCGCGGAACGGCGACGGAGCCGCGTCCGCCGGGGGCTCACGGGACTCCCCCGGTTCCCGCGCCACCGTCGTCGCCCGGCCGCTGCCCGCCAGCACGAGCCAGCATTCCTCCATCAGGGTGTACCGGTGCAGCGCGGCACGCTCCTGGAGGATCTCGTACGCCTGGTCCGCGGAGACCCCGCGCTGCGCCATGACCACGCCCTTGGCCCGCTCCAGGACGGCCGTCATGGCGGAGGCCGCCTCCAGTTCCTCGGCCTCGGCACGCAGCCTTGCCACCACCTTCGCCAAGGCCAGCACCTCGGGAGAGGCTCCGCCGCCCGGTCCCACGGCCCCGTCCTCCATAGGTCGAGCATGCCACCCTCATGGCGTGGCGGCCCGCGGCTACGCGGTCAGCCCTCGGCCCGGTAGCGGCTCCGGGCCCACAGCGGCAGGACGAACCAGCACAGCAGGTACCAGGCCAGCACGCCGCCCACGAGCCAGGGAACGAAGGCGTCGTGCGTCACCACGCGCAGGACGAGGAAGAGCGCGGCGGTGCAGGTGGCGAGCAGGAGCAGGAGGCCCGTGAAGGTGAGGCGCGCGGCCCACACGACGGCCTCGGGCTTGATCCTCCGGCCCGCCACGATGCGGTGGAAGGCGACCGGCCCGATGAGCGCGCCGGTCGCGAGCGAGCCGAGCACCAGGGTCACGAGGTAGATCGTCCTGTCTGTCGGTTCGAGCCCTTGGAAGACGGGTGTGAAGGCGACCGTCAGCATGAATCCGAAGAGGATCTGCACGCCGGTCTGGGCGACGCGGATCTCCTGGATGAGCTCCTGCCACTGCCGGTCGGCACGTTCCTCCACGGTCTCGTCGCGTCCGGCCCGGGGGTCACCGGCCATGGCGCCTCCTCGCGATGTCACGTGTACGGCCGGCTTCTACCCCCGTACGGCGACCCCATGCTCCCCCGGGGCCGAGGGGCGCCCACCGGACTCCGGAGTGTTTCGTGCCGCAGGCGGGGGGCAGGCGCGCCCCGTACGGAAACCGCAACGGACCGGGAGGCCGTCATGGATGACAGCACGATCTGGACCTATGAACAGGACATCGGCCACCAGCCGGGAATCGACCTGATCGGTTACAAGGTCGAGGCGACGGACGGCCACATCGGGAAGATCGACAAGCACTCCGAGGACGTGGCCGCGTCGTACCTCGTCGTGGACACCGGCGTGTGGATCTTCGGCAAGCACGTACTGCTCCCGGCCGGCACCATCCGCCTGATCGACACCACCGAGGAGAAGGTCTACGTCAACCGCACGAAGGAGCAGATCAAGAACGCTCCCGAGTTCGACGAGGGCAAGTACACCACTGCCGAGCCCACCTATCTGGAACAGTTCGGCCACTATTACGGCCAGCCCCACATGTAGCGGGCGGGGCGGGCGACGGGGGCCGGCGTCAGCGCGCGTCGGCCGTGATGCGGAAGCGCAGCCGGCAGATGACGGCGTCGGTGTCGCGGCGGACCGCGTGGGCGACGACGGAGCCGCGCTGGTTCTGGAGCATCCGCTGCCACAGGCGGGCGGGTTCGGTCTCCGGGATGAGCACGGTCACCTGGGCGTCCGGGTGGGCCTGCGCGAGCTTGCGCACGTACGCCGACAGCGGGCGGCCGAGCGAGCGGGTCTCCGAGGAGAGCTCGACCAGCTCGACGCCGGGCTTCCACAACTCCCAGTCCCGCCTGAGGGCTTCCGCCCCCCGCCGGTCCTCGGGAGCCGGGTGGGTGACGGTCACGGCGAGCACGTCGTCGCCGAGCGAACGGGCGGCGCTCAGGGCCTGGCTGGTCAGCCGGGACAGACCGGAGACGGGGACGACGACCACGGACCGGGTGCGCCGCGGGGCCTGCGGGATCCTGCCGAGCTCCAGGCGTTCGCCGATCTCCGCGTAGGCACGGTGGACCTGCTCGAACCCGAGGACGAGCAGGGGCAGCGCGACCACGATCAGCCAGGCGCCCTCGGTGAACTTCGTGGCGGTGACCACGACCGCCGAGACACCGGTCAGCAGAGCGCCGAAGCCGTTCAGGGCCGCCTTCGCCCGCCAGCCGCGCGGGCGTTCCCCCGACCAGTGCCGGACCATGCCGACCTGGCAGATGGTGAAGCCGACGAACACGCCGATCGCGAAGAGCGGGACGAGGGTGTTGGTGTCGCCACCGGAGAACACCAGCAGCGCGGCGGAGACGAGGGCCAGCCAGACCACTCCGTGGCGGTGCACCTGGCGGTCGGCCTTGAGGGCGAAGACGTGCGGCAGGTGGTGGTCACGGGCCAGCAGGCTCATCAGGACGGGCAGGCCGCCGAAGGAGGTGTTCGCGGCGAGCGCGAGCAGCACCATCGTGGCGAACTGGACGACGTAGAAGGCGGCGCCGTGCCCGAAGGAGGCGTCCGCGAGCTGGGCGAGGACGGTCACGCCCTCGACCGGCTGGAGGTGGAAGCGTCCGATGAGGACCGACAGGCCGATCAGCATCACGCCCAGGAGCGCGCCGAGGGCGACTTCGGTGCGCTGGGCACGGCGGGCGGCCGGGGCCCGGAAGGACGGCACGGCGTTGGCGACGGCCTCGACTCCGGTCAGCGCCGAGCAGCCGGCGGCGAAGGCCTTGAGCAGCAGGAGCGCGCCCACCGTGGTCGCGCCCTCGCCGAGGGCCGAGGCGTGCCCGGCGGCGGACGCGGTGCTGACGGGGCCGTCGCGGAAGAGCCCGACGACGACCATCGCGAGGATCGAGCCGACGAACACGGCGGTGGGCACGAGGAACGCCTTGGCGGATTCCACCACCCCGCGCAGGTTCACCGCGGTGACCAGGACCAGGATGCCCAGGCAGATCCACACCCGGTCCGCGTACAGCCCGGGGAACGCCGAGGTCAGGGCCGCCACACCGGCGGTGACGGACACGGCCACGTTCAGGACGTAGTCCAGGATCAGCGAGGCGGCGGCGACCAGGCTCGTACGCCGGCCCAGGTGGCGCTTGGCGACGGCGTACGAGCCGCCCCCGTCCGGGAACGCGGCGATCACCTGCCGGTACGAGGCCACCAGCACCGCGAGGAGCGCGGCGATCGCCAGGGTGACGGGGAGCGTGAAGCCCATGCCGTGGGCGCCGGCCGCGGCCAGGACGAGCACGATCGACTCCGGCCCGTACGCGACGGACGCCATCGCGTCCAGTGACAGCGCGGCCAGCCCCTGGAGGGCGGTCAGCCGGTGGCGGTCGGCCGCCGCGGGTGTGCGGACGCCGGTGTCGGGCGGTTCCTCCGGGCCCGGGGCCTGTCCTGCCGTGACCGTCTTTGCCATGTCCATGGACATCTCTCGCCGTTCCTCCGTTGTGCAAGGTGAGGAAAGCGTCGGAATTCCACGGCCGGTCCGCCAGTGTTCTTGACGTGGTCCATACGGCTACCGCCCCGGTCCTCACGCGTCCTTGATGCCGCGGAGGGAGCGTCGTACGAGGTGCGTCAAGACCTCGTCAGGACGTGGGGCCGCCCCGTCGGCCGGTCTCCGCCGCCCCGTCCCGTCAGGGCGGCGTTAAGAGTCCCCGTGCACCCGTATGGAGCCCGTCAAGGTCCCTTAACGCCGGGCTGAAGACACGGTTATGTCGTCATCGGCCAGCTGGCCGATTCATTTCTTCCCACTTCACTCAGGAGCTAGCGATGGCCGATCTGGCCTTCGTCGTCACCACGGTCGCGGTGTTCGCGCTGGTGGCCCTCATCGCCAGGGGGGTGACCAAGCTGTGACTGCCGAGAACATCGTCGGCCTCCTCGTGGCCGTCGCCCTGCTGGGCTACCTCGTCCTCGCCCTCGTCAAGCCGGAGAGGTTCTGAGCGCCGACATGAGCCCCGTAACCGCTGGTGTGCTCCAGCTCCTGGCACTGATCGCCGCCCTGGCCCTCGCGTACCGCCCGCTCGGCGACCACATGGCCCGGGTCTACTCCTCCGAGAAGCACTACAAGCCGGAGAAGTGGATCTACAAGGCGATCGGCGCCGACCCGAACGCCGAAATGCGCTGGCCCGCCTACCTGCGCGGCGTCCTCGCCTTCTCCGCGGTGAGCGTCCTGTTCCTCTACGCCCTCCAGCGCGCCCAGGGGATCCTGCCCGGCTCGCTCGGCTTCCAGGCGATCGACCCGGACCAGGCCTTCAACACCGCCGCGTCCTTCGTGGCGAACACCAACTGGCAGTCGTACGCGGGCGAGCAGGCCATGGGCCACGTCGTGCAGACCGGCGGCCTGGCGGTGCAGAACTTCGTCTCCGCCGCCGTCGGCATGGCCGTGGCCGTCGCCCTCGTACGGGGCTTCGCCCGCTCCCGCACCGGTGAACTCGGCAACTTCTGGGCCGACCTGGTGCGCGGCACCGTCCGCATCCTGGTCCCGATCTCCGTCATCGGCGCCCTGGTGCTGGTCGCGTGCGGTGCCATCCAGAACTTCTCCGGGATCCACGAGGTCGGGCAGTTCCTCGGCGGCACCCAGCAGTGGAACGGCGGCGCGGTCGCCTCCCAGGAGGTCATCAAGGAACTCGGGACGAACGGCGGCGGCTACTTCAACGCCAACTCCGCCCACCCCTTCGAGAACCCCACCCCCTTCTCCAACCTGTTCGAGGTCTTCCTGATCCTCGTCATCCCCTTCGCGCTGACCCGCACCTTCGGCCGCATGGTCGGAAGCCTGCGCCAGGGCTACGCGATCCTCGCGACGATGGCCACCATCTGGATCGGCTTCACCGCCCTGATGATGTGGACCGAGTTCGCCCACCACGGCCCCGCCTTCGACGTCGCCGGCGGGGCGATGGAGGGCAAGGAGACCCGCTTCGGCATCGCCGGATCCGCGATCTTCTCCGTCGCCACCACGCTCACCTCCACCGGTGCCGTCAACTCCTTCCACTCCTCCTACACCGGCCTGGGCGGCGGCATCCAGCTGCTGGGCATGCAGCTCGGCGAGATCGCCCCGGGCGGTGTCGGCTCCGGCCTCTACGGCATGCTCGTCATGGCGATCATCGCCGTGTTCATCGCCGGCCTGATGGTCGGCCGCACCCCCGAGTACCTCGGCAAGAAGATCGGCACCCGCGAGATCAAGTTCGCGGCCTGCTACATCCTGATCACCCCGGCCCTGGTCCTCGGCTTCACGGCCGCGGCCATGGCCCTGCCGACCCCGCCGCACTCCATGCTGAACTCCGGCGCGCACGGCTTCTCCGAGGTCCTGTACGCCTACACCTCCGGCGCCAACAACAACGGCTCCGCCTTCGGCGGCCTGAACGCCGACACGCAGTGGTTCAACAGCACCATCGGCATCGCGATGCTGCTCGGCCGCTTCCTGCCGATGGTGTTCGTCCTGGCGCTGGCCGGCTCGCTCGCCGAGCAGAAGCCCGTCCCCGAGACCGCGGGCACGCTCCGTACCGACAAGCCGCTCTACACCGGCCTGCTCGTCGGCACGATCCTCATCGTCACCGGTCTGACCTACTTCCCCGCCCTCGCGCTGGGGCCGCTCGCCGAAGGGCTCGCATCATGAGCACCGCCACTGAGACCCGTGCTCCGCACGAGGACCTGCCCACCGGCCACAAGCCGCCGGCCGGCCGCGTCGGCGGAGGGCTCTTCGACCCCAAGCAGCTGCTGAAGTCCTTCCCGGACGCGGTGAAGAAGCTCGACCCGCGCGTCATGATCAAGTCGCCGGTCATGTTCGTCGTCCTCGTCGGGTCGGTGGTCACCACCGTCCTCGCCCTCAAGGACCCGGCGGACTGGTTCGGCTGGGCGATCACCGCCTGGCTGTGGCTGACCACGATCTTCGCGAACCTGGCGGAGGCCGTCGCCGAGGGCCGGGGCAAGGCCCAGGCCGACACCCTGCGCAAGGCCAAGACCGATTCCGTCGCCCGCCGTCTGAAGGCGGACGGCGGCGAGGAGTCCGTCGCGGGCACCGAGCTGAGGATCGGCGACCTGGTGGTCTGCGAGGCCGGGGACGTCATCCCCGGCGACGGTGACGTCGTCGAAGGCGTCGCCTCGGTCGACGAGTCGGCCATCACCGGCGAATCGGCGCCGGTGATCCGCGAGTCGGGCGGCGACCGCTCGGCCGTGACCGGCGGCACGAAGGTGCTCTCCGACCGGGTGGTCATCAAGATCACGACGAAGCCCGGCGAGACCTTCATCGACCGCATGATCGCGCTCGTCGAGGGCGCCGCCCGGCAGAAGACGCCGAACGAGATCGCGCTGAACATCCTCCTGGCGTCCCTCACGATCGTCTTCCTGCTGGCCGTCGTCACCCTCCAGCCCTTCGCCATCTACGCGGGCGCCGAACAGTCGATGATCGTGCTGACCGCGCTGCTGGTCTGCCTCATCCCGACCACCATCGGGGCGCTGCTGTCCGCGATCGGCATCGCCGGCATGGACCGGCTGGTCCAGCGCAACGTCCTGGCCATGTCCGGGCGCGCGGTGGAAGCCGCCGGTGACGTCTCGACGCTGCTGCTCGACAAGACCGGCACGATCACCCTCGGCAACCGCCAGGCCTCCGAGTTCGTCCCCGTCCAGGGCACCACCGAGGCCGAGCTGGCGGACGCCGCCCAGCTGTCCTCCCTCGCGGACGAGACCCCCGAGGGACGTTCCATCGTCGTCCTGGCGAAGGAGAAGTACGGCCTCCGCGAGCGCCACCAGGGCGAGCTGTCCCACGCGGAGTGGATCGCCTTCACCGCCCAGACCCGCATGTCCGGCGTCGACGTCGACGGCAGGCAGACCCGCAAGGGCGCCGCCGGCTCCGTCATCACCTGGGTCGAGGAGCAGGGCGGCGAGGTCGCCGACGACGCCGACACCCTCGCCAACCGCATCTCCGAGGCCGGCGGCACCCCGCTCCTCGTCGCCGTCAAGGACGACAAGGGCGCCCGCGTCCTCGGTGTCATCCACCTCAAGGACGTCGTCAAGGAGGGCATGCGCGAGCGGTTCGACGAGCTGCGCCGCATGGGCATCAAGACCGTCATGATCACCGGTGACAACCCGCTCACCGCGAAGGCCATCGCGGAGGAGGCCGGTGTCGACGACTTCCTCGCCGAGGCCACTCCCGAGGACAAGATGGCCCTCATCAAGCGGGAGCAGGCCGGCGGCAAGCTCGTCGCGATGACCGGCGACGGAACCAACGACGCCCCCGCCCTCGCCCAGGCCGACGTCGGCGTCGCGATGAACACGGGCACCTCGGCCGCCAAGGAGGCCGGGAACATGGTGGACCTGGACTCCAACCCCACCAAGCTCATCGAGATCGTGGAGATCGGCAAGCAGCTCCTGATCACCCGCGGAGCCCTGACGACGTTCTCCATCGCCAACGACGTGGCCAAGTACTTCGCGATCATCCCCGCGATGTTCGCGGTGGTCTACCCGGGCCTGGACAAGCTCAACATCATGGGCCTGCACTCCCCCGAGTCGGCCATCCTCTCCGCCGTGATCTTCAACGCGCTGATCATCATCGCCCTCGTGCCGCTCGCCCTCAAGGGCGTCCAGTACAAGCCGACCAGCGCCGACAAGATGCTCCGCCGCAACCTCGGCCTCTACGGACTCGGCGGCCTGATCGCCCCGTTCATCGGCATCAAGCTCATCGACCTCCTCATCACCCTCATCCCCGGAATCGGCTGAGACGACATGAACAACTCTGTAGGCAACACCGCACGGCTGATCGGGGCCGGCCTGCGCGCCCTGCTCGTCCTGACCGTGATCTGCGGGGTCCTCTACCCGCTCGCCGTCACCGGCATCGCCCAGGCCCTGTTCCACGACAAGGCCAACGGCTCCGAAACGAAGGACCAAGGCGGGCAGGTCGTCGGCTCTTCCCTCATCGGGCAGACCTACGACCTCCCGAAGCAGAACCCCGACGACCCCGAAGAGGCCGCCAAGCCGGACCTGAAGTGGTTCCAGCCCCGCCCCTCCAACGGGCTCGGCTCCAACAGCGTCAACACCCAGTACGCGCTGATCCTCTCCGGCGCCACCAACAAGGCCGCTGACAACCCCGACCTGGTCAAGCTGGTCACCGACGCCAAGGAAGCCGTCATCGCCGACAACTCCACGGCCGGTTACCGGGTGAAGCCCGAGGACGTACCGGCCGACGCCGTCACCTCCTCCGGCTCCGGACTGGACCCGCACATCTCCCCCGCGTACGCCGAGCTCCAGGTCCACCGGGTCGCCGAGAAGAACGGGCTCGACGTCCAGCAGGTCGAGAAGCTCGTGAAGGACAACACCCAGGGCCGCACCCTCGGCTTCATGGGCGAGCCCCGCGTCAACGTCCTCGCACTCAACACCGCCCTCAAGGCCCTGGCCAAGAGCTGATCCGCCGCATCGCGCGACCGGGAGCCGGCGGGGCGCGGAACTCCCCCGGCCGACACCGGGAGGGGCCCGAGCGCCCCGCCGGCTCCGCGCCGTGCCCGTACCGAACGAAAGGCTGCACACCCATGACCCGGGTGCTGGTGGTGGAGGACGATCCCCAGCTCGTCCGCGCGCTGCGGATCAACCTGCAGGCGCGCAAGTTCGAGGTCGAGGAGGCCGGCGACGGCGGCTCGGCCCTCCGGCTCGCGGCCGCACGCAAGCCGGACGTCATCGTGCTGGACCTCGGGCTGCCCGACATGGACGGCGTCGATGTGATCAAGAACGTCCGCGGCTGGTCCCGCGTGCCCATCCTGGTCCTCTCCGCCCGGCACACCTCCGAGGACAAGGTCCGGGCCCTGGACGCCGGCGCGGACGACTACGTGACGAAACCGTTCAGCATGGACGAGCTCCTCGCCCGGCTGCGGGCGGCCGCCCGGCGGCAGGAGGACCCGGGGGCGACCCGGCCGGACGAGGTCACCGTGGTGACGACCGACGAGTTCACCGTCGACCTGGTCGCACGGAAGGTGCGGCGCGGGGAGCGCACCGTACGGCTGACCCCGACGGAGTGGCACCTGCTGGAGATCCTCCTCACCCACCCGGGCCGGCTGATCACCCAGGCCCGGCTGCTGCTGGAGGTCTGGGGGCCGACGTACCGGGAGAACACCAACTACCTGCGCGTCTACATGGCCCAGCTGCGGCGCAAGCTCGAAGCGGACCCCTCCCACCCCCGGTACCTGATCACCGAGCCGGGCATGGGATACCGCTTCGAACCCTGATCACCGGCCGATCGACCGTCGACAGAGAAGAAGAGTCTGAACATGGGACGCGGCAAGCTCCGCATCTACCTCGGTGCGGCACCCGGCGTCGGCAAGACGTACGCCATGCTCTCCGAGGCGCACCGCCGGGTCGAGCGGGGCACCGACTGCGTCGTCGGCTTCGTCGAGCACCACGGCCGGCCGCGGACCGAGGTGATGCTGCACGGCCTCGAACTCGTCGAGCGGCGCGAGCTGGAGTACCGCGGCTCCGCCTTCACCGAGATGGACGTCGACGCCGTCCTCGCCCGCCGCCCCGCCGTCGTGCTGGTGGACGAGCTCGCGCACACGAACGTGCCCGGCTCGCGCCACACCAAGCGCTGGCAGGACGTGGAGGAACTGCTCCGGGCCGGCATCGACGTCGTCTCGACCGTGAACATCCAGCACCTCGAATCGCTGGGCGACGTGGTCGAGACGATCACCGGTGTCCGCCAGCGCGAGACCGTCCCCGACGAGGTGGTCCGGCGGGCGGACCAGATCGAGCTGGTCGACATGTCCCCGCAGGCCCTGCGCCGGCGGATGGCGCACGGCAACGTCTACCAGCCCGACAAGGTCGACGCGGCCCTCTCGAACTACTTCCGCCCGGGCAACCTCACCGCGCTGCGCGAGCTGGCGCTGCTGTGGGTGGCCGACCGGGTCGACGAGTACCTCCAGGAGTACCGGGGCGAGCACGACATCCGCACCACCTGGCAGGCCCGCGAGCGGATCGTCGTCGGTCTCACCGGCGGTCCGGAAGGCCGTACGCTCATCCGCCGGGCCGCCCGTCTCGCCGAGAAGGGCTCGGGCGGCGAGGTCCTGGCCGTCTACATCGCCCGCAGCGACGGGCTCACCTCCGCCTCGCCCAAGGAACTCGCCGTCCAGCGCACCCTGGTCGAGGGGCTCGGGGGCACCTTCCACCACGTCATAGGCGACGACGTCCCCGATGCCCTGCTGGAGTTCGCCCGCGGCTGCAACGCCACCCAGATCGTCCTCGGCGTCAGCCGCCGACGCTCCTGGCAGTCCGTCTTCAGCCCCGGCGTGAGCGCCACCGTCGCCCGGGAGTCCGGACCCGACCTCGACGTCCACATCGTCACCCACGACGAGGCGGCCAGGGGCCGGCGCAGCCTGCCCGTCGCCCGCGGCGCACGCCTCGGGCGGTCCCGCCGCATCTGGGGCTGGCTGACCGGTGTGGCCGGCCCGGCACTGCTCACCGTCCTGCTGAACCAGCTCGTACCCGGTCTCGGCCTCGCCAACGACATGCTGCTGTTCCTCACCTGCACGGTGGCGGCAGCGCTCCTGGGCGGGCTCCTGCCCGCCCTCGCCTCGGCGGCCTTCGGCTCCCTCCTGCTCAACTACTACTTCACACCGCCGCTGCACCGGTTGACGATCTCCGACCCGAAGAACATCGTCGCCATCGCGATCTTCATCGGGGTCGCCGTGTCCGTCGCCTCCGTGGTGGACCTCGCGGCCCGGCGCACCCACCAGGCCGCCCGGCTCCGCGCCGAGTCCGAGATCCTCTCCTTCCTCGCGGGCAGCGTCCTGCGCGGCGAGGACTCCCTCGACGCCCTCCTGGAACGTCTCCGCGAGACCTTCGCCATGCAGTCGGTCACCCTCCTGGAACGCACCAGCGAGGTCGACGCGTGGACCACCGCCGCGGCCGTCGGGACCGGTCACGTCGGCCGGCCCGAGGACGCGGACGTCGACCTGCCGATCGGCGACAACATGGCCCTCGCCCTCACCGGCCGCGTCCTGCCCGCCGAGGACCGACGCGTCCTCGGCGCCTTCGCGGCCCAAGCCGCCGTCGTCCTCGACCGCCAGCGCCTCGTCGACGAGGCCGAGAAGTCCCGCGAGCTCGCCGAGGCCAACCGCATCCGCACCGCCCTGCTCGCCGCCGTCAGCCACGACCTGCGCACCCCGCTCGCCGGCATCAAGGCCTCCGTCACCTCCCTGCGCTCCGGCGACGTCGAATGGTCGGAGGACGACAAGGCCGAACTCCTCGAAGGCATCGAGGACGGCGCCGACCGCCTCGCCGCCCTCATCGGGAACCTCCTCGACATGTCCCGGCTCAACACCGGCACGGTCGTCCCGCTGATCCGGGAGACCGACCTCGACGAGGTCGTCCCCATGGCCCTGGGCGGCGTACCGGAGGACAGCGTGGAGCTGGACATCCCGGAGACCCTGCCGATGGTCGCCGTCGACCGCGGTCTCCTGGAGCGGGCCGTCGCCAACATCGTCGAGAACGCCGTCAAGTACAGCCCGCCCGGCCGACCCGTCAACGTCGCCGCCAGCGCCCTGGCGAGCCGGGTGGAGGTCCGGGTCGTCGACCGTGGACCCGGGGTCCCCGACGAGGCCAAGGACCGCATCTTCGAACCCTTCCAGCGCCACGGGGACGCCCCTCGCGGCGCGGGAGTCGGCCTCGGCCTCGCGGTCGCCCGCGGCTTCACCGAGGCCATCGGCGGCACCCTGACGGCCGAGGACACCCCGGGCGGCGGCCTCACCATGGTCCTCACCCTCCCCGTGGCGGGGGACGGCCCTCCGGTGTCACCGGAGCTCCCGGCGACCGCCGTGACCTGACGCCGCCACCCCGCCGGCGGGGCCGCCGTCCACCGCGCCCGGCGGGCTAGGCCCGCGGGCCGTCCCCGTCCCGCAACTGCTCCTCCAGGCCGCCGAGGAGGGCACGGAGGCCCCGTGCGAAGGCGGCGTCGGGGGCCGCCGCGTACCGGGCGGCGTCGGGGGCTTCGAGCCGGGCGCGCAGCCGCGGGAACCCCTTCGCGGCCTCGCCGGCGCGGGCCACGGCGTCCTGGAGCAGTGCGTCCGGATCGCCGCCGCCGCGGGCGAGCCTGCGCGTCAGGGACGCCACGGCCGATACGCCCAGGGCGCTGCCCAGCACGTAGGTGAAGACGGCGGCCGCGGCCTGGTCCGCGTCCTCGCCGGTGAAGCCCGCCTTCTCGTAGAGGGCGAGGCAGTGGTCGTCGTGGCGGGCCTTGCCGGGCCCGTAGATGACGTAGGAGCCGAACGCCTGGGTGAGCCAGGGGTGCCGGGTGAGCATCGCGTGCAGGTTCTCGGCCATCGATGCGGCGGCGGTGCGCCAGTCGACGGCGTCGAGGTCGGGGAGTTCGATCTCGTTCCAGACGTGGTCACCGGCGAGCAGGACGAGGTCGTCCTTGTTCTTGACGTGCCAGTAGACGGCGGTGGCGACGGTTCCCAGCCGCGCGCCCAGCGCCCGCATGTTGAGGCCCTCCAGGCCTTCGTCGTCCAGCAGGTCGACGGCGGTCCGGACGATCTGTTCCTTGGTCATCTTCTCGCGCGGCATGCGCTCACGATAGGCCCGCCACCCGGAGTTGCACAAAGTTCAGGAACTTGCTTGCACTTAGTTCAAGTGACGGCTTACCTTCTACTTGAACAAAGTGCAGGAAGCCGCGGAGGCCGCGGCACCGACAAGGGGGAACACGATGTCCGACGCAGCACTGTCCGAGTTCGTCCAGGCCGCCGCCGGGGAGTTCGGCATCCCGGGCGTCACCGTCGGCGTGTGGACGGACGGCCGGGAGAGCTTCGCGAGCCACGGGGTGACGAGCATCGACCACCCGCTCCCCGTCGACGAGCACACGCTGTTCCAGATCGGCTCCGCGACGAAGACCTTCACCGCGACGGCCCTGATGCGACTGGTCGCGGACGGCCGCGTCGCGCTGGACGCGCCGGTACGCCGCTACGTTCCCGAACTCGCCCTGGCGGACGGGAAGGCCGCGGAAGCGATCACGGTCATGCAGCTCCTCAACCACACCTCGGGCCTGGGCTGGAACGTCATCGTGGACACCGGGGACGGTGACGACGCCCTGGCCGGTTTCGTGGGGAGGCTGGCCGAGCTGGAGCAGGTCGGCCGTCCCGGGGACCGGGCCTCGTACAGCCAGGCCGCCTACAACCTCCTGGGCCGCGTCGTGGAGAACGTCACCGGCCTGACGTACGAACGGGCCGTCGCCTCCCTCCTGTTCGAGCCCCTGGGCCTGTCGAACAGCTTCTTCGGCACCGCCGACGTCATGACCCGCCGCTTCGCCGTGGGCCACAACCCCGACGGGAACGGCACCCTCGCCGTCGCGAAGGAGTGGCGGCTCACCCGCGGCAACAACCCCGGGGGCGGCCTCGCCTCCTCGGCGTCCGACGTCCTCGCCTGGGCGCGCTTCCACCTCGGCGACGGCCGGACGCACGACGGCGAGCAGCTGCTGCCCGCCGGGCTGCTGCACCGGATGCGCGAGCAGACGGTCGAGCTGCGCGGCAGCAACCTCGGCGACGGCTTCGGCATCTGCTGGTTCCTGCGCGAGGTGGACGGCGTCCGGACCATCGAGCACGGCGGTTCGGCCAACGGCCAGTTCGCCGAGCTGGTGATCGTGCCCGAGCGGAACTTCGCCGTGGTCGCCCTGTCCAACGCCGGGCCGGACGGCATCCCCTTCAACCGCGCCGCCGTCCGCTGGGCCCTGGAGCACTACCTCGGCGTCGTGGACGAGGATCCGGAGCCGCTCCCGTACGACGGGGCACGGGCCCGGGAGGTCGTCGGAGACTACGCGAACGACGCCATGACCCTCACCGTCGCCACCGACGGGGCGGAACTCACCCTGGCGGTCACGATCAAGCCGGAGATCCGCGCGGCCGCCGACTTCGAGATGCCCGCGGACTACGAACCGGCCGCCCTGGGCCTGCTGCCCGGAGACGGCGACGAGTTCATCGTCACCGGCGGCGGACTGCAGGGCCAGCGCGGCTACTTCTCCCGCGACGCGGACGGATCCGTCGCCGGCATCGACCTCGGCGGCCGCGTCTTCAACCGGGCCACCGCCGCCTCGGCGTGACGGGCCGGACGCCTGCCCCGCCCCGCACCGGGCATCTCATTTCAGCGTCCGAATGACGGACACATCTCGTCGCCGGGCGATCCGGCACCTTACTCTGGCCGGGCAGCTGGTTCGCCCCGTCCGCCAGGCGGGATGCGTCGTAAGAGGGAACCCGGTGGGAATCCGGGACTGCCCCGCAGCGGTGAGCGGGAACGACCGCCGTCATACGCACTGGGACCGGACAACGGTCCTGGGAAGCGACGGCCAGTAGGTGCCCGCCGGGAGACCGGCAGGCGTGCCCGCGAGTCCGAAGACCTGCCCGTTGCCCGCCCGCGGACCGTTCCGCAGGCGGATGTCCCGGTGACCTCGTGGGCGGGTCGGCGTACACAGCGAGCGGCGCGTGCGGTGTTCCACCGTGACGTGGCCCGTCCGTTCTGTCGTTCCCTTCGCGTCCGCGTCCCGTCGTCCGGGATGTTCTGGACACATCTCGCGAAGGAGAGTTCCGTGACAGCGAAGCCCGCAGCCGCGGCAGCACGAGCCACCGTGTACGGCTACCCCCGACAGGGTCGCAACCGCGAACTGAAGAAGGCGATCGAGGGCTACTGGAAGGGCCGCGTCAGCGCCGACGCCCTCCGGCAGACCGCTGCCGAGCTGCGCCGTTCGAACTGGCAGCAGCTGGCCGAGGCCGGCATCCACGAGGTGCCGACCGGCGACTTCTCGTACTACGACCACGTCCTGGACACCAGTGTGATGGTCGGTGCCGTCCCCGAGCGGCACCGGGAGGCCACCACCGCCGATGCCCTCGACGGCTACTTCGCGATGGCGCGCGGCACGCAGGACGTGGCCCCGCTGGAGATGACCAAGTGGTTCGACACCAACTACCACTACCTGGTCCCCGAGCTCGGTCCCGACACCGTCTTCACCGCCGACTCCGCCAAGCAGGTCGCCGAGCTGAAGGAGGCCCTCGCGCTCGGCCACTCGGCCCGCCCGGTCCTCGTCGGCCCCGTCACCTACCTGCTGCTCGCCAAGCCCGCCCCCGGCGTGGCCGCCGACTTCCAGCCGATCACCCTGCTCGACCGGCTGCTTCCCGTCTACGCCCAGGTCCTGGCCGACCTGCGCGCCGCCGGCGCCGAGTGGGTGCAGGTCGACGAGCCCGCCCTGGTCCAGGACCGCACCCCGGCCGACCTGAACGCCGCCGCCCGCGCCTACCGCGAGCTGGGCGGGGCGACGGACCGGCCCAAGCTGCTCGTGGCCTCCTACTTCGGCCGGCTCGGCGACGCCCTCCAGGTCCTCGCAGCCGCCCCGGTCGAGGGACTCGCCCTCGACTTCACCGAATCCGCCGCCTCGAACCTCGACGCCCTCGCCGCGATCGGCGGGCTGCCGGGCAAGCGCCTGGTCGCGGGCGTCGTCAACGGCCGCAACATCTGGATCAACGACCACCAGAAGTCCCTGGCCACCCTCGGCACGCTCCTGGGCCTCGCCGACCGGGTCGACGTCTCGGCGTCCTGCTCCCTGCTGCACGTCCCGCTGGACGCCAACGCCGAACGGGACGTCGACCCGCAGGTCCGGCGCTGGCTCGCCTTCGCCCGGCAGAAGACCACCGAGATCAGCACCCTCGCCCGCGGCCTCGCCCGGGGCACCGACGTGATCGCCGCGGAGCTGGCCGCCAACCGCGCCGACCTCGCCTCGCGCGCCCAGTCCGCCATCACCCACGACCCCGCCGTCCGGGCCCGCACCGCCGCGATCACCGACGCGGACGGCCGCCGCTCCCAGCCCTACGCGCAGCGCACCGCTGCGCAGCGCGCCCACCTGGCACTGCCGGTCCTGCCCACCACCACCATCGGCTCGTTCCCGCAGACCGACGAGCTGCGCGTGGCCCGCGCCGACCTGCGGGCCGGCCGCATCGACGCGGCCGGGTACGAGGAGCGGATCGAGAACGAGATCCGCGAGGTGATCTCGTTCCAGGAGAAGACCGGCGTCGACGTGCTGGTGCACGGCGAGCCCGAACGCAACGACATGGTGCAGTACTTCGCGGAGCAGCTGGCCGGCTACGTCGCCACGCAGCACGGCTGGGTGCAGTCCTACGGCACCCGCTACGTCCGCCCGCCCGTCCTGGCCGGAGACATCTCCCGGCCGGAGCCGATGACCGTCCGCTGGACGACGTTCGCGCAGGCGCAGACGTCCCAGCCCGTCAAGGGCATGCTCACCGGCCCGGTCACCATGCTCGCCTGGTCCTTCGTCCGCGACGACCAGCCCCTCGGCGACACCGCCCGCCAGGTGGCGCTCGCCCTGCGCGACGAGGTGAACGACCTGGAGGCCGCGGGCACTTCGGTCATCCAGGTCGACGAGCCGGCCCTGCGCGAGACCCTGCCGCTGCGCGCCGCGGACCACGCGGAGTACCTGGCCTGGGCGACCGAGGCGTTCCGCCTCAGCACCAGTGGCGTGCGGCCGGACACCCAGATCCACACCCACATGTGCTACGCCGAGTTCGGTGACATCGTCCAGGCCATCGACGACCTCGACGCCGACGTCATCAGCCTGGAGGCCGCCCGCTCCCACATGCAGGTGGCCGACGAACTGGCCGAGCACGGTTACCCGCGTGAGGCCGGACCGGGTGTCTGGGACATCCACTCCCCGCGCGTCCCGAGCACCGACGAGGCCGCCGGACTCCTGCGCAAGGGCCTGGCCGCCATCCCGGCCGAGCGGCTGTGGGTCAACCCCGACTGCGGGCTGAAGACCCGCGGCTGGACCGAGACCCGCGCCTCGCTGGAGAACCTCGTCGCCGCCGCCCGCGAGGTCAGGGCGGAGCTGGCGGCCGACCACGGCTGATGCCGCGCGGTCCGGGCCGGGCGCTTCGGCGTCCGGCCCGGACACGTCCTGGCCGACGCGGACGGAACGCCGCCGCCCGCAACCGGGCGGGACGCCGCGACGCCCGCGCTGTCGGCGATCGCCGCCTACCAGGGTGCCTGGGCGGTCAGGGTCCATGACGCCCGTGCGACGGCGGACGCGGTCCGGGTCGCCCGCGCGATCGCCGCGGCAGGCTGAGCACGGGGAACGGCGGGCGCGCGACGACACCACTCGCCGCACCCCCGCCGTTCCCGCGCACCTCCGGCGCACCCTCAGCGCCGGAGTCGTGCCGGGCCCCTCAGACCCGGCCGTACGTGTGGAACCCGCGGCCGCTCTTGCGGCCGAGCAGTCCGGCCTGCACCATCCGCTGGAGCAGCGGGGGCGGGGCGTACAGGGGTTCCTTGAACTCCTCGTAGAGCGACTCGGCGATCGCTGCGACGGTGTCCAGGCCGATCAGGTCGGCGAGCTTGAGCGGGCCCATGGGGTGGGCGCAGCCCAGCTCCATGCCGGCGTCCACGTCCGCGGCGCTCGCGAACCCCGACTCGGCCATGCGGACGGCGGAGAGCAGGTACGGGATCAGCAGCGCGTTGACGACGAAGCCCGCCCGGTCCTGGGACCGGACCGTTGTCTTCCCGAGGGCATCACGTGCGAACGCCTCGACTGCGGCCAGGGTGTCCGCGGACGTGTGGAGCGAGGAGACGACCTCGACCAGGGGGAGCACGGGAACGGGGTTGAAGAAGTGGAGTCCCACGACCCGGTCGGCGCGGCCGGTGGCCATGCCCAGCCGCATGACCGGGATGGCCGAGGTGTTCGTGGCGAGGATCGCCTCCGGATCCGCGACGATCTTGTCGAGGGCCGTGAAGACCTGCGTCTTGGCTTCGGGGTCCTCGGTGACGGCCTCGATGACGAGCTGCCGGTCGCCGAGGTCCTCCAGGTCTCCGGTGAAGACGAGCCGGGCGAGGGCGTCCTCGGCGGAGAGGCGGTCGAGCTTGCCGCGCTGGACGGCTCGTTCCAGGGAGACGGCCACCCGCTCGCGGGCCGCGAGGGCGGCGGTGACGTCGGCTTCGGCGACGACGGTGTCGAGGCCGGCGCGGGCGCACACCTCGGCGATGCCCGCGCCCATCTGGCCGCCGCCGACCACACCGACGCGCCGGATGCCGGCCGGCTTCAGGTGGGCGCTCACGCGTTCACCTGCGCGGAGGCTCGGCGGACCAGGTGACGGGTGTAGGCCTCGGGCGTGAAGAACGGCGGGAGCTGCATCGAGAGGGCGGAGTCCACGAAGACCTCCCGGGCTTCGAGGACGAGCGCATGCGGGTCCTCGGCCTCCAGAGCTGCGCATTCGGCGTCGAGGAGGTCGACGACCGTGCTCCGGTCGACCCGGTCGTGGCGCAGCCACTGCCAGATCTGGACGCGTGCGATCTCGGCGGTGGCCGCGTCCTCCATCAGGCCGTTCAGCGCGACGGCACCGCTGCCGCGCAGCCAGGCGTCGAAGTAGCGCAGGGCCACGGCCACGTTGGAGCGGATGCCCTCGGAGGTCGGCGGGGCCGCGATCCTGCGGACGGACAGCAGGTCGGCGGCCGTGACCTCGACGTCCTCCCGCGTGCGCTCCAGCTGGTTCGGCCGGTCGGCGAGGACCCCGTCGAAGACTTCGCGGCAGAGGGGGACGAGGCCGGGGTGGGCGACCCAGGAGCCGTCGAAACCGTCTTCGGCCTCGCGTTCCTTGTCGAGCCGGACCTTCGCGAACACGGCGGTGTTCGCGTCCGGGTCCTTGCCGGGAACGTGGGCGGCCATGCCGCCGATGGCGTGCGCGCCGCGCCGGTGGCAGGTGCGGACGAGCAGTTCGGTGTACGCCCGCATGAAGGGCGCGGTCATGGTGACCGCCGCCCGGTCGGGCAGCTGGAAGTCCGTGCGGTGGCCGAAGGTCTTGATGAGGCTGAAGAGGTAGTCCCAGCGGCCCGCGTTGAGTCCGGCGCTGTGCTCGCGCAGTTCGTAGAGGATCTCCTCCATCTCGAACGCGGCGGTGATCGTCTCGATCAGGACGGTGGCGCGGACCGTGCCGCGGGGGATCCCGAGGAGGTCCTGGGCGCACACGAAGACGTCGTTCCACAGGCGTGCCTCGTACCGGTTCTCCAGCTTGGGGAGGTAGAAGTACGGGCCGTACCCGGCGTCGATCTGCCGCTGCGCACAGTGGAAGAAGTACAGGCCGAAGTCGACCAGGGACGCGGGGACGGGCCGCCCGTCGATCTCCAGGTGCTCCTCGGTGAGGTGCCAGCCGCGGGGGCGGACCATGATGGTCGCGAGCTCCGTCCCGAGGCGGTACTCCTTGCCCTGGGGCGTGGTGAAGTCGATGCGCCGCTCGATGGCGTCGAGCAGGTTGAGCTGACCGCCGATGACGTTGTTCCAGGTGGGTGCGGTGGCGTCCTCGAAGTCGGCCATCCACACCTTGGCGCCGGAGTTCAGCGCGTTGACCGCCATGCGGCGCTCCGGCGGGCCGGTGATCTCCACCCGGCGGTCGGCCAGGCCCGGGGCGGGCGGGGCCACGCGCCAGTCGGTGTCGGCGCGGACGGCGGCCGTGGCGCGGGAGAGGTCCAGCGGCGTCCCGGACACCAGGTGGGCGGTGCGGCGGCGGCGCTCCTTGAGGATCTCCAGGCGGCGGTCCGCGAAGGCGGCGTCGAGGTGGCCGATGAACTCCAGGGCCTCGGGAGTCAGGATCTCCTCGTGGCGCTCGGCCGGCGCACCGAGGACCCGGACGCTGCTGATCAGGGGCGTGAGTGACATGGGGGTTCTTCTCCTCGGCGTGGGGCGGCGGGCGCCCGAGGGGAAACCCCTCGGGCGCCGTCGGACGGCGAGCGGCAGAGCGCTGGGCCGGGCCCGGCTGGACCCGGAGCAGGGGTTCCTAGTGGAACTGCTCTTCCTCGGTGGAGCCGGCGAGCGCGGTGGTCGACGAGGCGGGGTTCACGGCGGTGGACACGAGGTCGAAGTAGCCGGTGCCGACCTCGCGCTGGTGCTTGACGGCCGTGAAACCCTGCGCCTGGGCGGCGAACTCGCGCTCCTGGAGGTCGACGTACGCGGTCATGCCGTGCTCGGCGTAGCCGCGGGCCAGGTCGAACATGCCGTGGTTGAGGGAGTGGAAGCCGGCCAGGGTGATGAACTGGAAGCGGTAGCCCATCGCGCCCAGCTCCCGCTGGAACTTGGCGATCTGGTCGTCGTCCAGCGCGGCCTTCCAGTTGAACGACGGCGAGCAGTTGTACGCCAGCATCTGGCCCGGGTACTGCGCGTGGATCGCCTCGGCGAACTCGCGGGCCTGCTCCAGGTCCGGGGTGCCGGTCTCCACCCAGATCAGGTCGGCGTAGGGGGCGTAGGCCAGGCCGCGGGCGATGACCGGGGCCATGCCGTTCCGGACGTGGTAGAAGCCTTCGGCGGTGCGCTCACCCGTGCAGAACTCCGCGTCGCGCTCGTCGACGTCGCTGGTCAGCAGGGTGGCCGCGAGGGCGTCGGTACGGGCGATGATCAGCGTGGGGGTGTCCGCGATGTCGGCGGCCAGGCGGGCCGCGTTCAGGGTGCGGATGTGCTGGGAGGTGGGGACGAGGACCTTGCCGCCGAGGTGGCCGCACTTCTTCTCGGAGGCGAGCTGGTCCTCGTAGTGGATGCCGGCTGCGCCCGCCGCGATCATCGCCTTGGTGAGTTCGAAGGCGTTGAGCGGCCCGCCGAAGCCGGCCTCGGCGTCGGCGACGATGGGCGCCAGCCAGTCCGTCGTGTCGGTGCCGCCCTCGGCGGTGGCGATCTGGTCGGCGCGCAGCAGGGCGTTGTTGATCCGACGGACCACCTGCGGGACCGAGTTGACCGGGTAGAGGCTCTGGTCCGGGTAGGTGTGGCCGGCCTGGTTGGCGTCGGCGGCGACCTGCCAGCCGGAGAGGTAGATGGCCTGCAGCCCGGCCCGGACCTGCTGGACGGCCTGGCCGCCGGTGAGGGCGCCGAGCGCGTGGATGTAGTCCCGCTCGTGGAGCTGGCGCCACAGGCGCTCGGCGCCGCGCCGGGCCAGGGTGTGCTCCTCGCGGACGCTGCCCGACAGGCGGACCACGTCCTCGGCGGAGTACGTCCGCTCGATCCCCGCCCAGCGCGGGTCGTCCGCCCAGCGCTGCCTGAGCTGCTCGGCCGCCGCCTTGTTCGCCTCTGCCATGACCGTCACCGTTTCCGTCGTCGCTTGTCTTGCCAATGCCCCCGACCGGGATCCACGCATTGACACTCTGTGCCTGATGAGGAGGGTGCGGCCGCCGAACCCGCCCGTGGGACGGAGCTGAGCAATGCTGCCGATCTGCCGGGAACGGACCGGCCAGACCACCGAAATCAGGGCATGAATCGAGGTTCTGGGGTCCTTCCCGGCCACCGGTTCCGGCTGGCCGCAGGACCGACTCTGACACTGGCACTGGGTGCCATCAAGGAGGTACGCCTGCCAAGGTCTGCGAATCTTCGAGGCGGAAATTGCCAAGCTTGCGAAGGTTACCGGCGAGTCAGGTCGCCGTATGCTGACGGAGCCCGTCCGACGGTGGAGGAGTCCGGTGAGCAAGACCTACGCGGGAGCACGGCTGCGGCGGCTGCGGGAAGAGCGGCGCATGACGCAGGCCGACCTGGCCAGGGTGCTCGGCATCTCGCCCAGCTACCTGAACCAGATGGAGCACGACTCCCGCCCGCTCACCGTCCCGGTGCTGCTGCGCCTCACCGAGGCCTTCGGGGTGGACCCCGGGTTCTTCTCGGAGCGCGACACCAGCCGCCTCGTCGCCGACCTGCGCGAGGCACTGGCCAAGGAGGTCGCCGAAGCCCGCGTCTCCTCCTCGGACCTGGCCGAGCTGGCCAACCGGATGCCGGCGGTCGCCTCGGTCCTGCTGGACCTCGGGCGGCGCAGCCAGCTCCTGACGGAGCGGCTCGCCGACGCGGCCGAAGGCCGGGTCGGCCCGGCGGAGGCCCCGCGCTCCCCCCACGAGGAGATCCGCGAGTTCTTCTACCGGCGGCAGAACTACCTCCACGACACCGATCTCGCCGCCGAGGACCTGGCCCGCGAGATCGGCATCCGCCCGGGGGACGTCATCCGCGCCCTGACGCACCGGCTCGCCGACCGGCACGGGGTGCGGATCACCGCGGACTCCGACCGGTTGCACCACTACGACCCCGATGGCCGCGCCCTCCACCTGTCGAGCAGGCTCCGCCCCGGCCAGCAGGCCTTCCGGATGGCCACGCAGCTCGCCCTCCTCGAATACGGCGACGAGCTGGACCGGCTGGCCGCCGAGGACTTCCCGGGCGGGTCCGAGGCGCGCCCCCTGGCCCGGATCGGCATCGCCAACTACTTCGCCGCCGCGCTGATCCTCCCGTACGCGGTCTTCCACACGGCCGCCGAGGAATTCCGCTACGACATCGAGCGGCTCACCGATCACTTCGGCATCGGCTACGAGACCGTCTGCCACCGCCTCAGCACCCTCCAACGCCCCAGGCTGCGCGGTGTTCCGTTCTCCTTCGTACGCGTGGACCGGGCCGGGAACATGTCCAAGCGGCAGTCCGCCACCGGATTCCACTTCTCCCGCGCGGGCGGCACCTGCCCGCTCTGGAACGTCTACGAGGCCTTCAGTGCCCCCGGCCGCATCCACGTCCAGGTCGCCGCCATGCCCGACGGACAGCGCTACCTGTGGACCGCCCGCGCCGTCACCCGCCACCGCGGTGGCTGGGGCGAACCCGGCAAGACCTTCGCCATCGGCCTCGGCTGCGAGATCCGGCACGCCTCCCGGCTCGTGTACGCCGACGGCCTCGACCTCGACAACACGGCGGCCGCCACCCCGATCGGCATGGGCTGCCGCCTCTGCGAGCGCCTCGACTGCCCGCAGCGGGCGGTCCCCCCGCTCGGGCGCGCCCTCGCCGTGGACGAGAACAGCAGCACGTTCGTCCCGTATCCCGTCATGGGCGCCCCCTCCTCGCCCCGCGGCTGACCGACCTGGGATCGGCCCATGCCTCGCGGATCGGCCCGGGACGCCGGATCACCCGCTCCCGAACACCGGGTAGGGAACGTACGTCTGCCGGTCGGGGTCGACCGCGAGGCGGCCGCCGGCCGGCGGTCTGGCCCGCTGGGCGCAGTCGCGGCGTTCGCAGATCCGGCAGCCGAGCCCGATCGGAGTCGCGGCCGGCTGTTCCGCCACCGCCAGGCCCTCGGCGTAGACGAGCCGGGAGGCGTGGCGGAGTTCGCAGCCCAGCGCGACGGCGAACTCGGCCCGGCGGGCGCGATGGCCGTAGCCTCCGCGGGTCACGGTGCGGGCGATCCAGAAGTACTTCTTGCCGTCCGGCATCTCCGCCACCTGGGTCAGGATCCGGCCCGGGGCCGAGAACGCCTCGTAGACGGTCCACAGCGGGCAGGTACCGCCCAGCCTGGAGAAGTGGAAGTCGGTCGCGGACTGCCGCTTGGAGATGTTCCCGGCCCGGTCGGCCCGCAGGAACGAGAACGGGACCCCGCGCTGTCCGGTGCGCTGCAGGGTGCTCAGCCGATGGCAGACCGTCTCGAAGCCGACCCCGAAGCGGGCCTGGAGGAGCTCGATGTCGTAGCGCAGTTCCCCGGCCGCTGCCAGGAAGGGCCCGTAGGGCATCAGGAGGGCACCGGCGAAGTAGTTCGCCAGTCCGACCCTGGCCAGTCCGGCGGAGGCCTCGGAGTCGAACTCGGCAGGGGCCACCAGGGAGTCGAGCAGCGGCCCGTACGCCAGCAGCGCCAGCTGCGTGGCGAGCTGGAAGGCACGCTGCGCGTCGGTCAGCCGGGGTGACAGGAACAGCAGGCCCCGTTCGCGGTCGAAGCGGCGGGCGTCCGAGGAGCGGTCCGGAGCGCCGTCGACGAGGGTCACCCCGTGCCGGGTGGCGAGGACTTCCGCGAGGCGGTCCGCCGTGCGGGACACCGAGCCGCCGCCCAGGGCCGCGGCGACGGCTTCCGCCTCGGTGTCGAGCGCGTCGAAATGGTTGTGGTGGGCGTAGAAGAAGTCCCTCACCTCGTCGTGCGGTTCGGCGCGCACCACCGCCGTCGAGTCCCCGGGGGCGGCCAGGGCGGCGACCTGCTCGGCCGCGTCCCGGTAGCGGTGGTGGAGCGCGACGAGGGCCTTCGCGATGTCCGGGTGGTCCCGGGCCATCTCCGCGATCTCCTCGGACACCACCGCGACCCCGCCGGCCTCGTCCGCCAGAGCGGCGCGCAGATCGGTGGTGAGGCGTTCCTCGTCGGCTTCGGAGAAGAACTCGGGGTCGACCCCGAACACCTCGGCGATCTTCAGCAGGACCGGGGCGGTGAGCGGCCGCTGGCTGTGCTCGATCTGGTTCAGGTAACTGGTGGACAGGCCCAGGGCACGGGCCAGCTCCACCTGGTTCATGCCCCGCTCGCGTCGCAGCCTGCGCAGCTTCGCGTGGGCGTAGATCTTCCGTCCGGCCGTGCGTCCCATGTGGCGACAGCGTTCCTTCCACCCGTTCCTCTGTTGCGAAGGTAGCACCCGCCCCTTTCGCAAGATTCGCAGTTTCGCAGGATCCGAACGTAGCGATTCCGCAGGTTGGAGCTGTCGCATCGGTTCCGGATACGGGGAAGGCTGAGGCATCGACACCTTCGCTTCCCGCACCCGAGGAGTTCCGTGATCGAGCACGAGGTACGCGTCCGTCCCAGCGCCGACCGCCTTCCGCGCGAGCAGCAGCTCGCCTGGAAGCTGGCCGAGGCGGCCACCGGCACCGAACCGGCCTGCGCCCTCGACCCGCAGGCCGCCGACATGGCGGTGAACCGGATCGTGGACAACGCCTCCGTGGCCGTGGCCTCCCTGCTCCGCCGCCCCGTCGCGGTGGCCCGGGCCCAGGCCGCACCGCACCGGGCGGTGTCCGGTGCCTCCGTCTTCGGGCTGCCGCCGGACGTCCGGGTCTCCCCCGAATGGGCGGCCTGGGCCAACGGCACGGCCGTGCGCGAACTCGACTTCCACGACACCTTCCTCGCCGCCGACTACTCCCACCCGGGCGACAACATCCCGCCCCTGCTCGCCGTCGCCCAGCACACCGGCCGCTCGGGGGCCGACCTCCTGCGCGGGATCATCGCCGCGTACGAGGTGCACGTCGCCCTGGTCCGCGGCATCTGCCTGCACGAGCACCGCATCGACCACGTCGCCCACCTCGGCGCCGCCACCGCCTGCGGGCTCGGAGCGATGCTGGACCTCGACACCGCGACCGTCCACCAGGCGGTCCAGCAGGCGGTGCACACCACGACGGCCACGCGTCAGTCCCGCAAGGGGGAGATCTCCAGCTGGAAGGCCTACGCCCCGGCCTTCGCCGGCAAGGCCGCGATCGAGGCGGTCGACCGGGCGATGCGCGGCGAGACCTCCCCCTCGCCCGTCTACGAGGGGGAGGACGGCTTCCTGGCCTGGATGCTGAACGGGCCGCAATCCGCGTACACCGTCCCGCTGCCCGCCCCCGGGGAACCCCGGCGCGCGATCCTCGACACCTACACCAAGGAGTACTCCGCCGAGTACCAGGCGCAGGCGGTCATCGACCTGGCCCGGCGGATGCGCGAGAAGACCGGCCCGACGGCCGCGATCCGCGGGGCCGTCCTGCACACCAGCCACCACACCCACCACGTGATCGGCTCCGGCTCGGGCGACCCGCAGAAGTACGACCCGACGGCCGGCCGCGAGACCCTCGACCACTCCGTCCCGTACATCCTCGCCGTCGCCCTGGAGGACGGAACCTGGCACCACGAGCGGTCCTACGCCCCCGAACGCGCCCGGCGGCCCGCGACCGTCGCGCTGTGGAAGAGGATCTCCACGGTCGAGGACCCCGAGTGGACCCGCCGCTACCACCACCCCGACCCCGAGCAGCGGGCCTTCGGCGGGCGCCTGGTCGTCACCCTCGACGACGGCAGCGTCATCGAGGACGAGCTCGGTGTCGCCGACGCGCACCCGGCCGGCGCGCGCCCCTTCGACCGGGCCGCCTACACCGCCAAGTTCCGCACCCTGGCCGACGGCATCGTGACGGCCGACGCCCAGGACCGGTTCCTCGACGCCGCGGGCCGGCTCGCGGAGCTGGACACCGGCGGGCTCGCCGCCCTCTTTCCCGCGGTGGACACGGCCCGGACCGCCGCGTACGACGGAACGCTCCCGAAGGGACTGTTCTGATGCTGCACACCCGCACCACCGCGGCGGCCAGGCGCCGGAGCTTCCGCGAACAGCTCTCCTCGGGCCGGCTCCTGCGCATGCCCGGCGCGATCAACCCGTACTCGGCCCGCCTCGTCCAGGAGGCCGGCTTCGACGGCGTCTACCTCTCGGGAGCGGTACTCGCCGCCGACCTGGGACTGCCCGACATCGGCCTGACGACCTCGACCGAAGTCGCGGCCCGCGCCCAGCAGATCACCAGGACCACCGACCTGCCCGCCCTCGTCGACGCCGACACCGGCTTCGGCGAACCGCTGAACGCCGCCCGCACCGTCCAGCTCATGGAGGACGCGGGCCTGGCCGGCCTCCACCTGGAGGACCAGGTCAACCCCAAGCGCTGCGGCCACCTCGACGGCAAGGCGCTCATCCCCCTCGACGCGATGGTGCGCCGGGTGCGGGCGGCCGTCGCGGCCCGACGCGATCCCGACTTCCTCCTGATGGCGCGCACCGACGCCCGCTCCGTCGAGGGCCTGGACGCGGCGATCGTCCGCGCCAGGGCCTACGTGGACGCGGGAGCGGACGCGGTCTTCCCGGAAGCCCTGGGCAGCGAGGCCGAGTTCGAGGCCTTCCGCAAGGCCGTCGACGTACCGCTGCTGGCGAACATGACCGAGTTCGGCAAGGGCCCGCTGCTGTCCGCCCGCGCCCTCGAGGACCTCGGGTACAACCTCGTCGTCTTCCCCGTGACCCTCTTCCGCCTCGCCATGGGCGCGGTCGAGGAGGGCCTGCGCACGATCGCGCGGGAGGGGACCCAGGAATCCCTCCTCCCCCGCATGCAGACCCGCTCCCGCCTGTACGAGGTCCTCGACTACGAGGCGTACGGCACCTTCGACGGAAGCGTCTTCGACTTCACCCTGCCGCCCGGCACCTGACCCCACCGGAGTGAGCCATGACCGTCACAACGCCTGAGATCCACCGCGGCCTCGCCGGTGTGGTCGTCGACACCACCGCGATCTCCACGGTGATCGAAGAGACCAACTCCCTCACGTACCGCGGCTATCCGGTCCAGGACCTGGCCGCGCACCGCTCCTTCGAGGAGGTCGCGTACCTGCTGTGGCACGGAGAGCTGCCGGGAGCCGGCGAGCTGGAGCGGTTCCGGGCCCGGGAGCGGGCCCTGCGCCCCCTCGACCGCACCACCGCCGAACTGCTGGCCGGCCTGCCCCGGACCTGCCACCCCATGGACGTGCTCCGCACCGCCGTCAGCTTCCTCGGGGCGGAGGACCCCACCGAGGACGAGGAGGGCACCACCGGCCATCTCGCCAAGTCGCTGGGCCTGCTCGCCAGACTGCCCGTGGTCGTCGCCGCGGACCACCGTCGGCGGCTCGGGCAGGATCCCGTCCGGCCGGATCCGGAACTCGGGTACGCGGAGAACTTCTTCCACATGTGCTTCGGCACGGTCCCCGCTCCCGAGGTGGTCCGCTGCTTCGAGATCTCGCTGATCCTCTACGCCGAACACAGCTTCAACGCCTCGACCTTCACCGCCCGGGTGGTCACCTCCACCCTCTCCGACCTCTACAGCGCGGTCACGGCGGCCATCGGCGCGCTCAAGGGGCCCCTGCACGGCGGCGCCAACGAAGCCGTGATGCACATGCTCCGGGAGATCGGCGACCCCGAGCAGGCCTCCGACTGGCTCGACCGCGCCCTGGCGGACAAGCGCAAGATCATGGGTTTCGGCCACCGGGTCTACCGGCACGGCGACTCCCGCGTTCCGATCATGCAGGAGGCCACCGACCGGCTCGTCGCACGGGCCGCGAGCCCGGAGACGACCCGGCTCGCCGTACTGCACTCAGCCCTGCGCCAGGCGATGATCAGGCGCAAGGGCATCCACCCGAACCTGGACTACCCGGCCGCGCTCGCCTACCACCTGATGGGGTTCGACGTAGCCATGTTCACTCCGCTGTTCGTCATGAGCAGGGTCACCGGATGGACCGCCCACATCACCGAACAGCTCGCCCACAACGCGCTGATCCGCCCCCTGGGCATCTACAACGGCCCGGATCAGCGCCCGCTCCCCTGAGACGAGTCGTTCCGAGGTGCTCGTCCCCGGGGTTCAGCTCAGCTGGTCGCGCACGAGATCGAGGAACGCCTGCCGGCTCGGACGGATGTGCGCCCAGACCTTCTCGTCCTGTGGCTCTCCCGGGTCTTCGGGGCCCTTCCTGATCACGTCCTGTACGGCCGACGCGAGGCTGTGTGCCGCTTTGCCGACCTCGGGCGTACACAGGACGTGGATCGTCTTCTGCAGCACCCACACCCGGTCGATGACCTGCCGTGACCGGGCCGTCCACTGCTCGTCGGCCAGGTTGTGCTGATACCGGTCCACCGCGACCCGTTCGGCTTCCTGCACCGCGGACAGGAATTCGATGAGGTGGGTGAGACGCTCGTTGCGGCGCGCCTCGGCAAGTTCACGCACACTGCGGCGCGCCTCGCCGCGTTCCAGGGCGCGTCCTGCCGAACGCTGGGCCAGCATCGACATGAGCCCGCCGAACAGGACGCCGACGAGCGGCGCTAGCGTTGTCCACACGAGGTCCGACTATGACACACCGGTCGCACGGACACGGCACGGGGTTCGGGCCGTCCCGTGCCGGGCCTTCAGGACAGCCGAAGGCCCGGCAGGACGAGCGCAGTTGAGGGCTCCGGTCGCGCTCAGCTCAGCCGTGCGTGAAGTGCGGCGGACGCTTGTCCACGAAGGCGGACATGCCCTCCTTCTGGTCGGCGGTGGCGAACACGGCGTGGAACAGCCGGCGTTCGAACCGGACGCCCTCCGCGAGCGTGGTCTCGAAGGCCCGGTTCACGGCTTCCTTCGCCATCATCGCGACCGGCTTGGACATGTCCGCGACCGTCGTGGCCACGGCGAGGGCCTCGGAGAGCAGCTCGTCGGCGGGCACGATCCGGGAGACCAGCCCGGCGCGTTCCGCCTCCGTGGCGTCCATGGTGCGGCCGGTCAGGCAGAGCTCCATGGCCTTGGCCTTGCCGACGGCCCGGGTGAGGCGCTGGGAGCCGCCGATGCCGGGGATGACGCCCAGCTTGATCTCGGGCTGGCCGAACTTCGCGGTGTCGGCGGCGAGCAGGATGTCGCAGAGCATGGCGAGTTCGCAGCCGCCGCCCAGGGCGTAGCCGGAGACGGCGGCGAGGGTGGGGGTGCGGAGCTGGCCGAGCCGGTCCCAGGCGGTGAACCAGTCGGAGAGGTACATGTCCATGTAGCTCTGCGGGCGCATCTCCTTGATGTCCGCGCCGGCCGCGAAGGCCTTGGCGGAGCCGGTGAGGACGATGCAGCCGACGTCCGGGTCCCGGTCGAGTTCCTCCGTGGCGGCCACGACCTCCGTCATGACCTGCAGGTTGAGGGCGTTGAGGGCCTGGGGCCGGTTGAGGGTGAGGACGGCGACCCGGCCCTTGCGTTCGAGCAGGACGGTCTCGTAGGCGGTCATGCGGGGCTTCCCATCTGGTTCGGTCCGCCGGGACGGAGGGTGCGGACGATGGCCGAGAAGTCCAGGCCCGCACCCTCCCCCTCGGCGAAGTCGGCGTACATCTGCGCGGCCTTGAGTCCGAGCGGTGCGTCCACTCCGCCGGCCCGCAGGGCGTTCGCGGCGAGGCCCAGGTCCTTGGCCATCAGCGGGGCGGCGAAGCCCGGCCGGTAGTCGCGGTTGGCCGGGCTGGCCGGGACCGGTCCGGGGACGGGACAGTTGACGGTGAGGGCCCAGCACTGTCCGGAGGCGGTGGAGGCCACGTCGTACAGCGCCTGGTGGTCCAGGCCCAGGCTCTCGGCGAGGACGAAGGCCTCGCTCACCCCGATCATGGAAACGGCGAGGATCATGTTGTTGCAGATCTTCGCGGCCTGTCCGGCGCCGGCGGCACCGCAGTGCACGGCCTTCTTCCCCATGGCCGCCAGCAGTGGCTCGGCAGCGGCGAACTCGGCAGCGCCCCCGCCCGCCATGAAGGTCAGGGTCGCCGCTTCCGCACCCACCACTCCCCCGGACACCGGGGCGTCCAGCCCCCGGTGTCCTGCCTCGGCGACGGCCTCGTGCGCGGCCCGGGCGTCGGCCACGTCGATGGTGGAACAGTCGACGAACAGGGTCCCGGGCCGGGCCGCGGCGAGCAGACCCTGTTCCCGGTAGAGGGAGAGGACGTGCCGCCCGGCGGGGAGCATGGTGATCACCACGTCGGCCGCGGCGGCGGCCCCGGCGGCCGAGGGCGCCGGCTCGACGCCCGCGGCGGCAGCGGCGGCGAGCAGCTCGGGTACGAGGTCGAAGCCGAGGACGCGGTGGCCGGCCTTGACCAGGTTGGCGGCCATCGGCCCGCCCATGTGTCCGAGCCCGATGAATGCGACGGTGCTGCTCACCAGACGACCTCCTGCGGCGAAGTGGTCGCGACGAGCCCGAGCTCGTTCGCGTCGAGCGGGGCGAAGAACCGGTCCACGTCGGCCGGGGTGACGCCCTCCAGCGCGGCCGGGGACCAGCGCGGGTCGCGGTCCTTGTCGATGACCTGGGCGCGGATCCCCTCCACCAGGTCGGGCGAGGACAGTGCCGCGCAGGAGACCCGGTACTCCTGGGCCAGCACCTGCTCCAGCGGGCCGAGCCTGCGGGCCCCGCGCAGCGCGGCCAGGGTGACCTTGACCGCCGTCGGCGACTTGGAGAGCAGGGTGTCGGCCGCGTCCTTCGCGGCGGCCGGGCCCGAGGCCAGCAGCCGCGCCACGATCTCCTCGGCGGTGCCGGCGGCGTAGCAGTGGTCGATCCACTCGGCGCGCGCGGGGGCGAGGGTCCCGGGGGGCGGCTCCTGCACGTGCCGCCGGAGCACTTCGGGTACGGGGTCCACGGCCAGCTCCCGGGACAGCGCGGGCAGGGCCGCCGCCGGGACGAAGTGGTCGGCGAGCCCGCACAGCAGCGCGTCGGCGGCACCGACCGGGGCTCCGGTGAGTGCCAGGTGGGTGCCGAGCTCTCCCGGAGCCAGGGCGAGGAGGTAGGTGCCTCCGACGTCGGGGACGAAGCCGATGCCGGTCTCCGGCATGGCGATCCTGGAGCGTTCGGTGACGATCCGGACGCTGCCGTGGGCCGAGACCCCGACCCCGCCGCCCATGACGATGCCGTCCATGAGGGCGACGTAGGGTTTCGGGTAGCGGGCGATCAGCGCGTTGAGGCGGTACTCGTCCCGCCAGAAGTCCGCCGAGGCGGTGCCGCCGGTGCGGGCGTCCTCGTAGATCGCGCGGATGTCCCCGCCCGCGCACAGGCCCCGGTCCCCGGCGCCCTCGATGACGACGAGGGCGACGGCGGGGTCCTCGGCCCAGGCCGTGAGGGCCTGCTCGATGCGGAGCACCATGGGGTGGCTGAGGGCGTTGAGTGCCTTGGGGCGGTTGAGCGTGATATACGCGGCGTGGCCCTCGGTGCGCAGGAGGACGTGGTCGTGGTCGTGCGGGGCTTCGTGGTTCATCGCAGGGTCTCCGTGAGTCCGCGCGCGACGATGACGCGCATGACCTCGTTGGTGCCTTCCAGGATCTGGTGGACCCGCAGGTCGCGGACGATCTTCTCGATGCCGTACTCGCTCAGGTATCCGTAGCCGCCGTGGAGCTGGAGGGCCGCGTCGGCCACCGCGAACCCGGTGTCGGTGGCGAAGCGCTTGGCCATCGCGCACAGGCGCGGGGCCAGCGGGTCGCCGCTGTCCAGGGCCTCGGCGGCCTGCCGCACCAGCGCGCGGGCGGCGGCGAGTTCGGTGGCCATGTCGGCCAGCCGGAACTGGAGCGCCTGCGCGTCCAGGAGCCGGCGGCCGAAGGCCTCGCGGTCGGCGAGGTAGGACAGGGAGCGGTCGAGGGCGCTCTGCGCGCCGCCGAGGGAGCAGGCGGCGATGCCGAGGCGGCCGCCGTTGAGGCCGTTCATGGCGATGCGGAAGCCGTCGCCCTCCGCGCCGAGCCGCCGGTCGGCGGGCACGCGGACACCGTCGAGGACCACCTGACGGGTGGGCTGGGCGTTCCAGCCCATCTTCCGCTCGTTGGGCCCGAAGGAGACCCCCGGATCGTCGCGTTCGACGACGAAGGCGGAGATCCCGCCCGGGCCCTGCTCGCCGGTCCGGGCCATGACCACGTACACGTCCGAGGCGCCGGCACCGGAGATGAACTGCTTGACCCCGGTGAGCACGTAGTGGTCGCCCCGGCGTTCGGCGCGGGTGCGCAGGGCGGCGGCGTCCGAGCCCGCGCCCGGTTCGGTCAGGCAGTAGCTGCCCAGGGTCGCCGCGGAACAGAGGCCGGGCAGCCAGCGGGCGCGCTGGCCTCCGTCTCCGTAGCGGTCGATCATCCAGGCGACCATGTTGTGGATGGAGAGGTAGCCCGCGATGGACGGACAGCCCGTCGCGAGGGTCTCGAAGACGAGGACGCCGTCGCTGCGGGAGAGGCCGGAACCGCCGTGCTCCTCGCGTACGTACACGCCGGCGAGCCCGAGTCCGGCGGCCCGGCGGATGACGTCGACGGGGAAGTGCTTGTCCTGGTCCCAGGCCACGGCGTGGGGGGCGAGCTGCTCCTGCGCGAAGTCGAGGGTGACCTCGGCCAGGGCGAGCTGCTCCTCGGTGAGGGTGGTGGTCACGGCGCTCACCCCATCGTCGGGATGGTGAAGCTCGCGCCCTCCTTGACCCCGGAGGGCCAGCGCGAGGTGACGGTCTTGGTCCGGGTGTAGAAGCGGATCGAGTCCGGGCCGTGCTGGTTCAGGTCCCCGAAGCCGGACTTCTTCCAGCCGCCGAAGGTGTGGTAGGCGACGGGCACCGGGATGGGGACGTTGACGCCGACCATGCCGGTGTTGACCCGCCGGGTGAACTCGCGGGCGGTGTCGCCGTCCCTGGTGAAGATCGCCACGCCGTTGCCGAAGGGGTGCTCGCTCGGCAGCCGCAGGGCCTCCTCGAAGTCGGCGGCCCGTACGACGCACAGGACGGGACCGAAGATCTCCTCGCGGTAGACGCGCATCTGCGGGGAGACCCGGTCGAAGAGCGTGGCTCCCGCGAAGAAGCCGTCCTCGTGGCCGTCCAGGGAGAACTCGCGGCCGTCGACGACGAGTTCGGCTCCCTCGTTGACGCCGATGTCGACGTAGCGGCGCACCCGGTCGAGGGCGTCCCGGCTGACCAGGGGACCGAAGTCCGCGCCGGGGTCGTCGGACCGGCCGATCCTCAGCGTGCCGATGCGGTCCTTGAGGGCCGCGACGAGGCGGTCGGCGGTCTCCTCGCCGACGGGCACGGCGACGGAGATCGCCATGCAGCGCTCGCCCGCCGAGCCGTAGCCGGCGCCGATCAGGGCGTCGACGGCCTGGTCGAGGTCGGCGTCGGGCATCACGATCATGTGGTTCTTGGCCCCGCCGAAGCACTGGGCGCGCTTGCCGTGCGCGGCGGCCGTGGCGTAGATGTGCGCGGCGATCGGCGTGGAGCCGACGAAGCCGAGGGCCTGCACGCGGGGGTCTTCGAGGAGGGTGTCGACGGCCTCCTTGCCGCCGTTGACCACGTTCAGGACGCCCGGCGGCAGACCGGCCTCCAGGAACAGCTCCGCGAGGCGCAGCGGTACGGACGGATCGCGTTCGGACGGCTTGAGGATGAACGCGTTGCCGCAGGCCAGGGCGGGCGCCGCCTGCCACAGCGGAATCATGGCCGGGAAGTTGAAGGGGGTGATGCCGGCGACGACGCCGAGGGGGCTGCGCAGGGAGTGCACGTCGATGCCGGTGCCGGCGTTGTCGGTGAACTCCCCCTTGAGGAGGTGCGGGATGCCGGCGGCGAACTCCACTACTTCCAGGCCGCGTTGCAGGTCCCCGTGGGCGTCGGCGACGGTCTTGCCGTGCTCGGCGGACAGCAGCCGCGCGAGGGAGTCCCGCTCACCCTCGACGAGCTGGAGGAAGCGCAGCAGGACGCGGGCCCGGCGCTGCGGGTTCCACCGCCCCCACTCCGCCTGCGCCTCCTCGGCGTTGGCGATCGCCGCCTCGGTGTCGGCGCGTCCGGCCAGCGGGACACGGGCCTGGACGGCGCCGGTGTTGGGGTCGTACACGTCGGCGAAGAGCCCGGACGTGCCGGTGGTGTGCTTTCCGCCGATGAAATGGGTGAGTTCACGGACCATGGATGCCTGCTCTCGTCAGGTTGGATCCGGGGATGGCACGGCAGGCCGGCGGACGGCACCCGGGTGTGGGTGCGCCGCTGCGGGGAAGCCGTGAGAACTACGAGCGCGGGAAATCGGTGTGCGCGCGCTCCGCCGGATCACCAGGGTCGTGGGTACAAACCGGTGCCATGCGTGTCTGCTCCATCCTCGTGGACAACACGGAACAATCCGCGGCCGGTATCCTGACTCCCGGATCCCCGCGCGCCGCCCGCCTTCCCGACCGACCTCGTCAGTGGCGTGTGGATGGCAGCACACTCCCCGGTCACAGTGGCGGGACCGTGCCGGTTTCTCACCGGCTTCCCTGCACCGCGGACCTTGTGCCACGAACATATAGTTGGACGTCCTAGTAAGTCCAGACCCACCACTCGGGCGGGCCTGGAGTCGCGGCATGCGCCTCGTCTTGCGGGATCCGCTTCCGGCACATGCCCACCAGACCGTACGATGCGTCCTGCTCCGGCCCACGTGGCGGGAGCTCACAACCGAATGCACGTACAACTGGGGGAAGCCGGTGGGAATCCGGCGCTGACCTGCAACCGTGAACGGGCCGGAAGGCACCGTGAGCCGGACTGCCCGGGGTGCGATGCGTACTGCTTCTCACTGTCATGGTCTGCAGCGCGAAGCCCCCACCCCGGGCCTGCGTCCCCTGCCCCTTCCCTCGTGGAAGCGAGCAGGGGACGGGCACACGGGGCGGAGGGGCCGTCGGCTCGGACCCGTCGTCCCCCTCCGGAAGAAGGCACCATGCGCCGGCTCCTCGCCCGCCGTTCAGTGATCACCACCGCCGCCCTCGGCCT
Source organism: Streptomyces sp. NPDC090077 (assembly GCF_044747545.1). Taxonomy (NCBI): domain Bacteria; kingdom Bacillati; phylum Actinomycetota; class Actinomycetes; order Kitasatosporales; family Streptomycetaceae; genus Streptomyces; species Streptomyces sp. NPDC090077. The sequence goes on from NZ_JBIVEG010000001.1 coordinate 655,638, forward strand.
CGCGCTCGCCACCGCTCCGGCCGTGGCCGAGGCCGCCCCCAAGCCGAACACGAACGCGGCCGTCAAGGTCGGCCTCACCGTTCAGGGCCCCAACGGGCTGCTGTTCAAGGGCAAGATAAAGACGAAGGGCCACGACGTCACGACCAGCACCGGCGGCACCCACAAGTGCGACGGCACCAACGGCGGCGCCAACCCGTCCAAGGTCCCCACCCCGACGGCCGCGCTCGACGACGCGGCGCGCCTGAACTACTTCGCCTGGGACGGCACGTGGTACGCGTCCTTCGACGACTTCTCCGTCGACACGATCAAGAACGTCAGCGGCGGCGGCTCCGCCTACTGGAGCATCGCCGTCAACGGCACCCCCACCCCGGTCGGAGGCTGCCAGTTCAAGCTCAACGCCGGCGATCAGGTGTCCTTCACCTGGACGTCCTTCTAGGCCCTCGTCACGCCGCCCGTGCCTCCCACGGTGCGGCGGAGCGGGTTGCGGGTTCCGGGCCCGCGACCCGCTCCGTCGTCGACGTGATCAGGCGCCCCAGCGCAGGGCGATGGTGTCGCCCACGTTGACGACCTTCTCGCGCAGCGCCCCGGCGAAGGAGGATCCGTCGACGCTGACCTTCCAGGTGTTCGAGCCGCTGTTGGCCTTGCCGTTGACCGTCGTGATCGTGCCGGTCCCGGAGGACGGGGTCACACCGGTGACGCAGCCGGAGGGGGTGGCGGCCGAGGTCGCGGCAGCCAGCACGTCGCCGAGCGTCGTGGTCGTACCGGTCGGCGTGAACGCCACCGAGCAGACCTTGAGGTTGCCGGCGCCGTCGTCGACGGTCAGCGCCAGCTTGGTCGCCGTACCGGCGGTGAACGTGGACTGGGCGACCCACTGCGGGGCTCCGGGAGTGACCGGGACGGGCGGAGCCGTGGTGAACCCGCCGCCGGCGACGGCGCGCAGGGCGTCGATCGACGCGTAGGCCGTGGGCGTGGTGTCGGAGGGCTTGTACTTGAAGCCGCCGGCCGGGTTGTACTGGTTGGCGATGAGGAAGTCGACCGGGGTCTTGCCGCTGCCGGTGAGGAAGTCGCCGGTCTGCGGGTTGAAGCCGCAGGCGTTGAGGCCCGCCACGCCCCAGCCGTTGGAGCTGGTGTTGACTCCGTACAGGGAACTGAAGGCGCCGTTGGTGGAGACCAGGGTGCTCTTGAGGAAGTTCTTCGCCTGGACGACGTCGGTGTCGGTGTTCGGGACACCGGAGACGCAGAGGGCCGCCATGGCCGCGCCCGTCATGTCAACGTCGCTCGCGGAGTTCAGGACCGTGGGGTTGCCCTCGGCCTTGTTGAAGGTCCAGCCGCCGTCCACGTGCTGGTTGGCGCGGATGCGGGTGACCATGGAGTCGGTCAGCGCCTGCGGGACGCGTGCCCCGCCGGCCTGGGTCTTGGCACCGCCCAGCGAAAGAGCGGCGAAGACGGTGCCGTTGAAGTTCCCGGACGGGCCGAAGTAGCCGGCTTCGGCGGTCTGCCAGTAGGAGTAGACGTGGGCGATGAGGTTCCGGGAGGCGGAGACGCGCGCCGGGTCGATGCCGGCCGCGTACGCGTTGAGCGTGCCGCGCTCGTAGTCCGTGACCACCGGGGAGGCCTGCGGCCAGCCCGCCGTGGACAGCAGGTTGCGGTAGACGGTGCGCGCGTTCTTCGTCGTGTCGCCGCCCGGGTAGACGTCGACGACGGCCGTGCCGGTGGCCGCGAACGCGCTGAACGCCCACTCGTTCGACAGACCGCTGCCCGCGTACGAACCGTCGGCGGCCTGGAGGGACTTGAGATAGGCCACGCCGTTGGTCTTGGACGTGGCGATCTGGGCGGGCGAGGACGTGGCGAAGGCCGGCAGGGCCGTGAGGGCGAGGGCACCGAGTGCTGCGGGCACCGCGAGCGCGAGGTGGCGGGAGGTACGGGTATGGGACATGGCCTGCTCCTGGAATGGGGGACGCCGACCCGGCCGTGGCTCGTGCGGGCGGGCAGCCCGGAGCTCGGCGGCGGCCGTCCGAACGCGTGGTACGGCTTGTGAGGTGACTCGCCAGATGGGCATTCGGGCTCGGCGACGGCCCCCTGCCGTCCCACACCGCTGCGCGTCAGCCCCGGATTCGCACCGGGTTCCCCCACGTGGCAGCCCAGGACGCTACCCGAGTGATCAACCCTCCGCCAGCCACGGTGCCGGGGACCGATGCGAGCGCCGCCGGAGCGGTGTCACATGAGACGCAGACCACCTTGACGCTGTCTTTATCCCCGTGGTCCACTCCGACTGATGAGCACTCAGCTCCAGGGGAAGCCGGTCGAAATCCGGCGCTGACCCGCAACCGTAGGCCCGGTTCCGTCCGGGCGAGTCGGAATGCCTGGAGCCGGATTTTTGCAGCGAGAAACGCCGTCGCGGACTACGGCGTGGTTCGAACGGGCTTCCCTCATGGCCGTACCGGCGCCGTGGAAGCCCCTTTGCCACGCACTGGTCCGCCCGGCCGACACGAGGGGCCGTGGTGGGGACCGCACAGCAAGCAGAGCGACACCTGGGGGGCAAGGGGCTGCTGTCGCTCGTATCGGCGGCGCTGCTGACCTTCGCCGCGGGCGTGGCCTTCGTGGGCGGTACGGTGTCCGCCGCGGCCGACCCGATCGAGCGGTGCACGTCCACCAGCGGGGCGATCGTCGCAGTCGACTTCGGCCCCTTCGGCGGCAAGGTGGAGAAGGGCTGCGACACCACGCCCACCACCGGCTACGAGCTGCTGCAGACCGCCGGGTTCAGCATGACGGGAACCGTCCACGACGGCCCCGCCTTCATCTGCCGCATCGGCAAGGGCGCCGGTACGCAGTACCCCACCCCGGCCAAGGAGGCCTGCGTCCTCACGCCGCAGGCCACCGCCTACTGGTCGTACTGGACGGCCTCGCCGGGGCAGCGCAAGTGGTCCTACAGCCAGTTGGGGGCCATGGCCCGCAAGCCCGGGCCGGGCGACGTCGAGGCCTGGGTCTACGGGGGCACCGACATCGGCGGCGGCACGAAGGGCCAGCCGTCCTTCACCCCCGACGACGTGCGCGGCTACACCACTCCCGACCCGAACGTCCCGACGTCCCCGCCCAAGGTGCCCGCCGGCCGGATCGACGTACCGGCCGCCACCCGCTGGGTCACCGGCACTCTGAAGGACGGGGAGCGCGTCGTCGACGAGGGCTCCACGACCCCGAACCACTTCCTCACCACGGAGGCCGTGTTCGCCCTGGCGGCGGCCGACCGCAAGAGCCCGGTGGCGAAGAAGATCGCCGACTTCCTCGCCACGCCCGCGCAGACCGACGCGTACGCCTACCCGGCCGGCAAAGACGGCATCCCGGACGCCACCGCCGCCGCCCGCCTCGCGCTGGTCGCCGAGGCCACCGGCAAGGACCCCCGCGCGTTCGGCGGCCACGACCTGCTCGGCGACCTCGTGAAGTACGCCTGCCCCCGCGACATCGGCGACGGCGCGAGGGTCGAAGGCTGCTTCACCAAGGGCGACTTCCGTACCACCGGACAGGCCGACGCGCAGGCCATGGCCGTCATCGCCCTGGTCAACGCCGGTATGACCCCTCCCCCCGGCTCCGTGGCCCGGCTGACCGCCCTCCAGTGCGAGGACGGCGGGTTCACCAGCATCCTCATCCGGCCCGGGAGCCCCGGCTGCGAGAGCGAGGCCGGCGCCACCGGCCTGATCACCCTGGCCCTGGAACGGGGCGGCGGCCACGAGGCGGTGCTCCAGAAGGCCCGCGGCTACCTGAAGCGGACCCAGCTGCCCACCGGCGCCTGGCCCGCCGTCTACTACGAGACCACCGGCAACCCGGCCGCCACCGGCTGGGCCGCGCAGGCACTGCGCGCCCTCGGCGACGAGGCGTTCGCGGACGCCGGCGTCTCCTGGCTCTCCAAGCGGCAGCTGCCGGCCGGCGGCTTCGGCTTCTCCGAGGACGACACCGAACCGAGGCTGTCCCCCACCTCCACGTCCGCCATCGCGGGCGCCGGCAGCGATCTCGCCACCCTGACCGCCAAGCCGGCCGTTCCGCCGACGCCCACGAACCCGCCGACCACGCCCCCGGCCGGTGAAGGTCCCGACCTGAAGAAGGGCGCCGCGTACCTGACCGCACCGTCCCGGCTGGTCCAGGGCCGGTTCTACGAGAGCGAGCCCGGCACGGGCTTCGCCGAATACGGCCTGACCATCGACGGCGCGTACGCCCTCGCCGCCACCGGCGAGGACAACGCCGCCCTGCGCAACATCGTCGACTTCATGGACAAGGGCGGCAAGGACGGCCAGAAGCGCGGCATCCACGACTGGACCCTCATCGGCACCAAGTACGCGAGCGGCGGCTCCATCGGAAAGGCGGCCGTACTCGCCGAAGCCGTGGGCCGCGACCCCCGGAACTTCGGCGGCCAGGACCTGATCGCCGCGCTCGCCAAGATCACCTGCCAGGCCAGGACCTCCACCGTCCAGCAGTGCGCGGCCAAGGGCAACTACGCCTACGCCACCTCCGTCTTCAAGCAGTCCCTCGGCGTCATGGCCCAGCTCCGCGCCGGTGAGCAGGCCGCCGCGGCCGAGCCCGCCGCCTACCTCAAGAGCCTCCAGGAACCTTCGGGTGCCTGGGTGAGCCTGATCGGCGAGCCCAGCGGTCCCGAAGTGGACTCGACGGCCATGGCCGCCATGACGGTGGACCTGCTCCCCGACGCCGGCTCCCAGGCTGCGGTCGACAAGGCCATCGCCTGGCTCGCCGCCCAGCAGAAGGAGGACGGCGGCTTCCCCGGCGCCTCCGGAAACTCCGTCAACTCCACGGCCCTCGCCGTCCAGGGGCTCTCGCTGGACGCACCCAAGTACGGCCCCCAGATCGCCAAGGCCCGCACGTTCCTGCTGAGCCAGCAGAACGGCGACGGCGGCTTCAACGTGGCCAAGGGCGGCCAGACCGGCTCCGACCTGCGCGCCTCCGCCCAGGCCGTCGGCGGCGCGACCGGCATCTCCTTCGGCACGCTGACCCGCGACCTGACCGGCACCACCCCCCAGCCCCTCCCCACCATCTCCGGCGGAACGTCCGGTGGTACCTCCGGAGGCAACGGCTCGCCCGTCATCGTGACGCCGGGCGAGAACGGTGGCGGCACCGGCACCGGCTCCGCGGGCGGCGCCGGGTCCGGCGGCGGACCGCTCGCCTCCACCGGGGCCCAGGTGGGCACGTTGGCCGCTGCCGCGCTGGCCCTGACCCTCGGCGGCCGGGGCCTCACCCGCGCCGCGAAGCGCCGCCGCCGGACGGGAGCGGGAGCATGAGCCGCAACCACCTCGTACGCGCCCTGGCCAGGACCGCTGCCGCGCTGGGGCTGACGGTGGCGGCCCTCGCCGCCACCGCGGCCCCGGCGGACGCCGCACCGCAGCCGATGGGCCGGTGCACCACCTCTTCGGGGGTCGTGCTCGCAGTGGACTTCAGCCACTGGGGCGGCCCCGTCTACCGCTCCTGCGGCACCACCCCCACCACCGGCTACGAGCTCCTCAACCAGGGCGGCTGGGCCACGACCGGCACCGGTCACGACGGTCCCGCCTTCATCTGCCGCATCGGCTACAGCGGCCACCAGGGCGGCAAGCAGTACCCGACCCCGCAGCAGGACGACTGCGTGCTGACCCCGCCGGCCTCCGCGTACTGGTCGTACTGGCACGCCGACCCCGGGCAGAACGCCTGGCAGTACAGCCAGCTCGGCGCAATGCTCTACAAGCCGAAGCCCGGCAGCGTCGACCTGTGGATCTTCGGCGGCACGAACATCGAGGGCACCGAGGGCAAGCCCACCGTCACCCCCGACCAGCTCCGCGCCAAGAACACCCGGCCCACCGAGGGCCCCGCACCCGCGGACACCCGCACCGCGGCACCGCTGCCGCCGAACGTCAACACCGGTCCCAGGCCGGAGAACCCGCCCCCGAGCACCCCGCAGGCCACGACACCGCCGCCCGGGCCGACGGCCCCGGAAAGCCCCTCGGCCCCGCCAAGCCCTTCGACCTCGGCAAGCCCTTCACCGAGCGTCCCGCCCACGCCCTCCGCGCCCCCTCCATCCGGTGCTCCGCCCGTGGCCGCGCCCGGCCCCCAGGTGGTCGAAGCGGCGCCCGCCGCCGACGCGCAGCACGACGTCGGTTCGTACCTGCCCGCCGTCGCCACCGGAGCACTGGTGCTGCTGATCGGCGCCGCCGCCGTGTACGCCGCCCGGCGCCGACGCCGTACGGAGTAGCCGCGTGCCCCGCACCACCACCCCGGCCCAGTCGGCGAACCCGCCCGTGCCCGGCCCCGCGCCGGACACGGGGGGCCGCCGCCTGCCCCGCACCCTGCACCCCGTCGCCTGGTGGATCTGGGCGCTCGCCCTGGCCACCGCCGTCAGCCGCACCAACAACCCGCTGCTGCTCTTCCTCGTCCTCGCGGTCCTCGGCTACGTGATCACCATGCGCCGTACCGAGGCGCCCTGGGCACGCGGCTTCAAGTACTACCTCTACCTCGCGCTGACCGTCGTCGCGATCCGCGTCACCTTCCGCGCGATCTTCGCCACCGGCATCACCCCGCGCGACCACTTCCTCTTCTCCCTGCCCCACATCCCCACCCCCGACTGGTACGCGGGCATCCGGCTCGGCGGGCCCGTCTCCCTCGAAGCGCTGCTCTCCGCCGCGACGGACGGACTGCGCCTGGCCTGCATGCTCTGCTGCATCGGCGCCGCCAACACCCTCGCCAACCCCAAACGCGCCCTGCGCATCCTCCCCGGCGCCCTCTACGAACTGGGGGTCGCCGTCACCGTGTCCCTCAGCGTCGCCCCGCAACTCGTCCAGAGCGTGCAGCGCGTCCACCGCGCCAAGCGCCTGCGGGCAGGCCGCTCGAAGGGGCTCCGGGCCTTGCGCGGCATCATCGTCCCCGTCCTCGAAGACGCCCTGGAGCGGTCCCTGCGCCTCGCCGCCGCCATGGACTCGCGCGGCTACGGCCGAGCCGGCACCGCCACCCGCCGCTCCCGCCGGGCCACCGGCGCCCTGATGCTGCTCGGCATGTGCGGCCTGTGCGCCGGGGCCTACGGACTGCTCGACGCGACCGCCCCGAAGCTGCTCGGGCTCCCTGCGATGGGCGCCGGAGCCGTGCTGTGCTTCGCCGGACTGCGCCTGGGCGGCCGCCGGATCACCCGCACCGCCTACCGGCCCGATCCGTGGCACGCGGCCGAATGGGCCGTCGCCGGCTGCGGGGTCCTCTCCGCGGTCCTGCTCTTCGCCAACGTCGGCTTCGACGCGGCCGAACTCAACCCGTCGATCTACCCGCTCAGCTGGCCCACCCTGCCGCTCGTGCCGGCCGCCGCGATCCTCCTCGCGGGGGCCGCCGGCTTCCTGGCCCCGCCGCCGGCCGCGCCGGCCCGTGCGGCCGTCCCGCCCCAGCGCACCGAGGAACCCAAGTGATCCACTTCGACCAGGTCACCGTCCGGTACGAGGACGCGGCCGAACCCGTCCTGCGCGACGTGAACCTCACCGTCGAGGAGGGCGAACTCTGCCTCGTCGTCGGCCACACCGGCGTCGGCAAGTCCACCCTCCTCGGTGCCGTCAACGGCCTCGTCCCGCACTTCACCGGCGGCACCCTGTACGGCCGCGTCCTCGTCGACGGCCGGGACACGGCCGATCACCCGCCCCGTGAACTCGCCGACGTGGTCGGCGTGGTGGGCCAGGATCCGCTGGACGGTTTCGTCACCGACACGGTCGAGGAGGAACTCGCCTACGCCATGGAACAGCTGGCGGTCCCGCCGGCCACCATGCGCAAGCGCGTCGAGGAGACCCTCGACCTCCTGGGCCTCGCCGACCTGCGCCACCGCGCCCTGCACGAACTCTCCGGCGGCCAGCAGCAGCGCGTCGCGATCGGCTCCGTCCTGACCGCGCACCCGCGGATCCTCGTGCTGGACGAGCCGACCTCCGCCCTGGACCCGACCGCCGCCGAGGAGGTGCTGGCCGCCGTCACCCGCCTCGTCCACGACCTCGGCGTCACCGTCCTCCTCGCCGAACACCGCCTGGAACGCGTCGTCCAGTACGCCGACCGCGTCATCCACCTCCCCGGCAACGGCCAGGTCGTCTCCGGCACACCCGCCGAGATCTTCCGCAGCTCCGCCATCGCCCCGCCCATCGTCGAACTGGGCCGCGCGGCGAACTGGACCCCACTGCCGCTCTCGATCCGTGACGCCCGCCGGGCCGCGGCCCCCCTGCGGACCCGGCTGGCCGGCACCGTTCCCCCGCCGGTCCGCCCCGCCCCGGCGTCGGACCGGCCGGAACTCCTCACCGCACGCGGCATCGTCGTGGCCTACCACGGCGTACCGGCCGTCCGCGAGGTCGACCTGACCCTGCACGGTGGCGAGATCACCGCGCTCATGGGCCGCAACGGCTCCGGCAAGTCCTCCCTCCTCTGGGCGCTCCAGGGATCCGGCCCGCGCAAGGCCGGCCAGGTGGCCGTCGGCACTCCGGACGGCCCGAAGCCGCTGGACCCCCGGAAGCTGTCCGCAGCGCACGCCCGGCAACTGGTCGGCCTGGTCCCGCAGACCCCCACCGACCTCCTCTACCTCGAATCCGTCGCACAGGAACTCGACCAGGCCGACACCGAGTCCGGGGTCGCCGCGGACGGGATCCGGGCCCGCACCGTCCTGGACCGGCTCGCGCCCGGCATCCCCGACGCCACCCACCCCCGCGACCTGTCCGAGGGCCAGAAGCTCGCCCTCGTCCTCGCCATCCAGCTGACCGCCGCACCCGGGGTGCTGCTCCTGGACGAGCCCACCCGCGGCCTCGACTACCGCGCCAAGAGCGAACTGATCCGCATCGTCGACGACCTCGCCGCCGAAGGCCGGGCCGTGGTGATCTCCACCCACGACGTCGAGTTCGTCGCCCGCGCCGCCGACCGCGTCGTGGTCATGGCCGAGGGTGACGTCGTCGCCGACGGCCCCACCACCGAGGTCATCGTGGCCTCCCCCGTCTTCGCCCCGCAGACCGCGAAGATCCTCGCCCCGCTGCCCTACCTCACCGTCTCCCAGGCGGCCGCCACGCTCACCGACCGCGGAACGGACCCGGCCTCATGACCGCACGCACCGCAGCCATCCGCATCCGTGCACGTGCCGGGATCGTCATCACCATGGCGGCCTTCCTCGGCATCGTCGCCTTCTTCTGGCCGTTCCTCGTGGCCCCCGGGAAGTTCGGGTCGAACTACGCCCCGCCCCTGATCTTCGGGGTCCTCCTCGTCATCGTGCTGTGCGTGGTGATCTCCGAGATCGCCGAAGGCGGCATCAACTCCAAGGCCCTGGCCATGCTCGGGGTCCTGTCCGCCGTCAACGCGGCGATCCGCCCCCTCGGCGCGGGCACAGCCGGAATCGAGACGGTCTTCTTCATCCTCGTCCTCGCCGGACGCGTCTACGGCCCGGGCTTCGGCTTCACCCTGGGCTGCACCTCGCTCTTCGCCTCCGCCCTCATCACGGGCGGGGTCGGGCCCTGGATGCCGTACCAGATGTTCGGCTGCGCCTTCGTCGGCATGCTCGCCGGATTCCTCCCCAAGGCCACCGGCCGCAAGGAGGTCGCGCTCCTCGCCGTGTACGGCTCGCTCTCCGGCTACCTCTTCGGCTTCCTCCTCAACCTCTCCTTCTGGCCCTTCTCCCTCGACCCGAACAGCTCGATCGCCTACCTGCCCGGCCTGCCCTTCACCGAGCAGTTCCAGCGCTACCTGGCCTTCGACCTCGCCACCTCCCTCGGCTGGGACACCGGGCGGGCCGTCACCAACTTCGTCTGCATCTGCCTGGCCGGCCCGGCCGTCCTCACGGTCTTCCGCCGCGCCGCCCGCAAGGCCCGCTTCCAGGCCCCGGTCCGCTTCGAGCCCGGCACGATCCGGGAAACCCTCGCGTCGAGAGGATGAGGTCGCGGACCTGCCAGCCCTCCCCACGCGGTGCCTGTTGAACTGATCGCGCAACCACAGGCCCTGCACGGGACGGTATCCATGCCCTCGACGAACACCACCGCGCGCCATTCCGGCGAAGCCGGCTTACCGGCTCGATCCCCCCTGATCGGTTGGCTGGCCGTGAGTGCGGTCATGCTGGGGATCTTCTCCATCGTCACGACCGAGATCCTGCCGATCGGACTGCTCACCACGATCGGTTCCGACTTCGCCGTCTCCGACGGGATGGCCGGGCTGATGCTCACCATGCCCGGGCTCCTCGCGGCGATATCCGCACCCGTGGTCACCGTGGCGACCGCGCACGTCGACCGCCGCCTGATGCTGTGCGCGTTCACGTTCCTGCTGGCCGTGGCGAACTTCCTGGCCGCGGCGGCACCCGACTACTGGCTGGTCCTGGTCTCCCGCGTCATCGTCGGCGTCGTCATCGGGGGCTTCTGGTCGATCGGCGCCGGACTGGCCGAGCGTCTGGTGCCCGCGGCGTCGGTCGGCCGGGCCACCTCGGTGATCTTCGCCGCGGTACCGCTGGGCTCCGTGCTCGGAGTGCCGGCCGGCACGTTCATCGGAGACCTGGCCGGCTGGCGCACGGCCTTCACCGTCATGGGCGTCCTCACCGTCGGCGTACTGGCCCTGCTGCTCCTGGTCATGCCGCCACTGCCGCCCGGCCGGACGACCCGTCCGAGCGTGCTGCGCAGCATGCTCGGGGGCGTCAACACCCGCTTCGCGCTGCTGTTGACCTTTCTCGCCGTACTGGCGCACTTCGGTACCTACACCTACGTCACTCCCTTCCTCGAGCAGGTCACGGGCACCAGCCCGCACCTGGTCACCGTCTCCCTGCTCGTCTACGGTGCCGCGGGAATCGCCGGCAACTTCCTGGGCGGAGCGGCGGTCACCCGCCACCCCCGGGCCACCTTCGCCCTCGCCGTCGGCCTGATCGCGACCGTCACCCTGCTGCTGCCGCTCCTGGGGCACCGGCAGGTCGCGGCCGTCGCCCTGCTGGCCGTCTGGGGCCTTGCCTACGGCGCCGTCCCCGTCTCCTCCCAGACCTGGTTCACCAAGGCGGCCCCCGACGCGCCCGAGGCGGCGTCGGTGCTGTTCACCGCTTCCTTCCAGCTGACGATCGCACTCGGCGCGGTGGCCGGTGGCGCCGTCGTGGACCGGACCTCCCCGTCCACGGTCATGACGCTCGGCGGCCTCGTCGCCGTTCTCGCGGTCGTGGCCGCACGGGCACACTCCACCCGCCACCTGACCTGGCCGGACCGCACCTGAGCGGCGGACGACGCACCCCTGCCGCAGCGCGGTACCGAGCGCGCTGCGGCAGGGGGCTCGAGTCCCGGGCCGGGGTCAGGGGCGGTTGCCGGGTCACAGGTGCCGGTGGATGTCTGGATCCGCGGTGGCACCTTCATCACCGTTGTCGTGATCGTGGTGTTCATCGTCGCGCGACCGTCACCCACACGGGTGATTGTTCCGGAATGAGGGTCGAATCGCGTCTGACGCCTTGATCATGAGCGGGCTCCCGCCGCGCGACGGTGAGTGCGAGGGAGCCCGCTCCCATGGACGAGCCGACACCGTGATCCCGGGGGATTCGCATGCACAACGACGCTCCGCACTGGAGTGCCGGGCTGACAAAGGCAGCACGCTCCGTATGGGCCAAGCACGATCGGGACAGCGAGAAGTGGCTCCAACTCTGGAGGCACATGGCGGACTCAGCCGCAATGGCAGAACGGCTTTGGGACCAATGGGTTCCGCTCAACGTACGCGCCCTCATCGCCGAGAGCCTGCCCGGCGGCGACGCGGATGCCCGGGTTCTCGTGGTGTGGCTGTCCGCGATCCACGACATCGGCAAGGCGACCCCGGCCTTCGCCTGTCAGGTCGATCAGCTGGCCTCCCGCATGAGGGACGAAGGCTTGGACATGCCCACCGCAGATGGGTTCGGGGACTCGCGCAAGCGGGCCCCGCACGGACTGGCCGGCCAGGTCATCCTCGAGGAATGGCTGGAGCGCCAGGAATGGTCCCCCCGTAGCGCGATGTCCTTCGCGGTCGCCGTGGGCGGACACCATGGGGTGCCACCTGCGCATGACGCGTTCCCGTTCCTGCACCAGCACACCGAACTGCTACGGACGCCCGGCGACAGTAAACGCCTCTGGCAGAGCGTGCAAACGGAGTTGCTCGACGCCTGCGCCGCGGCCTACGGAGCCCAGGACCGCCTGGATCAGTGGCGGACCGTCAAGCTGCCCCAGCCCGTCCAGGTCGTGCTCGGCGCCCTGGTCATCATGGCGGACTGGATCGCCAGCAATTCCGAACTCTTTCTGCTCCTTCCCGAGGAGCAGCGACGGAGCGATGCGGACCGGATCGAATCCGCCTGGCGCGGCATCGACCTTCCATCCCCCTGGTCCCCTCACGAAGTGACAGCGAGCGCCAGTGAACTGTTCACGTCTCGTTTCGCGCTCGCCGGCCCCGCCCGCTCCAGGAAGAAGCCCTGCGCCTCGCCCATGCGACCGCGCCCCCAGGGCTGATGATCCTGTCCGTATGGATGGGGAGCCTCGGGGCGCTGCTCCCCGCACCCGCGGGGATGGTCCCCGGCTCGGGGCCCTGCGCGTAACGGCCGAATTCTGCTCCCCGCACCCGCGGGGATGGTCCTTCGCCAAGCTGGTCGGGTTTCACAAGCAGAGGCGTCCACGTCCGCCTCTCGGTCGAGACCGGACCAGCGAGGCTGTTGTCACCTGTCCACAGGGGACTGGAACGCGCCCACGCACGCACCCCAGTGACGGATGGCAGCCTTTGGCTGCTCCGCCGACAAAATCTCAGGTTCTGACGCCGCAATGACAGATCCCGCCAACCGCTGCGGACACTGCGACTGGGTGCGGCCGGCGAGCAAATCTAACTACTCGTCAGTAAAGTCGGCAAGAAGTCAGCTTCGTCTGAGCGAAGCTGACTACAGCCGGCTACAGATGAAACTCAACCACCGGCGGTTGCCTGACCGTGCCCGGGAGCTTCTCGTCCAACAGGAGAAGCGGAGGGCTGGGCGCGAAAGCCACCCCCAGCCCTCAACCGCGTAAACCAGCAGGCCAACGAACCCTTCCCCTGGGCTTTAGGTGGGTGGGAGGCAGTTCCGGGAAGGGAATCGGCGGGCCGTCGTAGCCCTTGACCTCGCCGGATCCCGTCCCGTTCGTCCACTCTTCCCGGGCCTGTGCGATGTCCTCGTGGGAGCGGCCGATCCAGTTCCAGAACATCTCGCTCCAGGGTCGCCTTTACAAGGTCCGCTACAGGTACGTCGGCGGGAGACAGGCCGAGGAGTCGGGGTTCGCCACGGAGGACGAGGCGATCAACCCTTGGAGCACTCTCTATGTCTGGACCGGCAACCCCTGATCGAGCAGCCGCGGCCCAGACGGATAACCGGGCCGCTTCACAGTCTTTCCCGGACATCCTCAGGATGTCGATGCGTGTTCGCGCTTGTTCAAGAAGCTCATCGATCTCCGGGACCGCAGCTACCGGGCTGAAGGGAAGGACGGCGCACGTCAGGTGCAGCATCTTCTGGAGGGCAGCGCGTTCGTAGACAGCATGGGGCACGCGCAAGACGACGTTGCCTGCGTCGACCTCGGAGATGGCCCGTTCGTCGGCGTCCTCCCTTCCTACCCAGATCACCGTACGGGTGGAGGGAGAAGACGCGAGTTGGACATCGGATCCCATCGCCGCGCTCAAGATCGGCAACGCAATCCTGCCCTCGGCGGCCAGAGCAGCGGCAAGTTCAGTGTGGGGTCAGGCAGAGGTGGAAGGCCCTGGAGGTAGCGCCGCACCGCCTTGGCGAGCGCCGCATAAAACGGGGTCCGGTCGGCGGCCAGGAGCAGACGGTCAGCTTGGCAACTCGGGCTGCGGGGTCGTCAAGAATGTGGGCGAGGGCCTTGCGAACGCGGACGGCGGGGTCCGGGGCGTTGCCGTACGGACTCATCTCCGACTCGTGGTCGAACCTGAGTATGAGCACGCCGGCCGGGGTGAAGAGGACGGAGAACTCGTCACCCGAGCCGTCCTCCATCAACACGGCCTCCGCCCCAAGCCCCAGACTGCGTCGAACAGGGGCTGGGTGGAATCGGGATGGGTGCTGATCGCGGCGCCGAGCACCGCCACGGCGCGCAGATGGGCGCGGAGCAGGGCGAGATCGGGGAGGAACGACGGTCCCGTGCACGGCGCTCATGACGCCATGGAAACAGTCACCACTGACATATCCGCTCCGGCCTGTGTTCCGTGCCGGCTCAGTCGTCGCTGCGCACAGGGGCGAGCGTGTGCGCAGCGGGTGGGGTGGGGTGGGGATGGTCGAGGTCCAGCCAAGTCCACGCGGGGGCCGGCGTGCCGTCGGTCTCCAGTCCGTACGGTGCCGTGGAGCAGGGTTCGGCCCGAGGTGGTTCTGTCTCCGAGGCAGCCTTCTGGAACATCGATTGAGCCGCGGCTTCGAGGCGCGCGGCCGCCTCAGCCTCACCCAGCGTCCGCAGGCGCCTGAGGAGTCCGGTATGCATCACGGCTTCGTCGAGTCCGGGGTGGGATGCAGCCTGGTCGATCATGGCGCGGGCGCAGGTGTCCAGGCCCTGCTCACGGAGCAGCCGGAGAAGATCGGGGAACGTACTCGTATCCAGACGCATGGCTGCGACCGCACGCCCGGCGAGCCGCTCAAGTGCGTCGAGCTGGTGGTGATCCCGGAGCGACCGGGCCAGGAACCTCAGCCCGGCAATGTGGGAGAGGGGAACCTCCTCGACGGCCCTGTGCGCAAACCTTGCGGTGGCTGGCGGACCGTGGAGGAGGGCGAGCGTGTCGAAGAAGCTGGCGGTGAACTCCGCGTCATTGAGTTCGATCTCCGGGAGACTCCGCGCGACCAGACGGCAGGCCAAGTCGGCGCGGTCGAGGTCTGTGAGGGTCCACAGGAGCAGCGTCACTTTTTTGACCGGGCCGATGACGACCTCCGTCAGGGGATCACGGGCCAGGAGAGCGTCCACCCAGTCGCCGAGCCCGCAGTTGCCGAGCTCGCTCAGCAGCCAGGCGATCGCCTCCGGATCCTGCAGGGCGACCCGCGGAACGGCCCGCTCCGCGAGTCGGCGGGCCGCTGATCCCATCCCGAGGGCACCCATCTCGTACAGGACGGAGGCCACCCCTTCGGCGTCTTCAGGTTCCACGACATCGGCGATCCGATGGGCCAGCAGGGACGCGGGCTCCGCATGCCCCCCGTCCTGCAGCTCCTGAACGAGGTCGAGGGCAAGTCCGGAGTCGGACAGGTCGACCTGCTCCGCGGCCTCCCTGGACAGGACTTTCGCCGTCTCGAAAAGGTGCTTGCAGACGCGCAGCGCCTGGAGGAGCCCTGCCATCGCCATCGGGTCTCGAAGCGGTAGATCGAGGTGGAGGATGCGGTCTGCGAGACGTACCGCGTGGTCGGTGCAGTCGGCGTCGACCAACCGCACGAGAAACGTGAATGCGCCCCTCCGGGCGGGCAGTCGCACCCGTTCCACCGGATCGAGATCCATCAGGAGCTTCTCGTGGCCGAATTCGCGCAGCATGCCGAACAGCTCCTCGACGACATCGGCGTCGGTAAGGTCCGCACGGGAGACCACCCGCGCCGCGAACCGGGCCGCGACGTCCGGCCCCTCGCCGTCGAATTCGGCCAGCCGCAGCCGGGCGGTGAGGAGCGAGTCGAATCCGATGTGGTCCGCCATCCAGAGCGCCATGCTCTTCCTGCTGTCGTCGTCCCTGGGGACGAGCAGGAGCAGGTCGATCCAGTGGAGGTAGCCGGAGGCGGCCGTACGGCACCGCAGCAGCACGGCCTGCTTTCGGAAGTCCCGCCGCTGCGCCTCGTGCGACAGCTGTACGAGGGAGTGCAGATCGGTGGTGCACGCGGTCAACGCCTCCCACATTGCGGGAGTGGGGGTGGGCACCTCTCCCGAGGCGGCGAGGTTCTGGTGCAGGTAGTCGGCCGGTTCGTATGTCGTCCTGCCGCCCGACGTGTCACGCAGTGCGGTCAGCGCCGTGAGGGTGCACCTGATGTCGGTGCGACTGCCATCGGCTCTGACTCCGGTGGTGAGGGCGAGCAGGGCGTCGCCGGCCCAGTCGGGCTCTGCGGGTCTGTGGTGAGGGGGGAGGGCCGAGTCCGCGATCCGGGCCAGTAGTTCCTCGGACAGCGGCGCGAAATGTCCCAGGTGTCGCGCCGCGATTGCGGCAGCGACGAGTGCGTGCTCGGCATGAGTGAAGTGGGCTCCGGGCCCCCTGCGATATGCGTCGAGGAGTGCAGGGCCGCCGCTGAGGTGCTGGATCACCTGCCCGTCAGCTGCGCCAATCCGCACGGCCTGCCCCATACGAGGATCCCCGCTGGAGTCGGCCAACTCTTTCCACGCCGAATGTTCTGCCGTCGTCAGGTCGGCCGGGACCGAAACCCGGTGCGTGACGGGTGATTCGAGGAGGGCCCGGACGTGGCTGTGAGGGTCGGCGTCCACTGCCGGACGGGTCAGGTCCGCCCAGTACGGGAACGTCCAGAGGGTGCCCACGACGATGACGCCAGTCCGGGTCATGAGGAACTCGCGCAGAGCGGCTGCGGCCTCTTCGGACCGCTCGCCGTAGAGGAAGCGCTGGGCTTCGTTCAGCCAGAGCACTGCTCCTGGCGTGAGGCGGCCCGTGTTCAGCAGGTCGGCCAGTGCGGCAGCACTAGTGGGCCGCCACAAGGGCCGCGCCGGAACCAGCCGTAGGAGGGCCTCGTAGAGTGCGCGGGTCTTGCCGGTGGACGAGTCGCCGGTGAGCACGACGAACGCGGACACCGACCCGTCCAGGGCCGGTGTGAGCAGGCGGTCCAGCTCGTGATCGTGCGGGCGGACGAGGTAGGGGGTGAGGAAGGCGGCTTCGGCGGGACCGGACATGCCGGCCGGCGGTGCCATTCCCACCTTGAAACCAGCATCGAGCCTCAGCACGGGGGCTTGATGCACCTCCAGAAGAGCCGGCCCTGTTGTCCGGACCGTGCCTGGGACTGCGGACGCGTTCGTCGACGCGACCGGCTGAGGGGCGCCGGGTGGGTCCTGGGTCTTGAGCCACAGTTCACGAAGTCGTTGGAGCACCGTGTCGCTCGAGCCCAGGGCCCGGGCGATGGCCACCACCGTCGGCCAGGTGGGCGCGGGGTGGCGGGCGTTCAGTGCCTTGCTGACCGTGGTGGCGCCCACGGGAGTTCCTGCGGCCGCGCTGCGCGCCACGATGTCCTTACGGGTCAGTCCTCGGCGACCACCAGCGTCGGCCAACTGCTCGCGTAACGCTGCCAGGGCGGTTGCACGCTCCTCAGCATCGTGGCCAGCCGCCATGTGTCCTCCCCCGCGGTCCCAGTGACAGCGCCGACCCCGACTCGGGCTGTTCAGCGGTGTTCATTTTCGTCCGTTCGAACCCGGCTGTACGACCGATCGGAGAATCTCCGGCTGTTCGCGCATCGTTCCTGTGAGGAGTCCGAGATGCCGCTCAAGGCCGTCGTGGTCCTGACCGTGGTCGCTGTTGTATTGGTGCTGCTCGTCGCCGTGCTGAGCGCCGTGGCCGCCGTGCTGCTTGCCCGAGGATCGGGCGTGCCCCCCGCGGCCGCCCTCATGCGTGGAGGCGTGGCCTTCGGTACCACCCTTACCCTGCTCGTGCTCCTCGTCGCCACGGTGGCCGAGCTGCTTCCGTGAACGGGCAAGGGCCAGGAACTCGGGCCCTCGGACCCGGGGGTTTTTCGCCGCCTAGCGTGCCGTGGCCGACACAACCCGTGCGACCGACGTCAAGGGGAGAGCCGGGTGGCAGGGGCGCCCGTTCCGTGGCATGGGAGCAGAAAGTGCGAGCAGGCCTGGTTTTGTGGGTGTCCCTGCTGGGGGCGGGCGATCAGGCCGGGGCGGCCGCGGCTTTACATCGTTGCTTACCGCATCCCGCATGACGATCCTGGGTTTGCGGCCGTTCTTGAACCGGCCGGTGGGCCCCTTCTTGAACTGGGCTTCGTACTCGGCCTCTCCCAGCTGCTCCAGGGCATCCCGAGCTGGCCCCAGCAGGCTCTCCACACACTCGCAGCGCGCGGCCCCACCCGCCTCCGGCAGACGCCACATTCGGCAGCTGCAACCGTTCGGTACAGGATGTTGTACCGAACGGGCACGGGGTGCTCTGGGCTCCCCGAAGGGTGCCATGCACAGCCGCACCATGTGACCAACTGTCACCAAAGTCAGCATTGGGTCAGCATTGCTCCTGGCAAAGCTGACCGCAGCTGGTAGCACAGGGGAAACGTCGACCGTCTGAGACGGGCCTCCGGGAGCGCCCCGCCACTCCCTCCGGAGGAGCGATCTCCGCAGGAGTGGCGGCCTCTCTTCGGCCGGTGTCGATCGATTTGGATGCTTCAGAAGAGCGCAGGTCAGCGCACCCGTCCACGCGCCTTCAGGTGAGTCGGAGGCAGTTCCGGGGCCGGGATCGGCGGGCCGTCGTAGCCCTTGACCTCGCCGAAGCGCGAGCCTTTCGTCCAGTCTTCGCGGGCCTGTGCGATGTCCTCGTGGGAGCGGCCGATCCAGTTCCAGAACATCACGATCTCCTCCTCGAACGGCTCCCCGCCCAGCAGCATCAGGCCCGCGTCCGAGGCCGCGCGGAGCGGGAGTTCGGTGCGGCCGCAGCCGAGGTAGAGCATCGAGCCGGGCAGGACCGGGACGCCGTCGACGTGGGCCTCGCCGGACATGGAGAGGACCGCGTACTCGAAGTCCGGGTCCAGGGGGAGGCGGGTCTCGGTGCCGGCGGCCAGGGCGAGGTCGGCGCCGACGATCGGGGTGTACGCGGTGCCCGGGGAGGTCGCCGTGTCCAGGGTGCCCAGGATGACCGTCGCGTCCAGGCCCGGGGCCGTGACCCGGGGGAGGTCCGCGTGGTGCTGGAAGTGCGGGGCGACGTCGCGGTGGGCGTCGGGGAGGGCCACCCACAGCTGGGCGCCGTGCAGGAAGCGGGCGTGCGGGCGGGGGCTCTCCTCGGAGTGGCTGATGCCCCGGCCGGAGGTCATCAGGCCCAGCTCGCGCGGGCGGACGGTGGCGAGGCTGCCCGTGCTGTCGCGGTGCAGCACCTCGCCGTCGTGCAGCCAGCTCACGGTCTGCAGCCCGGCGTGGGGGTGGGGCGGGACCTGCATGCCGGGTTCGTCGGCGATGTCGTCGGGGCCGTAGTGGTCGACGAAGCACCAGGCGCCCACCATGCGGCGGCCCAGGTTCGGCAGGAGTCGGCGGACCTCGGTGGACTCCCCCAGCCTGACCTTGCGGGGGCTGAGGAGCTCGCGCACCGGCTCGGCCACGACGAAGCCGCGGCCGCCGCAGGCGGAGAGAGCGGGCTGGCGATCGAGATTGCTCATGCCGCACAACTTAGTGGCGCGGGGGCGGGCAGACACCGCTCCTTTGCGTGGAATGTCAGGACGCGGGGTGCGACCGGGCACGGGTCCGGGGCCGTCTCGGCTAGCCTGGGTGCCAATATGAACCGCCTGACCACGCCTTTCGGCTCCTACGAACTCACCCGTTTCCCCGCCGACCCCCGCGACCAGCTCCGCGCCTGGGACGCCGCCGACGAGTACCTGCTGCGCCACCTGGACGCGGGTACCGGCGAGCGCGGCCCGGTGGACCTGGCCGGCGCCGGGCAGATCACGGTCGTCGGCGACCGCTGGGGGGCGCTGACCACGGCCCTGGCGGCGTACCGGCCCGCGCAGATCACCGACTCCTCGCTGGCCCGCGCCTCGACCGAGGCGAACCTGGACCGGGCCGGGATCGGCACCGCCAAGTCCACGGTGACCCTGCTGTCCACGCAGGACGCGCCGCCCGCGCGGATCGACGTGCTCCTCGTCCGGGTCCCCAAGAGCCTGGCGCTGCTGGAGGACCAGCTGCGCCGGCTGGCCCCGCACGTGCACGGGGGCACCGTGGTCGTGGGCACCGGCATGGTCAAGGAGATCCACACCTCCACGCTGGACCTCTTCGAGAAGATCCTCGGGCCGACGCGCACCTCGCTGGCCGAGAAGAAGGCCCGGCTGATCTTCTGCACCCCCGACCCCGCGCTCCTGGCCGCCGCCGGCGCCTCGCCGTGGCCGGTGACGTACACGGTCGACGAGGACGGGGGTTCGGGCGCCGGGCTGACCACGGTCAACCACGCCGGGATCTTCTGCGCGGACCGCCTGGACGTCGGCACGCGCTTCTTCCTCCAGAGCATCCCGACCAACACCGACGGCGCCCGGGTCGTGGACCTGGGCTGCGGCAACGGCGTCGTCGGCACGGCCGTGCAGGTGGCCGACCCGGACGCCGAGGTGGTCTTCACCGACGAGTCGTACCAGGCGGTCGCCTCGGCCCGGGCCACGTACGAGGCCAACGTCCGGCCGGGCCGGCGGACGGCGGAGTTCCTCGTCGGCGACGGGGTGGCCATGCTGCCGCCCTCCTCGGTGGACCTGATCCTCAACAACCCGCCCTTCCACTCCCACCAGGCGACGACGGACGCGACGGCGCTGCGCATGTTCGCGCAGTCGCGCAAGGCGCTGCGCACGGGCGGGGAGCTGTGGGTGGTCGCCAACCGGCACATGGGCTACCACACGCACCTGAAGCGCCTCTTCGGCAACTGCGAAGTCGCCGCGAGCGAGCCGAGGTTCGTGGTGCTGCGGGCGGTCAAGCGCGAGTCCCGGCCCCGCCCCATGTGACCTGCCGGTACACCCGCCGGTAGGTCCTACACTCGGCCGCGTGGGGAGCACCGGAGCGCAGACGGACGACAGAGCGGACGACAGGGCGGGGGACGGCGCGGCAGACGCCGCCGGGGAGCGGCGCTACCGCCGGGAGGACGTGGCCCGCGCGGCCGGGGTCAAGGTGCGCAACCTGCGCTACTACCAGGAGCGCGGGCTGCTCCCCCCGCCGCGCCGCGAGGGCCGGATCGCCTGGTACTCCGACGACCACCTGACCCGGCTGCGGCTGATCAGCGACCTGCTCGGCCGCGGGTACACGGTCAACGGCATCCGTGAGCTGCTGGCCGCCTGGGAGCAGGGCGGCGGTCTGCCGCAACTGCTGGGCCTGGAGCGGGAGATGACCCGGGACTGGGTGCAGGAGGAGCCGGTGACGATGACCCGGGCCGAGCTGCGCGAGCTGTTCGGCCCGGGGGCGACGGCCGAGCACACCCGGAGGGCGGCCGAGCTGGGCTACGTCCGCATCGACGGGGAGCGGGTCACGTACCCGAGCCGGCGGCTGCTGGAGGCGACCGTGGCGCTGGTGCGGCAGGGGGTGCCGCTGGGGGAGATCCTGGACGCGGGGGACTTCGTACAGGTCCAGGCGGCCGCGTTGGCGGACCGGTTCGTCGGACTGTTCCGGCGGCATGTGATCGGCGCGGAGGGACTGGGGCGACTTTCGGCCAGTCAGCTGGATCATGTCCGGGAGGCCGTGGCGGCGCTGCGCCCGGTGGCCGGCGAGGTGGTGGCCACGGAGTTCGCGCGGGCGATGGGGCGCCGGGTGGAGGCGGAGGTCGCCGAACTGCTGCGTACGGAGCAGTAGGAGTCGGCTCAAAGGGTGCTCTCGCACAACCTTGCCAACCACCATTGGCACTCTTACATTCAACTCGTCGGTAACAAAGGTGCACAGCCGAGATAAAGGACCATCTCATGGCAGATTCACCGAACTTATCCGAAGCCGGGCCGGACCCCGCCGGTGCGGAGCCGCCGGGCGAAGGACTCGTGAGAGACGGCGGCCGGGTGCGCTGGCGCAGGTTCGTGCTCCTGACCGCCCCCGCCGTCGCGGTCACCGCCGGTCTGGGCATCGCCCTCTCGCAGGGCGCGCTCGCCGCCTCCTTCGCGGTGTCGGGCCAGCAGTTCAAGGTGTCGGCGAAGAGCCTGGAGGGCGAGGGCTTCGCCCAGTACGGCAGCGTCGACGTCAACGCCCGCCAGGAGCTGATCCCGGTGGCGGTCACCGCCATCAAGGAGGCCAAGCTCCACGAGCTCTGCCAGTCGGTGGTCACCACCCTCCCGGTCATCGGGGACATCTCGCTCAACCTGACGGCGGGCAAGAAGACCCCCGTCGAGGCCTCCAACCTGTTCGTGGACGCCACCCAGCTCGCCGGCGACGCGGAGTTCACGAACATCGAGATCGGGCGCGACGCCTCCACCCTCGACAAGGGACCGTCCGAGGCCCAGGGCATGCAGGACCTGTTCGCCCAGCAGGCCGACAAGGTCAGCATCAGCAGCCTCCAGCAGACCGCCTGGGCGACCAACGCCGGCACCTTCAAGCTCTCCGGGCTGAGCATGAACATCAGCAAGGGCAAGAAGGAATGCTTCTGAGCCGATGGCGGCGGTGGCGGCGCGGCAGGCCCTTCTGGGGCGGGCTCTTCGCCGCACTGGCCGGGATCTGGATCGCCGTGCTGCCGCTCGCCCCGCTGAAGATCATGCTCCAGCAGGGGGTGGCCGGCGTCCCGTCCGTCCTGATGGGCGTCGTCATGATCGTCCTCGGTCTCACCGGCTGGTTCTCCCCCGCACAGCGCACCCTCGCCGGGGTCCTCACCACCCTCGTCGCCACGGCGGCGCTGGTCATGTCGAACCTCGGCGGGTTCCTGATCGGCACCCTGCTCGGCATCCTCGGCGGCGGGCTGATGTTCGCCTGGCAGCCGTACGCCGCCCCGCGCGCCGGGGGCTCCGCCGCCCCCGCCCGGCCCTCCCCCGCCGGGAACACCCCCACTCCGCACCCCGATCCCCAAGGAGCACAGCCATGAGCCGCACGCGCACGTCGCTCGCCCTCGGCCTGGCCGCCGCGGCCGCACTGACGGCGGCCTCCGCCACCGCCACCGCCGCGCCGTTACCGGCGGCCGGGTCGACCACCGTCACCCCGGCCGGGCACGCCTTCAAGGCCGCCCTCAGCGGGAAGGCCACCCTCAAGGCCGGTTCGGTCACGGTGACCTGCACGGTCTCCGTCTCCACCGGCACGGTGCCGGCCGCCCCCGGCAACCAGAACCCGGCGGGCCCGGTCTCCTCACCCATCTCCCCGCCGACCTACAGCTCCTGTACGACCAGCATGCCGGGCGTGAGCGCGACGGTGACCACCAGCGGGTCCTGGGCGGTGTCCATGCAGAACGGCACCCCGATCACGGCGACCATGACGGTTCCGTCCGGCGGGCTCGTCGTACAGACCTCGGGCCTGGCCAGCTGCACCGTCACCGCCGCTCCCGGCGGGGCCGCCAGCGCCCCGGGCACCTGGACGAACGGCGCCCCGTCGAGCCTGACCTTCACCAACGCGACCGTCCCCGTGACCGTCACCGGCGGCTTCGGCTGCCCGACGAGCGCGACCACGTCCACCTTCAACGCCGTCTACAAGGTCACCGACACCACCGACCCGTCGCAGCAGATCACCGTCACCCCCTGACGGCTCCCGCTCCGCGCCCCCCGCTCCCCGGGCCGTCCCCGGGGAGCGGGGAAAACGCGTTGCACGGCCCGGCTGACGCGGGCGAAGCTCTGGGCATGTCACAGATCACCGATCACCACAGCACCGGCCAACACACCACCGACCAGCGGGAATCCGCGGAGCAGCGGCAGCCGCGCGGGGTCGCCGACCTCTTCTCCGGCGGGCGCCTCGTCGCCATCCCGCGCAAGGCGGCCCGGCGCGAACAGCTGCTGGAGCACCTGAGCGAAACCCTGTTCGCCCCCGACCGCGCGTACTCGGAGCCGGAGGTGAACGACGCGCTGCGGACCGTGCACGAGGACTGCTCCGCCCTGCGCCGCTATCTGATCACCTCGGGCCGGCTCACCCGGACCCGCGACGGCAGCAGCTACCGCCGGGCGACGACCACCCGGTAATGGGTCGTCAGCCGCCCGTCCCCACCCAGCACGTGGAAGGCGACGGCCGGCGGCTCGTCCAGGTGGACGTGGTGGTCGGGACCCGTCCGCTCCTCCCACGGGAGCCGCAGGGTGGACACCACCCCGGGCGCCACGAGCAGCGGGCGGCCCGCGAAGGTGGTCGCCGCCGCGGTGTGGGCGTGGCCGCACAGGAAGGCGAGCAGGTGGGGATGGCGCCCGGCCAGCGCCTCCAGGCGCTCCTCGCCGAACTGCCTGATCCCGTCCACGTACGGGGTGTGCAGCTCGACCGGCGGGTGGTGGAAGGCCACCAGGACCGGCACCTCCTGCGGGGTCCCGGTCAGGATGCCGTCGAGCCACTCCAGGGTGGAGTCCTCCAGGTACCCGTGGTGCTCCCCCGGGACCGAGGAATCGCACACCGCCAGCACGAACCCCTCGCCGCGCAGCACCTGGTCGACCGGGGCCGCGGACGGCTCCTCCTCGCCCAGCAGCCCCCGCCGGAAGGCGCGCCGCTCGTCGTGGTTGCCGGGACAGATCACCAGCGGGTGCCGCGAGGTGAGCACCTTGCGGGCCTCCTCGTACTCGCCGGGGGTCCCGTTGTCGGTGATGTCACCGCTGACCAGGACCGCGGCGAGGTCGTACGGGAGCCCGTCCAGGTACTCCAGCACGGCGCGGGTGCGCTCGGCGGCCCGGGGCCCGCCGTCGAGGTGGACGTCACTGAGCTGGGCTATCACGATCACGGGCGGTGGCTCCTTCGTCGCCGGTCCGGAGCCCGGCGCGACGGGTGACGCTCGGTCGCCGTGCCGCCGGGCGGGATGCGCCCAACCTATCCGACGTGATCATCCGCGGGTGGGGCCCGCAAGCCCCTGCACGCCGCTGCACGCCCCCGTCGGCCCGGCCGGCCCCGGTCCGCCTCCTGTCCGCCTCCGGTTGCGCGGGGCCCGGGGATGGGGTTCGTTCGAAGGGGGCGCCCGGAGCGGGGTGAGCCGCTGTGATCTTCACCGACCGTACGGATGCGGGACGGCGTCTCGCGGACGCGCTGCGTCACCTGCGGGACCAGGACCCCGTCGTGCTGGGGCTGCCGCGCGGCGGGGTGCCCGTGGCCTTCGAGGTGGCCCGGGCGCTGGGCGCCGCCCTCGACGTGATCGTGGTCCGCAAGCTCGGCGTGCCGCGCCACCGCGAGCTGGCCTTCGGGGCCATCGGCGAAGGCGGGGTGCGGGTCGTCAACGAGGACGTCGTCCGCATCGGCCGGGTCTCGGAGCGGGAGCTGGCCGAGGTCGAGCGCGAGGAGCAGGCGGAGCTGGAGCGGCGGGCGCACCGGTTCCGCGAGGGGCGGGCGCGCGTGCCGCTCGGCGGCCGGACGGTGGTGCTGGTCGACGACGGGATCGCCACGGGCGCGACGGCCGCGGCCGCCTGCGCGATCGCGCGCGCGGCGGGCGCGGCCCGGGTGGTGCTCGCCGTACCGGTGGCGCCGCCGGAGGCCGTCGCCCGGCTGAGCGGGCCGGCGGACGAGGTGGTGTGCCTGTCGTCGCCGCCCGCGTTCCGGGCGGTGGGCGAGTGGTACCGGGACTTCTCGCAGACCCCGGACGAGGAGGTCGTCGCCCTGCTCGCCGGGGCGGCGGCCGGACGCGGGCCGGGGCCGGGGCCCGGCGGAGGTCAGCCCCGGTAGGCCTCCAGGAGCCGCAGCCAGACCTCGCTGATGGTGGGGAAGGCGGGGACCGCGTGCCACAGCCGGTCGACCGGCACCTCCCCCGCCACGGCGACGGTGGCCGCGTGCAGCAGCTCGGCGGCGCCCGGCCCCACGAAGGTGACGCCCAGCAGCACCTGCCGGTCGAGGTCCACGACCATCCGGGCCCGGCCCCGGTAGCCGTCGGCGTACAGGCCCGCGCCGGAGACCTTGCCGAGGTCGTGGTCGACGGCGCGGACCCGGTGGCCGGCGCGCTCCGCCTCCGCGAGGGTGAGGCCGACCGCGGCCGCCTCCGGGTCGGTGAAGACGGCCTGCGGGAGCGCCCGGGTGTCGGCGGTCGCCGCGTGCGCGCCCCAGCGGCCGGTGTCCGGGGCCGGGGCGCCCGGTCCGGCGGCCCGGGCGGCGATGGCGGCGCCCGCGATCCGGGCCTGGTACTTGCCCTGATGGGTCAGGAGCGCCCGGTGGTTGACGTCCCCGACCGCGTACAGCCAGTCGTGGCCCTCGACCCGGCAGCTCTCGTCGACCCCGATCCAGCCGCCGGGCTCCAGCCCGACCGTGTCCAGCCCGATGTCCTCGGTACGGGGCGCGCGGCCGGTCGCCATCAGCAGCTCGTCGCCCTCCAGCAGCTCGCCGCCCTCCAGGACCACGGTGACCGGGCCGGTCGGGCCGTCGCGTACGACCGCCTCCACCGCCACCCCGGTGCGGACCACCGCGCCGGCCCCGGTCAGGGCTTCGGCGACCAGCTCCCCGGCGAAGGGCTCCATCCGGGGCAGCAGCCCGGAACCGCGCACCAGGACGGTGACCTGCGAGCCGAGGGCCTGCCAGGCGGTGGCCATCTCGGCGGCCACCACCGACCCGCCGACGATCAGCAGCCGGCCCGGCACTTCCCGGGCGGAGGTGGCCTCGCGGCTGGTCCAGGCCCCGGCCCCGGCGAGGCCTGGCACGTCCGGGAGGAGGGCCCGGCTGCCGGTGGCGACGACGACGGCGTGCCGGGCCGAGAGCACGTGGTGCACGCCCTCGGGGCTGGTCACGGCCACCTTGCGGATGCCGTAGAGGCGTCCGTGGCCCCGGTAGAGGTGGGCTCCGATGGAGTCGAGCCAGTCCAGCTGGCCGTCGTCCTTCCAGTGGCCCGTCCAGTAGTCGCGGTGCGCGAAGACGGCCTCGGCGTCGAGCGGCCCCCGGACGGCGTGCGCGAGACCCGGCACCCGGCGGGCGTCGGCGCGGGCGAGGGCCGGGCGCAGCAGGGCCTTGCTGGGAATGCAGGCCCAGTACGAGCACTCCCCGCCGACGAGCTCGCTCTCCACCAGGGCCGTGCTCAGCCCGGCGGCGCGGGTCCGGTCGACGATGTTCTCGCCGGCCGGTCCCCCGCCGAGCACCACGACGTCGTACTCCACGGCTTCGGTCATGCGGTCCAGTGTCACCGCAGTCCCCGGGCCGTGTCCGGCAATCTCAGGCCTCCGGCGTGCCGGGGGCGGCCTCCCCCGCCTGGGAGGCGGCGATCTTCGCCCGGACCTCGTCCATGTCGAGGGCGCGGGCCTGCCCGATGAGATCGGTGAGGGCGGCCTCCGGCAGCGCCCCGGGCTGCGCGAAAATGGCCACCTGGTCGCGGACGATCATCAGGGTCGGGATCGAGGTGATCTGGAAGGCGGCGGCCAGCTCCTGCTGGGCCTCGGTGTCCACCTTGGCGAAGACCAGGTCGGGGTTGGCCTCGGCGGCCTTCTCGTAGACCGGCGCGAACTGGAGGCAGGGGCGGCACCAGCCGGCCCAGAAGTCGATCAGCACGAACGGGTTCTCGCTGACCGTCTCGTCGAAGTTCTCCTTGGTGAGCTCGACAGTAGCCACGGTTTCCAGACCTCCTGCAGTACGGGTGTCCTGGGGGAACGAACGGCCGCCCCGCCGCATTCCGCGCCCGAGGGGGAAGCGCTAGAACGGGTGGCCGGGGGCCGTGGTGCGGGCCGTGGTCCAGCGCAGTTCGGTGAAGGCGTCGAGGTTGGCCTCCCCGCCGAACCGGGCGCCCGTGCCGGAGGCGCCGAGTCCGCCGAAGGGGGCCACCGCCTCGTCGTTCACGGTCTGGTCGTTGACGTGCGCGATCCCGGTCGGGATGCGCCGCGCCAGCTCCAGGCCGTGTCCCGCGTCGGCGGTGACGATGCCCAGGGAGAGTCCGTACGGGCCGGCCGAGGCCAGCTCCACCGCCTCGTCCTCGGTCGCGAAGGAGCGTACGGGCGCCACCGGGCCGAAGACCTCCTCGGCGTAGGCGGGGGTGTCGTCGGCCACGCCCGCCAGCACGGTCGGCCGGTAGAACAGGTCCTCGTGGGTGCCGCCCGCGACGAGCTTGGCGCCCTGCTCGACGCTGGCCCCGACCAGGCCGTGGACGCGTTCCAGCTGGGTCCGGTCGAGCAGCGGGCCCAGGTGGACGCGCTCGCGGAAGGGGTCGCCGACGGCGAGGGCCTCGGCGCGGGCGGCGAGCCGCTCCACGTACTCGTCGTAGAGCGAGGTGTGCACGAGGTGGCGCCCGGCGGTCATGCAGATCTGGCCCTGGTGGAAGAAGGAGCCCCAGGAGGCCTGCGCGACGGCGGCCTCGACATCGGCGTCGGCGAGCACGACGAGGGCCGAGTTGCCGCCCAGTTCCAGGTGTGCGCGCTTGAGGTGACGGCCCGCCAGCTCGCCCACGGTGCGTCCGGCGGCGGTGGACCCGGTGAAGGAGACCACGCGCACCAGCGGGTCCTTGACCACCGCGGCGCCCGTGTCGGCCCCGCCGGGCAGTACGTGGAGCAGCCCGGCCGGCAGTCCGGCCGCCGCGAACACGGCGGCCAGGAAGAGGCCGCCGCTGACGGCGGTGCGGCGGTCCGGCTTGAGCAGGACGGCGTTGCCGAGGGCCAGCGCGGGGGCGACGGAGCGGATGGAGAGGATCAGCGGGGCGTTGAACGGCGCGATCACCCCGACCACCCCGGCCGGGACGCGGCGGGTGAAGGAGAGCCGGGGCGCCTCGCTCTGCAGCACCTGCCCGGCCGGCCGGGAGGCCAGCCCGGCGGCCTCGTAGCACTCCTGGGCGGCGACGTGCAGTTCGAAGTCGGCCTTCCCGGGTATGGAGCCCGATTCCCGGACCAGCCACTCGCGCAGCTCGTCCGCGTGGGCCGCGAACAGGTCCCCGGCGCGGCGCAGTACGGCCGCCCGCTCGAGGTGCGTGGCGCGCGCCCAGTCGAGCTGCGCGGCCCGGGCCCGGACGGCCGCCTCCGCGACGTCGGCGGGGGCGGCCAGGTCCACGGTGGCGAGGGTACGGCCCGTCGCGGGTTCGACGACCGGGGCGGTACCGCCGGTGAGCGTGGGTCCGTCCTGCCAGAGTGTCGGATCGAGCAGCGGCATGGCGCGGGGCCTCCGGGTGGGGGTGGGCGGGCGGGGCGGGGGGCGGCAGCAGGCGCCATCGTGCCAGACCGGGGGCTTCATCTCTGTTCAGTTATTGGGCAGTTGACGGAACCCCGTGACCGGAAACGATCGACGGGGTTCTGTGGGGGGGTGGGGCCGGGCGGGCTGGTTCCTCCCGCCCCCGCTCCCGTTCCCGCTACCGCTCCAGCACCAGGGCGATGCCCTGGCCGACGCCGATGCACAGCGCCGCCATGCCGGTGCCGGAGCCGGCCGCCGCCAGCTGGTGCGCCACCGAGCCGGCCAGCCGGGCGCCCGAGGCGCCGAGCGGGTGCCCGATGGCAATGGCGCCGCCGCGCGGGTTGACCACGGCGGGGTCCAGCTCCGGCCAGGCCGCCAGACAGCCCAGCGCCTGCGCGGCGAAGGCCTCGTTGAGCTCGAAGGCCGTCAGGCCGGAGAGGGAGCGGCCCGCCTTGCCGAGGGCCCGCTCCACGGCGTCGACCGGTCCGAGGCCGAACAGCTGCGGCTCGATGCCGGTGACGGCGGAGGCGCTGATCCGGGCCAGCGGCTCGCGGCCCGTCGCGGCCAGCCCCTCCTCGTCGGTGAGCAGCAGGGCGGCGGCGCCGTCGTTGAGGGGGGAGGCGTTGGCCGCCGTCACCGTACCCGAACCGTCCGTCCGGAAGGCCGGCTTGAGGCGGGCCAGCGCCTCGGGGGTGGAGCCCTCGCGGATGCACTCGTCGCGCGGGAGGTCGGCGCCGGGGTACGGCACGACCTCGCCGTCGTACAGCCCGTCCGCCCAGGCGGCGGCGGCCTTGCGGTGGCTCTCCAGGGCGAAGGCGTCCTGCGCCTCGCGGGTGATGCCGTGCTTCTCCGCGACGAGCTCGGCGCCCTCGCCGAGGGAGGCCGTCCACTCGGCGGGCATCCGGGGGTTGGTCATCCGCCAGCCGAGGGTGGTGGACCACATCTGCTGGTGCCCGGCGGGGAAGGCGCGCTCGGGCTTCTGCACCACCCAGGGGGCGCGGGACATCGACTCGACGCCGCCGGCGATGGCGACGGAGGCGTCGCCGAGCGCGATGGCGCGGGCCGCCTGGATCACGGCCTCCAGGCCGGAGCCGCAGAGCCGGTTGACGGTCACGCCGGGGACGGTCACCGGGAGCCCGGCGAGCAGCACCGCCATGCGGGCGACGTCGCGGTTGTCCTCGCCGGCGCCGTTGGCGTCGCCGAAGACGACGTCGTCGATGCGGGCGGGGTCGAGGTCGGGCGTACGGTCCACGAGCGCGCGCACGACGTGCGCGGCGAGGTCGTCGGGGCGGACCCCGGCGAGGGCTCCGCCGAACTTGCCGATCGGGGTGCGGACGGCGTCGACGACGTAGACGTCGCGGACGGTGCGGATGCTCATGGGGGCTCTCCTGGGCGGCTCCGTACGGTCGGCGGCGGACCGGGTGCCGGCGTGGGCACCGGGACCCACCCCCGGGCACGCCCGGTGGGGCGCGCCCGCAGTCTCCGCCGCGGCGTCGGGGTGTGTCAACGGTTCCCTTGCCCTTGCCCTGGCCGGGCGGGGTTCCGGTAGCCGCGGGCCTGCCCGGCGGGACTCCGGTAGGCCGCGGCGGCCCTGCCAGGCTAGGTTCCGGCGGGCCGGGAGCCGGGGCGGGAGCCGGGGCGGGACGCTGCCCTGCGGGCGGGGTCGCAGGGGGCGTGCTGCGGGGGCCGGGGGTGGGGACGGGGTGGGGTGTCGTCCGGGACGGGCTTCGATGTTCGGCGCCCGGTCCGGATCCGGATGTACGCGGTACCGCGCGCCGAAATCATCTCGTTTTAGTCCCGGACGACACCCCACCCCGTCCCCACCCCCGGCCCGGCATCTCCGGCCCCGGCCGGGCAGCCCTGGCCCCGTCGGCCATCACCGGCCCCGGCCGGGTAGCCCTGGCCCCCCACTCCAGCCTCGCCGGCGTTTGAGGCGCGGGGGTCTGGGGGCGGAGCCCCCAGGAGGGGTCCGGGCGCAGCCCGGGGAACGGGCGAAGGGTGGGTAGGGGACCTCGCCCCGCGCAGCGGCACACCCGGCACCGGCCACCCGCACCGGCCCCGCCACCGGGTCCGACGGCCGGAGGCTGTCGCAGCGGCGCGAAGCCGGGGAGGCCGCCCGCGGCCGAGCCGCGCGAGCGGCGCGTCAAGAAGGAGTGGAATCGCGGGGCACCGCGACGGCCGTCAGGTCGTACCGCTCCGTGCTCTCCGAAGGATCCCGCACCGCCCCGTCCACCAGCCCCGCCAACCGCTCCCCCGTCGGCATCTCGATCCGCACCGTGCTCAGCCTCGGCCTCAGCAGCCGCCCGACGAGCAGGTCGTCGGCGCCGATCACGGCCGTGTCCTCGGGGATCCGCAGTCCCGCGTCCTGGAGGGCCCGCATCAGCAGCATCGCGTACTCGTCGTTGTACGCGAACACCCCGTCCAGCCCCAGCGCCCCCCACCGCGCGGCCAGCGCCGCCGCCGACTCCTCCGTGTAGGCCAGCGGCAGTGCCCGTACCAGTTCCGCGCCCGGCACGGACTCGGCGCCCGCCAGCCTGGGGGCGGAGAAGAGTTCCAGTCCGTCCTCCTGGGGCACGACCACGCCGATCCGGCGGCGGCCCCGTTCCACGAGGTGGGCGGCGGCCCGGGCGCCCACCTCCGCCTGGTCCATCACGAGCGCGTGCGCGCCCGGGACCGTGTCCGGGCCCATCGTGATGACGGCGCGCGCACCGGCCCGTTTGAGGGTGGCGACGTTCTGCGGGGACAGGGCGGTCTCCCCGAGGGAGATCACCGCAACGGGCCGCAGTTCGGCCCAGGCGCGGGCGGCCTCGTCGCCGCTGAGGCCGAGGCTGCCGTACTGGACCACGGTGTAGTCCAGGCGGCGCAGGGCCCATTGGAGTTCGTTGAGGAAGTTGCTGTAGAGCGGTCCGGCCGGCACGTGCGAGGTGGGCAGCAGCACGATGCGGGTGTGCCCGGCGCGCAGGCTGCGGGCGGCGGCGTGCGGTACGTAGCCCAGTTCCTCGGCGGCCTCGCGGACCCGGCGCCGGGTCGGCTCGCTGATGCGCACGGCTGCCGCGTTGTTCAGGACGTACGAGACCGTCGCGCGCGAGACCCCCGCCAGGCGGGCGACGTCGGCACTGGTCGGCACGGGTGCCGTGGCGGGCGGGGCGGGCGGGGTGCGGCGGCCCGGCGGGTTCGGTGAGTGAGACATGGCCCGGGCATCCTTCCAGACCGATTGCGCACGGGGGCTGGCGGTTGGCCGGAATCGGATGCTAGACAGTGCTTACACGTTTCAGTGACACGTGTAACTCGTGTTTCGCCGGCCCCCTCCCCGACGTGCCGCCGCCCCCTCGCATCCCGTCCCACCCCGCCACCCGCGACGGGGCGGCGCGCACCCCTCCACCCTGCCCAGGAGGGCACCATGGCTCTTTCCTCCCACGGCACCGGCACCGCCGGCGCCACCTCCGTCAGACCCTCCCCCGAGCGCGGGCTGCTGCCCCTGCTGCTCCTCGGCAACACGGCGATGTACGCCCTGTACGTCGGTGTCGCCGGCATCCTGCTCGCGCTCCAGGTGGAGCGTGTGGACCCGGCCGACAAGGTCGCCAACTTCGGCCTGATCGCAGGGGTTTCCGCGGTCTTCGCGACGGTGTTCAACCCGGTCGCGGGGGCGCTGTCGGACCGCAGCGGCCGCCGCGGGCCCTGGATCCTCGGCGGCGGGCTGGCGGCGGTGCCGGCGATGCTGCTGCTGGGCCTCGCCGACACGGTCCTGCTGATCACCATCGCCTGGTGTCTCGGGCAGGCCGTGATGAACGTCTACCAGGCCGCCATCACCTCCGTCGTCCCCGACCGGGTGCCGGTGGGCGCCCGCGGCAAGGCCTCGGCGGCGGTCGGGCTCGGCCTGCCCTTCGGCTCGGTGCTGGGTGCGCTGGCCGGGGCGGCGTTCGCCGACGACTTCCGCACCGGCTATCTGGTTTTCGGCGTGATCGTGGCGGGCGCGGCGGTGCTGTTCACCGCCTGCTCCCGTGAGCAGCGGCTCCCGGCGCGTGCTCCGCTGCCCGCGCGGGCCCAGCTCGCCGCCTTCGCGGGCGCCCTGCGCGACCACGACTTCCGGTGGGCGTTCATCGGGCGGGCGCTGCTCGTGCTCGGCTACTTCGCGGTGAGCGGGTACCAGTTGTACGTCCTCCAGGACCACACCGTGCTGCCCGAGGGGCTGGCGCCGGAGGCGGCGGTGGCCGTGCTGATGCCGCTGACGAGCGTCGCGATGGTCGTCTCCACGGTGGCGGGCGGCTGGCTGTCGGACCGGCTCGACCGGCGCAAGCTGTTCGTGGGGGCCTCGGCCCTGCTGTCGGCGGTGGCGCTCGTCATCCCGGCCGTGTCGGCGAGCTGGACCGCGATGCTGGCCTTCTCCGTGGTCAACGGGCTGGCGTTCGGCTGCTACATGGCCGTGGACACGGCGCTGGTGACGATGGTCCTGCCGGCGGCGGAGGACGCGGCGCGGGACATGGGCGTGCTCAACATCGCGAACGCCGGGCCGCAGATCGTCGCCCCGTTCGTCGCCTCCGTGGTCGTCTCGGTGAGCGGCGGCTACACCGCTCTGTTCGTCGTCGCCGCCCTGCTGGCGGTGGCGGGCGCGCTGGCGGTACGTCCGATCCGCGGCGTCCGCTGAGCGAGGAGCCCGGTCCGCCCCGCCCTGCAACGCCCTTCAGAAGGGCGGGCAGTCGCTGTATCCCCAGGGGGCGGGTGCGGGGACTTCGGGCAGCGGGGTGCGGAGCAGGGCGACGGCCTCCGGTACGCGGCCCAGTTCGACCAGGAGGGGGGCCAGGGCCCGGCAGTGCCGGGCGGGGTCCGTCCGCAGGAGGGCCACGGCTTCCTCCAGGCGGCCGGAGTCGGCCAGCAGGCGGGCCCGTTCCTCCACCGCGTACCAGCTCGCGCCCTCGGGGTGGGACCGGGCCTCCTCCAGCGCCTCGTCGATCCGGCCGCAGGCCGCCAGCAGCGGGCCCCGCAGTCGGAACAGCTCCCAGTCCTCTTCCCCGTTGCGGGACTTGAGGGCGTCCAGGTGGGCGAGGCCCTCCTCGGCCCGGCCCTCGGCGGCGAACATCCCGCACAGCAGGTCGAGGGTGCAGTCGTCGTGGGTCTCGCGCGCCCGCACCACCTCGATGGCCTCGCCGCCCCGGCCGTGCCGGGCGAGGAGCCGGGCGAGCAGGATCCGGGCGTGCCCGGAGTCCCGCTCCGCGTGCGGCCGGTAGACCTCGGCCGCGCCGGCCACGTCCCCCTGCTCCTCCAGGTGCTCCGCGAGCCGGCGGACCGCCGCCGGGTGGTCGCCGTCGGCTGCGTAGGCGCGGAGTTCGCCGATCCGGCCGTGCCTCACGAGGAGTTCGGCGAGCGGGTCCCGGTTGTTGACCGGGGTCGCCCCGTAGGCGTGGAACGTGTCGACCGCCTCCTGCGTGCGGCCCTGCTGCTCGTGGAGGCGGGCGATGAGGTCCACCGCGTTGAACGGCGACAGGTGGCGCCCGCCGCACTCCGGGCTGCCGCACCGCTCGCACGGGCGGCCGGGGGCGAGCCGGGCGGCCAGCAGCTCCGCGGCCTCGTCGGCGCGGCCCGCCGCCAGGGCCGCGTCGGCCAGCGCTTCGGCCAGGTACCAGTCCGCGAGGTGCGGAACGAGCAGTGCGTACGCCTCCTCGGCCCGGCCGTGGCGGCACAGCAGCGGTGCGAGTTCGCCCAGCGCGGAGCGTTCGTCGTCCTCCCGGGCCGCGAAGGGGCGCAGCAGGCCGATGGCCTGCTCGCCGCGCTCCGCCGCGTCGAGGAGCCGGGCGGCTTCCGCCGCCGCGGTGAACCAGCCCGTCGCGAGGTAGGGGGCGAGGACGGCCAGGGCTTCGTCCGGCTCGCCCTCCCCGGCGAGCCGGCGCGCCCAGGCGCGGGCGCAGAACCACTCGCCGTCCTCGGCCAGGGCCCGCACGGTGTCCGTGTGCCCGAGTGCGAGGAGTCGTTCGACGAGGTCGGGCGGTACGCACTCCTGGTGCGTGCGGGTCCGGTGGTCGAGTACGGCAGGGTTCACGATCGCACTCTAAGGGGCCGTCACTCACCAGGTGCAGCACCGGCTCCCGCCGCCAGTCCTCAGGACCGATGTGCCCTACGAGCCCGTGGACCTCTGAGCGGCCCTCAGGGTGTCCTTGGACACCAGGACGCCGTCCGACCAGCAGAGCCGGTAGAGGTCGACCTGCTCCAGCAGGTCCCTGCCGGAGCGGTAGAACGCGCAGTCCGTGCCCGCCGGCCGGGGGGCGGAGCGGAGGTGGTCGGGCGGGTAGGGGAAGGGGCGGGCGGGGAGCAGGCTGCCGAGTTCGGCACGGGAGGCCCCCGGCCGCAGCTCGGCGAAGCGGGACGGCTCCAGCACGCCCGTGGTCAGCTGCCGGGCCAGGGCGACGGCGGCCGGGACGAAGAAGGCCGCCGCCACGGCCGGTGCCACGAGGGCGGCCGCGGCGCGGCGGCGGGCGGCGCGGCGTACCCGGGCGTGCCGTTCGGCGGACTCGGGGGCGGTGCCGGGGGTCTCGGGGGCGGCCTGCCGTGCGGAGCGGGCCGGGGTCCGGTGCGGGAGGACGGCGGTGACCCGGAAGCCGTCCTGGCAGGGCCCGGTCCGCAGGGTGCCGCCGAGGACGGCCACCCGCTCCCGCAGGCCGGCCAGCCCCCGGCCTCCCGGACCGGGTACCGGCCCGTCACCCGCGGCGGCGCCGTTCACGACGCTCACGCGGGTGTGCTCGGCGCCGTGCTCTATGTCCACCGTGACGCCGCCGCCCGGGGCGTGTTTCACCGCGTTGGTGAGGGCCTCCTGCACCACCCGGTAGGTGCCGCGTTCGACCAGCGGCGGCAGCGGTCCGGCGGCCGCCGCGTGCCGTTCCCAGCGCACCGGCACCCCGGCGGCCACCGCCCGGGCGAGGAGGTCCTCGACGGTGTCCGTCCCGGGTCCCTGCTCACGCGGTTCGTGCAGCACGGCCACGGTCTCGCGCAGCCGCTCGACGGCGTCCGCGACCGTCCCGCGCAGTTCGGCGAGGTCGGCCCGGTCGCGGTCGGTGAGGTCCGGGGAGAGTTCCAGGGCGCCGGCGCGCAGGGCCACGAGGCTCAGCACGTGGCCGAGGGAGTCGTGCATGTCGGCCGCCATGTCGGCCCGTTCGGCGAGCCGGGCCCGCTCCGCGACGAGGTGCTGGCGCTCCTCCAGGCTTCCGGCCAGCCGCCAGCCCTCGCGTACGAGTTCCCGCCGGCCCCGCCAGTGGCGCCCGGCCAGCCAGGGCAGCAGGAGGGCGGCGGGCAGCACGGCCAGGGTGTAGAACCACCACACGGCCGGCACCCCGAGTACGGCGCACGCCGCGAGGTCGGCGGCGAGGGAGGTGGCGAGCACCGCGAGCGGGCCCCGGGCGCCGGCCGTGCGGGCGCCGAGCAGGCAGCTCAGCGCGGCCAGCGACAGGACGTGGGCGTTGGCGGGGGTCGCGGAGTCTGCGAGGCCCACCGCGCAGAGGCCGTTGACGAGGAACACGGCGGCCCCCGGCCGGGAGCGGGACAGCGGTACGGCCACCGCCAGCACGGCGAGCGGGAGCAGCAGCTCCGTGAGCGGCGCGGCGGCGCCCGCGTCCCGGAACCCGTAGCCGGTGGCGGCCGCGAGCACGGTCCACAGCGCCGCGTCGGCGAGCACGGGCCTGGGTCGGAGGAGCGGGTGCCGCATGGTGCGTGGGGGTCCTTCCGGGTTCGTCCTGTGCCGTGTCCGGCCGTGTCCGGCCGTGTCCTGCTGGTCGATTCTGCGGGACGTGCCCGGGACGGGGGCCGTCGGCGGGTGACCCGGTCCCCGCCGACGGGGTGTCAGGCATCCCTGCGCCGCAGCACGTACAGGCCGGCCGCGTACGCCGCCGCGGTCCATGCGGCCACGATGAGGAGGGCCGTCACCGAGGAGTACGGGGCGGCGGCGCCGGCGCGCATGAAGTGGTCGCCCGCTCCGTACGGCATGTGGTCGTTGACGGCCGCGAGGGTCTCGCCGCCGAGCCCGAGGAAGACGCTCGGCAGTGCCCAGAGCAGCGCGCCGAGGACCGACAGCGCCCCGGCCGGGTGCCGGGTGGCGAAGGCCACTCCGACGGTTAGCACGGCCACGAGCCCCTGGTAGACCCCGACGGCCAGGACCTGTCCGAGGACCGTGCCCGCCGCGGAGGAGGCGCGTCCCCCGAACGCGCCCCAGGCGACGGCCGCGCCCACCGCGGCGGACACGGCGCCGCCGAGCAGGGCCACCGTGCCGGTGACGACGGCCTTCGCCGCCAGGACCCGGTGGCGGCGCGGCACCCACAGCAGCGAGGCGCGCACGGTGCCCGTCGTGTACTCCGAGGTGACGGCGACCGCGGCCATGACGACGAAGGCGAACTGGGTGACGACGGCGGAGGCCGCCGCCGCGTTGCCGACGGGCTGGACCGGCTGCTCGTTGATGCGGGCGATCGAGGCGTAGTAGAAGGTGAACACGCCGGTGATCACGAGGCCCGCCAGGAGGGCGAGCCAGGGGGCGCGGACCGACCGGAGCTTCGTCCACTCGCAGGCGAGCTCGCCGGCGAAGCGGCCGGGCGGGTGCCCGTCCGGGGTGCCGTCGGCGTTCCGCGGGGCGTGCGTCCGCCGTCCGTCCCGGCCGTCCCGTGCGCTCGTGGTCGTGGTCACTGCCCTGCTCCTTCTGCCGTGGCGCCCGTCGTGTGCTCGGCGCTGCGCGCGGTGAGGTCCATGTACGCCTGCTCCAGCGACACCCCCACGTCGCCCAGGGCGTGCAGCCGGACTCCGCAGCGGTGGGCGAGGTCGCCGACCTCGGCGGCGGTCCGGCCGCCGACGGTCAGTTCGCCGTCGGGGCCCGTCTCGACGGACACGCCGTCGGCCGCGGCCAGCCGGCGGACCAGGACGGACCGCTCCCCCGGGTCGGGCACCGTGGCGCGGGCCGTCGCGGGCGACGCGGCGGCCAGGAACTCCGTCATGGCGGTGTCGCTCAGCAGCCTGCCCCGCCCGATGACGACGAGGTGGTCGGCCGTCACCTGCATCTCGCTCATGAGGTGGCTGGAGAGGAACACGGTGCGTCCTTGCGCCGCCTGGTCCCGGACGAGCCGGCGGATCCACCGCACCCCGTCCGGGTCGAGGCCGTTCACCGGTTCGTCGAGGACCAGCACGGGCGGGTCGCCGAGGAGGGCGCCCGCCACCCCCAGGCGCCCGCTCATGCCGAGCGAGTAGGTGCCGGCCGGCCTGCGGGCCGCCTTGGCCAGGCCCACCGTCTCCAGCACCTCGTCGACCCGGCGGGCCGGGATGGCGTTGGCGCGGGCCTGGGCGAGGAGGTGCGCGCGGCCGGAGCGGGCGGGGTGGACGGCGCGGGCGTCGAGCATCGCGCCCACCGCCCGCAGGGGGCGGCGCAGGTCCGCGTAGGGCCGGCCGCCGATCAGGGCCCGCCCGCGCGTGGGGTGGTCG
Organism: Streptomyces sp. NPDC090077; assembly: GCF_044747545.1. Classification (NCBI taxonomy): domain Bacteria; kingdom Bacillati; phylum Actinomycetota; class Actinomycetes; order Kitasatosporales; family Streptomycetaceae; genus Streptomyces; species Streptomyces sp. NPDC090077. The sequence goes on from NZ_JBIVEG010000001.1 coordinate 693,869, forward strand.
AGGCCCAGGAGCATGCGCATCGTGGTGGACTTCCCGGCCCCGTTGGGGCCGAGGAAGCCGGTCACCCGGCCCGCCCGGACGTCGAACGTCAGGTCGTCCACGGCGAGGGTGCCGCCGTAGCGTTTCGTCAGTCCTCTGAGGCTGATCACGAGGGTTCCTCCGCTGTCGGTCGCGTTCTGCGTACGAGGTCGACGCTACGAACGCGAAGGGCCGGTGCCCATGCGGCGAAGGGAAGGGGCGTCATGCCTTTCGTCGGGGGAACTCCCCTACCCCGGAGGGATCTTGCGGTCGGCCCGGCGGGCCCGCGGTGCGCCGGCCGTAGGCTCGTCCGCGTGGAAGAGACGACAGCGGCCGGCCGGCCGGTCCGGGTCCTGGTGGCCGACGACGAGGCGATGGTCCGGGCCGGCGTACGCGCCATCCTGGCCCGGGACCCGCAGGTCGAGGTGGTCGCGGAGGCGGGCGACGGGCACGAGGCCCTCGCCCTCGCCGGCCGTCACCGGCCGGACGTGGTGCTGCTGGACATCCAGATGCCCGGTCTCGACGGCCTGGCGGCGGTGGGGCGGTTCCGCCGGGAGCTGCCGGCGGTCGGGGTGATCATGCTGACGACCTTCGGCCAGGACGAGCACATCGCCCGGGCGCTGGAGGAGGGCGCGGACGGCTTCCTGCTGAAGGCGGACGACCCGAGGGAACTCCTGGGCGGCGTGAGGGCGGTCGGCGCGGGCGGGGCGTACCTGTCGCCGCGGGTCGCCGGCCGGGTCATCGCCGGGATGCGCGCCCACCGCTCGGCGCACCCGCACCGCTCCCTGGACCGGCTGACGGAGCGGGAGCGCGAGGTGCTGGCCGGTCTGGGCATCGGACTGTCCAACGCGGAGATCGCGGGCCGGCTCCACCTCGTCGAGGGCACGGTGAAGGCGCACGTGAGCGCCGTACTGACGAAGCTGGGCGTGCGCAACCGGGTGGAGGCGGCCATCGCCGCGCACGAGTCCGGGCTGATCCCGCCGCGCGGCGCCTGACCGGCGGCCGGATCGCGGCCGGGCGACCGGGGGACGGGCGGGCGCACGTGCGGTGCGGGCTCAGATGAGGATCGTGGTCGTCGTCACCACCGTGATCGCGATCATCGCCGCCTGCGTGTCCCGGATCGCGGTGCGGACGCTCTCGGCCGCCCACTGGCCGTCGGCTATCTCCGCCATCCGGGCGGCCACCTGCTCGCGCGGGGCGTCGGGGAAGGCCAGGCCGTGCAGTTTGGCGGAGTGGATCAGTGCGATGAGGCCGGTCGTGCGGATGTCCGGTTCCTCGCCGTCCAGCACGACGGCGGCCAGGCGGGCGCGCAGCTCGCGCTCGACCGCGCCGTCCGACTCCGGGTACCGGCGCACCGGGAACATCCCGAGGACCTTGCGCTTCTCCTCCACGATCACCCCCCGCTCGCAGAGGCGCTCCACGGCCGCGCTGACGGCCTTCGCCTGGTCCTTCATCAGCCAGTCCGAGGCACGGTGCCGGCCGCGCCCCCGCAGCCAGGTCCCGATCAGCTCCGCGCGGCCGTCGAGCAGCGGCTCCCCGGTGGAGGTCGGGTCCGTGACGGTGAGGGCCTTGCCGCTGATGGACACCCGCTCGGCCAGGACCAGTTCGAGGAGGAACGCCCCGGCGACGGCCCAGCCTGCCGCCTGCCGCTGCTGCGCCGAGCCGGACTCGTCGTCCAGCGAGAGCAGCACGATCTCCTCCGCCAGTGTGATCGCCATACCCGCTACCCCCGCACGCTCCGTGACCGTTCTCTCGACAGATGAGACGTCGGGGGACGCGGAGGAGTTCCCGCCGTCCTCACGGGTCTCTCCCGGCTCCTCCTATCCTCAGGGCGGGCTGACCGTGTGGTCGGCCCGGGGTGCTGGGGGGGAACTCGTGGGAGTGAACGGTCCGGAGCAGGTCGACATGGCGCGCGCCCGGGTGTTCGGGGAAGTGGCCGTGGTCTACGACGCGGCACGCCCGGGGTACTCGGACGCCCTGGTGTCGGACGTGCTGGACTACGCGGCGCCGGGGGGCGGTTGGGCGCTGGAGGTCGGCGCCGGCACCGGCAAGGCCACGGTGCCCTTCGCCGAACGGGGCACGCGGCTCGTGTGCGTGGAGCCCGACCCGCGCATGGCGGAGGTGCTGCGCCGCAACACCGCCCGCTTCCCGGGGGTCCGGGTCCACGTGGGCGGGTTCGAGGAGTGGCAGCCGGGCGGGCGGCGGTTCGGGCTGCTGCTGGCCGCCGCGTCCTGGCACTGGGTGGACCCGGAGCGGCGTTGGGACCTGGCCTGCGCCGCGCTCGCGCCCGGCGGGGCGGTGGCCCTGTTCTGGAACCCGCAGGGGGTGCGCGACCCCGGGGTGCACGCCGCCCTCGCGGAGGTGGACGCCCGGCACGGGATGACCGGTACGCCGCACGGAGCACCTGCATCGGCCTACGGCGACGCGGCCGGGGACTGGGCGGGGCTGCCGGGCTGGCCCGAGGACGAGTGCCGCCGCGACGGCCGCTTCGCCGACGTGCGCGGCGTCCGCCACCGGGAGGACCGGTACTACGGCACCGAGCGCTACCTGGGCTACCTGGCCTCGCTCTCGCGCTACCGCGTCCTGTCCCCCGGCGTGCGGGAACGGGTCCTCGCGGACACCGGCCGGGTGCTGGACGCCCATGGCGGCGGCATCGCGATGGAGCAGTTCAGCGACCTCTTCCTCGCCCGGGTGGGGTGAGCCGCGCGTCAACCCGCGCGTGACGGGGCGCACCGCCCGTGGCCCGCGGCCTTCGCGGGACCCACTAGCCTCGCCCGCATGACGGCACTTTCGCACCACGAGCCCGGCCGGGACGGCCTGACCGCCACCACCGAGGCCGACCTGCGCTCCATCGGCCCGGTCCGCACCGAGTACGCCCCCGACCCGGACGGGGACCCCGACCCGGGGGAGATCGTGTGGACCTGGGTCCCCTTCGAGGAGAACGACGGGCGGGGCAAGGACCGTCCGGTGCTGGTGGTGGCGCGCGAGGCGGGTGGGGCGACGCTGCTCGCCGTCCAGCTGTCCAGCAAGCGGCACGACCACGACCGGGAGTGGGTGCCGATCGGCTCGGGCCCCTGGGACGGCGCGGGCCGTGAGTCCTGGGTGGACGTGGACCGGGTGCTGCGGGTCCACGAGTCGGGGATGCGCCGCGAGGCCTGCGCCCTGGACCTCCCCCGCTTCCGCATGGTGGCGGACCGCCTGCGCGAGCGCTACGGCTGGCAGTAGTCCGGCGGCGGTTCAGGTTCCGTCAGCCGTCACGCGCATGCCGGCATGATCCCGTGCCTCCCGTGCCCGTTCACCCCGTCACGGCCCGCATCCGCCGCGCCGCCGCCCGGAGGTGGGTGAGGACTTCCGGGTCGGCGTCCAGGGCGTAGTCCGCGTTCAGGCCCGCCAGGGTGCGGGTGATGCGGGGCAGGAAGTCGTCGGAGGCGTCGACGCGGCAGGTGGCGGCGGTGACGGGGCGGACGCGGGTGCCGAGGTGGCGCAGGGTGTCGGCGGGGGCGTCGACCGTCGCGACGGCCCGGTACCGCGTCGGGGCCGCCGCCAGGCGCCGGGCGGCGAAGGCGGCCGGGTCGCCGCCGGGGACCTCGCGCGCCGGGACGCGTCGGCCGGTGGCCAGGGGGGCGGTGATGCGGTCGAGGCGGAAGAGGCGCCAGTCGTCCTTGCCGGTGTCGTGGGCGATGAGGTACCAGAGGCCGCCGGAGGCGACCAGGTGGCAGGGCTCGGCCCGGCGGTGCGCGGCCGCTCCCCGGCGGGTGGTGTAGGTGAAGGTGAGTACCTCGTGGTCGCGGCAGGCGACGGCGAGGGTGGTCAGCAGGGCGGGGTCGATCCGGGGCCCGCGGTCCTCCCAGCTGATGCCGGACAGGGTGGACTGGAGTGCGCCGACCCGGCCGCGCAGGCGGCGCGGCAGGACCTGTTCCAGTTTGGCCAGCGCCTGCAGGGCGGTGTCCTCCATGCCGGTGAGGCTGCCCGCGGCGGTGCGCAGGGCGACCGTGACCGCGACGGCCTCCTCGTCGTCCAGGAGGAGGGGCGGCAGGTCGGTGCCGGCGGCCAGGCGGTAGCCACCGCAGTGGCCGCGGGTGCTGGGCCGCGCCGGTCAGCAGCCGTCGAAGGCCGCGGCGAAGGTCTCGCGGGTGCGGGGGTCGCGGTCCAGGATGCCGAACGCGACCCGCTCGAAGGTGCCCGCGAAGCGGCCGGTCAGGGCCGCCCGGAAGGCCTCCGCCACCTGGGCCGGGTCGTTGCGGAACACCCCGCACCCCCACGCGCCCAGCACCAGCCGCCGGTACCCGTGCAGTGCGGCCACCTCCAGGACCAGCCCGGCCCGCCGGGCCAGCGCGGCCGGGATCTCGTGCGCGCGCTCCGGTTCCTGGCGGCGGATGGTGCCCGCGTTCGGGGCGGGGGAGGTGAGGAAACCGGCGCGGAACGGGGTGTCCAGCAGTTCGCCCCGGTCGTCGCGGAAGACCGGCACCCCGGGGGAGTGAATCACCCGGTCGGTGTAGAAGGTGCTCTTTCCCGCGCGGTGGACCTCGTAGTACTCCGGGGCCTCCAGCAGGGTCTCGTACAGGGCCGAGGCGCGGCACAGGGCCTCCTCCTGGGCCTTGGCCCCGCGGACGTACCCGCCCCCGGGATTGCGGGCCGAGGCGAAGTTCAGGACGGCCGTGCCGCCCTCCTCCGCGAGGCGGCGCGCGGCGACCGTGCTGCTCTCCCCCGTGACCTCGAAGACCGTCGCCCGGCCTCCCCCGACGGGCCCACTGTCCGGTATGGCATGACCTGTGCCGTATATCCTGGTTCCGGCCTTGGCTTCCGCCAGGTCGGCGGCGAGGGAGACCCGCCGTCCCGACCGCGTCCGGTACTCCCCGGACGCCGCGATCAGTGCGTTCTCCCGCGCGATCTCGCGCAATCTGCTGCTCACGCCGGAATCCTGCGCCCCGGAAGCCGGGACGGCAAAGGAATTAGCGCTCCGATGAGGGGTAGGGCACGGGTGACATCACGGCCGACGACAGGAGACGAGGTTCCGGTCATGCCCGAGAACTCGCCCGCTCCACTCGCCAGGAACGCCGAGCAGAACCCCTTGACCGAAGCGGCCGCCGAGGACCTCGTCCGCGGCATCTGCTTCAAGACCGGCCCGCCCCGCCTCCTCGGCGCCGAGCTCGAATGGCTCGTCCTGGACGCCGAGCGGCCCGGGCTGCCCCTGCCCCCCGAGAGGCTGACCGCCGCCCACGCGGCCGCCCGCGCACTGCCCCTGAACTCCCGGCTCACCGTCGAGCCCGGCGGCCAGCTGGAACTCAGCTCGGCCCCCGCCGACTCCCTCACCGCCTGCCTGGACGGCCTGCGCGCCGACCTGACCGCCGTCCGCGGCGCCCTGCACGGCCAGGGCCTCGTCCTGCACGGCCTCGGCCAGGACCCCCGGGCACCGCTCGACCGCCTGCTGGCCAGCCCGCGCTACGACGCGATGGAGGCCTACTTCGACCGCACCGGCCCCGCCGGGCGCGCCATGATGCGCTCCTCCGCCTCGGTACAGGTCTGCGTGGACGCCGGCCACGAGGAGCCGGGTCCGCTCGGGTACGGCCGGCGCTGGCACCTGGCCCACCTGCTGGGCGCCGTGCTCGTGGCGGTCTTCGCCAACTCCCCCGGCCGCGACGGCCCCTACCGGGGCTGGAAGTGCGCCCGGCAGGGGATCTGGAGCGACATCGACCCGCGGCGCGCGCTGGCCCCGCCGCTGGCGGACGAGCCCCGGGCCGGCTGGGTGCGGCACGCGCTGGACACCGAGGTGATGTGCGTACGGGCGCCGGGCGACGGCCCCTGGACGGTGCCGAGCGGGCTGACCTTCCGCGACTGGCTGCGCACGGGGCCGCGGGGCGGCGCGGGACGGCGGGCCACCGCCGAGGACCTGGAGTACCACCTCACCACCCTCTTCCCGCCGGTCCGGCCGCGCGGCCACCTGGAGCTGCGGATGATCGACGCGCAGCCGGGCGAGGACGGCTGGCTGGTCCCGGTCGCGCTCGTGCACGCGCTGTTCGACGACCCCGGGGCCTCCGAGACCGCCTACCGGGCGGTGAAGGCGCTGGCCGACGCGTACGGACCGCAGCGCGCCCCGCGCAACCCCCTGTGGCGGACCGCCGCCCGGTCGGGGCTCGCCGATCCGGAGCTGCGCGCGGCGGCCGCCGCGTGCTTCCGCGCGGCCGGCGAGGCGCTGCCCCGGCTCGGGGCGGGCCGCGAGGTCCAGGACGCGGTGGGCGCCTTCGCGGAGCGCTACGTACGGCGCGGACGCTGCCCGGCGGACGACGCCGCGGCCGCCGGCGCCGGCGCACTGGAGGCCGCCGGGGCCCGGGCCGCCGCCAACGCCGCGGCCCGCACCGGAGAACGCCGGCGACGGCCGGCCGCCGCGAAGGGACCGCGCCCGTGACCGCCGAGACCCGCCCCGGGATCCACCCGGAGATCCGCCCCGAGCTGCTGCGCGAGCGCGCCGCGGCCGCCCTGACCGCCGCCCGGGCCCGCACCGCCGCGCTGACCGACGCGGTGAGCGACCGGGACCTGACCGCGCAGCACTCCCCCCTGATGTCCCCGCTGGTCTGGGACCTGGCGCACATCGGGAACCAGGAGGAGCTGTGGCTGCTGGGCCGGGTGGCCGGCCGGGAGTCCATGCACCCGGAGATCAACTCCCTGTACGACGCCTTCGAGCACCCGCGCTCCGAACGGCCGAAGCTGCCCCTGCTGGGCCCGGAGGCGGCCCGCCGGTACGCGGCGGAGGTGCGCGGCCGGGTCTTCGACCTGCTGGAGCGCACTCCGCTGGAGGGCACGGCGCTGCTCGACGAGGGCTTCGTGTTCGGGATGATCGCCCAGCACGAACAGCAGCACGACGAGACGATGTTGATCACCCATCAGCTGCGGGCCGGGGCCCCGGTACTGGCCGCCCCCGACCCGGATCCGCCGCAGGGGCCGCCGCCGGAAGCAGCCGAAGTCCTGGTCCCGGGCGGCCCGTTCACCATGGGCACATCCACCGAGCCCTGGGCGCTGGACAACGAACGGCCCGCGCACGTGCGGGAGGTGGCGGCGTTCCGGATCGACACGGCCCCGGTGACCAACGCCGCCTACCGGGCCTTCATCGCGGACGGCGGCTACCGCGAGGACCGCTGGTGGGCCCCCGAGGGCTGGGAGCAGATCCGGGCGCACGGCATCGGGGCGCCGCTGTTCTGGCACCGCGAGGGCGACCGGTGGCTGCGCCGCCGCTTCGGGGTGACCGAGCCCGTCCCCGATGAAGAACCGGTTCTGCACGTGAGCTGGTACGAGGCCGACGCCTACGCCCGCTGGGCGGGCCGCCGGCTGCCCACCGAGGCGGAGTGGGAGAAGGCCGCCCGCCACGACCCGGCGTCCGGCCGCTCCCGCCGCTACCCCTGGGGCGACGCCGACCCCACCCCCGCGCACGCCAATCTGGGCCAGCGCCACCTGCGCCCCTCCACCGCGGGCGGCTACCCCGCCGGCGCCTCCCCGCTGGGGGTGCGCCAGCTCATCGGCGACGTGTGGGAGTGGACGGCCTCGGACTTCCTGCCCTACCCGGGCTTCCGCGCCTTCCCCTACCGGGAGTACTCCGAGGTGTTCTTCGGCCCCGGGCACAAGGTGCTGCGCGGCGGCTCCTTCGCCGTGGACCCGGTCGCCTGCCGGGGCACCTTCCGCAACTGGGACCTGCCCGTGCGGCGGCAGATCTTCTCCGGCTTCCGCACCGCGAGGGACGCCTGATGTGCCGCCACCTCGCCTACCTGGGGCCGGCCGTGGCCCTGGAACGGCTGCTGAGCGATCCCGGGCACTCGCTGGTCCGCCAGTCCTGGCAGCCGCGCCGCCAGCGGTTCGGCACCGTCAACGCGGACGGCTTCGGCGTCGGCTGGTACGCCGAGGACGACCCGGTCCCGGCCCGCTACCGGCGCGCCGGACCGGTCTGGGGCGACCCGGGCTTCGCCGACCTCACCCGCGTGGTGCGCAGCGGCGCGTTCCTGGCCGCCGTGCGCGACGCCACGCTGCCGGGGGCGGACGGGGAGGCCGCCGCGGCGCCCTTCGCCTCGGGGCCCTGGCTGTTCAGCCACAACGGGGCCGTGCGGGGCTGGCCCGACGCGGCGGGCCCGCTCGCCGCCGCCCTGCCGCCGCAGGACCTGCTCCGGCTGGCGGCGCGCACGGATTCGGCGCTGGTCTGGGCGCTGGTGCTGCGCCGGCTGAGGGAGGGGGAGGACATGGGCACCGCGCTCGCGGAGCCGGTCCGCGAACTGTCCGCGGCCGCTCCGGGCTCCCGGCTGAACTTGCTGCTGACCGACGGCGCCGCGATCGCCGCCACCGCCTGGGGCGACTCCCTCTGGTACCTGGCCGACCCGGCGGCCGGGCTCGTGGTCGTGGCGTCCGAACCCCATGACGACGACGCCCGCTGGTACGAGGTGCCCGACCGGACCCTGCTGACCGCCACCCGCACGCGGGTCGCCCTGACCCCCCTCAAGGAGACCTCCCCGTGAGCGATTTCCAGTTGACCCGGACCCTGGACGAGGACGCCGCCGACAAGGCACTGCGCGCCGACGTCCTGAACGGACTGACCCGCTTCCCGAAGGAGCTGCCGCCGAAGTGGTTCTACGACGCCCGGGGCAGTGAACTCTTCGAGGAGATCACCCGGTTGCCGGAGTACTACCCGACCCGTGCCGAGCGGCAGATCCTGCTGGAGCGGGCCGGGGAGATCGCGGTGGTGAGCGGGGCGCGCACCCTGGTGGAGCTGGGCTCCGGCTCCTCGGAGAAGACCCGGCACCTGATCGAGGCGATGCCCGGGCTGCGGACGTACGTCCCGGTGGACGTGAGCGAGAGCGCCCTGACCGGCGCGGGCGAGCTGCTGCTCGCCCAGCACCCGGGGCTTCGGGTGCACGCCCTGCTGGCCGACTTCACGAAGCCGCTGCACCTGCCGGACTCCGAGGGGCCCCGGCTGGTGGTGTTCCTGGGCGGCACGATCGGCAATCTGCTGCCGCCGGAGCGGGCGGAGTTCCTGGCGTCCGTACGGGCGATGCTGTCGCCCGGGGACGCCCTGCTGCTGGGCACCGACCTGGTCAAGGACGAGGCCGTGCTGGTGGCCGCGTACGACGACGCGCAGGGGGTGACGGCGGAGTTCAACAAGAACGTGCTGGCGGTGATCGACCGGGAGCTCGGCGCGGACTTCCACACCGCCGACTTCGACCACGTGGCGGTGTGGAACCGTGAGCGGGAGTGGATCGAGATGCGGTTGCGGGCCCGGCAGGCGGTGACGGTCAAGGTCCGCGCGCTGGACCTGCTGGTGCCGTTCGAGGCGGGTGAGGACATCCTGACGGAGATCTCCGCGAAGTTCCGTCAGGACGGGGTGCGCAAGGAGCTGGCCGGGGCCGGCCTGGAGCTGACGCACTGGTGGACGGACGCGTCGGGCCGGTTCGCGCTGTCCCTGTCGGTGGCCGGGGGCTGATCCGGCTCCGCGCCGGGCCGCTGCTGCGCGGGTACGCCCGCCGGCAGCGGCAGCTCCCGCCCGGGGGTGCCGAGTACGGCCTCCCGCGCGGCGGCCGCCAGGGCGCGGCGGTCGGGGTGGCGGCCCGGCGGGATGCGCGGCAGCAGCCGTACCTCGGCCCGCAGCCCGCGTGCCCGGGCGATCCGCCACAGGGAGGCGGTCAGCGGGTCCTCCCCCACGAAGGCGGGCGCCCCGGCGAGCGATCCGTCCACGAGCCGGTACCCGATCCGCACGGGCTGTACGGGCACCCGGGCGTCCAGCGCCGACTGGAACGCGGCCCGCCGGAAGGGCCCCTGGGCGCGCCCGCACCAGGTGGAGCCCTCGGGGAAGACGGTGACCCGGTCGCCGGCCTCCATCGCGCCGGCGAGGGCGGCGACCGTGCGGGGCAGGGCCCGGATCCGGTCGCGTTCGATGAACAGGGTGCCCGCCCGGGCGGCGAGCGGGCCGAGCACCGGCCAGGCGCCGATCTCGCTCTTGGCCAGCATCCGGCTCGGCAGGACGGCGGCGACGAGCGGGATGTCCAGCCAGGAGATGTGGTTGGCGACGATCAGGCGGCCCCCGTCCGGGCCCGGGGTGCCGTGCACGGTGATCCGTATCCCCAGCGACCGCACGAGCGCGGCGGCCCAGGCCCGCACCAGGGCGCGCCGGGGCCGGGCGGGGAGCAGCCGGACCGGCGGCGCGGCCGGGACGGCGAGCAGGACGAGGGCGAGGGCGGCGGCCAGCCGGAGCACGGCACGGACCGCGCTCGCCGTCGCCCCCGGGTGGCCGGCGCAGGCCTCGGGGGTGCAGGGGGAGGTCGGCAGCCAGCCGCTCATGCGCCCGGGGCGAGCGAGAGGAAGTGGTTCAGGTAGCGCGGGTTGGTCCGGCGCAGGGAGAGCAGCACGTACAGGTCGGCGCAGCCGAACTCCGCGTCGAAGGCCGGCTCCCCGCACACCCAGGCACCGAGGCGGATGTAGCCGCGCAGCAGGGGCGGCAGTTCCATGCGGCCGGGGACGGTGATCCCCCCGGGGCTCCAGGGCAGGTGCGGGGTGACGCGGTACTCCTGCGGGGCGAGGTTGCGGGCGAGGACGGCCTCGCGCGTGGCGGCGGCCAGCACCCCGCCGTCGGCCAGCGGTATCGAGCAGCACCCGGCGAGCCAGTTGTGGCCGGTGCGCTCCATGTAGCGGGCCAGGCCGGCCCAGATCAGGGCGATCACGGCGCCGTTGCGGTGGTCGGGGTGGACGCAGGAGCGGCCGACCTCGACCAGGTCGGGGCGGATCGGGGCGAGGGCGGAGAGGTCGAACTCGCCCTCGGAGTAGAGGCGTCCGGCGACGGCGGCGCGCTCCGGCGGCAGCAGCCGGTAGGTGCCGACGACCTGCCCGGTCTCCTCGTCGAGGACGAGGAGGTGGTCGCAGTAGGCGTCGAAGGCGTCGGAGTCCAGGCCGGGCTCGGGGCCGTCGAGGCGGGCGCCGAGCTCTCCGGCGAAGACCTGGTGGCGCAGCCGCTGGGCGGCGCGGACCTCGTCCTCGTCACGGGCGAGGCGGACGGTGTAGCGGGGGGTGCCGGGGGCCGTGGGGGCCGTGGGGGCGGCGGCCGGGGCTGGGTGTGCGAGGGGGGACGGGGACAGGGGGGCGATGGTCATGGCTGCTCCTGATCCGGGCACGGGGAGCCGGGCCGCAGGTGGCGGGCCCGGCTCCTCTACTTCTTCCGTGACCGGCTGGATTCGACATGACCGGTCGGCGGCTCCCGGATGTGCGGAGGCTGAACTCGGCGGTCGGTGTCCCGGCGGGTTCCCCCGGACGGGTGATCAGCGGTCGGAGTTGAGGACCCGGCTCATCGCGTCGGAGGCCGTCTTCGCCGCCTGGCGGGCGTCCTGGCCGCCGAGCACGGCCGTCATGTAGGGCTTGATCGGGTTGTTGGCCTCGACCTCGGCCCAGCGCGCGGACTTCGGGGTGGCGCGGCCCTGGGCGGCGCCGGGGGCCATGGCGGCGGCGCCGTCGTTGCCCTCGACCACGCGGGCGAGGGTGGTCTTGTTGGGGACGTAGCTCATGGTGCGGGCGAGTTCGCTCTGCCACTTCTCGCTGACCAGGGCGGTGACCACGTCCACGGCCCGGGACCGGTCGGCGGTCTTCTCCGGGATGATCAGGTCGGATCCGCCGGTGAAGACGGCGCCCGCCTTGTCGGAGGTCTTGCCGGGGATGGGGAAGAAGCCGAGCTTGCCCTTGAGCGCCGGGTTGGCGGCCTCGATCTGGGCGACCTGGCCGGGGGTGGCGATGATCTGGGCGACCTGGCCGCGGGCGAAGACCTCGGACTGCGGGGGCGTCTCCTCGTCGCCGCCCTTGGGGCCGTCGCCGAGGGCCTGGAGCTGCTTGTAGAAGTCCATTCCGGCGAGGGCCTTCTCGTCGTCGAGGGAGCCGACCCACTGGCCGCCGGTCTCGACGGCGAGGTCGCCGCCCTCGTCCCAGACGAATCCGGCGAGGACGTACCAGTTCTGGCCGGGCAGGTAGATGCCCTGCTGGTCGCCCTTGTCGAGCTTCTGGGTGGCGGCGATCCACTCCTGGCGGTTCTTCGGCGGGGTCTTGATCCCGGCGGCCGCGAACAGGTCCTTGTTGTAGATCACCACCCGGTTGGCGGCGTACCACGGGACGCCGTACTGGGCCCCGTTGACGCTGCCGGGGTCGGAGAGGCCCTTGAGCCAGTCCTTGCTGCCCCACTCGCGCAGCCCTTCGAGGGTGACCTCGGAGACGCCGCCGGTCTCGACGTACTGCGCGACCTGGGTGTTGCCGACCTCGATGACGTCAGCGCCGTCCTTGGCCTTGCCGCTGAGGACGGCGTTGACCTTGTCGCCGATCCCCTTCCACTCCTGGATCTTGACCTGGAGGTCGATGCCGGGGTGCTGCTTCTCGAAGTCGGCCGTGAACTTCGCGATGAAGTCCTCGGAGGCACTGCCCTTCATCAGCCACAGGGTCACCTTGTCGGAGCCTCCGTCGGATCCCGCCGACTGGCCGCAACCGGTCAGGACGGTCGCGGCCGCGAGGGCCGTGCACACGGCGAGGAAGCGCATCTTCACGAGGGGTCACCTTCTGGGGATGGATCTCAGATGGCTTGAAATTGGCATAGACCAATGGGCGGGTCAACCCCCTTTCACCCGGGATTGTTCACGCAAAGTTCGCGGACCCGGACTTACTGGGGCACCGTAGAACAAGGCAACAGCGACGACTGGCGGGAGACCCCCATGTCCAACCACACCTACCGGGTGACCGAGATCGTCGGCACCTCCACCGAGGGCATCGATCAAGCCATCCGGAACGGGATCTCGCGCGCCGGGCAGACCCTGCGCAACCTGGACTGGTTCGAGGTCACACAGATGCGCGGGCACATCGAGAACGGGCAGGTCGCGCACTACCAGGTCGGACTGAAGGTGGGCTTCCGCCTCGACGGCGAGGACTGAGGACGAGGACTGGCAGCGGGGCCGCCGGGCGCCGCCACGGGCCGGGGGCCGGTCAGGTGCGGCCCTCGCCCTCCTGCCCCTGCCGGAGTTCCGGCGCGTCCGCGGCCCAGTCCGCCAGGAGCACCCGGAAGCCGGCCGCGCGGGCCGCGTCGCAGACGAGCGCGTCGTCGTCGACCAGCACCCGCACCTCACGCCCCCGGGAGATGCGGCGGAGCACCTCCAGCTTCGTCACCCGCGCCGGACGCCGGTCCTGGTTGCCGCGCATCCACACCCGGCCCTCGGGCAGCCCGTGCCGGGTCAGCCAGTCGGCGGTGTCGGCCCGGCAGCGCTCGGGACGGCCGGTCAGGTACACCACCTCGCAGTCGGCCGCGCTCTCCACCGCCAGGGCCACGCCCCGGGCGAGCGGCGGATCGGCCGGCGCCGCACCGAAGAACCCGGCCCAGTCGCGGGGCCTGCCCTCCAGGAAGTGCTGGCGGTGACCGGTGTCCGCCAGGGTGTTGTCGATGTCGAAGACGGCCAGCGGACGGCGGGACGGAGTCTCTGTCATGCCCGCAGCCTAGGCCGCCGGTACGACAACCCGACGGACCGTCCGGCCGCACCCGGGAATCACCACCGCCACCGCGCGTTGAGACGGGTGTGATCCGAAAAGTCTCGGTCCTCGACCGGTCCCGCACCCGCGAGGGGCACACCGCCCCCGAAGCCCTGCGCGACACCGTGGAGCTGGCCCGCGCCGCGGACGGGCTGGGCTACCACCGCTTCTGGGTGTCCGAGCACCACAGCGTGCCCGGGGTCGCCGGCTCCGCGCCCACCGTGCTGGCCGCCGCCGTCGCCGCTGCCACCCGGCGGATCCGGGTCGGGACCGGCGGGGTGATGCTGCCCAACCACCAACCCCTGGTCGTCGCGGAGCAGTTCGGGGTGCTGGAGGCCCTCTTCCCCGGCCGGATCGACATGGGCCTCGGCCGCTCCGTCGGCTTCACCGGCGGCATCCGCCGCGCCCTGGGCCGGGACACCGCCGACGCCGACCGCTTCGAGGAGCAGCTGGCCGAACTGCTCGGCTGGATCGACGGCACCCAGCGCGCCCACCCCGAGGTGCACGCCCGCCCCGCCGAGGGGCTGCGGATCCCGCCGTTCGTGCTGGCCACCGGCGAGGGCGCGGGGATCGCCGCCCGGGCCGGGCTCCCGGTGGTGGTCGGCGACCTGCGGGGCCGCGCCCGGACCGCGGAGGCGGTGCGCCGGTACCGCGAGGAGTTCCGGCCCTCCGCGTGGGCGGCGGAGCCGTACGTGGTGGTCTCCGGGACGGTCGCGGTCGCCGCCACCGAGGAGGCCGCGCGGCGGATCCTGCTCCCGGAGGCCTGGGCCCTCGCCCGGTCCCGGACCCGGGGCAGCTTCCCGCCGCTGCGCCCGGCCGAGGAGGTCGCGGCGCTGGAGATGACACCCAAGGAGCGGGAGCTGTACGAGGGCGGCCTCGCCGGGCACATCGCCGGTACGGAGGCGCAGGTGGCCGCCGCGCTGGACGAGGTGGCGGAGGCCACCGGGGCGGACGAGCTGCTGGTCACCACCTCCACGTACGACCGCGCCGCCCTGCTGGACTCCTTCACCCGGCTGGCCCGGATCACCGGGCTGAGCCGGAGCTGACCGGGGGCTCTAAACTGGGGCGAATGCACCACTCCCCCGACACGCCCGACACCCCCGCCGAGCCCGGCCTGCCGGACGCCCCCGATCCCTGCGTACGGGTGCGCGGCGCCCGGGAGCACAACCTGCGCGGGGTGGACCTGGACGTCCCGCGCGACACCCTGACCGTCTTCACCGGCGTCTCCGGCTCCGGCAAGAGCTCCCTGGCCTTCGGCACCCTCTACGCCGAGGCGCAGCGCCGCTACTTCGAGTCGGTGGCCCCCTACGCCCGGCGGCTGATCCACCAGATCGGCGCCCCGAAGGTGGACTCGGTGACCGGGCTGCCGCCCGCGGTCTCCCTGGAGCAGCGCCGCTCGGCCCCGGGTTCGCGGTCCTCGGTGGGGACGGTGACCATGCTGTCCAACTCCCTGCGGATGCTGTACTCGCGGGCCGGCACCTATCCGCCCGGCGCCGAACGGCTCGACTCGGACGCCTTCTCCCCCAACACGGCCGCCGGCGCCTGCCCTTCCTGCCACGGGCTGGGACGCGTCCACCGCACCAGCGAGGAACTCCTCGTACCCGATCCCGGCCTGTCGATCCGTCAGGGTGCCGTCGCGGCCTGGCCGGGGGCCTGGCAGGGCAAGAACCTGCGCGACATCCTCGACGTGCTCGGCCACGACGTGGACCGGCCCTGGCGGGAGCTGCCGGCCGAGGACCGCGCGTGGATCCTGTTCACGGAGGAGCAGCCGGTGGTCACCGTGCACCCGGTGCGCGAGGCCGACCGGATCCAGCGGCCCTACCAGGGCACGTACATGAGCGCCCACCGCTACGTGATGCGAACCTTCTCCGACACCAAGAGCGCCACGCTGCGGGCGCGCGCGGAGAAGTTCCTCACGGACGCCCCGTGCCCCGTGTGCGAGGGGCGCAGGCTGCGGCCGGAGGCCCTGGCCGTGACCTTCGCGGGCCGCACGATCGCGGAGCTGGCCGGGCTGGCGCTGGGCGAGCTGGACGGCGTACTCGCGGACGCCACCCCGGAAGGGGAGGCGGCGCGGGTGCTGGCCGGGGACCTGCGGGCACGGATCGCGCCGGTGGTGGAGCTCGGGCTCGGCTACCTGAGCCTGGACCGGACCGCGCCGAGCCTGTCGGCGGGCGAGCTCCAGCGGCTGCGGCTGGCCACCCAGCTGCGGTCGGGGCTGTTCGGCGTGGTGTACGTGCTGGACGAGCCGTCGGCGGGGCTGCACCCGGCGGACACCGAGGCGCTGCTCGGCGTACTGGAGCGGCTGAAGCGGGCGGGGAACAGCGTCTTCGTCGTGGAGCACCACCTGGACGTGGTGCGCCGCGCCGACTGGGTGGTGGACGTGGGGCCGCTGGCCGGGGAGCACGGCGGCCGCGTGCTGTACAGCGGGCCCCCGGCGGGGCTGGCGGGCGTCGCGGAGTCGGCGACGGCACGGCACCTGTTCGCGGTGGGGACGCCCGGCCCGGGGCGGGGCCCGCGCGGGGCCACCGGGCGGATCCGCCTGTCGGGCGTGGACCGGCACAACCTGCGCGGGGTGGACGTGGACTTCCCGCTCGGGGTGTTCACGGCGGTCACGGGGGTGTCCGGTTCGGGGAAGTCCACGCTGGTGGGACAGGTGCTGGCGGGCGAGGTCGCCGGGAGGCTGGCCGATCCGGACTTCCCGGTGCGGCGGCTGGTGGAGGTGGACCAGAAGCCGATCGGGCGGACCCCGCGCTCCAACCTGGCCACGTACACGGGGCTGTTCGACGTCGTCCGCAAGCTGTTCACCGCCACCCCCGGGGCGCGGGAGCGGGGCTGGAAGGCGGGCCGGTTCTCCTTCAACGTGCCGGGCGGGCGCTGCGAGACCTGCCAGGGCGAGGGCTTCGTCTCGGTGGAGTTGATGTTCCTGCCCAGTACGTACGCCCCCTGCCCGAGTTGCGCGGGCGCCCGGTACAACGCCGAGACGTTGGAGGTGCGTTACGCGGGACTGGACATCGCGGAGGTGCTGGGCCTGACCGTGGAGGCGGCGGCGGGCTTCTTCGCGGAGGTGCCGGCGGCGGCGCGCAGCCTGCGGGCGCTGGAGGACATCGGCCTGGGCTACCTGCGGCTGGGGCAGCCCGCGACGGAGCTGTCCGGCGGGGAGGCGCAGCGCATCAAGCTGGCGACGGAGCTCCAGCGGCAGCGCCGCGACCACACCCTGTACCTGCTGGACGAGCCGACGACGGGGCTGCACCCGGCCGATGTGCGGGTGCTGCTGCGGCAGTTGCACGGGCTGGTGGACGCCGGGCACTCGGTGGTGGTCGTGGAGCACGACATGGAGGTGGTGGCGGGCGCGGACTGGGTCGTCGACCTGGGTCCGGGCGGCGGGACGGAGGGCGGCCGGATCACGGCCGCGGGTCCGCCGTCACTGGTGGCCGCCTCGCCCGGTTCCCGCACGGCCCCGTACCTGGCGCGGGCGCTGGGGCTCTAGGTCGTCTCTGCCGGATCAGGCGTCCCCGGGCAGCAGTTCCTGCGGGAGTTCGCGGAAGGCCCACTCGCCGCGGGTGCGGGTGAACGTCCAGACGAGGTCGTAGCGGTCGGGCCAGGCGGCGGGGACCCCGAGGACGCGGTGGGCGCCGAGGGCGTGGACCAGCCGGGGGATCCCGGCGGCCTCCCAGCACACGAGCACGGGTGTCCGGGCGGCCGACGCGGCCCGGGCCAGGGCGGTTTCGGCCCCGAGTGCGAACTGCGCGCGTACGGGGATCCGCAGGGCGGCGGCCAGGGGCGCCAGGGTCTGCCGGGACCGGGCGGGGGCGGACTGCGGCCCGCCGGTCGCGTACAGCGCGGCCGGGCGGGGCAGCCGGGCACTGTGGGCCGGTCCGAACAGCCGGGGCAGCTCCTCCGCGCGGCGGCGGCCCCGGCCGGCGAGGAAGCCGGGGTCCTCGTTGCCCTCGTCGTCCTCGCCGGTGGCTCCGGCGGCGGGCTTCTCCGCGTGCCGGATCACCATGACGAGGGCGTCGTTGGCGGCGGGCTGGCCGGGGGCGGGGCCGTGCGGCCTCCGGCGGGTCGCGGTGTCCTCGGCCGTGCAGCCGGCCGCGGCCAGGCAGGCGAGGGCCGCGGCCAGCGCGGTGCGGCGGCCCGGTCCGGACCCGGCGGGGGCGTGGGGCATGGGGTCCACTGAACCCCACGCACCGGGCCGGGCCGGGGCGCGGCGCGGCGGACGGCCCGTACGAGCGCCCGGTCGGCGGATCGGGTCAGCCGATCGGCCCAGGGCGGCCCGTACGGGGGTGTGGGTGGATGCTCAGGCCTTGCGCAGGGCCCGCAGCCACTCCTTGTTCATCGCGGCGATCGACGGCAGCGGGATCCCCTTGGGGCAGGCGGTGGCGCACTCGCCGGTCAGGGTGCAGCCGCCGAAGCCCTCGTCGTCCATCCGGGCCACCATGTCCAGCACCCGCGTCTCGCGCTCGGGCGAGCCCTGCGGGAGCACGTTCAGGTGGTTGATCTTGGCGGAGGTGAACAGCATCGCGGAGCCGTTGGGACAGGCCGCCACGCAGGCTCCGCAGCCGATGCACTCGGCGTGTTCGAAGGCGGAGTCGGCGGCCGGCTTGGGCACGGCGGTGGCGTGCGCCTCGGGGGCGGAGCCGGTGGGGGCTGTGATGTAGCCGCCGGCCTGGATGATCCGGTCGAAGGCGCTGCGGTCCACGACGAGGTCCTTGACCACGGGGAAGGCCGACGCCCGCCACGGTTCGACGTCGATGGTGTCGCCGTCGGCGAAGGAGCGCATGTGGAGCTGGCAGGTGGTGGTGCGTTCGGGGCCGTGGGCGTCGCCGTTGATGACGAGGCTGCACGCGCCGCAGATGCCCTCGCGGCAGTCGTGGTCGAAGGCGACCGGGTCCTCGCCGCGCAGGATGAGGTCCTCGTTGAGGGTGTCGAGCATCTCCAGGAAGGACATGTCCTTCGATATGCCGTCGACCTCGTAGGAGGCCATCGCGCCGGGGGCGTCGGGGTTCTGCTGGCGCCAGACGCGCAGGGTGAGCTTCATGCGTAGCTCCGCTGGGTGGGGTGGACGTACTCGAAGACGAGGTCTTCCTTGTGCAGGACGGGGGCGGCGCCGGTGCCCTGGTACTCCCAGGCGGCGGCGTAGCCGAACTCCTCGTCGCGGCGGGCGGCCTCGCCGTCGGGGGTCTGGGACTCCTCTCGGAAGTGGCCGCCGCAGGACTCGGCGCGGTGGAGGGCGTCGAGGCACATCAGCTCGGCGAGTTCGAGGTAGTCGACGATGCGGTTGGCCTTCTCCAGCGACTGGTTGAACTCCTCGCCGCTGCCCGGGACCTTGATCCGCCGCCAGAACTCCTCGCGGATCTCGGGGATCCGGGCGAGGGCCTTGCGCAGGCCCTCCTCGGTGCGGGACATGCCGCAGTACTCCCACATGAGTTCGCCGATCTCGCGGTGGAAGGAGTCGGGGGTGCGGTCGCCGTCGACGGCCAGCAGCTGGGCGAGGCAGTCCCGGGTCTCCCGGACCGCGGCCGCGGCCTCGGGGTGGCTGTCGTCGACGGGTTCCGGGTGCGGGTGGCGGGCGAGGTAGTCGTTGATGGTGGAGGGGAGCACGAAGTAGCCGTCGCCGAGGCCCTGCATCAGGGCGGAGGCGCCGAGGCGGTTGGCCCCGTGGTCGGAGAAGTTGGCCTCGCCGATCGCGAAGAGGCCGGGGATCGTGGTCTGGAGGTCGTAGTCGACCCACAGTCCGCCCATCGTGTAGTGCACGGCCGGGTAGATCCGCATGGGGACCTCGTACGGGTCCTCCGCGGTGATCCGCTCGTACATGTCGAAGAGGTTCCCGTACTTCTCGGCGACCCGGTCGCGGCCCATGCGGCGGATGGCGTCGGCGAAGTCCAGGTAGACGCCCTGCCCCCCGGGGCCGACGCCGCGGCCCTCGTCGCAGACGTTCTTCGCGGCGCGGGAGGCGATGTCGCGGGGGACGAGGTTGCCGAAGGAGGGGTAGATCCGCTCCAGGTAGTAGTCCCGCTCGGCCTCGGGGATCTCGGCGGCGGGGCGGGTGTCGCCCTTGGCCTTGGGGACCCAGATGCGGCCGTCGTTGCGCAGGGACTCGCTCATCAGTGTGAGCTTGGACTGGTGGTCGCCGGTGCGCGGGATGCAGGTGGGGTGGATCTGGGTGAAGCAGGGGTTGGCGAAGTACGCGCCGCGCCGGTGCGCCCGCCACACGGCGGTCGCGTTGGAGTTCATGGCGTTGGTGGAGAGGTAGAAGACGTTGCCGTAGCCGCCGCTGGCGAGGACCACGGCGTCGGCGTAGTGGGTGTCGATGCTGCCGGTGACCAGGTCGCGGGCGACGATGCCGCGGGCCACCCCGTCGACGGTGATCAGGTCGAGCATCTCGGTGCGGGCGTGCAGCTCCACGTTGCCGGCGGCGATCTGCCGGGACAGCGCCTGGTAGGCGCCGAGCAGGAGCTGCTGGCCGGTCTGGCCGCGGGCGTAGAAGGTGCGGGAGACCTGGACTCCGCCGAAGGAACGGGTGTCGAGCAGGCCGCCGTACTCGCGGGCGAAGGGGACGCCCTGGGCCACGCACTGGTCGATGATCTCCACGGAGATCTGGGCGAGGCGGTGGACGTTGGACTCGCGGGCGCGGAAGTCGCCGCCCTTGACGGTGTCGTAGAACAGCCGGTGTACGGAGTCCCCGTCGTTGCGGTAGTTCTTGGCGGCGTTGATGCCGCCCTGGGCGGCGATGGAGTGGGCGCGGCGCGGGGAGTCGCTGAAGCAGAACTGGACCACGTGGTAGCCCTGCTCGGCGAGGGTCGCGCCGGCGGCACCGCCCGCCAGGCCGGTGCCGACGACGATGATGGTGTGCTTGCGGCGGTTGGCCGGGTTGACCAGCTTGGCCTCGAAGCGGCGGCGGTCCCAGCGCTCGGCGATCGGCCCCTCGGGGGCCTTCGTGTCGCGGACGGGCTCGCCGGTGGTGTAGGCGGTGTATGCGCCGTTCTCGGTGCTCATGGTCAGCTCACGACTCCGGTCATGACGGCGACGGGGACGGACACGAAGCCCGCGAAGAGGACGAGGGCCAGGGCGTTGGCCAAGGACTTCAGGGTCCGGTCGCGCCGGGCGTTGCCCGCGCCGAGGGTCTGGGCGGCGCTCCAGAAGCCGTGGCGGACGTGGAGGCCGAGGGCGGCCATGGCCACGAGGTAGATCGTGTTGCCGTACCAGGTGGAGAAGGTCGCCAGGACGTTCTCGTAGGGGTGGCCGGCCCAGGCGCGCTCGTTGACGGTGAGGGTGGTCAGGTCGAGGAGGTGCCAGACGATGAAGAGGCCGAGGATGACGCCGCCCCAGCGCATGGTGCGGGTGGCGTAGCTCGCGCGGCGGCGCTTGTGGGCGTACTTGACCGGGCGCGCCCTGATGTCGCGGCGGCTGAGCTGGTAGGCGCAGACGGCGTGGGCGACGACGGCGGCGACGAGGACGACGCGGACGATCCACAGGGCCCACTCGTGGTGCAGGAAGGGGGAGCCGAGGGTGCGCAGCCAGTGGGCGTAGCCGTTGAACTCGTCCGCCCCGAAGAAGATCTTCAGGTTTCCGAGCATGTGCACGACGAGGTAGCCGAGCATCACCAGGCCGGACGCGGCCATCACGGACTTCTTGCCGACGGTGGAGTCCCAGAGCGTGCGCGTGGTGGACGGCCGTCGATCCGTCCGCGTTGCCAGAGCCATGCCGTCGACGGTAAGGACGAAGGTCCCGAGAGGTCCAAGACATGGTGGAGCTGATCGCGATAGCCAGAGCCTATGGAGGGCGGTAGCGTGGGGGCATGCAGTTCCAGCAGCTGGTCTATTTCGTCGCCGTCGCCGAGACCCGGCACTTCACGCGCGCCGCGGAGCGCGAGCACGTGGCACAGCCGTCGCTGTCCCAGCAGATCAAGGCGCTCGAACGGGAGCTGGGGGCCGAGCTGTTCAGCCGGGCGCGGGGCAACATCGCACTGACGGACGCGGGCGAGGCACTGCTGCCGCTGGCGCGGCGGATCCTGGCGGACGCGGACACGGCGCGGCTGGAGGTGCAGGAGCTGGCCCAGCTGCGGCGCGGGCGGGTGCGGCTGGGGGCGACCCCGAGCGTGTGCACGGGTCTGCTGCCGGCCGTGCTGCGCGCCTTCCACACGGCGCACCCGGGCATCGAGCTGCTGATCGAGGAGAGCGGCTCGCTGGACCTGGTACGGGAACTCGCGCGCGGGGTGCTGGACCTGGCCCTGATCGCCCTGCCGCTGCCGCCGTCGGCGCCCGCCCTGACCACGGTGGAGCTGCTGACGGAGGACCTGGTGGTGGTCTCGTCCGCCGACCTCCCGCCCCCGGCGGGCGGTGGGGAACCTTCCATCGCCGACCTGCGCGGGGAGCCGATGGTGATGTTCCGCCACGGCTACGACCTGCGGGACCTGACGGTGGGGGCGTGCCGGGCCGCGGGCTTCGAGCCGGTGTTCACGGTGGAGGGCGGTGAGATGGACGCCGTACTGGGCTTCGTGCGGGCCGGGCTGGGGATCGCGGTGGTCCCGGCCATGGTCGTGGACCACGCCGGCCCGGGCCTGCGCGCCACCCGCCTCGCGGGCTCCCCGCTGCGCCGCACCATCGCCCTGGCCCACCGCACGGACGTGGCACCCCCGCGAGCGGCCCGCGAGCTGAAGCGCATGCTGGTCGGCGACTGACCCGGGAACCACAACCGGGCGGCCGGGCTCCCGGGAGGGGGCCGGGAGCAGTCGCCGACCTGGGAGGCGGTCCCCGACCCGGGAACCGGACCACGACCCGGGAACCCGACCCTGACCCGGGGTCCTGCATCATGACCGGCATGAACACGGAAACGGCCGACCCGGCCGAACTGGCCGCCCTCCGCGAGATCTTCTCGGCCCGTCCCGAGGCCGCGCCGCCGGCCGGCTGGGAGGCGGTGCGGTCCTTCGAGGCGGAGCACGGCGTCGTACTGCCGGAGCCCTACCGCACCTTCGTGGCGGAGATCTGCGACGGACTGCGCGCCGGACCGCCCCACTACGGCCTGCTGCCGCTCGCCGAGACGCCCCGGGACTGGGGCGCGGGCCGCCCCGAACGCCTGCTCGCCGAGCCCTTCCCGCTGACGGCGGCCTGGCTGTGGGAGGCGGAGGACGGGCCCGAGCTGTCGGAGGAGGAGTTCGACGCCCTGACGGACCCGGTGTTCGACCACGGCTCGCTGCTGCTGGGCACCGACGGCTGCGGCATGTACTGGCACTTGGTCGTCACCGGCCCCCAGCGCGGCCACGTCTGGCAGATCGCCGGCGAGGGCGCGATGCCCTTCGGCCCGGACTCACCGGACGCCGTGATGCCGGGCACCCCGGGCTTCACCGGCTGGGCGTCCCACTGGGCCCGCGGCCGCTCCTGGTTCCCGGCCTAGTACCGCGACCGGAAGGCCCGCGGGGCTGCTCACCGGGCCGGCGGAAAACGAGCCCTCCGACCAGCGTGTGGGCCCCGGCGATGTCCACCCGGGAGTCACCGATCACCCGGGCGGACTACGGGGCTCCGTCGGCGTGGCCGAGCACGAGGACCGGAAGGCCGCATCGCGGTTGCCCGGCCGGGAGCGTCCGGCTGACGGTTCCCGGCCCGTCGGGTGATCCTCGGCTCAGGACTTGGCCAGGCCGGCGAAGGTCGCGCTCCTCTCGGTGGTGTCCTCCTCGGCCTCTTCCTCGGCTGCGGACGGCACGGGGGCGGCGGGGGTGCACAGCACGGTGGCCGCCGCCATGACGAAGGCCAGGCCGGTTGCGAAGATGCCGAAGATGAGGTGCTTGGTGTTCTCGATCGCCTCGCCGTACATGGCGGTGACGAACTGCGTCAGGGTGGCCCCGCCGAGGCAGATCATCATGGCCAGGAAGGCGCGGCGGCGCGGGTTGTCCGGGCTGCGACGAAGCCACCAGGAGCCGGCCACCGCGAGCGCGAACTGCAGCCCGAGCACCCAACCGCCGCCGAGGGTCCGCAGGAATCCGGTGTAGAGGGTCAGACGGTGCTCCTGGGCACCGGCCGGCTTGCCGGCGCTGACGGGGTACGAACCCAGGTTGTCGGGCCGGGAAGCGGCGAAGTCGTCCAGCCCGCCCCTGGCGATCCGCAGCGCGACACCCGGGTGCTCGGCCAGGTAGCCGCCGATGTTGGCGTAGGTGACGTGCTCCTTGACCTCGGGCCAGCGGGGATCCTTCTGGGGCGCCTTCTCACCCCACCAGTTCAGCCCCGCGTACTGGCCGAAGTCGGCGGGGAACCCGAGCTCGACCGCGTCCTTGGCGGGATCGGGGCTCTTCCCCATAATCCCGACGAAGATCATTTCGGTGCGGTTGATCTCCTTGAACGCCTCCATCTGGAACAGGAGCGTGTGCATCCCCGCCGCGCCGATCACCAGCGCGGCGGTCACCGGGAGCAGCCGGGCGGAGAACCGGCCGACGAGCCGGCCGACCGGCACCTTGGAGAAGAGCAGGAGCGCCAGGAGCGGGACGGCCATGGTGAGGGCCTGCATCTTGGAGCCCACCAGGGTGACCGACCCGACGGTGAACAGCAGCAGCCCGCCGAGCCTGGCCCGCGCTGAACCGCCGAGGTGGACCGCTCCGACGGTGGCGAACAGCAGCCCGGTCAGTCCGGCCAGCTCGCTGAACGGCGTGGCGGCGTACCCCGCCACCACCGAGTCCCCGACCACCAGGAACAGCGCGGCGCAGACCAGCAGACGCAGCAGGAGCGGGCCCCGCAGGGCGACGGCGAATACCGCGAAGGCCACTCCCACCAGGGCGCACCAGAGCAGCGCCTGGGCCCGCAGGTCGAGCTCACCCGGGTAACCGAGCAGCTGGCTCAGCGGCCGGGCCAGCATGGGCATCCACTTGCCGCTGCCCGGGTACGTGTTCTCGGACGTGCACGCCTCCGGCTTGGCCTGGTCATACCGGAAGTTCGCGTAGTGGAACCACCACCAAGACCCCTTGTCGAGGTGGACGGAGGTGTCGAGGGCGCACATCCGGGACGGACCGTCACCGTTGTCCGCCATCCCGATCGGGCCGTTGTGGAAGATCCGGATGACCATCGCGACGGCAGCGGCCAGGCCGACCAGCGGGCCGAACAACCACCACCGGCCGAGGAATCCCGCCAGGCGCGTGGGCGCCTTCGGCTCATTGCGCCGAAGCATGCCCGCTATTCGTCTATATGTCCGCTGCTCACTCACCCGGGCATGTTAGTTCATGCATTCGATATCCCGGCTGCGGTGACAATGGCCGCGCAGCACTTCGGATTCGCCCCGCATGCGCCGAGCGAGACCGGAGCGAGCGAGCGCACGCCGTCCACCGATGGCACCGGACCGCCGCCTCGCCCACGCGAGCGGGACGGACGGACGGGCGCCGATTGGGGCCGGGTTGCCGGGCTGCGGGCCGGCTCGACATGAGGCAGCCACAGCGTACCCGCGTCGCCGCCGCCAACGACCACGGTGCAGCGGCAACCCTCACCAGCAGCGAGCTGCCACACCCGCGGCAACCCGACGCTCGCCGCCCTCCTGAGACGAAAGCCACCTTGGAACGCCCCCGCCGCCTGGACCTCAGGAAGGTATGAGCGGTCCGAGGGTGCGGTCGAGGCCGTCGGCGAGCATCGCGAAGGCCCGGTCGGCTTCCGCGACGGCGCCCGGGAACACCTCGTCGGCACTCCGGCCGGCGGAGATCCGGCGCCAGTTCTCCCGGCCCAGCTCCTGGCGGACGGTCACCAGCTGCAGCGCCGCCAGGCGTGCGGTGAACGCGGGGACCGACTCCGCCGCCAGGGCGGCCGCGAGCGCGTCCACCTCACCGACCGTGTAGTGGGCGATCCGCGCCTGCAGGCCGGCGGTGGAATACAGCAGCCCCTGGAACGCAAGCACGTCCGGGTGGTCGCAGAGTCCGGTGATCGGGTCCCGCTCGGCGAGCGCCGCCAGGAAGTGCTCGTGGACCGCCCGCACCGGGGTCCAGTCGGCCGGCCGGTCGCGCACGATGCGGGCCGCCTCGTCCTGATGGTCGGCGAACCGGTCGAGCACCAGGTCCTCCTTGCTCGGGAAGTACCGGAACAGGGTGGGCTTGGAGACCTCGGCCGCGGCGGCGACGTCGGCCACCGACACGGCATCGAAGCCCCGTTCGAGGAAGAGTTCGAGCGCGGTCGCGGCCAGCTGCTGCCGCGTACGCGCCTTCTTGCTCTCGCGCAGTCCCGGGCGCGGCCCCGTGGTGTTCTCCATGCCCCCACCGTACCACAAAACAATGACCAGGTTAATTTCGTGACCTGGTTGCATTTTTTACCGGGTTGCTGTTTCCTGGATCCATCGAGCGATTCGGCTGCGACGAGAGGACACTCCGATGGGCGACGTACTGATCGTGGGCTCCGGCCCCACCGGACTCACGCTGGCCTGCGACCTCGCCCGTCGGGGCGTGCCGGTCCGCGTGGTCGACCGGCGGGCCGGTCCGCACCGGGAATCCCGGGGCAAGAGCCTCAACCGGGACGGCATGGGCGCGATGGCGGAGCTCGGCCTGTCCGAGCGGATCTCCGGGGTGGGCCGGGAACTGGTCCTGCGCAAGTACTTCGACGGCGCGCACGTCAACGACACACGGCTGAAGGACGTCCTGTTCCTGGGGCAGTGGCAGATCGAGGAGGTCCTGCGCGAGCACCTGGCCTCCCTCGGGGGCCGGGTGGAGTACGACGCCCGGGTCACCGGGATCGACCAGGACCCGGAAGGGGTCACCGCGCATCTGGCGGACGGCCGCTCGATCCGCGCCGGCTACCTCGCCGGGTGCGACGGCGGCCGGAGCGCGGTCCGGGGGCTCCTCGGGATCCCCTTCGAGGGGACCACCAAGGAGGCGGAAACGATGGTGCTGGGCGACGTGCGGGCGCCGGACCTGAGCCGGGACGTCTGGCACCAGTGGTTCACCTCGGACGGCGGGGCCGTGATGCTCTGCCCGATACCGGGGACGCCGGTGTTCCAGCTCCAGGCCTCGCCCGAGCAGCAGGCCGACGGCACGCCCCTGCCGCCCTCGCCGGAGGGCTTCCAGCGGCTCTTCGACCGGCACGCCCGGATGGCGGGGATACGGCTGACCGGGGCCACCTGGCTCTCCGCCTGGCGGGTCAACGTCCGCATGGCCGCCCGGATGCGCGAGGGCCGGGCCTTCCTCGCCGGGGACGCGGCACACGTGCACTCGGTGGCCGGCGGACTCGGGATGAACACCGGGATCCAGGACGCGATGGCCCTCGGGCGGGTCCTGGGCGCGGCCCTCGGCGGGGAGGCCGGGGCGCGGCCGCTCGACGCGTACGAGGCCGAGCGGCTGCCGGAGGCCGCGCGGGTGCTGGCCGACACCTCCGCGCGGCACCGGCGGGTCGTCGCCGCCGTGCGCGAGCCCGGCCGGGGGACGGAGGTCGGCCTGCTCTGATCCGCCGGACACGGCCCGCCCCCGGCCGGGGGCGGCTCAGGGGGTGGGGACGGCGTCCGAGAGGGAGAGGGCGTGGATCCGGTCCGGGGCGCCGGGGCGGGCGTAGTACCAGCCCTGGGCGGTGTCGCAGCCGAGGGCCCGCAGCTGGGCCGCCTGGGCTCCGGTCTCGACCCCCTCCACGGTCACCGCCAGTTCCAGGCTGTGGGCCAGGGAGACGATGCCCTCCACGATCTTGACGTCGACGGGGTCGGCCGGCTGCTGCTGCATCCCCTGGGTGAAGGAGCGGTCCAGCTTGAGGACGCTGACCGGGAGGCGTCGCAGGTTGGCCAAGTTCGAGTAGCCGGTGCCGAAGTCGTCGAGGGCGATGTCGACGCCGAGTTCGGCGAGCCGGCGCAGCGGTTCGAGGAGCTCGTCGTCGGCCCCGATCAGCGCCGACTCAGTGACCTCCAGGCACAGGGCGCCCGGGGCCAGCCCGGAGGCCTCCAGCACCCGGACGGTGTCGGCGACCAGCCCGGGATGGTGGAGCTGGGTCGGCGAGAGGTTGACGTTGACGCGCAGGGCGGCCCCGCCGTGCTGGCGCTGCCAGGTGCGGGCCTGGCGGACGGACTCCTCCAGCACCCAGCGACCGAGCGGCACGATCAGGCCGGTCCGTTCGGCGAGCGGGATGAACCGGTCCGGGCCGAGCACCCCGTACTGGGGGTGCGACCAGCGCACCAGCGCCTCCGCGCCGTGCACGCTGCCGTCGTGCATGTGCACCAGGGGCTGGTACTCGATGAAGAACTCGCCCCGCTCCAGCGCCGCCGGCAGGGCGTTGGTCAGGCCGTGCCGGGTGATGGCGCGGGCGTCGGCCTCCGCGTCGGCGAACTCGAAGCGGTTGCCGCCGGCCGCTTTGGCCCGGTACATGGTGATGTCGGCGCTGCGCAACACCTCGGCCGGGGTGCGCTCCCCCGCGCGGCCCTCGACGATGCCGATGCTGCCGCGCACCGACAGCTCCCGGCCCTCCAGCCGGATGGGGGTGGAGAGGGCCGACAGGATGCGCACCGCGAGGTCGGTGACCTTGTCCCCGGGTTCCTCGCCGGTGCCGGCGGCGGGGCCGGTGGTGAGGGCCACGAACTCGTCGCCGCCGAGGCGGGCCACGACCTCGCCCGGTCCGGTGGCGCAGCTCTGCAGCCGGTCGGCGACCTCGACGAGGAGCCGGTCCCCCGCCGAGTGGCCGAGGCTGTCGTTGACCGTCTTGAAGCCGTCCAGGTCGAGGTAGCACAGGCCGAAGCGGCTGCCGGGGGCGCCGCCCAGGGCCTTCTCCAGCCGCTCGAAGAACAGCGTGCGGTTGGGCAGCCCGGTCAGTGCGTCGTGGGTGGCCTCGTAGCGCAGCCGGAGGTTGAGGAGCCGGCGTTCGGTGGTGTCCTCCATCAGGGCCAGCTGGTACTGGGGAGCTCCGTCGGCGTCGCGCAGCAGGGACACCGTCAGGTTGGTCCACAGCACGGTGCCGTCGTGGCGGTAGTAGGGCTTCTCGACGCGGTAGTGCTCGCGCTCCCCGCGCACGAGCTCCCCGTACATCCGCCAGACGTGCGGGGTGTCGTCGGGGTGGCCCCATTCGCTGACGTTGCGGCTGCGGACGTGGCCCTCCAGGCCGCCGAACATCTTCAGCAGGGTGTCGTTGACCTCGAGGACGTTGCCGTCCAGGTCGGCGATGCCGATGCCGACGGCCGCGCCCTCGAAGACCGCCCGGAAGCGCTCCTCGCTGGCGTGCAGGGCCTGCTGGGCATCGGTGCGGGCGGTCAGCGCGGAGCGGGCGATGGCCTCCTGCTCCCGCAGGGTGCGCTCGCGCAGCGCGCGGGCGAAGCCGGCGGCTATGCCGTGCTGGAGCCGGGCACAGCGGGAGCGGTACTCCTCCCGGCCCTCGGTTCCCGCGCCGTCGGGGCCGCAGTAGAGCACGAGGTAGGACTCGACCACCCCGAGGGTGCCGGCGAGCGCCTCGGGGTCGGTGCAGTGCACGGCGACGAGCTCCTCGCCGACGCGCTGGGCGACGCCCGCGTCGAAGGGGCGGGCGTGCAGGGCCTCGGTCAGGGTCCGGGTGAGGGGGACGAGGTGCTGTTCGAACTCGGGGCGGGTCAGGGAGGTCGCCGTGACGGGGAAGATGGCCCGGCCCCAGATGGTGGCGAAGCGGGCGATCCGGTCCTCGAGCCCGCTGCGCAGCTCGCGCACCGTCGCCCGGCCGCCGTGCGGGCCGGACGGCTGGGCGGAGTGCGCCGCACCCGGTGCGGGTGCCTGCCGTCCGGTGGTCCCCACCTCGGCGGGGGCCGGGGCGGAGCCGGCCGGGGCGGTGGGGCGGGCCGGGCGGGGGCCGGCGGGCGGGGGCGTGGGGGCGGGGAGTCTCACGCCTTGCGTCCCACGCCGCCGTAGCCCGAGAAGGCGTACGGATCCTCGGGCTCCTCGCCCTCGAGCAGGGGCCCGGTCCTTTCGGGCCGCCAGTCGGGCATGGACACCAGGCCCGGCTCCAGCAGCTCGAACCCGTCGAAGAAGCCGCCGATCTGCTCGTGGCTGCGCATGACGAGCGGGTTGCGGATGTCCCGGTAGACGCCGACGGCCCCGCCCGCGACCTCCTCGGTGAGCGGGATGCCCTCGTAGGAGGCGTGGGTGAGGACCAGCATGCTGCCGGGGGCCAGCGCGTCGCGCAGCTCGGCGACGGCTTCGTAGGGCCGGTCGGTGTCCTCCAGGAAGTGCAGTACGGCGACGAGCAGCAGCGCGACGGGCCGTTCGAGGTCCAGCAGCCGGCCGGCCTCGGCGGAGCCGAGGATGTCCTTCGGCTTGCGCAGGTCGGCGGGGACGACGCCGGTGCGGTCGTCCCCGGCCAGCACGGCACGGCTGTGGGCGACGGCCACCGGGTCGTGGTCCACGTAGACGACGCGGGCCTCGGGGCTGGCGGCGCGGGCGATCTCGTGGACGTTGCCGAAGGTCGGGATGCCGGAGCCGATGTCGAGGAACTGGGTGACGCCCTCGGCGACGGCGTGGCGGACGGCGCGGCGCATGAACGCCCGGTTCGCCTGCATGATCTTGGGCAGGCCCGGCATGAACTCCATGGCGCGGCGGGCGGCCTGGCGGTCGACCTCGAAATTGTGGGAGCCGCCCAGGTAGTAATCGTAGATGCGGGACACACTGGGCACCGATATGTCGATGCCCGGCGGGGCCCAGGCGGGGCGTTCCATCGGGGTCTCCAAGCCTCGTCGTGCCGTGGTCGGGCGGGTTCCGTCCGGGGGGCGGGACGGTGGTCGGACTGCTGTCCGAGCCGAATGTACTGATCATTTCCCAACAGGGCGAGCAAAAGCGGAAATTGGCGGTCCGTTCTTGGTCACACACCAAAGGCACGTGCGACCCCCGCCACCTGCGAAGAAGAAGCCGATAAATACCATGTGAGATTTCGACCGCGCCCGCCCGGGACCCCTCCGGAACTGGCTCAAACATCTACGCTCCACACTCCACCCGATCAGGCGAACCGATGCCGGGCCTCGCGTGCGCGGGCGCGCGCGGGCCCATGCTCCCCGGGTGAACAGAGCCTGTGCCAGACGCCTGCTGGCGGTCCCGGTCCTGCTGTGGGCATCGCTTTCCGCCACGCCGGCCGTGGCCGATAGCTGCGCCTACGCGAAGATCGCCGCCGCGGACGGCGGAGCCGTCGTCGAGCTGTACGCGTACGCCGGCAGCGGCGGCGCCGGGGCCGGCCGGGGTGGCGGACATCACGGCGGCCAGGGCCACGGACACACCTGCGGCCACCGCGGCAAGGGCCACGCGCACGACTGCCCGCCGCCTCCCCCGCCGTGTCCGCCCAAGCCGACACCCGAGCCGCCGCCACCGCCGAAGCCCACCCCTCCGCCGCCGAAGCCACCGCCCCCGAAGCCCACCCCGCCACCGCCGCCGAAGCCGGCCCCCGAGCCGCCCCGGCCCGCCCCGGCCCCGCCGCCACCGCCGAAGCCGGCCCCGAAGCCGCCACCGCCCAAGCCCCCGGCACCCCGGGTCTACGAGGCACCCGCTCCCCCGCCGCCCGCGCCCGAGCCGCCACCCCCACCGGCTCCGGCTCCCGTGCCCAAGCCCAAGCCCGTGGCCCGCCCCAGCTACCACACCCCCGCCCGCAAACCGGTGGAGCACCACATCTCACCGGTCACCTTCACCCTCATGACCGCCGCCCCGGCCGTGCTCGCGATCGTCGCGCTGCGCCCGCGCTAGGCCGCACCCACCGCTCATCGATTGGGAGTCATCTTGTCGGAATGGCTCGTCCTGTCCCTCGCGATGGCCGCGGCCTGTGCCGTGGTGCTGTCCATCGCCTTCTTCAACCACCGCAGGATCGGCGAGGACGACGATCCGAACGAGACCCCGGACGTCATCGAGTACATGACGATGATGATCGGGGTGATCTACGCGATCGTCCTGGGCCTGGCGATCGCGGGCGTCTGGGAGGGCCGCGGGGCCGCCCAGGAGTACGTGCGCCAGGAGGCGCAGGCCCTGCACGAGATCAGCGTCCGCTCCGAGGTCTACCCGGCCGAGGTCCGGAAGAAGATCCGCTCCGACGTCGACGCGTACGTGACCTACGTCGTCGACACGGAGTGGCAGAAGATGGCCGACGGCGGCGGCGTCACCGAACGCAGCGGGGAGCTGCTGGAGAGGATCCGCCGCGACGTCACCGACTACGAGCCGCAGACCGACCACGAGGGACAGGCCTACCAGCCGCTGGTAGACCAGGTAGCGATCGTGGACGACGCCCGCAACTCCCGCGGCCAGAGCGCCGGGGCCACCATGCCCGGCGTGGTGTGGTTCGGGCTCATCGCCGGGGCCCTGGTGACGGTGGGCCTGATCTTCACCCTGCAGATCCGCCGCTCCTTCCGCGAGATGCTGCTGGCCGGCCTGTTCAGCGCACTGATCGCCTTCCTGCTCTTCCTCATCTGGGACTTCGACTCGCCCTTCGGGCGCGGCATCTCCGCCACCGCGGAGCCCTTCCTCGCCCAGTTCCCGCACCTGGAGCTGAAGAGCTGAACGCGCGCCCGTCCCCGGGAAACCGGGGGCGGGCCCCCGTCGCCGGTTCGGCCTACGGCCGTGCCCCATTCGCCCGTTCCTGATCGCGGGTGACCGGACCGGCGCCTAGCGTGGCGGACAACGAGGTGCACGACCCCCACCTGCGCAAACGCTGCGCGCCTGCTCCTCGGGGATCCGGAGGACCGACCATGGGTGCGATACGCGGCTCCGCCACCGCCCTGCTCAGCGCCGGCGCCTTCCTCGCGCTCGGCGCGTTCTGCGCGCCCGCCGCCGGGGCGGCCGAGGCCGCGCCGGTCACCTCGTTCGGCTTCGCCGTCACCCCGTCCACGGTCGCCCCCGGCGGCCAGGTGGTGCTCTCCGTCACCGGCTGCGACGCCGCCTACGCCACCGCCTCCTCCGGGGTCTTCGACACCGTGAGCATCGCGCGCGGACAGACGGCCCGGGTCACGGTCGACCGCGACGCCCGGCGCGGGGCCCTGTACTCCGTCACCTTCACCTGCAACGGGGAGAACGGCTCCGCCGACCTCACCATCGCCGGCGGCACGTCGACGCCGAGCACCAGTTCCACCACCGGCGTCCGCCGCACCCCGTCCGCGCGGGCCACCACCAGCGCCCCGCCGCGGGCCACCGCCCCCGCCGTCGCCCCCACCGCGGCGCGCACCGCCCCGGCCGCGCGGATCACGCCCACCGCACGGGGCACCGCCACGGTCACGGCCCCGCGCAGCACGGCGGCCGCCCTCGGCGTGCGCGGCGGCCTCGGCGGCAGCGTGGCCGGGATGGACCCCGTGGAACTCGGCGTGGGCGCCGCGCTCTTCGTCACCGCCGCGGGCGGTACCGCGTACGCCCTGCGGCGGCGGCGCCGCCCGGTACGCGGCCACTGACCCCGCACCGCACCCGCACCCCCGCACCGCACCCCCGCACCGGTCCCGGCCGCCGTCGGCCGGTGGCCCCGGGTCCCTGACCCGGGGCGGACCGTGGCGGCGGCTCGCGGACGCGTCAGCCCCGGGAACCGACCGGACGGCGGCGGCGGATCACGTGCGCGCCCGCGCCGAGCGCCGCCGCGCCGACGAGGCCCGCGCCGATGGCCGTCTCGGCGGTGGACGGGCCGAAGGAGCCGCCGATGCCGCCCTGTGCCCCGTTGCCCGGCAGGATCGTGAACCGGTGCGTGGCGACCAGGCTGTTGTCGTGGCACTTGACGGACAGCGTGTGGTTGCCCGGCGAGGCGTGGTTGAAGATCCGGACGGTCGCGAAGCCGATGGAGCCGGCCGACAGGTTGGTCTGCGGAAAGTTGCCGTTCGACCAGACCGTGCCACCGTGGCCGCAGCCCGCGGCGCTGACCTGCATCGAGGCGCCCTGGTGCACGGAGTACGGGTTGACGGTGACGTTGCTGGGCCCGTTGCCGCCGCCCTGCGGCGAGTTCGCGGCGGCGAACGGGGCACTGAGACCGATCGCGGCGCAGGCGGCCGCGGTCACGGTGAGAGCGCGCAGAACACGCATGGTGGAACCTCCAGCGGGAAGCGCCCCGGAGCGGTGGCCCGGGCAGATCGACGAGAACGCCTCCCATCACGAACCCTCGGGGCGCCGCGCAACCAGCGCATGTCCGCCTTTGGGCCGCCCGGTTGAGCGACACGCCGAAGCGCGCACTGATCATCTGACGGATCCGCAGGTCATGAGCCGTCAGGCATTTATGTGACGAATACCTGGATGGGCGCACCCCAACCGGACGCGGCCACCCGTTCGCCCCTCCCCGATCGCCGTCCCGACCGTGCACCCTTAGCGTGCGTGAAGAAGGGCGTACCGGGGAGGGACTGGAACGCGGGTCGGGACCCCCGCGTCGGGAAGGGAGAGCCATGACCGAGGACGAGTACGAGCAGCGGCCGAGGAGACGCTCCCCCTGGGGAGCGCTCGCGCTGGTCATGCTCAGCGGCCTCGCCATGATGAGGAACGGGGCGAACGCCGAGGCCGGGCCGCCGCAGCCCGCCGCCGCGGCGGCGGTCGCGCACGCGGACCGGCTGCCGGACCGGCCGCCCGCGCCGGCGGCGGACGTGGAGGTGCTGGAGCACTCGTCGGTGCAGCGCATCCGCATCCCGACGATCAACGTGGACGCGCCGGTGATGACGGTCGGGCTGGACGCGCAGGGCTGGATCGACGCCCCGCCGCCGCAGGACCGCAACCTCGCGGGCTGGTACCTCAACGGCATCTCGCCGGGCCAGCAGGGCTCCGCGGTGATCGTGGGCCACGTGGACAACGCGCAGGGCCCGGCGGTCTTCTACGGCCTCGGCTCGCTCAAGCCGGGCAGCCGGATCGAGGTGGAGCGCTACGACGGGCGGACCGCGGTCTTCGAGGTGTACGGGGTGGAGGTGTTCTCCAAGGAGGCCTTCCCCGGCTCCCGGGTGTACGGGGACACCGGCCACCCGGAGCTGCGCGTGATCACCTGCGGCGGCAGCTACTCCAAGGCCAAGGGGTACGACGGCAACGTGGTGGTCTTCGCCCGGATGGTGTCGACCCGCTGACGGAACGTTTCACCTGGGCAGCGGCGGGCCTCGCCGCCCCCGTGGTCCCCCGCACCCGCCGGGAGGGGGACCACGGGGCCGGCCTCAGCGGGCCGGCAGGGTCATCCGGTAGCCGCGCCCGAGGAGCTGCGGCAGGTACGCCTCCAGCGCGCGGACGGTCTGCGAGCGGTTGCCGCCGGCGTCGTGGTTCAGCACGACCACCCCCGGCCCGGCGCCCGCCAGTACCCGGGAGACGATCGTGGTGCTCCCCGGCTCCTTCCAGTCGAGGGTGTCCACGGTCCAGGCGAAGGGCTCCATGTTGAGGTCGGCGCCGATCTCGAAGGCGGCCCGGTTCCACGCCCCGTAGGGCGCCCGGAACCACAGCGGGGCCTGTCCGGTCACCTGGTGCACGACCTCGCTGGTGCGCCCGATCTCGGCCTCCAGGGCGGACCGGGAGAGGCTGGGGATGAGCGGGTGCGTCCAGGTGTGGTTGCCGATGACGTGTCCCTCCGCGGCGATCCGGCGCAGCAGGGCGCGGTTCTCGGTGGCCATCTCCCCGCAGACGAAGAACATCGCGCGGACCCCGTACCGGGCGAGGGTGTCGAGGATGGCCGGGGTGTAGCGGGGGTCGGGGCCGTCGTCGAAGGTGAGCACCATGGCGTTGCCGGTGTCCGGGCCGGCCGGCAGTTCCAGGATGGGCCGGGTGCGGACGGCGGGCTTGGCGGCGGGGGGCCGGGCGGGGGCCTCGGCGGTCATGGGCCGCAGCCGGTAGGACTTGTCCGGGGGGCCTTCGGGACGGAGTCCGGGGGCTCCGGGGGCGGGAGCGGGGGTACCGGGGGCGCCGGCCGTGGACCCGCCCTGGGGGCCGCCCTCGCCGGCGCTGAGCAGTCCGGAGGCGGCGGCGATTCCGAGGAAGACGGCGGTACGCAGGAGCACGCGTCGTCCCACTGTCGGCTCGTCATTTTTCATTATTACTACGTATCAACGACATCGCCGGAGATGTCGAGAGGCGCGGACGCGCCCCGCCCCCGTCACCCCCTCGGACCAGCCGTCCCGTTGATCAGCCCTGTCGCACCAGGGGGAACGGCAGCGTCTCGCGGATCGTCAGGCCCGTGAGGAACATGACCAGCCGGTCGACCCCGATGCCGAGTCCGCCGGTGGGCGGCATGGCGTACTCCAGGGCGTCGAGGAAGTCGTTGTCGAGCTCCATCGCCTCGGCGTCGCCGCCCGCCGCCAGCAGCGACTGGGCGGTCAGCCGGCGGCGCTGCTCGACGGGGTCGGTCAGCTCCGAGTAGGCGGTGCCCAGTTCGGTGCCGAAGGCCACCAGGTCCCAGCGTTCGGCCAGCCGAGGGTCCTTGCGGTGCTGGCGGGTGAGCGGGGAGACGTCGGTCGGGAAGTCCTTGTAGAAGGTGGGGAGTTTCGTCCGCTCCTCCACCAGCCTCTCGTACATCTCCAGGACCACGTCCCCGCGGGTGTCGTCGGGGCCGTGCGGGACGGCCGCCCGGTCGCAGAGCACGCGCAGCAGGTGCTCCTCGGTGTCGGCGTCCACCTCCTCGCCGAGGGCCTCGCTGATGGCCCCGTACATCGTCTTGACCGGCCAGGGTCCCGAGATGTCGTGGACGACGAGCTTGCCGTCGGGGCCCGCCTTGTGCGCGACGGGCGAGCCGAAGGCGGCCGTGGCGGCGCCCTGGATGAGCTCCCGGGTGAGGTCGAGCATCACGTCGTAGTCGGCGAAGGCCTGGTAGGCCTCCAGCATCGTGAACTCGGGGTTGTGCTTGTAGGAGACGCCCTCGTTGCGGAAGGTGCGGCCCATCTCGAAGACCTTCTCCATGCCGCCGACGCACAGCCGCTTGAGGTAGAGCTCGGGGGCGATGCGCAGGTACAGGTCGAGGTCGTAGGCGTTGATGTGGGTGCGGAAGGGCCGGGCGTTGGCCCCGCCGTGGATCTGCTGGAGCATCGGGGTCTCGACCTCCAGGTAGCCGCGGTCCAGCAGGCCCTGGCGCAGTGCCTGGACCGCGCTGGAGCGGGCGCGCACGACGTCCCGCGCGTCGGGGCTGGCGACGAGGTCGAGGTAGCGGCGCCGGACGCGGGCCTCCGGGTCGGCCAGGCCCTTGCGCTTGTCGGGGAGGGGGCGCAGGCACTTGCCGGTGAGCTGCCAGGAGCCGACCACGACGGACGGCTCGCCGCTGCGGCTGGCGCCGACCTCGCCGGTGGCCACGACGTGGTCGCCGAAGTCGACCTGGGAGGTGAAGGCGTCCAGCACGCCGGGGCCGGACTCGTCGCGGGTGAACATCAGCTGGGCGTCGCCGGTCCAGTCGCGCAGGACGGCGAAGACCACGCCCCCGAGGTCGCGCACGACCATGACCCGGCCGGCGACGGTGACCCGTTCGCCGGTGCGGGCGCCGGGGGTGCGGCCGGGGCGGGCGGCGGCGAGGGCGGCGGCGGTGTGGGTGCGCTGCGGGATCCCGACCGGGTAGGGGTCGGTCCCGGCGGCCCGGATCCGCTCCAGCTTGGCGTGCCGGACCCGGACCTGTTCGGGCAGCCGCTCGGCGGGGGCCCGGTCGCCGTCCTCCCCCACGAGGTCCAGGCCCAGGGAGTCGATGGAGGGCAGCCCCGCGGTGTTGGCGGGGGCGGTGAGGCCCTTGGCGTGGCCGTTGCCCCAGAGCTTGCGCATGCTGGGCACGGAGACGAAGCCCTCGGCGATGCCGGAGGCGAGGCTGACCCGGGCGAGCGAGCCGGCGTCCTGGTAGCAGAGGAAGCGCGGGTACCACTCGGGGCCGTACTTGACGTTGGAGCGGTACAGGGCCTCCAGCTGCCACCAGCGGGAGAAGAACAGCAGCAGCCGGCGCCACAGTTTGAGGACCGGGCCCGCGCCGATCCGCCCGCCCTCCTCGAAGGCCGAGCGGAACACGGCGAAGTTGAGGGAGATCCGGCGCACGCCGAGGCCGGGGGCGGCCGCGCACAGCTGGGCCACCATGAACTCCATGACCCCGTTGGGCGCGGACCGGTCGCGGCGCATCAGGTCGAGGGAGATGCCGTCCCTGCCCCAGGGCACGAAGGACAGCAGGGCGATCAGCTCGCCGTCCGCGTCGAGGGCCTCCACCAGCAGGCAGTCCCCGTCCTCGGGGTCGCCGAGCCGGTCCAGGGCCATGGAGAAGCCGCGTTCGGTCTCGGTGTCGCGCCAGTGGTCGGCCCGGTCGACGATGGTCCGCATCTCCTCCTCGGTGAGGGCGGAGTGGCGGCGGATCACGGTGGTGGCGCCGGTCCGCCTGACCCGGTTGACGGCCTGCCGGGTGACGCGCATGTCGCGGCCGTCGAGGTCGAAGTGGGCGACGTGCAGGATGGCCTCGTCGCCGAGCTGGAGGGCGCTCAGGCCGGAGCGGGCGTACGCGGTGGCCCCGTCCTCGGAGGCACCCATCACGGCCGGCTGCCAGCCGTAGCGGCGGGCGACGCCGAGCCAGGCGTCGATGGCGGGGGTCCAGGCGCCGGGGTCGCCCACCGGGTCGCCGCTGGCCAGGCAGACCCCGGCCTCGACGCGGTAGGTGACGGCGGCCTTGCCGTTCGGGGCGAAGACGACGGCCTTGTCGCGCCGGGTGGCGAAGTAGCCGAGGGAGTCGGCCCGTCCGTAGGCGCCCAGCAGTGCCCGGATCCGGGGTTCCTCGTCCCCGTGCAGGGCGGCGGTCAGCCGCTGCGAGCGGAAGAGGGTGGCGGCCGCGTTCAGCAGGGCGAGGGCGCCGAAGAGGCCGAGCAGGAAGTAGAGCGGGCGGGGCGGGTGGCCGTCGAACTGGCGGGCGGAGAAGAGCCCGCCGAAGACCTGTTTGGCGGCCCAGTCCAGCCACTGCCCCTTGGGCAGGGTCCCGGGGAAGAGCGCGACGAGCGCCCAGCCGAGGAACACGGCGCCGAGCAGCCCGAGGCCGAGCACGAGCAGGGCCCGCCAGACGGCGCCGGGGCGCGAGGCCGCGTAGAACTCCTTGCGGGCGGCGACCAGGACGCCGAGCGCGGCCACTGCGAGGACCATGGAGGGGCCCCCGACCCAGAAGTCCCCGTCTGCGATGATCAGCAGGTCGACCAGGATCAGCAGGGCCAGATAGGTGACGACGATCCACCAGGCGATCTTCTTGCGGGTGCCGAGGGCGGCGGCGAGGAGGAAGAGGAACACGGCGTACGCGAGGTTCTCGCTGACGGGCACCACGAAGTCGTCGAGGAAGCGCACCACGGGCCGCAGGAGCCTGCGCAGCGTCGGGGAGAGCGCCAGCAGCGCGCACACCAGGCCCAGGGTTCCGAAGAACGCCCCGAAGGCGTCCGGGACCCGGTGCAGGAAGCGGTTGCGGGTCCCCCGGGTCTCCTCCAGCGTGGCGCTCATGCTTGGCACTGTAGGGAGGGCGGCGCCGCTCCGCGCGCCGAACCGGATAGCCTCGGCAGGGTGACGGAGCACGTGAACACGGGATTCGAGCGCGGCACCGACGGGCCGAAGGTGATCCTCGCGGGGGTTGACGGCTCGGAGTCCTCGCTCCGGGCCGCCGCGTACGCGGCCGGGCTGGCGCGGCGGC
This sequence comes from Streptomyces sp. NPDC090077, assembly GCF_044747545.1. Classification (NCBI taxonomy): domain Bacteria; kingdom Bacillati; phylum Actinomycetota; class Actinomycetes; order Kitasatosporales; family Streptomycetaceae; genus Streptomyces; species Streptomyces sp. NPDC090077. Next base: position 732,862 of record NZ_JBIVEG010000001.1, read on the forward strand.
AGAACGCGCTGCTGGCCCTGGTGTACGTCCAGCCGGTACTGGCCGGCGGGGCCTCCCTGGGCGCGCCGGTGGCGGACACGACCGGGGAGATCGCCGAGGGGCTGGTGGCCGAGATCCGTGCCTCGGCCGAGCGTCTGAAGGGCATCTTCGAGGTGCGCTGGCAGTTCCACACCTTCCGCGGGGATCCTTATGCGGGGCTGGTGGGCGCCGCGGAGGAGCTCCGGGCGGACGCGGTGGTGGTCGGCGCCTCCGAGCAGGCCGGGCACCGGATCGTGGGCTCGGTCGCGGTCCGCCTGGTCAAGGCGGGCCGCTGGCCGGTGACGGTCGTCCCGTAGCCCTCCCGCGCCCCCTCAGCGCGCGCGTTTCAGGCCGTCCTCGGCGGCGCCGCGGCTGAGGACGGCCTCGGTGACGGCCTCGTCGGCGCTCTCGTACTCCTCGTCGCCGGGGTCCTCGGCGAGGGCGGCGGGCAGGTTGACGACCCTGCCGATGGACAGGTCCATCATCTGCGGGACGAACTCGGCGCCGGTGACCCGCCAGCGCCCGCCGGGGGCGGCGGGCGGGGCGAAGGTGAAGCGGGCGATGGAGCCGTAGTTGCCGCGCATGTCGCGGGCTCCGGAGTGGTTGAACATCTCGCCGGCGACCTGGTCGCCCATCCCGTAGACGATCCAGGTCCCGTTGACCTTCTCGTAGGCCTGGGGGATGTGGGCGTGCGTCCCGAGGATCATGTCGATGTCGGGGCGTCCGCCGGTCTGCGCGGCGGTGAGGGCCCTGCCCAGCGAGAGCTGCGTCCCGTCCGGTTCGGTCTGCCATTCGGTGCCCCAGTGGAGGCTGACGAGCACCACGTCCGCGCCGGCCTTCCGGGCCGCTCGGGCGTCCGCGAGGATCTTGTCCTGGCGCATCAGGTTGACCGCCCAGGGCTGTCCGTCGGGCATGGGGTAGCCGTTGGTGTCGTAGGTGTACGCGAGGTGCGCGACCTTCGCCGAGCCGGCCGGGTAGAGGGTGGTCCGCGCCGCCTCGGCGGCGGTGCGGGCGGAGCCGGCGTGGCCGAGGCCGACCTTGTCGAAGCGGTCGAGGGTGCGCGCGATGCCCTCGGCCCCGTCGTCGAGGGTGTGGTTGGAGGCGGTGGAGCAGCCGTCGTACCCGGCGTCCTTGAGGGCGTCGGCGACGGCGGGCGGGGAGACGAAGGCCGGGTAGCCGCTGAAGGGGCCGTCGTCCTCGCCGTAGATGGTCTCCATGTGGCACAGGGCCAGGTCCGCCGCCGAGACCACCGGCTTGACGCGGGAGAACATCGGCCGGAAGTCGTGGCCGTCGCCGTCCGCGTCGGCCGCCGCGCGCTTGATGACCGAGGTGTGCGGGAGTACGTCTCCGCTCGCGACCAGGGTGAATCCCCGGGCGGCGGGGGCGGCCGGGGAGGTGCCGGCGGGGGCTCCGGCGGCGCTGGAGCCGAGGCGGGCCGGGGTCCGGTCGCCTGCGGTGGAGCAGCCGGCGGCCGACGCCGGGAGCAGCAGGGCCGTCAGCAGGGCGAGGGCCCGCCGGGTGCGTTGGGTCATCTGTCCCAGCTCCCATTTGTAGGACTGTCGGATCAAATGAAATCCATAGGAGGAGGGCTTTCAAGTCAAGGAGCGGCGCCGTCCTCCGGCCGCGTCCCACCCCGACGGCCGATGGCCGTTCGCCGCGCCGTTCGACCGTTCGTCGCCCGGCGCGGCCGCCCACCGGACGACCCGGGGCCTTGGGCGCAACGCCCCCGCCGGACGGTTCCCGGGCGGCCCGGTGCAGGTGAGGGTGAGTGGGACGCCCCCCAGCCCGGCCCGCGGCCCGGCAGCCCAGCGGACCCGGAAGGAGCCACTCGTGTCGCCCTCCCCCACCCTCCAGCGCACGGAACCCGAGGCGCTCGCCGAACTCCAGCGCGACCACGGGCGGGCCCTGTTCGGCTTCCTGCTCGGCCTCACGGCCGGCGACTCCCAGCGCGCGGAGGACCTCGTCCAGGAGACCCTGGTACGCGTCTGGCAGCACCCGGAGGTCCTGGCCACCGGGCACGAGTCCATGCGGCCGTGGCTGTTCACGGTGGCCCGGCGGCTCGCGATCGACGCCCGCCGGGCACGGCTGTCGCGGCCGCAGGAGGTCGACCCCGACGGTCTGGAGCAGGCGCCCGCCCCCGTGGACGCGGTGGCCGGCTCGGTCACCGCGATCGACGTCCGGCGGGCGGTGGGGAGCCTCGGGCCGGAGCACCGGGCCGTGCTGATGCAGGTCTACTTCCAGGACCGCTCGGTGGCCGAGGCGGCGGCGGAGCTCGGCATCCCCGCCGGGACGGTCAAGTCCCGTACGTACTACGCCCTGCGCGCCCTGCGGAAGGGGCTCCAGGGGTACGGGCTCGGCGCCTGAGCGGTGCCCCCGCGCCGCGGGCCCGCTGGAGAAACACTCAAGGATCGCCCCCGAAGCGCACGATCCGGACACGGATCACACCGATATCGGCACCAGTCCGTGCAAGTTGAGTAAACATCCCCCGTTCCGCGAGCCGTCCGGTGAAGGCTCAGGGGTGACGGCGGCAGGCTCGACACGCGGGAGAGGGTGGCACGGTGCAGCCCGAGGGTATGAACGGCACCAGTGACGGCGGACTGGCTGTGCCCATGGCGTGGCTCTACGCGGAGTACATCGCCGACGAGCTGCTGCGCACGGGGCGGCTGATCCCGGTGAGCACGCTGGAGTTCCGGGCCGGGCGCGACACGCTCGCGCTGACGATCTACCTCTCGGACGCGGCCGGCGAACTGTCCGGGATCCGGGTGGTCTCGCAGCTCGACGAGTGGCTCTCCCTGACGGCGTACGGGCACCCCTGGCGCGACTGGGTCCACACCCGGTTCCTCGCGCTGGGCGAGGAGGCCCGCGAGCGCGGCGGCGAGGACCCGGACCTGGAGCTGGCCCGGGCGGCGTGGCGCTGGCTGGACCGCACGGAGCTCTTCGCCACCAACCTCGACCCGGGCCGGCCCGGCGAGGCCGACGACGCCCCGCCGGCCCTGGACGAGAACGCCCGCGTGTGGACCCCGGCCTGGCAGCTCGGCCTGCCGCTGGGGCACCTGGCGATGCACCTGTTCTAGAGCCCCGGGGCGGCGTCCCCTTCCGACGGGGCGGTCCCCTGCGGCCGGTCCGCCGCCTGTCGGAGGCCGTCCAGGACGAGGTCCAGCCCGTACTCGAACTCGTCGCCGTAGGAGTAGCCCGGCCGCATGACGTGGGCGGTCGCGATCTCGGTGAGGTACGGGTACTCGCCGTCCCCGAAACCGCTCATGATGGCGTCCGCCAGTCCGGCGGTCTCCTCCGGGGAGCCGACGGGGAGCGTCTTCTCCTGGAGGGCGAACCCGTAGACGTAGCTGTCGATGACCGAGACCGCGTGCGCGGTCAGGACGAGGGAGAACCCGTCCCGGCGCAGACAGCCCAGGACCGCGTCGTGGTGCCGCAGCGTCGCCGGGCCCGGCGCGGAGCGCGATTCCATCAGCCCGATCGCCCAGGGGTGGCGCGCCAGCGCGAGGCGCATCGAGACCGCCCGGCTCCGCATCGCCGGCCGCCAGCGGTCGCCGGGCACGGGCAGTTCGACCTCGGCGAAGACCAGGTCGACCATCCCGTCGAGCAGGGCCTCCTTGTTGGCCACGTGGTTGTACAGCGACATCGCCTCGACCCCGATGGCCTCGCCGAGCCGGCGCATGCTGAGCGTCTCCAGCCCGCCCGCGTCCGCGAGTGCGACGGCGGCGTCCAGCACCCGCTGCCGGGTGAGCGGCTCGCGGGGCGGCCGCCCGGTGGTACGTGGGCTCACGGTGGACCGTCACTTCCTCATCCTGGGTTCCCGGCGTTGACGAGCTTACGCCGTAAGTGCTCTACTTACGGCGTAAGTGAAGCACTTACGGCGTAAGTTACAGCCGTGGGCGACAGACGGCGGGACAGGACCGGAGAACATGACGAGGACGAGCGGGCCGACGGCGGTCACCGATGCGGGCGGGACGATGGCGGCCGTCGTGCAGGAGCACTACGGCGCCGGACCCGAGGGGGTGCTGCTCCCGGCGCGGCTCGCCCGCCCCGGCGCGGGACCGGGCCAGGTGCTGGTGCGCGTGCGCGCCTCCAGCGTGGACCGGGGCACCTGGCACCTGATGGCCGGCCTGCCGTACGCGGTCCGGCCCGTGAGCGGGCTGCGAAGACCGAAGCTCCCCAACCCCGGCCGCAACATCGCCGGCGTCGTCGAGTCGGTCGGCTCCGGCGTGACCGGGTTCGCTCCCGGCGACGAGGTCTACGGCACGGCCCCCGCCGCGTTCGCCGAGTACGCGGTCGCCCGCCCCGACCGGATCGCCCCCAAGCCCGCCGGACTCACCTTCGAGGAGGCGGCGACGCTGCCCGTCAGCGCGCTCACGGCACTCCAGGCCGTCCGCGACAAGGGCCGGGTGCGGGAAGGTCAGGACGTCCTGATCACGGGAGCCTCGGGCGGCGTGGGCAGCTTCGCCGTCCAGCTCGCCCACGCCGCCGGCGCCCGGGTCACGGCCGTCGCGAGCACCTCGAAGCTGGAGGCCGTACGGGCGCTGGGCGCGGACCACGTGGTCGACTACACCCGCGAGGACTACCTCGCCGGCTCCCGGCGGTACGACGTGGTCATCGACATCGCGGGCAACTCCGGCCTGCGCCGCCTGTGCCGGGCCCTCACTCCGCGCGGCCGGCTGGTCATCACCGGCGGTGAGACCGACGGCCGCTGGCTCGGCGGCACCGACCGGCAGCTCCGCGCACAGCTGCTGTCCCCGTTCAGCGGACGGCACCTGGGCACCTTCATCGCCTCCGAGCACGCCGACGGGCTGCGCGACCTGACCGCCCTGGTCGACCGGGGCGCGCTCACTCCCGTCGTGGACCGCGTCTACCCGCTCGGCGACACCGCCACGGCCGTCCGTGACCTCCTCGACGGCCGCGTCACGGGCAAGCTGGCGATCACCGTGCCGCTCTAGGGCGGGCCGGTGAGGGTCAGGGGGCCGACTCGGCCGGGTCCGCCACCAGGCCCGTGAAGTCGGCCTCGTTGCGCTCGGCCCGGCCCACGTACCAGCGGGCGATCAGCCACATCGCCGGGTACGCCACCAGGCCGAGCGCGACCCACACCAGCGGGCCCGCAGCCGCCCGGGGCAGCAGGAAGCCCAGCGGCAGCAGCCCGAGCAGGAGGGCCAGCACGGCCAGCGCGCCCAACCCCGCGCGCAGCTGGCTGCGCATCAGGGCCCGTACGTAGGTGGCGCCGAGGCTGGTCTGCTCGGAGATCTCCGAGCGGGCCGGGGTGTGCGCGGGCGGACGGCGGCGGGCGGCGCGCGGGACGCCGGTCACGATCTCCCGCCGGGGCGGCGGCTGCTGCTCGGCCATGGTGCGGGAGTCTACGCAGGGGCCGGGCTACTTGAGGAGGCGGGAGAGCCTGCGGTCCGCGAGGGGCCTGCCCCCGGTCTGGCACGTCGGGCAGTACTGGAGCGAGGAGTCGGCGAAGGACACCGAACGGACGGTGTCCCCGCACACGGGGCAGGGCTCGCCGTCCCGGCCGTGCACCCGCAGGCCGCTCTTCTTCTCGGCCTTCAGGTCCTGGGCCGCCAGCCCGCGGGCCCGCTCCACCGCGGCCCGCAGGGTCTCGCGCACGGCCCCGTACAGGTGGGTGACCTGCTCCTCGTCGAAGGAGGCGGCCAGTTTGAAGGGCGAGACCCGCGCGGCGTGCAGGATCTCGTCGCTGTACGCGTTGCCGATCCCGGCGATCACGCTCTGGTCGCGGAGCACGCCCTTGATCTGCCTGCGCTCCGCGGCCAGCAGCGCGGCGAAGGCGTCCCTGCCGAAGCCGTCGGCGAGCGGGTCGGGACCGAGCCGGGCGATGCCCGGCACCTCCCGGGGGTCGTGCACGACGTACACGGCGAGGCGCTTCTGCGTGCCCGCCTCGGTGAGGTCGAAGCCGCCGCCGCCCTCCAGTACGAGGCGCAGTGCGAGCGGGCCCTTCCCCGGGCGGGGCGGCTGTGCGGGGAACTCCTCGCGCCAGCGGAGCCAGCCGGCCCGGGCCAGGTGGGTGACGAGGTGGAGCCCGCCGATGCGCAGGGCGAGGAACTTGCCGTACCGGGCCACGGGTCCGGCGGGCCGCCCTTCGAGGGCGGTGGGGGGAGGGTCGTAGGTCTTGAGCACGCTGACCGCGAGCGGGAGGACGCGGGCGACCACCCGCCCGGCGAGGTGCTCGTCGAGGAACTCCCTCAGGGCCTCGACCTCCGGCAGCTCGGGCACCCTCCCAGCCTGCCGCCCCGGCCCGCGGCCCGCGACCGGAACCCGGGCGCGGGGCGTGCCCGGGTCCGGCCGTTCAGCCCATCACGAACTCGCACCACACGCACTTGCCGCCGCCCCGGGGCTCGACGCCCCAGACGTCCGCCAGCCGGTCCACGAGCATCAGGCCCCGCCCCGACACCCCCGCCTCCCCCGCCTCGCGGCGGCGCGGGAGGGCGCTGGAGCGGTCCTCCACCTCCACCCGCAGCCGGCGTTCCGGGCCGGTCAGGACGCGCAGGGTCACGATCGCCGGGCCGTCGGTGTGCATCAGGGCGTTCACGATCAGCTCGTCCGCGACCAGCTCGATCTCGTCGGCCCGCTCCCGCGCACCCCAGGAGCGGACGGCCGCGCCGATCATGTGCCGGGCGGCGACGAGCGCCTCGGGGTCCCCGGGGGCCACGTGCTGCCGGAGCCGGCCGCCGCCGGGCCGGGTCTCCTCGCCCTGGCGGCGGAGCAGCAGCAGGGCCATGTCGTCGTCGCCGCCCCGGTCGTCGACGACCTCGCACAGCCGGTCGGCGAGCCGCTGGAGGTCGGCCGGGCCGCCGCGGACCAGGGAGGTCAGCAGGCTGACGCCGTCGTCGAGGTCGGCGCCGGGCTGTTCCACCAGCCCGTCGGTACACAGCACGAGCGTTTCGCCCGGGTCCAGCTCCACGGTGGTCACCGGGTACTCCAGCCGCCCGAACTCCGCCGACAGGCCGAGCGGCATCCCGCCCTCCACCGGCAGCCTGCGGCACTCCCCGTCGCGGGTGCGCAGGAGCGGGTCGATGTGCCCGGCGCGGACCAGCTGGAGGACGCCGGTGGAGAGGTCGGCCTCCACGTAGGTGCAGGTCGCGAAGCGGTCGGTGTCCAGCTCGTGCAGGAACAGGGAGGCCCGGGCCATGACGGTGCCCGGGGAGTGGCCCTCGGCGGCGTACGCGCGCAGCACGATGCGCAGCTGGCCCATCACGGCCGCGGCGTGGGTGTCGTGGCCCTGGACGTCGCCGATGACGGCGCCGACCCGGCCGCCGGGCAGCGGGATGACGTCGTACCAGTCGCCGCCGATGTCCTGGCCCATCCGGGCGGACCGGTAGCGGACGGCGATCTGGGCCCCGGGGACCTCCGGGATCCGGCGGGGCAGCATGGCCTGCTGGAGGCCTTCGGCGAGGTCGTGCTCCTGTTCCAGCAGCATGGCGCGCTGGAGGCTCTGGGCGATGCTGCTGCCCAGGGCGACGAGCAGGTTCCGCTCGTCCTGGGTGAAGCCGTCCTTGTCCTGGTAGAGCAGCCCGATCGCGCCGATCGGGCGGGCCTGGGCGATCAGCGGCAGGTAGGCGGCGGCCGATATCCGCATGGAGGAGATCTTCGACCAGAGGTCGGGGTAGCCCTCGGCGAACTCCTCGGCGGAGTCGAGGAAGCGGGGCTGGAGGGAGCGGACGACCTCGCTCATCGGGTACTGCTCGTCGACGCGGGTGTAGCGGGTGCCGGGGACGAAGCTGTCGGCGGGGCCCTCGGCGACCAGGTGGATCCGGCCTGCCTCGACGAGGCCCATCACCATGCCCATGGAGCCGAGCCGTTCCAGGCCGTGGGCGTCGCCGATGACGTCGATGACGTCGCGTACGGTCCGGGCGTGCGCGAGGGCGGCGGTGGTGCTCTCGACCACGGTGGTCTGGCGCCGGCGCTCCTCGTCGAGGCCGAGGCGTTCGGCGGAGTGGCTGAGTTCCTCGGTCGCGTCGCGGACGATCCCGATGACCCGGTACGGGCGGCCGTCGGGGTCGCGCATGACGCGGCCCTGGGTGTGGGTCCAGCGCAGGGTCCCGTCGCGGCAGCGGACGCGGAAGTACGCGCCGTAGGTGTCGACGCCGCTCTTGAGGGCGCTGGAGACGAGGGCGTCCAGCCGGGCGGACTCGGCGGGCGGAACGCGCGGGGACAGCGATCCCGGCCGTCCGTCGTACTCGTCCGGGGTCGTGTCGAAGACGTCGAGGGCCGCCGCGTCCATGTGCATGAGCCCGGTGACCAGGTCCCAGTCGAAACTGCCCATCCGGTTCAGTGACAGGGAACGGTCCGCGTGTGCGGGCCAGTCCTCCGGCAGCGATACGGTGCTCGGCACCGGTCCACCATGACACAGCGCCGCGTCAGGCGCTCTCCAGGTACGGGGACTCGTCGCCGGCCTGCTGCCCGTCGGGGAAGCCGTCCGGGGCGGCGGGATCGGCCGCGTCCGGGGGCAGGGCGGGGTCGCCGCCGGTGCCCGGGCCGTCGTCCGGGGTGTAGGTCAGGCCGGGGTCGGACGGGGCGGGGTCGGACGGGGCGGCGGGGTCCGGCAGGTCGCGCGGGAGGTCGCCGTTCGCGTCGGGCGGGGTGGCGGCGGGGCCGTCGGACGGGGGCAGGGCGCCGCGGGGGGCGTCCTGCGGGGAGGCGGGGGCGCTCGGGACCTTGGCTGTGGCCGAGGGGCAGGGGCTGGGAGCGGGCGCGGGGGCTGCGGCGTCCGGGCCCACGGGGTCCGCGGCCTGCGGACCGGCGGCGCCGGGGGCGGACGGGACGGCGGGCGGCGCCTGCGGGTCCAGGCCGGGCGGGGGGATCAGGTCCGAGGCGGGCGGCTCCCCCGCGTCCGGGGCGTCGGGCGCGAGGGCCTCGGGGCCGGGGAGCGGGGGCGCGGCCGGGTCCGGGGCGGGGTGGACGTCCGGGTCCGGGGCGGGGTGGACGTCCGGGTCGGCGGCCGGGGGGCCGGCCGGCGGGGTCGGGGGGCCGGCCGGCGGCGGGGAGGAGGGCGGGGTGGTCCGGGCCGGGGCGTCCGCCTCCGTGCCGGCGCAGGGGTCGTCGGCCGGGGTGGCGGGGGCGTTGGGGATGCCGTCGGCCGGGTCGTAGGGGGGAACGGCCCTGGGGGGCTTGTCCTGGGCGCCGTCATCGCCCGCCTTGCGCTCGATCCAGGTGTTGTCGGCGATGTTGACGATGACCAGCCGCTTGATGATCTGGACGGTCGGCTCGATCACGATGACCTGGTTGGGCTGGTAGCCGTTCCACTGGTCCCCCTTGAGCACCGGGTTCCCCTTGGCGGAGCGCGGTGCGCCGAGGGGGTTGCCGCAGCCGCAGCGCACCCGGGGCATGCCGTGGTCGTCGACGAGCACGGCCGTCCCGGCCTGGAGCACCGACTGGTAGCCGTCGGCGCGGCCGTCGCGGAACCCGTGGTTGGTGACGCGGGTGTCGGCGCGCAGCACCACGGGGGTGAGGGCGCGCAGGAAGTCGGGGATCTTCTCCTGTTCGATCCCGGCGGCGTCGGCGAAGGAGCGGGCCTTGGCGGCGTCGGAGGTGAGGAAGGCGACCTGGCGTTCCACGTCGCAGCTGCCGAGCCGGTTGGTGCCGCCGTAGAGGCCGGGGGTGGCGGCGCCGACCGTACGGACGCCGCGTCCGCTCGTGTTGGGCAGCGGGGGCTGGAGGGGGGCCGACTCGGCGGTGGCGGAGGAGGGGGTGAAGGGGTCGGGCCCGGCCGCTCCGACGGGCTGGAGGGTGAGTTCCAGGCTTTCGGGGACCGGGCCCTTGGTCTGTTCGGGGGCGGCTCCGGAGCAGCCGGCGGCGATCAGGCCGAGGACCGTCAAGAGGGCCGTACGGGCGGGCACGTGACGGCGCGGTGCCTGACGGCGCGCTGCCTGACGGGACGTCGGTGCGGGCACGTCGTTCAGGTCGTCGTTCACACTGCTCTCCCTTTTCGCCCCGGTTGCTCCCTCTTGTCTGCCGCATGTCCCGGGGTACCGCAACCGGAGCGCCGGACCGGCCCCGGCCGCCTCCGAGGGGCCGGGCGGGCCCCGGCCGGCCTCTTGAACGCGTTCGGGAAGACGCACCTGCGCGCCCCGGCCGGTCCCGGCCGATACTGGAGGGGATGGACTGGTTCACCGCGCCCGGCTACTGGCTGGGGCGGCTGGTCTTCCAGCGGGCCCTGGCCGGTGTCTACGTCTTCGCCTTCGTCGGGGCCGCCCTGCAGTTCCGGGCGCTGATCGGGGCGCACGGCATGCTGCCCGTCCCGCGGTACGTGCGGTACGTGCCCTTCCGGCGCGCTCCCAGCCTGTTCCAACTGCGCTACTCCGACCGGCTGTTCGCCTGCTGCGCCTGGGGCGGGGCGGCCGTGGCCGCGGCGCTGGCCGCCGGGGTGGGGGACCTGGTGCCGCTGGGCGCCGCCATGGGGATGTGGGCGCTGCTGTGGCTGCTGTACCTCTCCATCGTCAACGTGGGCCAGACCTGGTACTCGTTCGGCTGGGAGTCCCTGCTGCTGGAGGTCGGCTTCCTCGCCGTCTTCCTCGGCAACGCCCGGACCGGGCCGCCGGTACTGGTGCTGTGGCTGCTGCGGTGGGTGCTGTTCCGGGTGGAGTTCGGCGCCGGGCTGATCAAGATCCGGGGCGACGCCTGCTGGCGCGGGCTGACCTGCCTCTACTACCACCACGAGACCCAGCCGATGCCGAACCCGCTGAGCTGGTTCTTCCACCACCTGCCGAAGCCGCTGCACCGGGTGGAGTGCGCGGCGAACCACGTCACCCAACTGCTGGTCCCGGTGCTGCTGTTCACCCCGCAGCCGGTGGCCTCGTACGCGGCCGGGATCATGGTGGCCACCCAGCTGTGGCTGGTGCTGTCCGGGAACTTCGCCTGGCTGAACTGGCTGACGATCGCCCTCGCGCTCTCGGCGGTGGACTTCACGGGGGTCGCCGGCCCGCCGCCCGCCGCCGCCTCCCGCGGCGCGCCGGTCTGGTACGCGGTCCTGGTGTGCGCGGTGACCGTGCTGGTGCTGGCGCTGAGCCGGCACCCGGTGGCCAACCTGGTGTCGCGCCGCCAGGTGATGAACCGGTCCTTCGACCCCCTGCACCTGGTGAACACCTACGGGGCCTTCGGCACCGTCGGCCGGTTCCGCGACGAGGTGGTCGTCGAGGGCACCGCGGACCGCGTCCCCCGCGAGGACGGGGACTGGCGCGCGTACGGCTTCAAGGGCAAACCGGGCGACCTCCGGCGGCTCCCGCGCCAGTTCGCCCCCTACCACCTGCGGCTCGACTGGCTGATGTGGTTCGCGGCCCTCTCCCCCGGCTACGCGCGGGACTGGTTCGGGCCGTTCACGGAGCGGCTGCTGGCGGGCGACCGGGACACGCTGCGGCTGATCGGCCGCAATCCGTTCCCGGACGCCCCGCCGCGGTTCGTGCGCGCCCGGCTGTACCGCTACCGGTTCACCACCTGGCGGGAGCTGCGCGAGACGGGCGCCTGGTGGCACCGGCGGCTGCTGCGCGAGTACCTGCCGCCGACCCGCCTCGCGGAGGCCGCCCCCTCAGAGCCCGAGTAGGGCCGCCTCCCGTTCCGCGGAGATCCCCTTCTCCGGGACGTCGGGGCGCATCGGGGCGGTGCCGCCGATCGAGCGGAGCCAGGCCCAGGTGTCGGCGACGGTCTCCTCGACCGGCCGGCAGACCAGGCCCGCCGCCAGGGCCCTGGTGACGTCGCTGGCGAACATGTAGTCGTGCAGCTCGCCCTCCGGGATCCAGACCGGCAGTTCCGTCCAGGGTGCGATGCCGGCCTCCTCGATCGCGGCCGCGCCGGTCCAGCGCAGCTCGGGCGTACCGCCGGTGGCGGCGGCGCAGGCGTCCAGGAGGGTGCCCATGGTGGCGTGGCCGGACGGGGAGACCAGGTCGTAGGGGCCGCCGAGGCCGGCCGCGGCGGCGTCGAGGGTCCAGCGCGCGAGGTCGCGCACGTCGATGTACTGGAGCGGCAGGTCACGGGGGCCGGGTGCGAGCATCGGGCCGCCCCGGGCCGCGCGGTTCAGCCACCAGGCCAGCCTGCCGACGTTCTCGTACGGGCCGAGGATCAGCCCGGCGCGGACGAGGAGGGCGCGGTCGCCGAAGGCGTCGAGGGCGGCGAGCTCGGCGCCCCGCTTGTCCTCGGCGTAGGCGGTGGAGCCGGCGTCGGGCGAGCCGTCGACCACCGGACCGTCCTCGGTGAGGCCGGCGGGGGCGGGGTAGGCGTACACGGAGCGGCTGGAGACGTACGCGTAGCGGCCGGCCCGGTCCGCGAGCAGCCGGGCGCTGTCGCGGACGGCGGTGGGGGCGCCGCCCCAGGTGTCGACGACCAGGTCCCACTCCCCCTCGGCGAGGGCGGCGAGCCCGCCGGGGGCGGTGCGGTCGCCGTGCAGGACCGCCGCCCCGGCCGGGGGCGCGTGGTGCCCCCGGTGGAAGACGGTGACCTGCCAGCCCCGGTCCAGGGCGGCCTCGGTGATCGTGCGGCCGACGAATTCGGTCCCGCCCAGCATCAGAAGTCTCATGCGCCCGACCCTGCCGGGACCGGCGGGGTCGCGGAAGGGCTGATCGCCCACGGCGATGACGCTGACGGCGTAGGGGGTCCGGGAACCTTCCGGCGGGGGCCGCCGCACGTGCCGCGCCCCCGTCGCCGTGGGGCGCGGGGGGCGCGGGTCCGCTCTTCGGGTCGGCGGCCCGTGGGCCGCGCCGGCGGCGTCAGTCGATGCCGGGCAGGATGTGCGGCTCGGCGAGGTCGTCCTCGTAGCCGGCCAGCCGGATGGGTGCGGAGCGGGCCCAGACCTCCAGGCTGCCGAGTTCGTCGGACCGCGTGCTCGGCCCCCGTCCCGTGAGCTCCAGAGTCGGGTCGGTCTTCTTGGTCTCAGTCACCGCGCACTCCCTTGTGTCGCGTAACCCGGCGGGCGGGACCGCGCGCCGGATAGGGGGATTCAGAGGTTCGTCCGGACGCGGTGGCGCCTTGGTGGAGCGGGTGCCCGGGTGGGGGCTCCTTGCGCCTTAGGGTACACATATGAGCGGGGGTCCGCTCGATGGAACGGTAAAATCCGCGCTGGACCGCTTGTTTTCGCCCCGAGTTCAGGAAGTCGTACGTCGGCGTGTCCGCCGGGGCTGATCTGCTCGTCGGCGGTGGCGCGTGCGCGCGGACGACGGAGGGAGCCGTTGTGGCTATGTCGGGGTTGCCCACGATCGACAGTGTCGACGAGCTGATGGAACTCCTGCACGCGCACCGGGGCGGCCGGGGGCTCCAGACGGCGGCCCTGCTCCGCCGCTCGCACCCCTTCGACAAGGAGCTCCAAGTGGCCGGGCTGGTCCACTTCCTGGGCCCGGTGCTGTCGGCCCAGGGGGGTGACGCGGCCGAGGCGGTCCGCCCCCTGCTGGGCGACCGGGTGGCCCGTCTGACGAGGCCGGAGGGGCCGGACGCCGCCGGGGACGCGGCGGCCGAGGCACTGCACCACGCGGTCCGCTCGGGCGGCAGTTCCGGGCTGGACGCCGGAGTGGTGGAGGACTGGCGGCCGCTGCTGGAACTGGTCGCGGCCGGGGCCTACGGAAGGCAGGGCACGGTTCGCCCGTACGAGTGAGGGGCCGGCCGTCCCGGCGGGACGGCCGGCCCCTCGGGAGCCGCTCTTACCAGTTGGCGGGGGCGTAGTCCTTCAGGAAGACCCCGTAGAGGTCCTCGCCCGCCTCGCCCCGGACGACCGGGTCGTAGACGCGGGCGGCACCGTCGACCAGGTCGAGGGGGGCGTGGAAGCCCTCCTCGGCGAGGCGCAGCTTGTCGAAGTGCGGGCGCTCGTCGGTGATCCAGCCGGTGTCGACCGAGGTCATCAGGATGCGGTCGGTCTGGAACATCTCCTGGCCGCTGGTCCGCGTCACCATGTTCATCGCGGCCTTGGCGGCGTTGGTGTTCGGGTGTCCCGCGCCCTTGTAGCCGCGGCTGAAGACGCCCTCCATCGCGGAGACGTTGACGACGTACGCGCGCCCGCTGGCGGCCTTGCGGGCGGCCTCGGCCATCGACGGTCGCAGCGCGCTGATCAGGATGAACGGCGAGGTGTAGTTGCACAGCTGGGTTTCCAGCAGCTCGACCGGGGTGATCTGGTCGATGGTCTGCACCCAGGTGTTGGACTCGACGACGTCGGGCAGCAGGCCGCCCGCGTCGATGGCGGTGCCGGCGAGGTGCCGCTCCAGGCTGGCGTTGCCCGCGACCAGGGCGAGGTCGGCGACCTTCTGTGCCTCCAGCCCGCTGACGCCGACGGGCAGCGCCGCCAGGCCGTCGACCGCACCCGAATTGAAGGCGCCGATGACGTGGTGGGCGGGCAGCTCGCCGGCCGGCAGCGGGGCGCCCTCCCCCTCGACCAGCGCGGCGTACGCGGTGGGGAGGCGGCGCACGGTCTGGGTCGCGTTGTTGATCAGGATGTCGAGCGGGCCCGCCCCGGCCACCTGCTCGGCGAGCGCCACGGACTGGGCCGGGTCGCGCAGGTCGATGCCGACGACCTCCAGGCGGTGCATCCAGTCCGCCGAGTCCTCCATCGCCTTGAAGCGGCGGATGGCGTCCTTGGGGAAGCGGGTGGTGATCGTGGTGTGCGCGCCGTCGCGCAGCAGGCGCAGCGCGATGTACATGCCGATCTTGGCCCGGCCGCCGGTGAGCAGCGCGCGCTTGCCGGTGAGGTCCGCGCGGGCCTCGCGCCGGGTCCGGTTCTCGACGGCGCAGTCCGGGCAGAGCTGGTGGTAGAAGTAGTCGACCTCGACGTACCGCGTCTTGCAGACGTAGCAGGAGCGCGGGCGCTGGAGTATCCCGGCGATCCGGCCGGCCTCGGTGACGGAGCTGGGCAGGATGCCCTCGGTCTCGTCGTCGATGCGTTCGGCGGAGCCGGTCGCGGTCGCCTCGGTGACGGCCTTGTCGTTGGCGGTCTTGGCGGCGCGGCGCTCCTGGCGGCGGCGCTGCTTCACCGTGCGGTAGATGCCGGCGGTGGCGCGGCGTACGGTGATGGCGTCGGGATGGTCGACGTCGATCTTGTCGAGTTCGTCGAGCACGCTGAGGCAGACGGCGAGGCGCTCGGGGTCGATGCCCGGCCCGTATGCGTGGTTGTCTTCGGTCACCGTCATGGCCGCTGCCGTTCCCTGTTCGCTCGTCCGCGTCCGCCTGCTGCGGAAGTCCCCAAAACGGAAACTGTACGGATCCGACACGCCCGGGACCAAACCCGTTCCCGCCCGCCTCACGGACCGCGAGGGGCCTGTCACGGTATGGAGGGGATCAAGGCCCTTCGTCCCCCGGGGGCGGCTTGCGCGTACTCCCGCTGGTGTATGCCAGGAGGACGACTCGGACCGCGATCAAGGGGTCTGCGGGCGGATGAACGGCGCGCCCCTTTGGGGCATGGTGGATCTCATGAGTGCCCTGGCCCTGTCGGTTCTGCTCTGCCTGGTCTCCGCCGTCGCGTACGCGGGCGGCGCGATCGTCCAGGAACACGTGGCGGCGAGCTCGCCGGACCGCCCCTACGCACCGGTGCGCCGCGCGGGCTGGTGGGCGGCCGTCGCGCTGAACGGCCTCGGTGCGCTGCTGCACGTGGTGGCGCTGGCGTACGGGCCGCTGAGCCTGGTGCAGCCGCTGGGTGCGCTGACCATCGTCTTCGCGCTGCCGATGGCGGCCGTGTGCGTACACCGCCGGGCGGGCGTGGCCGCCTGGCGCGGGGCGCTGCTGGCGACGGCGGGCCTGGCGGGGCTGCTGGCCCTGACGGGCGGGGAGGGCGCGGGGCGGCAGGCCCTGGCGGGCGGTGAGCGGAGCCTGCTGCTGACGGTGACGGCGGCCGGGGTGGCGGTGCTGGTCCTGGCGGCGGGGCGGATGCGCCGGACGGTGCTGCGCAGCGTGCTGCTGGCCGCGGCGGCCGGTACGGCCTTCGGGATGGGGTCGGTGTTCACCAAGTCGGTGGCCGAGGCCTTCACTCCCGGCTCGCTCGGCTCCCTGGGTCCGGACCTGGCGGCGATCGCGGTACTGGCGGCGGGCGGGCTGCTGCTGTCGCAGGCGGCCTACCGGGGAGCGGGCCTGACCGCGCCGCTGGCCACGGTGACGGTGGTCAACCCGGTGGTCGCGGCGGCGGTCGGGATCTCGCTGTTCGAGGAGGGCTTCCGGTACGGGACTGCGGGGGCCGTCGCGGCGCTGGCGAGCGGCGCACTGGCGGCGGCCGGCCTGGTCCTGCTCACGGCCGTGCCGCCGCACGTGCGGGGGTCAGATCCCTCGGACCTCCCGGATCCCTCGCGTTCCCCGGATCCCTCAGATGCCGACGCCCTTGTTCCGGAGGTACTTCAGCGGGTCGATGTCGGAGCCGTAGCCGGGGGCGGAGCGCATCTCGAAGTGGAGGTGCGGGCCGCTGGAGTTGCCGGTCGAGCCGGAGCGGCCGATCCGCTGGCCGCCGGAGACCTGCTGGCCGGCCTTGACGCCGAGCGCGGACAGGTGGGCGTACTGGGAGTAGCGGCCGTCGGTGTGCTTGATGACGACCTGGTAGCCGTAGGCACCCGCCCAGCCGGCCGACTCGACCGTGCCGGGTCCGACGGACTTGACGCTGGTGCCGGTCGGCACCGGGAAGTCGACGCCCGTGTGGTACCCGCTGGACCAGGAGGATCCCGCGACGCGGTAGGCGGTGCCGATCCCGGCGTCGACGGGGGCGGTGAAGGCGCCGCCGCCCGAGGCGGGCTTCTGCTCCGCTGACACGGGCTTGCCGGCGGGCTTCGAGGCCGGCTCGGGCTTGGGCTTCTCGGCGGGCTTGGACTGCTCGGGCTGGGGCTTGGGCTTCTCGGCCGGCTTGGACTGCTCCGGCTTGGGCTGTTCGGGCTTGGGCTGTTCCGGCTTCTGCTGCTCCGGTTGCGGAGCGGCCGGTTCCACGGGCTTGACCGGCTCGGCGGTGCGCGGCGGCTTCTCGGGGTTCTGGGCGGGCGGGGCGGTGGTGACCCTGAGGGTGAGCCGCTGGCCCGGGAAGATCAGGTTGGGGTTGGCCCCGACGGTGGACCGGTTCGTCTCGTACAGGGCCTGCCAGCCGCCCTCCACGTGCTGGTCGGAGGCGATCGTCGAGAGGGAGTCCCCGGGGGCGACCACGTACGGGTTCGGCAGGACGGTGGTGCCGGTCGGCCGGGGCATGGTGACGGGGGTCGGGGTGGTGGCCTTGGTCGCCCGCACCTGGTCCTGGTGGGCCTGCCCCGAGGGCTTCGCGGCGGGTTCGGGCGAGGGCTTGGCGGCGGGCTTGGCGGCCGGCTTGGCCGCTGCGGCGGCCGTCGGCTTCGCGGGGGCCTTGGTGTCGAGGACCGGGGCCGGACCACTGCGGCTGAGCCCGGCCTGGGGGCCGCAGGCGGGCCAGGCCCGGGGGCCCTGCCCCTTCAGCACCTTCTCGGCGACCGCGATCTGCTGGGCCTTGGTGGCGAGGTCGGCGCGCGGGGCGTAGGCGGTGCCGCCGAATTCGCGCCAGGTGCTCTGGCTGAACTGGAGGCCGCCGTAGTAGCCGTTGCCGGTGTTGATCTGCCAGTTGTTGGTGGATTCGCAGGCGGCGACCTTGTTCCAGGTGTCCACGGAAGCGGCCTGCGCGTCCGTGGCACCGATGAGGGGGAGCGCGATCCCGGCGCCACCTGCGGTGACGACGAGCGAGGCCCGGTTGATGCTGCTCGGCTGGTACCGGCGGTGCCGGCCCCGTCGTACACCCATAAGAGCCCCCTAAAAGACATCAGGACCGCACAACCTAACGGCGGCCCGATGCAGGGACAAGGGCGACAACCAGCCGTAGGGCGGCCTGAGTTGACGATCCCACAACTCCGCGCCGGGGTCCCCCGATTCCACGGATCCACCCCTGACCCCCCGTCCGTCACGTCCCCTTTTCTGGTGACATCAAGGGGTATTGCACCTGCCTGAGGACGCTGCGGATCATCGTTCCGGCCGCAGCCGGGTCCGTCAGCTCAGCGGACCCGGCTGCGGGATCGGCGCGGGACCGGGCGGCGGAGGCACGGGGTCGGGCTCGGGGAACGGCGGCGGCACGGGGGGCACGGGATGCGGCACGGGCCCGGGGTCCGGCAGCGGCGGGAACGGCTCGGGGGCCGGCTCGGGCTCGGGGACGGGCGGCTGCGTCTGGTCAAGGTTTCGCACCATAACGACCACCTTCCCCCGATCTCACCCGGTACGCCCCCCGGCGAGCGCGGCGGCCAGCCCCGGCGCCGGACTGGCCAGCACGGGTACCCGGGTCCGCACCAGCCCGGCGGCCCCGGCCATCGAGGCCTGCGCCAGCACGATGACGTCGGCACCGGCGACGCCGTCGGCAGCGGCCGCCACGGCGCGCAGGTACCCGCCCCCGTCCCCGGCCTCGAAGAGCTCCCACGCCCCGGGGACCACCTGCCCCCGCACCTGCCGGCCCCCCTCCTCCAGGAGCAGGTCCCGGGTCGGCCCCAGGGTCGACTCCAGCGCGGCCAGGACGACGACCCGCGGCCCCGTCCGCACGGCCAGGGCGGCCATCGGCCGGTCCACCCGCAGCACGGGGAACCCGAGCTCGGGGGCGAGCGACTCGGCGACGCCCCCGAGGGTGGAGCAGGTGACCAGGACGGGCCCCGTGAGCCCCGACAGCACCTCCCGCACCTCGGCCCGCACACCCTCCGGCCCCAGCTCCCGGGCCCGTTCCAGCAGCCCGGGCCGCACCACGTGCCGCAGCACGGCACCGGGGTGCTCCCGCTCGGCGAGGGCGTCGAACACGGGCACGTGCACGGGGGAGGTGTGCAGCAGCGTCAGCCCGTTCACCAGAGGTCGGCGTCCTGCTCCAGCTGCGCCCTGGCGGCCTCGACGACGGCGGCCGGGGCCGCGGGCGCCCGATCGGGGTGCTTCGCGGCCCAGGCGGCGGCGTAGGGGCAGAGCGGCACGACGGGCACCCCCTCGGCCGCCGCCATCCCGTAGAACCCCTTCACGAGGTCCCCGCCGATGCCCCGCCCGTCGTGCCCCG
This sequence comes from Streptomyces sp. NPDC090077, assembly GCF_044747545.1. Taxonomy (NCBI): domain Bacteria; kingdom Bacillati; phylum Actinomycetota; class Actinomycetes; order Kitasatosporales; family Streptomycetaceae; genus Streptomyces; species Streptomyces sp. NPDC090077. The sequence continues at coordinate 751,859 of NZ_JBIVEG010000001.1, forward strand.
GCTCGACGACGGTGTGCACCGCCACCAGGGCGCGGGGCTCCGCGGCGAGCACGAAGTACGCGATGAACCCGACCACCCTGCGGTCCTCGACGGCCAGCAGCCGTCCGGCCTTGCGCTCGTCCACCAGCTCGATCGCCACGGTCCCGCTCCCTCGGCTCAGGCAGCCACCGAACGGGGGCTGCGCTCCTGGTCCGTACCCGGCACGGGCGCGGAGGGATCCGCACCCAGCTCCACGATCCGGTTGTCCCCGTCGACGTGCACCACGCGCGGCTTCAGCGCCCGCGCCTCGGCGTCCTCGACCTGCGCGTAGCTGATCAGGATCACCAGGTCCCCGGGGTGCACGAGGTGCGCGGCGGCCCCGTTGATCCCGATCACCCCGGACCCGCGCTCCCCCTCGATGACGTACGTCTCCAGCCGGGCCCCGTTGGTGATGTCCACGATGTGGACGAGCTCCCCGGGCAGCAGGTCGGCGGCGTCGAGCAGATCCGCGTCGATGGTCACGGACCCGACGTAGTGCAGGTCGGCCTGCGTCACGGTGGCCCGGTGGATCTTGGACTTGAACATGGTGCGAAGCAATGCGAGCTCCTAGAAGACGGCTCCCTGCCTGCTTTCTGCAGGTCAAGGGCATTCCGCACTCTACACCGCTAGGCTTTTGGATCGGAGATCTTAAGGAAAATCGACTGCCTCTGACGAGAAGGCTCCTGGCCTGCACTTCCGTGGGCTCCAGGCCGTTGCGAAGCAGCAGACCAGGCTTGGCATCGGCCAGCCTCTTCGGAATGGGGGGGGACCGATGCTGACTTATCTGACGGCACATCACGCAGACGTGCCGATCCCCCAGCGGCCGACCGCCAGGGCCCCGCAGGACCGGTCCCTGTGCCCGCCTCCCCCTCAACCCGTACGAGCATCCCCGGCGTCTTCACCGCGGGCGACGTCGTCGACCACACCTACAACCAAGCCGCACCGCAGCCGGTTCGGGCTGCGCAGCGGCCCTGCACGCCGGGCGCTACCTCCCCACCATGAGCGACGGCAACACGAAGGTCGGCATGGCGCAGGTCAACGCCTGACTGGCTGCCCCCCGGGGGTGGGGGCGACAGCGACGATGTGCGCGCTTACGCCCGTCATGCGCCCCTGATCCTGGTGGCCGAGGATGCCAAACTCATGGGATTCGACGGCCAAGGCCATGCTCGGCGTCCAACAGCTCTACTAACCCCCGCCCCGAGCCCCCGGGATTCCACCCGACGGTGGAATCCCGGGGGCCGTTCGGCTACATCTCCTCGATTTCCTGCAGGACGTGCCATCCGAAGCGGAGGAAGTAGCGCTTCCCATCCTTCGGGTTCAGTACGTCATAGGTCTCGTAGGGAAGCCAGAGCGTGAGTTCCTTGACGTCCTCGTACTGCGCAAGGACCTCATCCTTGAGCCAGGTCCACGGCGTGGGCTGGCCAGTGGGTGACTCGCTTCCGGGGGCTCGGACGAACCAGAGCCGCATGAAGAAATCCCATGCCGGATGGTATTCGACTTCGAGTTCACAGTCCGGCCAGAGCGGGAATTTGTAACGCTCGACGAGCCCATTCTGTTCCTGATGGGTCCGAACGTCTCTCAGGATGTCCCGTGTCCGGCCTGCGGACCCGGCAGGCATCTGAATGACTGACCGGATGCGTTCCGCGTCTTGTTCCATCCGTTCCTGGGAGCATCCGACCCCCCTCAGAGCCGCGTCCAGTGCTTCCGGCAGCGGCCTCATCGTCTCGAGCAGATAGAGCTGGTATTCGGCCGGGCCCAAGTCGCCTTGACTCATTTTCGTTTCCTTCGGGTGCATTGCATATGAACGTCAGGGCCCGTCTGGCCGCAGATCCCACTTTCCGTTGATGGGAGGCATCCATGATCTCTTGCGGGCGAGGACAGCCCCTTCGGGAGTCACTTCAAACCATGCCTTGACGGTCGGAAGCGTCGGCAGGATGACAACGTTCCCGTTCGGGAGGGGGTCCTCGAAGAAGGGGGGCATCGCATCGCTGAACGCCCGCTTGGCAGCAGCGTGGGCTGTCAGAGCTGCATTCTTCTGTCCCATCCCCAGGCCGGTCACGGTCTCGGAGATGTGATTCAGCTGCCCGCTGCCCTTGGGGACGTTGGCCCTGACGTAATCACCGATCTGCTGCCCCACGTCCAGGGGGTTGCACGGGAGTTCGTCCTGGTTGTGCACCAGCACCGCGGTGTCACCGGCCAGCACGTAGTACGTGTGGAGGTCGTTGACCGTGAGGTCATACGCCGGTGCCAGGCCGGTCCAGTGGCGGATCTGGGCGATCTGCGCGGTGCCACCCTCAGGGGTGCGGAGGGTGTCCTGCGCGGTCAGATCGGCCGCGTTCTTCCACTTCTTCTCGTTCTCGCGCCCTGCCGGATTGAGGGGTAGGGGCTGGTGGTGCTGAGCTGCAGGACCTTCTCCCGGGCCTCTTCCTGTTCCGCCTTGCGCCAGCCATTGCGCAGGTATTCCAGGACGACGGCATCCGAGCCGGCCAGCGCGTCGGCGGCGGCCTGCTGGGCCCACGGGCCGCGGAGCTTGAAGGCGTCCAGCGCCGGTCGGCGCCCCTTGGCAGCCGTGACCTTGACGTCCACGTCGGGCTTCGCGGCCTCGGCGGCCAGAGCAGTCGCGGTCGAGTCCAGGGCACGTGCCTGGAGGGCGACCGCCGCCGTCTTGGAGATCAGACGCTCGTTCTGGGCCTTCTCCGACCGGGCGCGCTCCAGGGCGGCCTCGCCCCGGGCGGACAGTTCCTCCGTTTCGATGTCCAGCGCGATCTGGTGAACCTTCTTGGCGGTGTCGACGGCCGTCGTCGCCGCGTCGGCCGCCTGCCGGGCGGCTTCGGCCTGCCTACGGGAATCGACTGCCGCATTGGAGGCCTGCCCCGCGTTCTTCGCCGCCAACTCAGCCGCATCCGCCGCCCTCTCGGCATGGCCCGCGGCGGAGTTCGCCGCGTCCCGCGCCTCGAAAGCAGCCTCGGCCGAACGGCGCGCGAGCGCGCCGGCGTTGTTCGCGGCACGGTTGGCGGCGTTCGCATGCCGGCGTGCCTCCGCCGCGGCACTGCTTGCCTCCGCCGAATGCGCGCCCGCCGCGTCCGCGTAGCCGTTGGCCGCCTCAGCCGCATCCGCAGTCGCATTGGCGTTCGCGCTCGCGCTCCGCGAAGCGTCGGCCGCGCCGGTCCGGGTCCGGGCGCGAAGAACGGCCACAGCACCGGAGGAATCCCCCTGCGGCGCTCGAAATTGTGAGTTCCTCATACTCGCGCAGGACAGCCGTGCGCCGCTTCGCCTGGCCTGGAAGCCGACGCGCTACAGCGGGTGGACGCACACCTACAGCAGGGTCGGTCACGTTCGAGTCCTCTCGCCCAGCGAAACACTCCTGCCGACGCTAGGAACCCTGAGATCGAACTGCTGTCGAAATAGCGTTCGCTTCACCTGAACGAAGGAGACGAAGCTGCCGCCGCCATACTCTGCGCCGTCGTCGGGTGGATGACTGCAACCGTGTCGTCGGCGAGGGCGGCCTGGCGCAGCCTCAACGACGTCGGGCTCCACGCGGCAGAGGCCCTCACGCCGCGCCGACACGCCCCTGCGCCAGCGACATGCGCGACCGCCGGCTGGCGTGCCTCCGTGAGCAGCTCAAGGGGCTGATGCTGACCGTTTGCTGACCAAAGCCCCGCCGCCACGCCGCTGACCTGCGGAAACGTTCAGATGTCAGATGTAGGACTTGAACATGGTGCGGAGCATGCGGAAACTCCCGGTTCGTCTGCTCCCTGCCCGCTTACCGCAGGTCAAGGGCGTTCGCCGCACCCTACAACGATTCGCGCGGCCGGCAGCAGGGGTCCGGGGCCCCGGGGTCGCGGGTCAGCGGAAGATCGCCATGGCCTGGACCTCCAGGACCGCGTCCTCCGCGTTCCAGTCCTGGACCTTGCCCAGGCAGCGGGCGGAGAAGGGGCCCCGCGGGACCTCGTTGCGCAGTCCCTCCGTGGCGCAGGTCACCCGGACGCGGGGGCCTCGGGCCGGGTCCTCGGGGTCTCCGTACGGTGCGAGGAAGACGGTGCCGTCCGGGGTGTCGCCGATCCTGCGGAACCGGCCCCGGACGAGCACGAAGTCCTCGATGTCCCGCAGCCGTACGTCGCGCGCCCGGCCGGGCCCGGGGGCGGCGGCGAGCGCCTTCGCCAGGGCCTTGTTGCGCAGGACCGTCCGGGTGACGAGGTCGACGTGGACGATCACGTCCTTCTCCTCCAGCACGTCCATGACCAGGCCGATCACCGATATCGGCTCGGCGACCTCCAGGTACCTGCTGACGACCTCGCGGTTCTCCCGCCGGCCCGCGTCCGCCCCGACCCCGAAGACCTTGGTCCGGATCGTGCCGTCCTTGCTGTCGCTGGTCCGCTGCTCGACCTCGCGGCGCAGCGCGGCCGCGTACCCGCGCATCTGGTAGTGGTCCATGACGGACTTCTCGTGCAGGTAGAAGCAGATGCTGTACGTGAGGTCCCGGCCGGCGGAGCGGCGGCCGCCGGTGAACCAGGACACGGCGAGCACCAGGAGCGTGAGCGCGCCGCCCGCCGTCAGCAGCCACACGAGCATCCAGGGCCACCAGACGCCCCACCATTCCTCACTCAGTACAGCCACGGGTCTCCTTGAAGGCGTTCAGCAGGGACTGGGCGGTGGCGTCGACCATCCGGCCGCCGGTGGCCCGCGCCGCGCGGTCGAGTTCCCGGGGGTCGGCGTCGCCGTAGCGGACGGTGTAGGTGTGGACGGCCCGGGCCGCCGGGGGCAGCGCGCGGTAGCGGTCGAGGAAGGCGTCGAGCCCGGTCCCGGCGTTGTTCTCGCCGTCCGTCATGAGGACGACGGAGGCCTCCTGCCCGGGAATGTCCCGGACCAGTTCGGCCGCCCGGCCGTAGGCGTGGTCGAGTGCGGACCACACGGCGGTGTCCGCCGCGAAGTCGTCGGCGGCGACGGCCCGCCGGAGCAGGTCCAGGTCGGCCGGCGTGCGGTAGGTGAGGGTGCGTTCGTCCAGGACCCGGCCGGCGAAGCGGATCACCGTGAACGACTCGCCCCGGTGGAACCTGAGGAACTTGCCCGACCGGGAGTCGTCCGCGCCGCTGAGCCCCGCGAAGGTGGCGCGGAGCGCGGCGATGCGCTCGCCCGCCATGGACGTGGAGAAGTCGAGGACGAAGAACACCCGCGCGGGCGGGGCGCCCGCGGCCTTCGCGTAGTCGGCGAGCAGCCGGTCGAGCACCTCCTGCCGGTCGGGGAAGTAGAGGGCGTTGCCGATGGGCGGGCGCAGGGCCTCGATCCGGGGGACGGCGGGGTCGACGGGCCGGCGCAGCGTCCGTTCCATGATCTTCTTCTGTACCGGGCCGCTCTTCAGCCAGGCCGTGAGCCGGTCGTACGCGGCGCGCTTGGCCGGGTCGAGGAGCAGCAGGGGGTAGTCGGCGAGGACCATGCCGTCCGCGGGGTGGACGATCTCCAGGGGCTCGCGCAGCCGGCCGCCGGCGTTGAGCGCGAGGAGGTCGGACTCGTAGGTGACGAGGGCGTCCAGCTCGCCCTGGCGGCGTACGAACCCGTCGGCGAGGGCGGCCGGGGAGTCCTCGGTGAGGCGGTGTCCGGTGAAGAACCCGCGGAGCCGTTCGCAGGAGACGTCCTCGGGCCGCAGGGCGGAGCCCGTCCCCGCGGCGGCCGTCGCGACGCCGACGAGCGCGGCCAGGCCGCTGTCGGTGTGCCGCGGGTCGGCCATCCCGAAGGCGAGGGAGCCGTCGGCGGCGGCGTCGGCCACGTCGGCCCAGGAGATCCGGCCGTCGGGCGTGCGCTGCCGCAGCCGCTCGGCGGCGGCCCGCTTGAGCCCGATCGCCACCGGGGAGCGCATGATGCTGGTGGCGAGCGGGGTCTCGGTGCGGCCTCCGGCGGCCTTCAGCCGCAGCTGGAGGGGGCGTTCGGAGGCGAGCCAGGCGAGGTCGTGGCCGGGGCCGGGGCCGGTGAGCGTCCGGAGCACCTCGTCGGTGCCGCGGTGGTCCAGCTCCAGGGTGATCCCGGTGTCCCGCCGGAGGTCGTCCCACAGGGGTGCCATGTCCCGGAGTTCCGCATCGGCCAGCACCCGCAGGGTGGTCGGCCGGTCCCCGTGCGCCGTGCAGCCCGTGCCGGCGAGCAGCCAGAGGAGGCCCAGGCACAGGGCGAGCAGTCCGGCCGTCCGGCTGCGGCCGCTCACCCGGGCGGCCCGCCCGCCACGTCGGCGACGGGGCAGTCGCCGATCCGGGCGATCATCCGCTCCAGGTAGCGGATGCGGGGCATGGGGGCACGGGTGTCGTTGCCGGTCACCGAGGGCACGGGGATGTGCCGGTCCTCCAGGAACCGGGTGAGCTGGTCGCCCGCCACCTCTCCCGCCGGGTCGAGGATCCGGAAGCCCAGCTCCATCGCCCGGCGCCGCAACCCGGGGTCGTGGGTGAGGAGTTCGCCGAGCCGGTCGCCGTCCCGGTTCAGCGCGATGAACTCCGGCTGGGTGACGAACTGGGTGGACGGGTAGAGCAGCACCCGCCCCGCGTCCAGCTGCTGCGTCTCGGCCCGGACCTGGGTCTGGTAGGTGAGGTACTGGTGCTCGTACGCCACGACGAGCGGGGCGATCCCCTTGCCCTCCGGCGAGATGTAGGTGCGGAACACGTCGGAGGCGGGCAGGCCCTGCTCCATGAGGGGCCCGATGGCGTCGGCGCGGGCGTCGGCTTCCTGGTCGGTCGAGGGGACCTCGGCGCCGTTGCCGCGCCAGGTGTAGGAGACCAGGGCCAGGTAGGTGCCGGCGGAGTTGGACCCGCAGACGTCCGGGGACTGGACGACGATCCGGTTGTCGTTCGCGATCCCGTGGGCCCGGATGCCCAGGTCGTTCCAGCGCTTGCCCTCGTTGACGCGGAGGAGGAACTCGCGCATGTCGAGGACGTAGTAGAGCGGGTGGGCCGGGTCGCCGCCGGCGGCGGAACCGGGCTGCGGGGTGGCGATCCCGGCGGCGCGCAGCGTCTCGGCGTACTCCCGGTAGGTGGCGAGCACGATCGGGCTCACGAACGGGCGGTGCACCTTGGCGTACTTGCCCTCCGCGGCGAGCCTGTTCGTGATCAGGTCGCCCGCGGGCTGGCCGGAGGGGAAGACGAAGTCGTACCCGGACAGGTCACGGACGGCGACCTCGCGCGATCCGGCGCTGGTGATGTGCAGGCGTATGTGGTGGCGCAGGAGGATGCGCCGGACTTCGGGGTCCTCGAAGTAGTCCCGCTTGGAGGCCATCCGGCCTTCCAGGGTGACGATCCGCTCGGCCGGCAGGCCCGCGTTCCCCGAGGTGGCCAGCAGCCCGCCGCCGATCAGCACGGCCGCCAGGGCGGGTGCCAGGACGGCCGTGAGCCTGCGTCTCGGCCACCGGGAGGACACCGGCGGCCCGACGGCCAGGCGCGGTTCCTCGACGACGCGTAACTCCCCGCCCATCGGTACGCTCCCCCCTCGGCGGTTCTCCGCCGCACCGCCGGGAGCGTACCCGCGCGATCGGGTGTCCGATGCGCGGTTCACCGGGAATTCGTGTGGGCGGCCCGAGGACCGCCGGGACGGGCGCCGGGGGACCGCCGTGCGGTCCCCCGGTCGGTCAGGCCGGAATCCCGCTGGGGAGGCCGCGGGTGGTGACGACCCGGGCGCTGCCGTCGGCGAGCCGGTAGGACAGGCCGACCACGGCGGCGCGGCCCGCGGCGACCTGGTCGGCGATGACGCGGGAGCGGTCCAGGAGGAGGTCCACGGTGTGGCGTATGTGCTCGGCGATGATGTCGTCCTCGTCGGTGAGGCCGGCGGCGCGGGCGGCGAGCACGCTGGGGGTGACGCGTTCGATGACGTCGCGCACGTAACCGGTGGCGCTGACTCCGTCGGTCAGGGCGGCGCGGGTGGCGGCGACGGCGCCGCAGGTGTCGTGGCCCAGGACGACCACCAGCGGGCAGCCGAGCACGCTCACCGCGTACTCGATGCTGCCCAGGACCTCCGGTCCGGCGACGTGGCCCGCGGTGCGGACGACGAAGAGGTCGCCCAGGCCGCGGTCGAAGATGATCTCGGCGGCCAGGCGCGAGTCCGAGCAGCCGAAGAGCGCGGCGAAGGGGCTCTGGGCCGGCGCGGTCTGGGCGCGGCGCGCCGCGTCCTGGTTCGGGTGCTCGGGCGTGCCCGCGGTGAAACGCCGGTTGCCTGCCAGCAGCAGTTCGTAGGCCTCGGACGGGGTCGGTGACGGCGGAGTAGTCATGACCGCAGGCTACGGCCCCGCCCGGACCGCCGCCCAGCGAGGTCCCGCGGGCGGCCGCCGGTCAGGGCTCCAGCAGGTCGGGCACGACGCGGCGCAGGACGTCGGCGGTGATCGCCCCGGCCCGCCTGAGGACCGGGGCCGGGCCGGTGAGGTCCACGATCGAGGAGGCGACGGCGGCCTCGGTGGGACCGCCGTCGAGGTAGACCGCGACGGAGTCGCCGAGCATGTCCTGGGCCGCGTCGCAGTCCTGCGGGGAGGGGCGGCCGGTCAGGTTCGCGCTGGAGACGGCCATCGGGCCGGTCCGGGCGAGCAGGTCGAGCGCCACGGGGTGGGAGGGCATCCTGACCGCGACCGTGCCGTTGGTGTCCCCGAGGTCCCAGGTCAGGGACGGCAGGTGGCGCAGGACCAGGGTCAGCCCGCCCGGCCAGAAGGCCTCCACCAGGGCCCATCCCTCCTTGGGGAAGTCCGCGACCAGGCCCTCCAGGGCGTCCGGGGAGGCGACCAGGACCGGGGAGGGCATCGCGCGGTCCCGGCCCTTGGCCCCCAGCAGCCGGTCCACGGCGTCGGGGGCGAAGGCGTCCGCGCCGACGCCGTAGACCGTGTCGGTCGGGAGCACCACGAGCTCGCCCCGGCCCACCGCCAGGCCGGCGGCATCGAGTCCGTCGGCCAGGCCGGAGGGCGTGGAGCAGTCGTACCTGAGGGCCATCGTCGTTCTCCGTTCCACCGGGCGCTCGGCCCGGCCCGCACCTGCAGACGTACCCCGGCAGGGTACCGGCACGGGCGGGCGCGGTCCGGCCGCGCGGGGGCGGGGAGGGCGGGCCCCGGGCGGTGCTCAGGCGGTGCCGGCGGCCCGGTCGAGGGCGGAGTCGAGGGCGAGTGCCGCGGTGATGAGGGCCAGATGGGTGAAGGCCTGGGGGAAGTTGCCGAGCTGTTCACCGGTGAGACCGACCTCTTCGGCGAAGAGCCCGACGTGGTTGGCGTACGTGAGCATCTTGTCGAAGGCGTAGCGGGCCTGGTCGACGCGGCCGGCCCGGGCGAGTGCGTAGACGTAGAGGAAGGTGCACAGCGAGAAGGTGCCCTCCGAGCCCTGGAGGCCGTCCGGGGAGGCCGCCGGGTCGTAGCGGTAGACGAGGCTGTCGGAGACGAGCTCCCGGTCCATGGCGTCCAGGGTGGACAGCCAGCGCGGGTCCCCGGGGGTGATGAAGCCGACCAGGGGCATGAGCAGCAGTGAGGCGTCGAGGACGGTGCTGTCGTACTCCTGGACGAACGCCCCGCGCTCCGTGCTCCAGCCCAGGGTCATGATCTGTTCGAGGATCGCGTCGCGCGCGGCGGTCCAGCGGGGCAGGTTCCCGGGCCGGGCGGTGACCGTGGCCTGGCGGATGCCGCGGTCGAGGGCGACCCAGCACATGAGGCGGCTGTAGGTGAAGTCCTTCCGGCCGCCCCTGGTCTCCCAGATGCCCTCGTCGGGGCGGTCCCAGTTCTCGCACAGCCAGTCGAGCAGGGCCGCGCAGCGCCGCCAGTCGTCGAAGCCCACCAGGTCGCCGGTGGGGCCGGCCTGGGCCAGGCCGTACAGGGCCTCCCCGTAGATGTCCATCTGCAACTGGTCGGCGGCGCCGTTGCCCGCGCGGACCGGAGCGGAGCCCCGCCAGCCCTCCAGGTGGCCGAGGACCTCTTCGTCCAGGTACGGGTCCCCGTCGACCCGGTACATGATCTGCAGGGGTTCGCCGTTGGGGGCCCTGCCGTCCGCCACCCGCTGCATGAGCCAGATCCGGAACGCGTGCGCCTCCTCGGTGAAGCCGAGGTCGCGCATGGCGCGCACGGCGAGCGAGGCGTCACGGATCCAGGTGTAGCGGTAGTCCCAGTTGCGCTCGCCGCCCTCCTGTTCGGGCAGGCCCATGGTGGCGGCGGCGACCGGTGCCCCGGTGGGGGCGTAGGTCATGAGCTTGAGGGTGATCGCGGAGCGGTTGACCATCTGCTGCCACCGGCCGTGGTAGGTGCAGCGTCCGATCCAGCCGTGCCAGAACTCGCGCACGGAGTTGAACGCCCCGATCACGTCGTCGGGGCTCGCGGGCGGCGGGGCGGGGCCGTCCGCGTCGCAGACCGTCAGCAGGACGGCCGCGCGTTCGCCCTCGGACAGGGTCACGGCCGCCCGCACGTCCGTCCCGTCGGCCTCCAGGGCGACGGGGCCCAGGGCTTGCAGGTAGGCGGTGGTGCCGGGTCCGTCGAAGCGGGCGGTGGCGCCGTCGCACGCGAGGGCGTGGGGCGCCCGTCCGTAGTCGAAGCGGGGGCGGCACTCCAGCCGGAAGCGCACGGTCCCGCGTACCACCCGCATGACGCGCACCACCTGGTGCCGGTCGGTGGCGGTGTGGGGCTCGTGGACGGGCATGAAGTCGATGACCTCGCCGACGCCTTCGGGGGTGAGGGAGCGGGTGACGAGGACCGCGGTGTCGGCCAGGTAGAGCTGGCGGGTGACGACCCCGTCGCCCGGCTCCCGCGGTGCGCCGTCCGGGGTCCGGGCGGGGTCGGTCGTGAGGGCGAGGTATCCGCCGCGGTCCGCGTCGAGCAGGCTCGCGAAGACGCTGGGCGAGTCGAAGCGCGGTGAGCAGAACCAGTCGAGCACCCCGTCGGACGAGACGAGGGCACAGGTCTGCAGGTCCCCGATCAGTCCGTGCTCGGCGATGGGCGGGTAGGGGCGCATCGGGCCTCCGCTGGGGGTCCGGGAGCCGCCCGGCCGGTGGCCGGCGGCGGCCGTGTCACACGGGGGCCGGGGCGAAGGGGTACAGCGCGTCGGCACCCGGCTGGACGACGCCGTAGGTGCTCTCCGGTACCTCGTGCCACGCGCCGGGCAGGTCACCGAGGGGCTCGGACACGACCATGCGGGTCTCGTCGGAGACCTCCTGGAGGAACGCGACGTCGGGGTGGAGCCTGCGCAGCGCGTCCACCCGGCTGCTGTAGAACAGCGACCGGGACGCGTGGGCACTGGAGTAGCGGAAGGCCCAGAGGCTGGTGCCGTCGGTGATGGCGAGCGTCATCTGGAGCGGGAACTCCACTCCGTGGTCGCGCCCGACGCGTTCCACCGTCCCCGCCATCCGGGCCACCGCGGCCGGCGGGTCCTGGTCCAGGCCGAAGGTGAGGGCCAGGTGGAACATCACCTCCGAGTCGGTCGTCCCCTCGATGCCGGCGTACAGCGCGGGGTCGACGAGGAGGGTGAGGTCCCGGCGCATCAGGTGGAAGCCGGAGATCGCCCCGTTGTGCATGAACATCCAGCGGCCGTGCCGGAACGGATGGCAGTTCGACTGCTGCACCGCCGTGCCGGTCGACGCGCGGATGTGGGCGAAGAACAGGGGGGCGCGGACGTGGGAGGCCATCTCCCGCAGGTTGCGGTTGTTCCAGGCCGGTCCGACGTCCCTGAGCAGCGCCGGCGAGGGGTCGTCCGGCGAGTACCAGCCGACGCCGAACCCGTCGCCGTTCGTCGTCTCGACGCCGAGCTTGGAGTGCAGGCTCTGGTCGATCAGCGAGTGGGCGGGCTTGTAGAGGATGGTGTCGAGCAGCACGGGTGTTCCCGAGTAGGCGAGCCATCGGCACATGTGCGATCACCTGGGTCCTTGCAGCGTCCTTGCAGCACGAGTGCGGGCCGGCGGACCCGGCCCGGCAGTCTCATTCTCGGCTCGCGCTCCGGGGCACGCCACACGGGGCGGGACCACCGCCGCGGGCCGGTCCCGGGCGTCCGGCCCGCGCTATCCGGCTCCGGAGGCCGTCCAGATGAGCGGGTACGCCCCGGCGCCCGTCCGCTCGACCCACCGGAGCCGGTCGTCCACCACGGGCCGGCGGTGCTCGTGGGTCCGCTCCGCCAGGTTCCGCAGCATGTCGCGCATCCTGCGCAGGGCCATCGGGGATCCGGTGGCGGCGATGGCCACGTCGTCGACGGCGATCCGGACGTACCGCTCCCAGTCGGGTACCGGGATGCTCACCCGCAGCCTTCCCCCGGGGTCGTGGAACCGGCCGATGTCCAGGTCGCGGTCGGCGAGGCGGGTCAGCAGGTCCTCGATGCGGTCCAGGGCCTCCACGGCCGTGGCCGGATCGTTCACCGCCGGGGACAGGGCGCGCAGCGCGATGTCGGCGAGGAGCCTCAACGGCAGTTCGGGGTCCTGGCCGAAGGTCCGTTCGACCCCCGTCGACAGGGCCGCCAGCACCTCGGCCCCGTCCGGACCGCCCGCGGTCACCTCGGCGAACACCGTCCCGCCCGACAGGGTCGCGCCGGGTGCGACCCGGAAGGCGATCGTGCAGTCGCGTTCCCGCGCGAGGTCCACCAGGGCCGGTACGTCGATCGCCCGGAGCACGGTCGACGGTCCGGCCCAGCGGACGGCCGCGCCCACGCCGCCGGCCCCGGACGGCGGGCCGGCCGCCGCGTCCGCCGCGTCCGGCGCGTCCGGGGTGTGCGGGCGCGGGTACGGGCGGTCGTACAGGCCGTCGTACAGGCGGTGCGCGCGGTCGGTGACGGCGGTCAGCGCGTGGCCGAGCTGGATCGAGTGGAAGGCCTTCGTCTGCAGCGTCCGCATCAGGCCGAGCGCGACCAGCGTGAGAATCATGGCGGCACAGGGGAGGAAGGCGGAGACGCTCTCCCGGGTGCCGATCGCCAGGCCCGAGGTGATGCAGAAGACGAACACGCCCACGGTGAAGGCGAACGCCCGCCAGACGATCGGCTCGTCGCGGAACAGGCCGAGGCGGGGGGTGAACGTGCTCGCGGAGAACTGGACGACCAGGAACAGCATCGAGTAGATGATGCTGACCAGGCTGACGACGCCGAAGCCCAGGGTGAACAGCATGCTGACCACCCGTCCGGCGGCCACCGGGGCGCCCAGGTCGACCAGGGGGGCCAGCAGGCCGAGGACCAGCCCGGCGACCGCGTAGACCAACTGGGTCAGCTCCCTGCGCGCGGTGTGCGCGGGCCGGTGGAACGGCGCGCCCGGCCGGCGCCGCTCCCGTGCGGCGCGGCCTGCGGGGCCTCCGGCAGAGCCCGGCATCCGGCCTCCTCCCGGGTCGTGTCCTCCCGGCCATTGGACACGCGCCGCCACCGTTCCGCTCGTCCGGCCGGGGCACCCGCTGCCGCCGGCGCGGGGTGCCGGCAGCGGAGGCCGGAGGATCACCTGGCGCGGCCGTCGTGACGGTGGATCCGTGCAGCCCGATCGAACGCAAGGTCGATGCAAGCGAACTCCCTTTCTCCGTACGTCAGTTCAGAGGTCCGGATGCTTCTACTTAGGTAGACGGCCCCCTTCTACCTAAGTAGATTGCCGCCATGCCGGACGTGAATCTGACGCCGCACACCCAGACCCTGCTGCGCACCCTCCTCGGCCAGGGCATCGACATCGGGCAGCGCTCCGTGGTGCTCACCGAGGGGCTGTACGGGCTGGACCTCGTCCGGCGCACCGGGCTCCCCAACGGCACGCTGTTCCCCATCCTCGAACGGCTGCGCCAGGCGGGCTGGGTGGAGCGGTACTGGGAAGAGGACGCCATAGCGGAGGCCGAGGGCCGTCCCCGCCGCCGTTTCTACCGCATCAGCCCCAAGGGCGCCGTCCTCGCCCCGCAGGCGCTCGCCGAGGCGAGCGCCGCGGCGTCACGGGCGTCACGGCCGGGCCTCGCCCGCCCCGGTCTGGCCGGTGGTGCCGGTGAGTGACCGCATCGCGGGGCGGGTGACACCGCTCCTCCTCGGAGCGGCCTGTGTCGGCTACGTGACGGGATCCGCCCTGGAGTGGGGAGGCTCCCGGCAGCTCTCGCTCGTCATGGGCGATTTCACGCTGGGCGCGACCGCAGCGGCCGCCGCCGTGGCCTGCCTCCGCCAGGGGCGGCGCCGCGACGGTCGGGACCGGGCCGCCTGGCTGCTGTTCGCCCTGTCGTTCACGGCGGCGGCCCTCGGCCACGTGGCCGCGCCGCTCTCCCTCTGCTTCGCACCGCCCGCCGCCGCGGGGCTCCTGCTCCTCGCCAAACGGGCCGTGACCAAGGCCGGCTGGGTCTGCGCGGTGCTCGACGCGTGGCTGGTCGGCGGCTCCCTGTTCACGCTGTACCGGAGCCTGGCCCCGGCCGAGGCCGTCCAGCACACCGCGCTCGCCCCGGCCCGGGCGCTGCTGGACATCGTCCTCGTGTCGATGGCGCTCGTCCTGCACTTCCGCCGTTCCGGGGCCGGGCGCCCGGCCGTCGGCGCGGCGGCCGCCGCCCTGGCGGTGATCGGGACGGGCGACGTGCTCGCCCTGACGCCCCTGCAGGACACCATCTGGTTCGGCGGCCCGCTCCTCTTCGCCCACGCGCTCCGGGACTCCCGGCGGGCGGACACGGCCGGGGCTCCGCCCCCGCCGCCCGGCGTCCGGACGGGCACCCACCCGGTCGGGACCGCACTGACCGCGCTCTCGCCGTACCTCGCCGCGGCAGCCTGCGCCCTCGGGATCCTCTGGGACGCCCTCGACGGCGGCAGCGTCAACCGCGCGGTCCTCCTCGCCGGATGTGCCGTCGTCGTGGCCTTGGTGGTCCGGCAGGGGATCATGCTCCTTGACACCATCGCCCTCACCCAGGAACTGGCCCGGAGAGAGCACCACTTCCGCTCCCTCGTCCAGTCCGGCGATGCCGGCAATACCGCCGAGCCGAACCCGGGCGGCGAAGGCGGCACCGGTGACCAGCCGGCCGCCGACGCACCCCAGGAGGACATGGTCCCGTCGGGCATCGCGGGACGGGGGGACGACCGGGGCGAGCCGGGCGGGCGGGTGCTCCGGTTCGGAGCCCGGCTGCTTCCCGCGGAGGAGCGGGCCGAGTGGCTGGACGAGCAGAGCGCCATCCTGTCCGACCTCCCGGGACGCCGTGAGAAGTGGAGATGGACCGTCGACCAGCTCTTCGCCATGCCCCGATACGCCTACACCGTCCGCAGCGGCCGCGACAAGGAGTCCGCATGACCACCCCGCCCCCGCCCTCGCCCCCCTGCCCCGAGCCGGTCCCGCAGCCCCCGCCCGTACCGCCGCCACCCGCACCCGCACCGCCCCCGTCGCCCGACGCGGAGCCCCTGGTGAGCCTGCGCACCGCACTGGTGCTACTGACGGCCGCCTTCGTCGGCACGGTCGTCGGCGCCCTCACCGCCCTGTCCACGGGCAGTTCCGCCGGGGCCCTGCTCGCCGCTCTGACCGGCTTCGGGGCTGCGGTCCTGGGCCTGCACAAGCTGATCGGCCGCTGAGGGCGCTCACCGCCCCTCCCCCTCGTGGCGGTCCACGACGATGAGGGCCACGTCGTCCGACAGGCGGCGGGTCTGCGTGTGCCGCAGGAGGGCCTGGCGCACGGCGTCCAGGAAGGCGGGGCGGGGGTGGCGGCGCAGGGCCGGCATGAGGCCGGCCAGGTCGAAGAAGGCGCCGTCGCGGTCGCGGGCCTCGATGACGCCGTCGGTGTGCAGCAGGAGGCGGTCGCCCGGGGCGAAGGGGTGGCTCTCCGTCCGGACGGGGCCGCTGATGAACTCCTCCAGGCCGAGCGGCGGCAAGGGGGTGGCCGGTGTCAGCGGCCGGACCGCGCGCCCGTGGAGGAGCAGCGGCGGGGGGTGTCCGCGGTTGACGACCTCGATGCGGGGGCCGTCGGGGATCTGGGCGACGAGCACGGTGACGAAGCCCTCCAACAGGGCGTCCGCGCCGTCCGGCGGGTCCGTCCGCGCGTTCGCGCTCGCGCTCGCGAGGGCGGCGTCCCGCCGCAGGGCCGCCGCGCAGT
Source organism: Streptomyces sp. NPDC090077 (assembly GCF_044747545.1). Classification (NCBI taxonomy): domain Bacteria; kingdom Bacillati; phylum Actinomycetota; class Actinomycetes; order Kitasatosporales; family Streptomycetaceae; genus Streptomyces; species Streptomyces sp. NPDC090077. The sequence goes on from NZ_JBIVEG010000001.1 coordinate 767,844, forward strand.
GGGCGACGACCTCCACCAGGTCGTCCTCGTAGTGCACGGACTCCCTGAAGGCGCCCAGCACGACCGCCGCGGCCCGGACCGCGGGCAGCCCCTTGCCCCGGACGTCCCCGACGATCAACCGGACCCCGTACCGGGTCTGGACGGCGTCGTAGAGGTCGCCGCCGATCTGCGCGCCCGCCTCGGCCGCCAGGTACAGGCTGGCGGCCCGTACGGGGCCCAGCCGGTCCGGTACCGGCCGCAGCAGCACTTCCTGGGCGGCCGCCGCGATCCGGCGCACCTGGTTGAGCTGGCCCTCCCGGCGCGTGCGCGCGGCACGGCTCGTCGTGAAGCTCGCCGCCGTGACCAGGCACAGGGCGAAGAGATTGGTGTAGACCTGCTGCCCACCCCAGGCGTGGTTGTGGGTCGCGGTGATGATGCTGACGACGACGGCCAGTCCCGCCGCCGCGAGCGTGCCCCGGGGGCCCGTCGTCACCGCCGCCAGGGCGGGCGTCGCGACCAGCAGGGGCCCGGTGTAGACGACGTGCGCGGGCGTGAGCTCGATCAGGAGCACCAGCAGGGCGAGCGCGAAGGGCACGCACTCGGCGAGGGCGAAGAGGACCTGGTGGTGACCGCCGGCTCCCGGTCCCGGGGGCGAGCGCAGGGGCGCTCTCATGAGTACAGCCTGCCCCTCCCGGACGCGCGGACGCCACTCCGTGCGCCCGGTGCGCCGACAGCCGGGGACGGCCGGGGCGCGGCCGGGGGCGCGGCCACCCGAAGGGGGCATTCCGGGAACCCGTCTGCCCCGCTCCGCACGACACCGCCGCGCCGGTGGGGAAACGTCGTGGGGAGTGCACCCAAGCCCCCGGAACCCCCTTCGCGAAGAGGCACGCATGGACGAGGCCGAGCGGTACGAGCGATACGTCGGCGGCAGCCCGGAGACCGAGCGGCTGGCCTTCGAGCGGCTGGCGGGGGAGCTCCTGCGCGTGCAGCTCAAGGCGCAGCGGCGCAGCGGCGCCGCCGCCCCGGAGCGGACCTTCCACGCGAAGGCGGTCCTCGGGGTGGAGAACGCGCGCCTGCGCTTCCGCGACGACCTGCCGGAGCCGCTGCGGACCGGGTTCGCCCGGCCCGGCGCCGAGTACCCGGTGACGGTACGGCTCTCCAACGCCGGCGGGGTCCGGCGGCCCGACTCCGCACCCGACCTGCGCGGGGCGGCGCTGCGCGTCGAGGTGGGGCCCGGGGAGACCCACGACCTGCTGATGACCAGCCACCCGGTCTCCCACGCCCGCGACGCCCGCGAGTTCGTGGCCTTCGCCAAGGTCATGGCGGGCGCCGAGTCGCGGCCCGCCCGGGGCTTCGCGCTGTTCGTCAGGCTGCCGCTGGCGGTGGGCTGGTCCACGGCGGGCCGGATGCGCCGCAACGTGATTGCGGGGACCCGGCGCACCGTGTCCAGCCTGGCCCTGGAGACGTACTGGAGCCGGGGCGCGATCCTGTGGGGCGGCGCGGGGCCGGTGCGCTACCAGCTGCGGCCCGCTCCGGGCGCCGCGGCGGCCCCGGCGGGCCCGCCGGCCGGGCCCGACGGGCTGCGGGGCGAGCTCGCGGGGAGGCTGGCGGCCGGGGACGTCGTCTTCGAGCTGTGCGTGCAGCGCTACGCGGACCCGCGCCGCACCCCGATCGAGGACGGCGCGGCCGAGTGGCGGGAGCAGGACGCGCCCGTGGTGCCCGTGGCCACGCTGACCGTCCCGCGCCAGGACGTGCACACGGCACAGGCCCGCGCCGCCGGGGCGCGGGTCGAGCTGCTGGCCTTCAACCCGTGGCACACCGCGGAGGGCTTCCGCCCGCTGGGGAACCTCAACCGGGCCCGCAAGCTCGCCTACGAGGCGAGCAGCGCGCACCGCCTGGGCCGCCGCTTCGTGACCGTGGAGCCGCGCCGCAACGCCCTGCTCGGGACCCCGCTGCGGGCCGTGTTCCGCTCGGTGAACCGGGTCGTGCCGTGGCACCGGCTGCCCACCCCGGTGGCGCTGCTGAACCTGATGGCGTTCCGCCAGACGCTGCGCCGGCACAACCTGATCGACACCGAGGTGTACGAGGCCCCGCCCAAGGCGGGTCCGGTGGAGCCGCCCGTGGACGAGGAGCTGCTGGTCAGGCGGAGCTACGACGGCAGCCACAACGACCTGTCCGCGCCGCGGATGGGGGCCGTCGGCGCGGCGTTCGGGCGTTCCATGCCGCCGGACTACCGGCCGGACCGGTTCGACACCCCGAACCCGGTCGTCGTCAGCAGGGAGCTGCTGCGGCGCGAGGCCTTCATCCCGGCGACCTCGCTGAACGTGATCGCCGCGGCCTGGATCCAGTTCCAGGTGCACGACTGGGTCAACCACAAGCGCTTCCCGGCGGGCACCCGGAGCGTGGAGGTGCCGCTGCCGCCCGGCACGGACTGGCAGAACACCCCGGGCGGCCCGCGCGAGAAGGTGATGCGCTTCGGCGACGACGAGCCGCTGGACGGGGCCGGGAGCGGACGGCCGCCGATCCGGTTCGCCGGGGGCGTCTCGCACTGGTGGGACGGATCGGAGGTGTACGGCGGGGACCGGGCCGTCGCGACCTCCCTGCGCGAGCCCGGCGGCGGTGCCGCGCTGCGGCTGGAGGGCGGGCACCTGCCGATGGGCGCGGACGGCCTCCCGGTCACCGGGTTCGCCGACAACTGGTGGCTCGGCCTGAGCGCCGTGCACACCCTCTTCGCCCGCGAGCACAACGCCGTGTGCGAGGCCCTGCGCGGCGAGTACCCGCACCTGGACGAGGACCGGATCTACCACACGGCGCGCCTGGTCGTCTCCGCCCTCATCGCCAAGATCCACACGGTGGAGTGGACTCCGGCGATCCTCGCCACCAGGACGCTCGACATCGGGATGCGGACCAACTGGGAGGGTCCGCCGAAGAAGTGGCTCGAGCAGCTGGGCGTCTGGCTGCTGGAGGCGAACGGCAAGGACGGCATCCCCAGGACCCTGCCCGAGCACCACGGGGCCCCGTACGCCCTCACCGAGGAGTTCGTCACCGTCTACCGGATGCACCCGCTGATCCCCGACGACTACGCGTTCGCCGACCACCGCTCCGGCCGCAGGCTCGACACCCTCGGCTTCGACGCCCTCCAGGGCGCCGCGGCGGAGCCGCTCATCCGCCGGACCGGCCTGGTGGACTCCCTCTACTCGCTGGGCATCGCCCATCCGGGGGCGATCACCCTGCACAACTTCCCGCGCGCGCTCCAGGCGTTCCGGCGCGACGGGGAGGTGATCGACCTGTCCGTGGTCGACCTGGTGCGCACCCGGCGCCGCGGGGTCCCCCGCTACAACGACTTCCGGGCCGGGCTGCACAAGCCGCGGATCCGGCGGTTCGAGGACCTCTCCGGGGATCCGGAGACGGTCGCGCGGCTGCGGGAGGTCTACCGCTCGGTGGACGACGTGGACACGGTGGTGGGGCTGTTCGCCGAGAACCCGCCCGCTGGGTTCGGCTTCAGCGACACGGCCTTCCGCGTCTTCATCCTGATGGCGAGCCGGCGGCTGCAGAGCGACCGCTTCCTCACCGTCGACTTCCGGCCCGAGATCTACACGCCCCTCGGCATGGACTGGATCGCCCGCAACGGCATGACGAGCGTCGTCCTGCGGCACTGCCCCGAGCTGGCGGGCGTCCTGCCGCGCGGGGCGAGCGCCTTCGCGCCCTGGCGTCCGGTCCAGCCGGTCCGCGGCCACGCCGGCCGCGACGGCCGCGACTGAACGGGAGGGGCCGTGTCCGCACCCGAAGGAGGCGGCGGCCGCCGCCACCCCGGCCTGGAGGAGCTGCTCGCCCGGCCGCTGCTGGAGACCGTGTTCGGCCGGCGCACCCACCGGGTCGGCCGGGGCGCCTCGGTGCCCGCCGGGTCGATGAGCTACCGCTCCCCGCACCGGCCGCAGCCGCTGGGCGAGCTGGAGGAGGCGGTGCTGATCGCCCTCACCGGCTCCTCGGGGCTCACCATGCCCGACCGCCCCTTCGAGGACCCGCGCGACCACAAGCCGATCATGGCGAAGCCGAACCTGAACATGACCGGGCGGACCGCCGGCAGTCCCGACAACGCGCAGGCCACCCACTTCTTCATGATCAACGACACCGGCACGTACTACCTGCGCAAACTCCCGCCCGCCCCGGGGGCCGCCTTCGACCCGGACACCCTGGTCGAGCGGGCCCGGCAGGCGAAGGTGCGGGTGCTGGACCACCGGCTGGACGTCGCCGAGGGGATGCGCGACTTCCCCGCCTACCTCGACTCCAACCGGTTCCTGTCCAACCTGCCGGGGAGCACCCTGTTCCTGCCCGTGGTAGACCTCTCCCACCAGTACGTCAACGCCCTGATGTACCTGCTCACCCAGCCCGACGGAGCCCGCCCCACCCTCGTCGACGACCGGAACTTCTACCGCCCGGCCGGGGTCCGCCGGTGGGTCCGCAGCGGGTTCCTCAACCCGGGCATCAAGATGCCGCTCGGCGCCCTGGGGCCGATGCGCACCCAGATCGAGGCCGATCTGCTGCTGCAGAACATGATGCTGGTCGCCGACGCGATGGGGCTCGGCGCCTGGATCCACGCCGCGATCAGCCCGCAGATCATGCTCGGCGACCCCAGGTTCTCCCGCACCTACGGGCGGATGCTGGGCTTCGACTTCGTCACCCCCCGGTTCCGCCCCCTCGACGCCCTGCGCTGGCAGGTACCGCTGCCGAAGTACGCGTCCCTGCGCGCCCACCCGGTGGGGCTGCGGGCCGGCGGCGAACACCTCATCAAGGCCGCCTGCCCGCCGCACTACCCGTCGATGGCGGAAGCCGTCGACTCGGTCGTCCGGTCCAAGTTCGGCAAGGACGGCGTCTACGCGGACAAGGAGCTCTTCGCCCGGGTCTACAAGGAGGACTACGCGCAGCGCTACCTCACCGAGGCGAGCGAGTACGGCCGGCAGGTCGTCGACTGCGCACGGGACGTCTGCGTGTACGTCCACGAGACCCACGGCCGCTTCCCCGCGCACACCGACGCCATCCACGTGCCCGGTGTCTGGCTGCAGGCGCACCACGTCGAGTCCGAGTACTACGAACGGTTCTTCCGCAGCGGCCTGACCGAAGCACACCGCCGGCACGCCGCGCACTGGGACGCGTAGGGCCTACTTCGGCCGGGAGTCGCTGCCCGCCAGGCTGCGCCACACGCCCACGACGATCGCCAGCTGGGCGGCCAGGTAGGCGACCTGCGTGGACAGGCCGCGCAGCTGGTAGACGGACAGGAGCAGGCCGACCCGGCTGGGCCAGAACCTCCGCTCCTCGGTGAACGTGGCCATGTCCATCCAGATGCTGGTGAGGGTCAGGACCAGGAGCATGAGCGCGACGTGCAGGAAGACGTACCCGAGCTCGGTGTCGGTGATCTGGGTGACCAGGGCGCCCACGCAGACGGGGATGGCGTAGGCGGCGGTCAGGCTCAGTGCGCGCACGGGACTCCGCCGCCCGGGCAGCACCCGCCACAGCGCCCCGAGGACCAGGCCCCCGCCGGCCCACGCCACCTGCCACGCGAGGCACTTGGCCGCGATCTCCGGCAACCCCGAGAGGCTCTGGAAGGTCGCCATCTGGGTGCGGTCGTCCTTGAGGTAGCTCAGCCAGACGAGGGCGACGCTGGCCGGGAATCCGAAGCCGAACGCCAGGCGCGCGGCACGCTTGGCGTTGTCCCACCAGTCCTCGCCGGGTCCCCAGCTGAGGGCGACGTCCAGCACGGAGATCTGGGCGGGCGGAGGGCCCTCGCCCCGGCCGTCGAACAGCCAGTGGTGCAGGCCGTCCAGCCGCTCCTCCAGCTCCTCGCGCGAGAGGTCTCCCTCCCCCCGCCCGCGGTCCAGCGCGTACAGCTTGTGGTGCAGGTTGCGGAACTCGTGGGCCTTGTGCAGCAGTACGCGACGGCGCCGCTCGGTCCCCAGCCTCCGCACGCGGAACCTTCCTTCGGTGCGGCCCAGTACGGAGAACCGCCGGCCGACCGTCACCACGGCGTACAGCGAGGCGATCATCAGCAGGAGCCAGGCGCCGAACAGCAGGTTGGAGCCCGCGAACTCGACCTGCCGGAACCCCACGGAAAGGGCGAAGACCGCCACGGTCAGCAGGAGATCGGCCTTGACCGGCCCCAGGGGCGGTCCCTTGTCACCCTCCTCGGGCCGGCCCTGCCGGTCCCGGACGCGGATCTGCAGCAGCGCGACGAGGGCGAGGCCCGTCAGCATCCACGCGTAGGCGTAGACCCAGGTGAGGCCGGAGTAGGGGAACTGGACGAGGAACTTGGTCCATTCCCGGTCACGGCCGGTTTCGGACCCGTCGATGAGCCAGTAGGCGCGGCTCCACCAACGCGCGTGCGTCCACCAGAAGGAGGTGAGGAGCGCCGCCGCGGCCAACGCCAGCAGGGCCGTCACGACCAGGGTGGAACGGACCGGCGCCGTCTCCCACGCGTCGTTCCAGGAACGCCGGACGATCGCCCCCTCCCGTGCGAAGCGCCACGCCCATGCCACCATCGCGGCGAGCCACAGCCACAGCGTTCCCAGCGCCAGCAGCGTCAGCCCGACGAGGCCCGGCAGTGCCACGACCGACAGCAGGCCGGCCAGCGCCACGGCCGAGGCGATCAGGACCACCGCCCGGGCCCGGCGTCGCGGGGCGTCCTCCGTGCCGGCGGCGGCCGCTGCTCCCTCCGGGGTCGGGCGGGGCGAGGAGCCGGTACGGCACCACGGGCGGGCGGCCAGCACCAGGGCCAGCGCCAGGGCGATGGCGACGAGGTGGCGCCAGGTCGGCCCCTCGGACGGGGGCCGGTCCACGATCAGCGCGCGCAGGACGGCCGCCACCACCATGCTGAGAACGGCCCACAGCAGGACCAGCCTCGCGAAGCCGGCCGGTCCCGGGGTGCCGGACGCGCCGGCCGGAACGGATGCGCCGGGCTGCTGCCGTGACGCGTACAGAACGGCTGCCGCGCTCAGCAGCGAGGTGAACATCCACCAGGTGGCCACGCCCACCCAGCCCAGGCTCCACCACTGCTCCCCGACGTTGAAGGAGCGCTGCCAGGGGGGATCCACCTCCACCCGCACGTCGAAGGGTTCCGGCTCGGACCACACCAGGCGCTCCGGGTCGGCGGAGGAGGGCGGGGGAAAGACGTTGGTGGCTTCGAGCCCGTCGAGCCGGACCTCGACCTGGCCCCACGCGGCGTTCTTCAGCGTGTTCGGCGGCCGGAGGAAGACCCGCCAGTCGTCCCCCTCCTCGTCGACCTCGATCCGCCACGGGCCGAGCAGGAACGGCCTGTTCTGCTCGATCCACGCGGTGGCCTCGTAGTTCACGGTGACCAGGTCGCCCCTGACGCTCACCTGCGGGTCGTGGAAGCGCCACTCGCGACTGCGCGGGACCGCCTCCCGCCCCCGCAGCAGGCAGCGCATCGCCCTCTGGTACGGAGCCGACTTCTCGCTGAGCGCCAGGTCCGTGGCGCGGTCCCATTCCTTCGCCGAGACGCTGACGGTGAGGGTCGAGATCACCTGGGCGTAGCTGCGGTCGTGGTAGTCGAAGTCGAGCCTGGCACTCACGTTGCGCGCCTTCAGCTTCCCCGCCTCGCAGACGTCGACGGCGTGCGCCCGCTGCACCCCACCCCATGCCGCCATGGCCGCGGTCAGCAACAGGATCAGGCTCCACCACCGGGTCCGCACCATCGTGCCCCGTTCGCGTCGTCTCCTCCGGCACCCGTACGGAGACCCTCTAACACGCGGCGCGCCGAGCCGCACCCGGCCACGCGGCCGCGAGCCCGGTCCTCACCCGCCCGGCCGCGGCCGACCGGATTGCACGGGGCGGGTGGGCGGCCCACGATGGGACCGGGGGGTTCCTGCCCACTGCCCACGATCCACGGGACGCGCCATGACCCACCCCAAGGAAGCCATCGCCGGCAAGCCCCTCCCCCGCTTCGAGGAGGCCGTGGGCCTCGGCCCGTCGGACGCGGCGTTCGTACGGGACCTCGTCGAGGTGCTCGACCGGCACGGGAACCTGGACCGCTTCGGCCTGTGCCTGCTCCACGACCACTTCCCGCTCGCCCCGGACGAGGTCATGGTGGAGACGAACGACCCCGCGACCCGCACCCTGCACGCCCGGGTGGAGAAGCGGGAGGGGACGCGGCACGTGAAGCCCTCCCAGTGGAGGTTCGCCCCCCACGGCACGGAGCGCCCGGAGGGCGGCCCCTACCAGGTGGTCATGCTGTGCGACCCGCTCGACCTGTGCCCGGGGTGCGAGGGCCGCCACGACTGACCCGTCCCCCGTGCCGCCGACCGGATGGCCTTGCCCGGCGGGCCGTCTACGGGTCCGCGCCCCGGGGTAGTACCGTTTCGTGCTGCTTCTGCCTGCCGACCGCCGCGGCCTGCGCGACCGCTTCGCCGCCGAGGGCTACGTACCGCTTCCCGGACTCGTCCCGCCCGACCGGCTCGTGCCGCTGCGGCGCGAGATCCGGCGCCTCGAATCGATGGCGGCCCACCAGGACCGCGGGGCGCTCCGCCCCATGACCACGCTCGGCGGGCGGCTGATCGCCGAGGAATCGGAGCTGATCCCCCGCGTCTACCACGACCCGTCCCTGATCGAGCTGGTGCGCGCGGTCTCCGCGCTGGAGGCCGTGCCCGTCGCCGATCCGCCGGAACGGCACGTGATCGACATCCTGCACCGGCACGACGACGCCCACGGCGAGCACACCCACGGCCACCCGCTGGCCCTGGTCGTCTTCTCCGAGGCACCCGGCTCGGCCCGGGACGGCGGTCTGCTCCAGTACGGGCCCCGGGGGACGGATCCCCGGTCGGCGGACGAGGTCGCCCGCCGGGCCCATCACCGGCCGGGGGACGCCTACTTGCTGCGCAGCGACACCACCGGCCACCAGGTGACCGCGCTGCGCCGGCCCGGACTGCGGCGGGTCGCGCTCAACTTCGCGTACACCACGCCCGACCGGCAGCCCGCGGCAAGATAGCAGCCCTCCGAGGGATCGCCCGGATGTTTATCCGATGGTGATGGTCCTTCCGCAGCGGCCCCGGACGGGGCACTAGCGTCCCGTGGCACCCAGGAGTTCGGGTGCGCACCGCAGGGCGCCTGCCGCCGCTGCCGCCCCGCTCCTCCTGCCTGCCCACGGAGCGAGGAGGCACTGTGCTGTCATTGCGACGGCGATCCGCCGGCGGCCTGTCGGTGGCCACGAGATACACCATCGGGAGCGCCCTGGTCATCACCGCGCTGGCCGTCACGCTCATCGCGCTGCTGATCCCCGTGTCGAAGTTCGGCGACCGGGCCTCGGCCGCCGCCGCGGGAACGGCCGCGAAGCCGGGCACCGACGACGACGGCGGCGGCACCATGAGCACGGCGTACGGTCCGCTGTCCGCGGCCGACCGGGACTTCGTGCGCAAGGTGCGGCTGGCCGGGCTGTGGGAGCTGCCCGCGGGGCGGCAGGCGCAGCAGCGCGGGACCCGGCCCTCGGTGCGCACCGCCGGGATGCACCTGGTGGAGGGGCACACCGAGCTGGACCGGCAGGTGCTCCAGGTCGGCCAGGCCCTCGGCATGGACCTGCCCGACCAGCCCAGCGCCCAGCAGCAGGACTGGCTCAACCAGCTGACGAACGCCTCCAACGCCGAGTACGAGCGGCTGTTCATCCAGCTGCTGCGGCGCGCGCACGGCAAGGTGTTCGCCCTGCTGGCACAGATCCGGGCGCAGACCCGCAACTCGATGGTGCGCTCCCTCGCCACCTCGGCCAACGCCACCGTGCTGGACCACATCACGGTCCTGGAGGAGAGCGGGCTGGTCGACTTCGACTCCGTCTCCGACGCGACTCCGGCACCCGCCTCCCCCACCCCGGTCCACCACCAGGGGGCCGCGCCCCCTCAGATGTCCGACCGACGAAACGAAGTGAAGTGATCGCATGAGTCACAAGGGCCACAGGCGCCCCCGGTTCAAGCTCCTCGCGGTGGTTTCCGCCCTGGTGCTGGGAGGCGGCGGCGTCGCCGTCGTCGCCGGCAACGCGAGCGCCGGGCAGGACGGCCGTACGGGGCAGGTGACGGCCACCATCGACTGCCCGGACGTGGGCGACCGGCTCACCTCCGTACCCGACCAGGCCAGGGGCGAGGTCGACGAGAACCTCGCGCAGCTGGACGTCCAGGTGGCCGACGCCTACCGGCAGCTGGCCTCCGGGCAGGTGCAGGGCAAGACGCAGAAGGACGCCCTCCTCGGCCGGCTCCGTGACCAGCGCGCGACGACCATCAGCCGGGTGTCCGAGGCGATAGGCCGCTCCTCCGGGCGCCCGGAGGGCCTGGACAAGCTCAGCGGGTGCGAGATGAAGGAGGCGCCGGCCGGGCAGGACGAGGCGGCGCCCGACTCCGGCGTGGCCGCGGCCGCGGGTGCGGACGCCGGGGCCCGGAGCTTCGGGCAGAAGGGCGGACCGGCCAAGAGCGACTTCGTCGACATCACCAAGGTGAAGCCGAACGTACGCAACCCCGCGCCCTCGGGGGGCGCCTCCAGGGGCTCCTTCACCTCCGAGTGCGGCCGCAACGAGAACGGCCACTTCAACCCCGACAACGTCATCGTCGCGCCGGGCGTCTCCAACGGCGCGCACCACATGCACGACTACGTGGGCAACAAGACCACGGACGCCTTCTCCACCAACGACAGCCTCGCCGCCTCGGGCACCACCTGCGGCAACGGGGACCAGTCCACGTACTACTGGCCGGTGCTGCGGCTGCGCGACGGCCGGGCGGAGAAGGACGCCAAGGCCCCGGGCGGCGGGCAGGACGCCAACGTGGGCACGATCCTGCGGGCCAAGCAGGTGAGCATCACCTTCAAGGGGAGCCCCGCGGGGCAGGTCAAGGCGATGCCCCGGTTCCTGAGGATCATCACGGGCGACGCCAAGGCCTTCAGCAACGGCACGGCCAACGCCAACGCCTCGTGGAGCTGCACCGGCTTCGAGGACCGCCAGCTGAAGGACAAGTACCCGGTCTGCCCGAAGGGCAGCGACGTGGTGCGCACCTTCACCTTCCAGAGCTGCTGGGACGGCCGCAACACCGACAGCGCCAACCACCGCACCCACGTGGACTTCGCGGACAAGAACGGCCGCTGCAAGAAGGGCTTCACGGCCATCCCGCAGCTGGTGCAGCGGATCACGTACGGGGTGTCCCCCGGGGCGCGGATCGCCGTGGACAGCTTCCCGGAGCAGCTGCACAAGCCGGTGACCGACCACGGGGACTTCATCAACGTCATGTCGAACAACCTGATGTCCCGGGCCGTGGGCTGCATCAACAGCGGGCGCACCTGCCGCTGAGCCGGCGCGGTCCGGCGGACGCGGACGCGGAAGGGGCGGTGGCCCGGAGCCTTCGGGCTCCGGGCCACCGCCCTTCGTGTGCCGGCCGCGCGGGGAGCGCGGCTCACAGCCCGTTGACGCGGGCCATCCGTCCGACGACGACGGGGGTGAAGTCGGCGGTGACCACCCGTCCGCCGCGGCGGCCGGTGCGCGAGTTCTGGCGGCGCACCTGGGCCATCAGACGGCGGCTGCGCAGGGCCATCTCCAGTTCGAAGCGGGTCCGGGGGTCGCGCAGGCCCGGTCCGAAGAGCTTCTCCAGCTGCCGCATCCGGTAGCGCACCGTCTGCGGGTGGACGCTCAGGGCCTTGGCCGCCTCCGGGGCCCCGCCGCCCTCCAGCCAGGCGAGCAGCGTGACCTCCAGCCGCTCGCTCTGACGGGGGGTGAGGTCGGCGAGGGGCTTGAGCCAACGGGCGGCCAGGGCGTGGGCGAGGGGTTCGTCCTGGAGCAGCAGGAGGGTCGAGAGGTGGTCGTCGACGAAGACGGCCCGGGTGTCCAGGCCGCCGCGGTGGGGGGTCAGGGTCAGCAGGCGCATCGCCCAGCGCAGCGAGGAGGCCGTGTCGCGCGGGGCGACGGCGTGGCCGACGGCCGCGAACCTGCCGCGCAGCGGGAGTTCGAGGGCGGCGCGGGCGTCGGGGTCGGGGCTGGGCAGGAGCAGGCAGGGCCGGCCGGCGAACATGCCGGCGAGGGCGTCGTCGAGGACGGCCGCCAGCTGCTGCGTCTCGCCGGGGGTGGCCAGGGCGACGGCCCGCACCGCGTGCGGGAGGGGCCAGTGGGCGGCTTCGGCGAGTTCGGCGAGGGAGCCCTCGCAGCCGGTCCGGTCGTCGGTGAGGGCCCTGAAGAGCTCCTGCCGGGCCCGGTCCGGCGGGGCGGCGGGCACCTGCCGGAGCGGGTGGCCGGGGCCGTGGCCGCCGTCGGTCCGTTCGTGTTCGCGCGCGGGTTCGCGTACGTACTCCCGCACGGCGCCCCGCGGTTCCTCGACGCGGCCGTCGTGACGGTCCTCGTCCTGGGCGGGCCCGGTGCGGCGGGCGGGGGTGCCGGGGACGCCGGACGGGTCCTCGGCGGGGTCCGGCGTGGGGGTTTCGGCCGGGTCCGCGCACTGCGGTTCGCGGTCGCCGTCGTCGTGGTAGCCGAGGGCGGAGAGGAGGGCCTCTTCCACCCTCAGCCTGAGCAGATCGTCGTCGATGGCATCGTTGTCATCGACAAGGGCGGAAAATTCCGGAATTCCATGCAGAAGCTCCTCCACTATCTCCGCGGCCAGCGCGGGGAGTTCCCTGCGCAGGACACGGGTCCACTCTCCGCGCGGGCGGGACCAGATGCGGTTCAGAAGTTCGCACATCGTTTCCTCGTTCTTGCCGGGTGAGGCCTGTCCGGTACAGGGGTGACAGGCCCGCCAGGGTTGTCCGTCTCGCCAACAGCCCTGTCTGCCAAGAGAGTTGCAGCCACCGCGTCCCCTTCTGGAGGGTTCCGGCCACTTTCGGTCCCACGGATTTGCCTTGTTTTTGCCGCCGGGGACGCATGGATGGCCGACGAGGCGGTGGCCTGTCGCAACCTCCACTGGAGGGGAATCTTCCGGGGTTGTTCGATGCGCTGTAGACGCGGTGCGAGAAATTATCACGTTTCGATAAATCCTGTGGAGATGCTGCGTAGCTCCACGATGCTGCTGCACTCCGGCCCCCGAGCCCCGCGGCCGGCGCGGGAATTCCAGGCGCTGCCGGCCGTCACCGTCCCCCAACCCCCGGGTGCCGAGCGCGAGGTGGACCGCTCGGAGCCCGGGTGCTCAGGAGAACCGCATGCCCCTGCCCCAGCCGCACATACCCCGCTCCCACAGGGCACGACGCAGGAGTCGCCACGCGGCGGAGGCCGCCGCGGCCCCGGCCGCCGGGCGGCGGGCCGTCCGGCGGCCCTCACTGCTGCCCGCCGCCGGAAGGCTGCGCCCCAGTGCACTGTGCGCCGCGGGCGCGGCCCTCGTCTCGCTCCTCGTGGCGGCCCGCGCGGGCGCCCTGACCCGCCTGTGGGAGTTCCTCGACTTCGGCGCGGGCGTGCTCTCGCTCGTCTGCCTGACCTCCACCGTCCTGTGGGGGCTGGTGGCCACCGACCGGGTGCTGCTCGGGTCGGGCCACCGGCTGCTGGCCCAGGGCGTCCACCGGGGCCTCGCCGTGGCGGGGCTGGGCTTCCTCGGCCTGCACATCTGGGTCAAGGTGGCCGAGAAGCAGGCGGACGCGGCCGCCGCCGCGGTGCCGTTCGCGGACTCGGACCGACCCGTCGTCATCGGCCTGGGCACCCTGGCCGGATATCTCTTCGTCGCCGTGGCGGCCTCCGGAGCCCTGCGTAGTGTGTTCGCCACCAAGAGCCGTTCGCTGTGGTGGCGCGCCCTGCACATCGGGGCGTACCCGGCGTGGGGCGCGTCGCTGCTGCACGGGCTGAAGGCCGGCCGCGCCGCCGACACCTGGGTGACGGCGGCCTACGGCCTGTGCCTGGCCGGGGTCATCGCCCTGCTCGCCTTCCGGCTCCGGGCCCGCGGGCTCGGCGCCGCCTGGCAGCCGTCCGTCCCGCAGAACACCGGGGCCGCCCAGGCTCCGTCCCAACCCCCGCGCGTGCGGCCGTTCTTCATCCAGGACGTGCCGCTCGCGGACCTGCTGGTGCGGCCCCGCGGCAGCGCGCCCTCCGGTCCCGCGGCCGGGCCGCCCCGCAACGGGCGCGCCCCCTACGCGGCCGCCGCGGCGGCCCCGGGTGCCGACCGGCGGCCCGGACAGCGGGGCGACGGGGAGCGGTGGTCGTGAGCGGAGCCTCGCGCCCCGGCCTCGGCTGCGTGGGCACGCCCCGGCTGCTCGCCGGGCTCGACCGGGACCCGCGGCTCGACCGCGAGGCCCACGTGGCGGCGCACGGCCCGCTGCCGCGCTACGCCTCGGACGAACTCGTCGGTCTGGCCGCCGACATCGACCTGCGGGGCCGCGGCGGGGCCGGCTTCCCCTTCGCCCGGAAGCTGCGGGCCGTCATCGCGTCCGCCCGGGAGCGCGAGGGGCCGACGGCCGTCGTGGTCAACGGCAGCGAGGGGGAACCGAGTTGCCTCAAGGACAAGGCACTGCTGCTGCACGCCCCGCATCTGGTGCTCGACGGCGCCCTGCTGGCCGCCGCGGCCGTCGGGGCGGAGGAGGTGGTGGTGGCCGTCACCCGGCCGGACGTGGAGCGCTCGGTACGGGACGCCGTCGCGGAACGGGGCCCGGGCGGCCGCCGGGTGCGCGTGTCACGGCTGCCCGAGCGCTTCGTGACCGGGGAGGGGACCGCCATGGTGGGCGGGCTGAACGGGGGTGCGGCGCTGCCGTCCGGGCGGCGGGTGCGGACCAGTGAACGGGGGCTGGGCGGGGTGCCGACGCTGCTGTCGAACACCGAGACCTACGCGCAGCTCGCCGTCGCCGCCCGGATGGGCGCCACCGACTACCGCTCGGCGGGGCTGCCGTCCGAGCCGGGGACCGTCCTGCTGACCGTCGCCGGGCAGACGGTGGTCGAAACCCCGACGGGGACCTCGCTGGCCTACATCCTCGACCTGTGCGGCACCCGCACCGGCCAGGGCGTCCTGGTCGGCGGCTACCACGGGCGCTGGCTGGATCCCGGGGCGGCCCGCTCGGCGGACGTGTCCCGGGGGTCGCTGTCGGCCTTCGGCGCGGTGCTGGGGGCGGGGGCGGTGCTGCCGCTACCCGAGGACACCTGCCCGGCCGGCGAGGTCGCGCGGGTGACGCGCTGGATGGCGAAGGAGTCGGCCGGGCAGTGCGGGCCCTGCGTGCGGGGCCTGCCCGCGCTGGCCGACGTACTGGAGGACGCCGTGCGGGGCGGGGGCCGCGGCGCCCTCGACGCGGTGGAGGCAAGGCTGCGGGCCGTCCGTGGCCGGGGGGCGTGCAGCCATCCCGACGGCACCTCCCACTTCGTGGCCTCGGCGCTCGCGGCGTTCCCCGACGAGTTCCGCGACCACGCCCTCGGCAGCGGCTGCGGGCGGCGGATCGTGGGGGCGCTGCCACTGCCGCAGGACGAGAGCCCGCCGGAGCGGCTGGTGGTGGACTGGACCCTGTGCAAGGGGCACGGGCTGTGCGTGGACGTCCTGCCCGACGTCGTGCGCCTCGACGCGGACGGCTTCCCCGCGGAGGCGTCCATGCCGGTGCCGGGCCACCTGCGGCCCAAGGCGCTGCGGGCGGTGCGGCGGTGCCCGGCCCTGGCGCTGCGCATCCAGGAATGAGCGGGCGCACGAGTGCGGGACGCCCCCGAGTTCATCCTTGGCGCGATCTGACAAATTCCCGTGGACATCCGCTCCGGCCGCCGTTCGCCCCGTATCAATGAACGCAGGAAAAAGAACGACGGCACCGAATCCCAAGGAGAGATCGTGAAGACAATGCGCCGGGAGATAATCGCCGGGTCGGCGGTCGCGGTACTGCTGCTGACGGCCGGTTGCGGTCTCTCCGACAAACCCTCGTCGAAGGCCGCCGCGGTCCAGCCGGCGGGCTCCGGGAAACAGCTCGGCGCCTACGGGTCGGACGGGGGTTCGGGATATGGCGCGGGCTCCGGTTCGGGTTACGGCGAGGGCTCCGGCGCCGCGCCGGCGGGTGGCGCCGGGAAGAGCGGGCCGGCCGGGATGCTCCAGGTCCGGGAGATGGCGAACGTGGGCTCCGGGGTCGCCGACGGCGACGGGTTCACGCTCTACCGCTTCGACAAGGACGCCGCGAAGCCCCCCAAGTCCAACTGCGAGGGGGACTGCGCCAAGGCCTGGCCGGTGGTGCCGGCGGACGACGCCCAGGCGGGTGCGGGCATCGACGCGGCCCTGCTCGGCTCGGTGACCCGGGCCGACGGCAGCAGGCAGCTGACGGTCGGGGGCTGGCCGGTGTACCGCTACGCCAAGGACACCAAGGCGGGCGACGCCCTCGGCGAGGGCGTCGGCGGCACCTGGCACGTCCTGGGCCCCGACGGGAAGCCGGCCGGCCCCGGAAAGGGGGCGGGAACGGAAACGGGCACGGGAATGCAGGGACACGGAATGGAACAGGGGGGAGCGGCGAAGGAAGGGACGAAGGAAGCGCCGAAGGTCGCGCTTTCGGTACGGCAGGACGCGAAACTCGGAAACATCGTCCAGAATGCCGAGGGATGGACCCTCTACCGATTCGACAAGGACAGCGCCTGGCCGATGAAAATCGGCTGTGTGGATTCCTGCACGGACACCTGGAAGCCCGCCCCGCTCGTCGACAAGACGCAGGTGTCGGGAATCGATCCCAAACTGATCGGCTCGGTGAAGAGGCCCGACGGCACGGAGCAGCTGACCATCGACTGCTGGCCGGTCTACACGTTCACCGGCGACAAGGCTCCCGGCGACGTCAACGGGCAGGGCAAGCAGAACCTCTGGTGGGCCGTCACCGACAAGGGCAAGAAGGCGAAGGCGGCCGGCTGAGCCGGCCGGCACACCCCTGAACCGTGGTGCCCGGCCCCCCTCCCCTCCCCGCCGGGCACCACACCCCTTCCCCTCCCTCTCCTCGCTCCGCCCGCTCCCCGTGAGGTCGCCATGTCCCCCTTCCACCGCCGCAGCCGCCGCCTCCTCACGGCCCTGGCCGTCCTGTGCGGAGCACTGCCGGCCGGGGCCTGCGCCGCGGATCCGCCCGCGCACGGCGACGCGACCGCCCACGCGGCGCACGCGGGCGCCGCGCCCGCCGGGAAGGCCACCACGGTGGAGGAGCTCGCCTCCGCCCTGGGCTGCACCGCCGAGTCCGTCACCGAGGCCGACGAACTGCGCCAGGGGGCCTGTTCGACCGGGCAGGGCGCCTACCGCCTGACCACCTTCACCGCCGAAGAGGGCCTGCGGTCCTGGCTGGCGGAGACCCGGACGTACGGCGGGGTCTACCTGGTGGGCGACCGCTGGGTGGTCACCGCCCCGTCCGCCGAAGCCCTGACCGCGCTGCGCGAACGCATGGGCGGCACCGTGGAAACCGGCACCGAGCACACCGGCCACTGACCCCGCAGCCGCGCTCGGGAGGCCCCAACAGGCGCGGCGAGTCGGCCAGTTGTCCGGAAGATCCCTCATTCGCGAGTTGCACGGAGCAGCACGGGAGCCCCCCTTCGGGATGATTCGCACCACCGCCCGCGTACTCCAAGGTGGGCACGGAATCGCCCCTCTCCGAAAGGAACGGCTCTTCGTGCGCATGAAACGCCTCGCGCCCCTGCTCGCCTCCGCCGGCCTCCTCGCGACCTCCGTCCCCCTGCTGTCCGCCACCCAGGCGGCGGCCGCCCCCGCTCCCGGTGACTACCGCCCGCAGCAGCCCTCCTGGCACCGGTGCAGCCCGGACCAGCCGGCCGCGTACGAGTGCGCGACCCTCAAGGTGCCGCTCGACTACCAGCGGCCCCGCGGCGCGGCCATCGACCTCGCCATATCCCGGATCAAGAGCCAGGCCCCGGCCAAACGGCACGGGATCATGCTCCTGAACCCCGGCGGCCCGGGCGGCTCGGGGCTCGACCTGCCGCTGATGATGGACGCGGCCATGCCGAAGGAGGTCCGGGAGCAGTACGACCTGATCGGCTTCGACCCGCGCGGCGTCGGGGCCAGCAGCCCGATCAGCTGCGGCCTGAACGAGGCGGAGCAGAACTTCGAACGCCCGTACCGGCCCGAGACCTTCCCCTCCGACGTCGCCTGGGCGCGCACCGTCGCGGACAAGTGCCGGGAGAAGGCCGGTGCGGTGCTCCCGCACATCACCACGCGCAACACGGCCCGCGACATGGACGCGATCCGCGCGGCCCTGGGCGAGCGGAAGATCTCCTACGTGGGCTACTCGTACGGGACCTACCTCGGCGCGGTCTACACGCAGATGTTCCCGTCCCGGACCGACCGCTTCGTGCTGGACAGCGGTGTCGACCCGCAGTCGATCTGGCGCGGGATGATCCAGGTGTGGGCCACCGAGGCCGAGCCGGCCTTCGCCCGGTGGACGCGCTGGACGGCGGAGCGGGACGGCGAGTACCGGCTCGGCGCGACGCCGCAGGCGGTGTCGGCGACGTTCTGGGGGCTGGTGGCCCGGGCCGACCGGGAGCCGATCGAGTTCCAGGGCATGAAGCTGACCGGTGACGTCATCCGCACCGCCCGCCCCCTGTTCTTCTCCCCGCAGCAGGCGGCCCCCCTGATCGCCGCGGTCAAGGCGGCCGCCGAGGGGGCGCCGCAGCCCGCCGGCGCGGCCGTGCCCGACCTGAAGAAGCTGCTGCGCTCCGCGGCGCCGGCGGACGACAACGGCACGGCGGTGTTCTGGTCCGTGGTGTGCGGGGACACCGCCGCCTGGCCGCGCGATCCCGGCCAGTACGCGCGGGACGCGGCACGGGACAAGGCCCGGTACCCGCTGTACGGGGACTTCGCGTCCAACATCAAGCCGTGTGCCTTCTGGCAGCGGCCCGTCGAGGCGGCCACTCCGATGAAGACCCGGGCGGAGGTGCTGACCGTGCAGAACGAGTGGGACTCGCAGACCCCGCTCAAGAGCGGGCTGGGGATGCACCGGACGCTGAAGGGCTCCCGGATGGTGCTCGCGGCGGGCGGGGAGGGCCACGGCGTGTACCTGGCCGACCCGAACTCCTGCGCCAACGCCCCGGTCGACTCCTACCTGGCCACGGGCCGGCTGCCCGCCCGGGACGTGACCTGCACGGCGTCCCCGGCCCCGGCGCAGCGGCAGGACGTGCTGCCGGCGCCGAAGCCGCTGCCGTTCCCGGCCGGTCCGCTGCGGTTCTGATCCCGCGGGCTCAGCCGAGCAGGGCGTAGACCGTGGAGGCCTTCGCCGCCGGTTCCGCGGCCCCGTCGGGGGTCATGGTGACGTCGGCGAAGGCCATCCGCTTGCCCAGCTTGGTGATGCGCACGTCGATCAGCACGTCGGTGCCGGTCACCGGCCGCTGGAAGCTCGTCGACTGCTGGACGGTGGTCATCGGGCCGTACGCGCCCCGCGCGGCGGACACGGCGATGACGGTGGCGGTGTCGGCGGCGGCCATCAGGGCCTGGCCGGACAGGCCTCCGCCGTCGCGGGCCAGGGAGTCCGACCAGGGCAGCCGCAGGACGGCGTGCCGCTCGCCGGTCTCCTCGACGGTGAGGCCGAGGGCCAGCACCCAGGGGGCGAAGTTGTCGGTGAGGATCTTGTCCGCGTCTGCCGGTGTCAACGTCACCCGGTGATTGTGGCGGCCCGGAGCGGGCCGCCACAAGCCGCGGACCGGACCCCCTAGAGGGAGGCCGCCACTTCGGTGCCCTGGCGGATGGCGCGCTTGGCGTCGAGTTCGGCGGCGACGTCGGCGCCGCCGATCAGGTGGGCCTCGACGCCCTCGGCGCGCAGCGCCTCGTACAGGTCGCGGCGCGGCTCCTGGCCGGTGCACAGGACGACCGTGTCGGCGGGCACCAGGTGCGGTTCGCCGCCCACGGTGATGTGCAGGCCCTCGTCGTCGATCCGCTCGTACGTGGCACCGGCGACCGAGACGACCCCGCGGTGCTTGAGCTCGGCGCGGTGGATCCAGCCGGTGGTGGTGCCGAGGCCGGCGCCGACCTTGGTGGTCTTGCGCTGGAGCAGGGTGACCTGCCGGGGGGCGGCGGGCCGCTCGGGGGCGGTGAGGCCGCCCGGGCCCGCGTACGCGGTGTCGACGCCCCAGTGCCGGAAGTAGACCTCGGGGTCCTGGGCGGCGCCCTCGCCGCTGTCGGTGAGGTACTCGGCGACGTCGAAGCCGATGCCGCCGGCGCCGACGACGGCCACCCGCTGCCCGACGGGGGCGCCGTCGCGCAGGACGTCGAGGTAGCTGACGACGTTGTCCCGGTCCACGCCCTCGATGGCGGGGGTGCGGGGGGTGACGCCGGTGGCGACGACGACCTGGTCGTAGCCGCGCAGGGTGTCCACGTCGGCGCGGGTGCCGAGGCGGACGTCGATGTCGCGGGCGGCGAGCTGGGTGCCGAAGTAGCGGATGGTCTCCTCGAACTCCTCCTTGCCCGGGATGCGGCGGGCCACGTCGAGCTGCCCGCCGATGTGGCCGGAGGCCTCGAACAGGGTGACGGCGTGGCCGCGTTCGGCGGCGGTGACCGCGCAGGCGAGGCCGGCCGGACCGGCGCCGACGACGGCGACGCGCTTCTTCGTGCGGGTGGGCGAGAGCACGAGCTCGGTCTCGTGGCAGGCGCGCGGGTTGACCAGGCAGCTGGTGATCTTGCCGCTGAAGGTGTGGTCGAGGCAGGCCTGGTTGCAGCCGATGCAGGTGTTGATGGTCTCGGAGCGCCCGGCGGCGGCCTTGGCGACGAAATCGGCGTCGGCGAGGAAGGGACGGGCGAGGGAGACCAGGTCGGCACGGCCGTCGGCGAGGATCTCCTCGGCCTTCTCGGGGGTGTTGATGCGGTTGCTGGTGACGAGGGGCACGCCGACCGCGCCCATCAGCCGCTTGGTGACCCAGGTGTAGGCGCCGCGCGGGACCGAGGTGGCGATGGTGGGGATGCGGGCCTCGTGCCAGCCGATGCCGGTGTTGATGATGGTCGCGCCGGCCGCCTCGATCTCCTTGGCGAGGTCCACGACCTCGTCCAGGGTGGAGCCGCCGGGGATCAGGTCCAGCATCGAGAGCCGGTAGATCAGGATGAAGTCGTCGCCGACGGCCGCGCGGGTGCGTCGGACGATCTCCAGCGGGAAGCGCACGCGGTTCTCGTACGCGCCGCCCCAGCGGTCGGTGCGCCGGTTGGTGGCGGCGGCGATGAACTCGTTGACCAGGTAGCCCTCGGAGCCCATGATCTCGACGCCGTCGTAGCCGGCGAGCCGGGCGAGGCGGGCGGCGCGGACGAAGTCCTCGATGGTCTGCTCGACCTCGTCGTCCGTGAGCTCGTTCGGCACGAAGGGGCTGATGGGGGCCTGGATCGCGCTGGGGGCGACGAGGTCCTTGTGGTAGGCGTAGCGGCCGAAGTGGAGGATCTGCATCGCGATCTTCCCGCCCTCGGCGTGCACCGCTTCGGTGATCACCCGGTGCTCGGCGGCCTCTTCCTCGGTGGTGAGGCGGGAGCCGCCCTCGAAGGGGCGTCCGGCGTCGTTGGGCGAGATGCCGCCGGTGACGATCAGGCCGGCGCCGCCGCGGGCGCGCTCGGCGTAGAAGGCGGCCAGGCGCTCGAAGCCGTGCGCGTGCTCTTCGAGGCCGGTGTGCATCGACCCCATGATCACGCGGTTCGGCAGGGTGGTGAAGCCGAGGTCCAGGGGGCTCAGCAGGTGCGGGTACCGGCTCTGGGAACTCATGAGGGGGCGCCTCCTCGCGCGGGGGTGATGCACCTGTTCTAGCGAGGAGGGCCGGGTTTTGCAACTAAGTGCATAACCCGGTGCGCGCCCCCGGCCCCGGGAATCCCGGGCCCGGGGGCGCGCACCGCCGCGGGTGTGGCGCAGTTCACGCCGCGTCCCGCGCCGGGGCCCGTCAGTGGATGACCCTGAAGCTGCGCCAGGGCAGGCTGCGCGGGGCGGTCACGTTCGAGAGCGTCGTGGCCACGTAGATGCCGTCGCCGCCCTCCCCCCGCGCTGCCTCTGCCTGGCCGCAGTTCTCCGTCCGGTACAGGACGATGTCCACGAGGGTGTTGTTCTCCACGTGGGTGGCCCCCTTCGGGATGCCGATCTTGTGGCAGCCCTTGACCGGGGTGTTGGAGTAGCTCAGCTCGACCGGTGAGTCGTGCCCGCGGAACGTGAGCATGCCCACGGTGCTCCGGCCCAGGCCGGAGCAGGCGGAGGCGGTCAGCAGCAGCGCCGCGACCCCCACGATGGTGCTGATCCGTCGGCTGTGGGACATGGGGCGGTCCTCGTCTGTGCGGTGGTGGCGGTCCTCCCCACAGCCTCGCCCGGCCGGGCCCCGGCGGCCTGCGCTGCTCGGCCGACCGGATGAACGGGGCGGAGCCGGGCCCCGGCCGGCCCGGCTCCGCGGCCCTCACGCCCGCCGGAGGCGGACCGTGACGATCTGGAACGGCCGCAGGGTCAGGGGGACGGTGCCGTCCGGGGCGGGGGCGCCGACCGCCGCACCCGGCAGCGGCCGCTCCAGGAGGTCGCTCTCGACCGCCTCCGCGACCGCGAACCCGGGCCGCAGGACGGCCCGCGCCCGGCCGCCCCGGGACTCGTAGAGCCGGACGACCACGTCGCCGGAGCGGTCCTCCGCGAGCTTCACCGCCTCCACCACCACCGCGTCCCGGTCGACGGCCAGCAGCGGCTCCACCGGCCCCGCGCCCCGCAGGATCCGCTCGGGCAGGTTGAACGCGTGTCCCTCGCGCACCGCGTCCCCGATGCCGGCGCCGGGCGCGAGGGAGTAGCGCAGGGTGTGCCGGCCCTGGTCGGTCTCCGGGTCCGGGTAGCGGGGGGCGCGCAGCAGGGAGAGCCGTACGGTGGTGGTCTGGCCGCCGTCCGCCCGGACGTGCCGGGTGACGTCGTGCCCGTACGTGGAGTCGTTGAGCAGCGCCACCCCCCAGCCGGGCTCCTCCGCGTGGATCCAGCGGTGGGCGCAGATCTCGAACTTGGCTGCCTCCCAGGAGGTGTTGGTGTGGGTGGCTCGGTGGACGTGCCCGAACTGCGTCTCGGAGGCGGTCCGTTCGGCCTTGACGTCCAGCGGGAAGGCGGCCTTGAGGAACTTCTCCGTCTCGTGCCAGTCCACCTCCGTGGTGATGTCCACGGTCTTGGCCCCGGCCCGCAGGGTGACGGCCTGGGTGACCGCGGAGGAGCCGAAGGAGCGGGTGACCGTGACGGTGCAGGCCTCCGGGTCCCGCCCGGTGACCTCCAGGGAGTCGAGGGCGGTGAGGTCGGTGACCCGGTTGCGGTAGAAGGCGTCGACGTCCCAGGCGTCCCACATGTTCGGGAAGTCGGGGTGGATCTGGAGCAGGTTCGCGGCACTGCCGGGGGCGAGCGCCTCACGGCCCTCCTCCAGGTCGTACGCGGAGACGAGCAGGCCCCGCCCGTCGATCTCCACCAGCAGCCGTCCGTTGGCCAGGACGTGCCCGCCGCCGTGGCGCTCCTCCACCGTGACCGGCTGTTCGGCGGGGCGGGCCGGGCGCGCGCCGCCGGCCGGGACGCCGCGCCGCTCGTGCGGGGCGCAGTTGAAGACCAGTTCCTCCTCGCCCGCGCCCGCGAGGGCGGTCTGCGCCGCGAGGGTGATCGCGGCCAGTTCCCCGCGGACCCGCTCGTAGGTGGCGCGGGCCTCGCGGTGCACCCAGGCGATGGAGGAGCCGGGCAGGATGTCGTGGAACTGGTGCAGCAGGACGGTCTTCCAGATGCGCTCCAGGTCCTCGTACGGGTACCCGAAGCCCGGTACGCGGACGGCGGCGGTCGCCGCCCACAGCTCGGCCTCGCGCAGCAGCGACTCGCTGCGCCGGTTGCCCTGCTTGGTCCGGGCCTGCGAGGTGTAGGTGCCCCGGTGGAGTTCCAGGTAGAGCTCGCCGGCCCAGACGGGTGCGTCCTCGTACTCGGCGCGGGCCTTCTCGAAGAAGGCGTCGGGCCGTTCGATCTCCACCCGCGGGGAGCCTTCGAGGTCGCGCTGGCGCCGGGCCCGGGCCAGCATCTCGCGGGTGGGGCCGCCCCCGCCGTCGCCCCAGCCGAAGGGCACCAGGGAGCGCGAACCCCGGCCCTTCTCGCGGTAGTTGCGGGCGGCGTGGGCCAGCTGGGCCGCACCGAGGTCGCTGTTGTAGGTGTCGACGGGCGGGAAGTGCGTGAAGACGCGGGTGCCGTCGATGCCCTCCCACCAGAAGGTGTGGTGCGGGAAGGCGTTCACCTGGGACCAGCAGATCTTCTGGGTGAGGAACCACTGCGCGCCGGACAGCCGCACGAGCTGCGGCATCGCCGCGGTGTAGCCGAAGGAGTCCGGGAGCCAGACGTTGCGGGTCTCGATGCCGAACTCGTCGAGGAAGAACTTCTTGCCGTAGAGGAACTGGCGGGCCATGGCCTCGCCGCCGACCATGTTCGTGTCGGACTCCACCCACATGCCCCCGACGGGGACGAACTGCCCGTCGGCGATCTTCTTCTTGACCCGCTCGAAGAGTTCGGGCCGGTGGGTCTTGACCCAGTCGAGCTGCTGGGCCTGCGACATGGCGAAGACGAATTCGGGGTGCTCGTCCATCAGGGCGAGCATGTTGGAGGTGGTGCGCGCCACCTTGCGGACGGTCTCGCGCAGCGGCCACAGCCAGGCCGAGTCGATGTGGGAGTGGCCGACCGCGCTGATCCGGTGCGCGGAGGCGTTCGCCGGGGCGGCCAGCACCCCGGCGAGGCGGGCGCGGGCCGCGGCGGCCGTCCCGGCGACGTCGGCGAGGTCGACCTCGTCGAGGGCGGAGTCGACGGCGCGCAGGATCTCGTAGCGGCGTGCGTCGTCCCCGCCGAGCTGGGCCATCAGTTCGGCGAGGACGTCGAGGTCCTGCACGAGTTCCCAGACCTCGGCCTCGAAGACGGTGAGGTCCATCCGGGCCAGCCGGTAGAGCGGCCGGTCCGCGCTGGTCAGCCGGTCGCCCTCGGCGGTGGGGGCGTGCTCGACCAGGACGGGGTTGGAGGCGGCCTCGACGTACCACTCGACCAGCTCGCCGCCCGTCGCGGCGTCGGCCACCCGCACCCAGTCGTTGTACGGGTTGAGGGCCTTGACCTCGCCGCCGTCGGCCCGGTGCACCAGCCCCTCGCACTGGAAGCCCGGCATCATCCGGTCGAAGCCGAGGTCGAGGACGGCCTCGACGGTTCGGCCCGCCCAGTCGGCGGGCACCTCGCCGGTGACCCTGAACCAGGTGGTGCCCCAGGCGGGCCCCCAGGCGTCGCCGGGCGCGCAGGACGCGTACGGGGCGGCCAGCGCCTCGGCGACGGGCACCGGCTCGCCGGGGGCCTCCCAGCGCTCGACGGCGAGGGGGACGGCGCGGGAGTGGACGGCGGGCCGGATGCGCTCCTTGAGGACCCGGCGGAGGCGTTGTTCGGTGATGCTGCGGTCGTCGTGCACGAGGCGGCTCCAGGAGGTCGTTCGGGGACGTGGACGGACGGCAGGCGGACGGGGGCGGACGGGGGCGAAGGGGTGGGGCGGTCAGGTCTTGACGGCCCCCTCGCCCACTCCCTTGAAGAAGAAACGCTGGAGGAGCAGGAAGAGCAGCACCATCGGGACGAGTGCGGTCATCGCGCCCGCCGCGACGATCCGCTGGTCGCTGGTGGTGGTCGCTCCGGCCAGGGTCTTCAGGCCGAGCTGGAGCGTGTAGTGGTCGCTGTCGGTGAGGACCAGCAGGGGCCACAGGAAGTCGTCCCAGGCGCCCATGAAGCTGGTGATGCAGACGACGGCCAGGGCGCCCCGCGCACCCGGCAGGAACACCCGGGTGAACCGGGTCCACTCCCCCGCACCGTCCAGGACGGCGGCCTCCTCGATTTCCCGGGGGACGGCGAGGAACGCCGCCCGCATGACCATGACGTTGAGGACGGACACCGCGCCGGGCAGCCACACCCCGACGAGGGTGTCGACCAGGCCCATCCCGCGGACCGTGAGGAACATCGAGATCATCACGGACTCGAACGGGAACATCAGCGTCGCCACGAGGACGGTGAAGACGGCCCGGCGGCCCTTCCAGCCGGCCCGGGAGAGGGCGTAGCCGCCCATCGACGCGAACAGCGCGTTGGACGCGACCGCGAGCACCGCCACCACCAGGGTGTTGCCGACGTACCGGGCGAGCGGGAAGGACTCGGCGACGCGCAGGTAGTTGTCCAGGGTGGGGTGCGAGGGCAGCAGCCCGTCGTACACGTTCTCGGTGCGGCCGCGGACCGAGGTCAGGAACTGCCAGACGATCGGCCCGAGCATCAGCACGAGCGTGAGCACGAGGACGGCGTAGCGGGCCGCCAGGCCGCCGCGGCGGCGCCCGCCGCCGGTCCCGGCGGCGCTCAACTCCCGTCCCCCTTCGACAGGCGGTGGCCCAGCAGGCTGAAGGCCAGGGTCAGCAGGAACAGCAGCAGGGAGACGGCGCAGGCGTAGCCGGTCTCCCCGGCGAAGCCGAGGCCGACCTGCCGGATGAGGAAGGGCAGGGTGCGTGCCCCGCCGCCGGGTCCGCCGCTCTCGCCGCCGAGGATGTAGATCTCGGTGAACACGCGCAGCGCGGAGATGGCGGAGAGGGTGCCGACGAGCAGCATCATCGGCTTGACCTGGGGGACGGTGATGCTGAAGAAGCGGCGGACGGGGCCGGCCCCGTCGAGGGCGGCCGCCTCGTACAGGGAGGCGGGGACGTTCCCGAGGGCGGCCAGGTAGAAGACCATGTAGTAGCCGAGTCCCTTCCACACGGTCACGAGCATGGCGGAGAACAGCAGCAGGGTGCTGTCGGTGAGGAAGGGGACCGGCTCCGAGACGACGCCGAGCGCCTCGAAGACGGTGTTGACCAGGCCGTCGCTGCGCAGCACCCACTGCCAGATCAGGCCGACGACGACGGCCGAGGCGATCACCGGGGTGTAGAAGGCCGAGCGGAAGAGGCCGATGCCGGGGACCTTCGTCTGCACGAGGACGGCCAGGGCCAGCGGCAGCAGGACCAGGCAGGGGACGACGACCGCCAGGTAGAGCACGCTGTTGCCGGTGGCGGTCCAGAAGTCGGGGTCGGAGAGCGCCCGGGTGTAGTTGGCGAGGCCGACGAACCGGCCGCCCTGGAGGATCCGGGCATCGGTGAAGGACAGGACGACGGTGTTGAGGAACGGCCAGACGCTGAACAGGGCCACCATGACGAGGCCCGGGGCGAGGAAGAGGTACGGGGTCCACCACGTGCGGTGGACGAGGCCCGGCTCGGCCTCCACGGCCCGTCGCGCGCGCCGCGGCCGCGTCCGGTCCGGCCGGCCGGCGTCCGCGGCGGGGTGCGCGGCGTCCGCAGCGGGTGCGGTCACCTGCGCGTCCCGGCGGCCAGCAGCCGGTTGGCCTCCTCCTGGGCCCTGCGCACCGCCGTCCGGGCGTCCTGCTCGCCCTGGATCGCCCGCTGCACCTCCCTGACCACCGCGTCGCCGACCTGGTTGGTCCACTGGACGGGGGTGTTGGCGTCGAGGTCCGCCGTCTTCAGCTGCTCCGCGCCGATGGCCCGGGCCAGGGTCTCGGCGTCCTTGCCGTCGCCGCGGTCGGCGAAGCGCGGGTCGGCCAGGCCCTTGGCGTTGGAGGGGTAGATGGTGGCGTTCTTCGAGAACTCCACCTGGTTGGGGCCGTTGGTGACCCATTTCGCGAACTCGGCTGCCGCGTCCGGGTGCGCGGTGTCCTTGCGGATGCCGAGGGCCTGGGCGTAGATCCCTATGTGGCCGAGGGTGCCGGTGACGGCGCCCGCGACCCCGGTGCGCTCGTAGACCTGCGGGGCGTTCTGCTTGATGTCGCGGACGAAGCCCGGGGAACCGGGGCCGAAGACGAGCTTGCCGGCGCCGTAGAGCTGGTTGATGTCGTCGGCCTTCAGCAGGGACTCCTTGGGCATGGCGCCCTTGGCGTAGAGGTCCTTCATCCGCTCGACCCAGGCGACGGCCCGGTCCGTGTCGAAGGTGAAGCGGTCCCGCGCCGCGTTGAGGAGGGGGACGCCCGTCTTCTGCCAGTCGCCGGGCAGCCGGCCCTTGGGGTCGGCCATGAAGGCGGCGTACCGGCCGCCGGAGCGGGCGGCGATCTGCTCCGCGGCGTCGAAGAACTGCTCGACGGTGGTGGGCGGCCGGTCCGGGTCCAGGCCGGCCTTGGCGAAGAGGTCCTTGTTGTAGGTGAGGATCTCGGGGGTGACGTACCAGGGGTAGGCGTACACCCCGTCGCCCTTGCCGGGCAGTTTGAACTGCTCCCAGGCGCCCGGTACGTAGTCCCGGGCCACCCCCGGGTCGAGCCGGGCCACGTCGGCGAGCATGCCGCGGTCGCCGAGGAGCTGGAAGGAGTCGGTGGAGAGGTTGACCACGTCGGGCAGGGCCCCGGCCTGGGCGTCGGCGACGAGCTTCTCGTTGTAGCCGTCGCCGGGGACGTCCTCCCACTTCACCCGCACCTTGGGGTGCTCCGCCTCGAAGGAGTCGATGACGCCCTGGACGTAGGCGGTGAACTTCGGTTTGAGCTGGAGGGTGCGGAAGGTGATCTCGCCGGACACCTCGCCGGTTCTGCGGGCCTCCTCGCCGCCGGCGCCGCCTCCGCCGAGGCCGCATCCGGACGCGGTCAGCAGGCCTGCGGCCGCCAGCGCGGCGAGTGCCGTGCGGGTCAGGGGGGAACGGGTCATCGTCGCCGCCTTCGGGGAGGTTCCGGCTCCGCTGCCGGAGGGCGGTGCTCACGCTGGCCGCACGGCCCGGGGGCGTCAACGAGGCCCGCTCCCCGATGGCCTGAAGCGGTTTATCTCCCGGGGCGCCGGGGCGGCCGCCGGCCCCGGCGCGGCACCCGCCGGATCCGGCGCACCCGCGCGCAAAATCCTTTGCGCGGCCGGCGGGCCGCCGCCTAGGTTGACGTCCCATCACGACGTGTAGCTCAGCAGCAGAGCGCCGGGCTCGGGACCCGGAGGGCGCAGGGGCGGAACCTGCCACGTCGGCCATGAACGCACACGCTGACCAGCAGCCTCCGAACCCGTCCCGGCCCGGCCCCGCGCCCGCCGCAGGACCCGCTCCGACACCCGTCCCCGCCGCCGCGCCGGTGGCCGTATCCGTGTCCCCGTCGTACGCGGCGGGCCGGCTCGCCCGGGCGCTCGCGACCGCGCGGGACCACGGCGACGCCGCGACCCGCGAGCGGGCCCTGTCCCGCGCCCGGAAGTGGCAGAGCGTGCTGTCCGGCATCGCGGACGGCTCCCTGCGGATCGGCTCCCGCACCCCCGTCGCCGCGCTGCCCGCCTGGGTCACCCCCGAGGTGGTCACCGGCGGCTTCGCCACCGGAGGCGCCTCGGCCGGGGGACCGCTGCTGCCGTACGAGGAGGAGGCCGCCCGGCGGGCCGGCGTACGGGCGGACCGTGCGGAGCTCTTCGCGCACTTCCTCACCGAGGACGGCCTGGCGCACCTGTGGTCCCTGCTCGACAGCGGCCGCTACGAGGTGCACGTGCCCGAGGAGGCGGCGCTCGCGACCGTGGCGTGGCTGGTGCGCGCCGGGGACTTCGACTCCGCCGCGGAACTCGTCACCGTGCTGCGGCCGTTCGCCGGCCGGCTGCGCTTCTCCCCGCGCCCGGCCGACCGCCCCGCGCCCGGAGTGGACGCCGTGCACCGCCGCACCGTCGGCGAGGCCTCGGCCGCGCTCGCCCGGCGCGGACCCAACACCGCCGTGGAGACCCAGCGCGAGGCGCTCGCCGTCTGGCGCCCCTTCGAGGACGAGCTGCTCGCGCACCGGCTGCTGGCCCACGGGCGGGTGCCCGGCCCGCGGTGGCACGCCGAGGGCGCCGCGCTGCTGGCCCGCTACCGGACGCTGGCCGCCGCGCACACCCTCTGCACGAAGCACCTGGACCCGAGGTCGAACGCCGCGATCCTGCGGCGCGCCCTGGAGGAGGAGGTCGCGGGCCGCGTGCCCGTGCCCCGCCTGGCCGGGCTGCTGCGGGTCGCCGTCGAGTCGATGCTGGCCAAGCGCGGCGCGCCCGGCTCGCCCGGCCACACCCGGCTCCGGGCGGACCAGGCCCGTCAGGCCGCGCTGCCCTCGCACCACGCGCTGGCCGGCCTGGTGCTGCGCCGCATCTCCGCGCTCGACCAGCGCGCGGGCACCCCGGACACGGACGCCCCGGTGGCTCCGGTGAGCGCCGCGGAGGCCCGGGAGACCGGGCTGCCCGCCGGTGCCGAGGTGCCGGCGGCGGTCGGCGCCCCCGTCCGGGCGGCGCTGAGCGCCCCGCTGGAGGTGCTGGTGGAGCGCGGGGTGGTGCCGTCGGCGGAGGTGCTGGCGGAACTGGTGCCGCAGCTCGTCGCGTCGGTCACCGCCGAGCAGTACGCGGACGGGCCGCTGCGGAACCTGATGGCGGCGACGTACCGCGCCTTCCGGAGCCGCCGCTCGCTGCTCCTGCTCGACCTGCAGTCGCAGGTGCGGATCGAGGAACTCCCCTGGCTGCGGGCGGTCTCCGGCCACCGGCACGCCGACGGTGCGGACACCGGGCCGGCCGCGGAGGCGCTGCGCCGCCTCGGCGGGCTGGCGGTGCGCGCCTTCCCGGGCACGCTGCTGCCCAATCCGCTGGTGCGCGAGCTGGGGCAGCTGGCCCGGCAGGCGGAACTGGGCGCGCCGTTCACGGAGGAGCTCGCCGCCGACATCTTCATGGGCACCTTCGGCCCGAAGTTCCTCGTGGCCGCCCGGGTCGCCGGGGAGCTGCTGGAGGAGAGCCTGTACGCCCGGTACTACGGCATCGACTACGCGGTCCTGCGCCGGATGGCGGTGTCCCAGGCTGCCGAAGCGGCGCGGAGCGGCCGTCCGGCGCGCACCGCGCCCGGGTTCGCCGCGCTGTGCGCCGAGCGGGCGGGCGGCGGGCGGGCCTGGTCGACGGCGGCGAACGGCAAGGTGATCGAGCAGGCCCAGATCCTGACCACGCACAACCTGGCCACCCTGGTCGGGCGGGGCGGGGTCACCGTGCCGGGCGGCTGGGAGCGGCCCGCGCGGGAGTGCTTCGAGACCGTGTGCCGGCTGGTGGCGCGGGTGGAGGGGAACCCGCGCCCGCTGTCCACCATCAAGGACGCGGCGTACGCGTGGCGGCAGATGCTGTTCCACCTGTCGCTGTGCGGGCCGGACGGGCAGGCGGCCGTACTGGCCTGGATCGAGGCGGAGTCGGCGCTGCGCCCGGCGCACGTACGGGCCCGGCTGGCCCCGGCGCTGGCCGGTCTGCGCCTGGTGGCCGCGGGCGGCGCCTTCGACGCGGACGGCACGGCCGAATCCGGCCGCGCCCGCCGCCTGCTGGGCTGGACCACGGACGGCCACTGGATGCGCCTGCCCTAGCCGGGCGTTACGGGGGCACCACCCCGGCCGGGCGGGGCCCTCTCCCTCCCGGGCCCGGGCCCGGGAGGGAGCGGCCGGCGCCGGTGGGAGTCGGGGGGCGCCGGTGCGGATCCGGGCGGCCGGGGCCTGGCGCCGTCGCGTCAGGCCACGAGCAGGCGGAGGCCGAGGTCCGCCGTGTCGAGGGTGGCGAGCCGGCCGTTGCGGTCGGCCCAGCGGCCGGAGTCGAGGTCGTCGGCGAGGTGGCGCACCGCCCGCCGTTCGGCCTCCGGTCCGACCCTCGTCCACACCGACACCGCACGGCGCACGCGCTCCTCCAGGTACGCCTCCGGCCGCCGCCAGTACGCCTCGAACAGCCCGTCGGCGCAGTCCCACGGGACGGGCACCGGCTCGACGCGGGCGCCGATCGCGTCGGCCATCCCGGCGAGCGGGGGGAACCCCGCGAGGACGGAGCTAAATTCGGGCAGGTAGTCGCGGGTGAGCCAGAACCGGTCCCGCCACCCGGGCTCGTCGGTGTCGAAGGTGAGCACGACCACGCGGCGGGCCACCCGCCGCATCTCGCGCAGCCCCGCCATCGGGTCGCCCCAGTGGTGAACGGTCGAGACGGCCATCGCGACATCGAACGAACCGTCGTCGAACGGCAGTTCCTCCGCGGCGGCGGCCACGCACGGCGCCGCGCCGGCGGGCCGCCGCCCCCGCATGACCGCCGACGGCTCCACCGCTATCACGTGGCGGTCGGCTGGCTCGTAGGAGCCGGTGCCCGCACCGACGTTCAGCACCGTCCGCGCGTCCCCGAGCGCCTCCCGGATCTGCGCGGCGAACCGCGGATCGGTGCGCCGCGTCGCCGTGTAGGCGTCGCCGATCTCGTCGTACAGCCGTGCGCCCAGCACCTCGAACTGCCTCTCCGGTGTCACTTCCAGTCCCTTCGCCCGTGCTTCCAGTTCCCTGTCGATGGCCGCCACCATGGCGCCGGCCCGGTCGCGCCGCTCCAGCAGCAGGCCGCGCAGCCGGCGCAGGTGCGCGACCGCGTCGGCGGACGGGTCGCCGACCAGTTCGGCGACCTCCCGCAGCCCGAAGCCCAGGCGCCGGTAGCCCAGCACCTCCCGCAGCCGCTCCACGTCGTCCGCCGCATAGGCCCGGTACCCGGCCGCGTTGCGGGCCGAGGGGCGGACGAGACCGATCGCGTCGTAGTGGTGCAGCGTGCGGACGCTCACTCCGGCCAGCCCGGCCACGCGTCCCACGTTCCAGTGATCTTCCACGCCGGCCAGCATGCGGCCTGACGCCGCGTGAGGGTCAACGGCCGGATCCGGAGCCCGGGCATAACACGCGCTGCGGGCGGCCGCCAGGGCTTCCTCGGCGTCCGACCCGAAAGGATCATGGATTTTGCCTTGATCAACGCAATGTGATGGATTGATCACCCACCGCTTCCGCCCGCTCCGCGAAGGAACCCCCATGCGCACGGTCCGCGAGTCGGCCCTCGACGTCCTGCGAGCCCGCGGGATGACCACGGTCTTCGGCAACCCCGGTTCCACCGAACTGCCCATGCTCAAGCAGTTCCCCGAGGACTTCCGCTACGTACTGGGGCTCCAGGAGGCCGTGGTCGTCGGCATGGCCGACGGCTTCGCCCTCGCCTCAGGCACCACCGGCCTCGTCAACCTGCACACCGGACCGGGCACGGGCAACGCGATGGGCGCCATCCTCAACGCCCGCGCCAACCGCACCCCCATGGTGGTCACCGCCGGCCAGCAGGTCCGCGCCATGCTCACCATGGAGGCCCTGCTCGCCAACCCGCAGTCCACCCTGCTGCCGCAGCCCGCCGTGAAGTGGGCGTACGAGCCCCCGCGCGCGGCGGACGTCGCCCCGGCCCTGGCCCGGGCCGTGCAGGTCGCCGAAACCCCGCCGCAGGGACCGGTGTTCGTCTCGCTGCCGATGGACGACTTCGACGTGGTCCTCGGCGAGGACGAGGACCGGGCCGCCCTGCGGACCGCGGCCCGCACCGTGACGCACGCCGCCGCCCCCGCCGCCGAGGTGGTCCGCGGGCTCGCCGCCCGGCTGGCCGGGGCCCGCAGCGCCGTCCTCGTCGCCGGGAACGACGTCGACGCCTCCGGGGCCTGGGACGCCGTCGTGGAACTGGCCGAGCGCACCGGCCTGCCCGTCTGGTCGGCGCCCACCGAGGGCCGGGTCGCCTTCCCCAAGTCCCACCCGCAGTACCGCGGGATGCTGCCCCCGGCCATCGCACCGCTGTCCCGCTGCCTGGAGGGCCACGACCTGGTCCTCGTCATCGGCGCCCCGGTGTTCTGCTACTACCCCTACGTCCCCGGCGCCTACCTGCCCGAGGGCACCGAGCTGGTGCACCTGACCCGGGACGCGGACGAGGCGGCCCGCGCCCCCGTCGGGGACGCGGTCGTCGCCGACCTCGCCCTGACGGTACGGGCGCTGCTCGCGGAGCTGCCCGTGCGGGAGGCCGCCGCCCCGGCCGCGCGGATCGCGCGGGCCGAGTCCACGGCCGAGGTGGACGGGGTGCTCACCCCGCTCGCCGCGATGACGGCCATCGCCCAGGGAGCCCCCGCCGACACCCTCTGGGTCAACGAGTCCCCGTCCAACCTGGGCCAGTTCCACGACGCCACCCGGATCGACACCCCCGGCTCCTTCCTCTTCACCGCGGGCGGCGGTCTCGGCTTCGGCCTCGCCGCGGCCGTGGGCGCCCAGCTCGGCGCCCCCGGCCGGCCCGTGGTCTGCGTCATCGGCGACGGCTCCACCCACTACGCCGTGCAGGCGCTGTGGACCGCGGCCGCGTACAAGGTCCCGGTCACCTTCGTCGTCCTGAGCAACCAGCGCTACGCGATCCTCCAGTGGTTCGCCGAGGTGGAGCGCGCCCAGGGCGCCCCCGGGCTCGACATCCCCGGCCTGGACATCGCGGCCGTCGCCACCGGCTACGGGGTCCGCGCCCACCAGGCGACCGGCTTCGGCGAACTGGTCAAGCTCGTGCGGGAGTCGGCTCTCCAGCAGGACGGCCCGGTGCTGATCGACGTACCGGTCACCACCGAGCTCCCCACCCTGTAGCGCTCCCCCGCCCCGGAAGGCCGGCATGCCCCCCACCAGCGACACCACCTCCCTGCTCCTCGAACGGCTCCGCTCCGCGCTGCCCGCGCAGGCCCTGCTCACCGACCCGGCGGACCTCGCCGCCCACGCCCGGGACTCCGCGCCCTTCTCCGAGTCCGGCACCCCCGCCGTGGTCGCCGTGCCCCGCACGGCAGAGCAGGTCGAGCACGTCATGCGCACCGCCTACGCACTGGACGTCCCCGTCGTCCCGCAGGGCGCCCGCACCGGCCTGGCCGGCGCCGCCAACGCCGTCGACGGCTGCGTGGTGCTGTCCACCGCCGCGATGGACCGGATCCTGTCCGTCGACCCCGCCAACCGCCTGGTGCGCTGCGAGCCCGGGGTCACCACCCGGCGCCTCTCGGAAGCCGTGGCCGCACACGGGCTGGCGTACCCCCCGGACCCGGCCTCCCGGGACCACTGCACCATCGGCGGGAACATCGCCACCGGCGCGGGCGGCATCTGCTGCGTGAAGTACGGGGTGACCGCCGACTACGTCCTCGGGCTGGACCTCGTGCTGCCGGACGGGCGGCGGCTGCGCACCGGCCGGGACACCGCCAAGGGCGTGGCCGGTTACGACCTGACGCGGCTCGTCGTCGGCTCGGAAGGCACCCTGGCGTTGGTCGTCGGCGCCACCCTGGCGCTGCGGCCCGCCCGTCCACCGGCCCTGTCGCTGCTGGCCCAGTTCCCGGCCCTCACCGCCGCCGGGGAGGCCGTCGCCGCGATCACCGCCGCCGGGCACACCCCGTCGGCGCTCGAACTCCTCGACCGGGCCACGACGCAGGCGATCGTGGACCTCGGCACCCACCCGCTGCTGCGGCCCGGCAGCGCCGCCACGCTGATCGTCGAGAGCGACTCCGCCGACCCCTCCTCGGAGCTGTCGGCCATGGAGATCCTCTGCAAGGAGGCCGGCGCCGAGCACATCGCCACATCGGCGACCAGCGAGGAGGCGTACGAGATCATCGAGGCGCGCAGGCTGGTCAGCCCGGCCCTCGCCGCGTACATGGCCTCCCGGGGCGGCGGGCTCACCGCCTTCATCGAGGACGTCGCCGTGCCGCGGACCGCGCTGCCCACGCTGATCGGGCAGATCGAGGAGATCGCCCGCCGGTACGACCTGAAGATCTTCACCCTCGGCCACGCCGGGGACGGCAACCTGCACCCCACGGTCGTCTTCGACGAGTCCGACGCGGACGAGTTCCGCCGCGCCCGGGAGGCGTACGACGCCATCATGGCCGCCGGCCTCGAACTGGGCGGCACCACCACCGGCGAGCACGGCATCGGCACCCTGAAGCGGGAGTGGCTGGAGCGCGAGCTGGGGCCCGTCTCGCTGGAGCTCCAGCGCGGCCTCAAGCGGCTCTTCGACCCCAAGAACCTCCTCAACCCCGGCAAGGTGGTCACGGCATGACCCAGTCCACCGACACCCTGGACACCGGGCGGGGCGGGGCCCCCGCGCTGCCCCCCGTCCGCGCGGGCCTGGCGGAGACCGTGCGCTTCGTCGCCACCCACACCCTGCCGGTCTTCGTGCGCGGCGTCGCCAACCCCCGCTTCCCGGTCATGGCGCTGTACTCCCGCGTCAACCAGCCCGCCTGGTCGAACGCCACGCTGCGCGCGATGCGGGCCCGGCACCGGGGCGCGCCCGTGATGGTGCGCGCGCTCTCCGGGGAGATGCTCGTCCTGTTCGACCAGGCCGACATCCGGCGGTTCTTCGAGGAGCCGGTCTCGGACCTGGCCATGGACGCCGACGACAAGTACGCCAGCCTCTCCGTCTTCGAACCCACCGGGGTGATCTGCTCGCACGGCCCGGTGCGCGAGGACCGGCGCCGGGTCAACGACCACGCCCTGGCCGCCGACCGGCCGGTGCACCCCTCCTGCACGGAGTTCCAGGCCGTCGTCGAGGAGGAGTGCCGGCGGCTCGCCTCCCGCACGGTCGTCGACTTCCCGCTGCTGTGGAAGACCATGACCCGGATCTCCCGGCGGGTGGTGCTCGGCGACCGGGCCGCCGACGACCAGCAGCTGTCCGACTGGCTGGCCGCCCTGCGCGGCCGGGCCAACTGGATGGGCCGCAGCAACCCGGAGGCCGCCAAGGCGCTGTACGCCCGGATCGAGGCCCGGATCACCCGGTACGCGGCCGACGCGCCCGCGCACACCCTGGCCGCCCGCGCCCTCGCCGAGCCCTCGCCGGAGGGCACCGACCCGCTGGGCCAGACCCACCACTGGCTGCTGGGCATCGACCTGGCCGCGCCCGTCGTCGCCCGCACCCTGCTGCTGCTCGCCCACCACCCGGCCGAGCAGGACGCGGCGCACGCCGAGGCCGCCGGCCGCGTCCCCGGGCTGCCGAGGCTGCGGGCCTGCCTGGAGGAGTCGGTGCGGCTGTACCCGATCGTCCCGGACCTCGTACGGGTCACCCGTGCCGAGACCGAGTGGGGCGGGGTGCGCCACCCGGCCGGCACGAACGTGCTGGTGCCGATGGGGTTCCACCAGCGTGACCCGGAGCAGGTCGACGGCGGGAACCTGTTCGCGCCGGGCCGCTGGCTGGCCCCGGACGTGCACCGGGACACCCGGGTGGCCCCGTTCAGCCACGGCGGCGCCCGCTGCCCGGGCGAGTACGTCGCCCTGCTGCTCACCTCCCTGGTCTGCGCCGAGGTGCTCCGCGGCCACCGCCTCACCGGGGCCCGTCCGGTGCTCGACCCGGGGCGTCCGCTGCCGGGGATCCTCGACACGGCCGGCATCCGGCTGCGCCTCGGCCGGCTGTAGGAGGACCTGCCATGACCGAAGCCGAAGCGTCCGTCACCCAGCCGGACATCGCCTCCCTGCACCACGTCTGCCGCGAGCTCGCCGAGGCGGCCGACGCGGTCCGCGACGCGGCTCGCTTCGCCTCCCGCGTCGCCCTCGGCCCCCGGCTGCCGCTGGCGGCGGCCGGGCCGCGCCGGGACCGTGCCGCGCAGCGCGAGCTGCTGCGGACCCTGCTGGACCGCAAGGGCCTGGGCTGGGCCCCGCAGGGCGGCGCCCCGCTCGCCGGGGCGCTGTGGCTGGCCGGGGTGCTCACCAGCCGGGAGAGCCTGGCGGTCAGCCTCGCCGTCACCGGCCTCAAGGCCAGGATCCGGGCGGCGGCCGTGCGCCACCCGGAGCTGCTCGACAACCCGACCACCTCGCGGGTGCTGCGCGCCATCGACGAGGACCGCCAGGCCGAGGCGGTGCGGCTGTTCAAGGGCCTGCTGACGGAGAAGGGCGCGGAGTACGCCCTCGCGCTGCTGGCGCCGTCCTTCACCGACATCATGGCCTGGAACGCGCTGACCGACGAGAACCCCTTCAACGACACCGCCGGCTGGCAGATCGCCACCGGCCGGCCGCTGACCTCCGACTACTTCGTCGGGATCAGCACCTCGGTGTGGGCGTTCCTCAACCGGGGGAAGGGGCGCGCCGAACCGCACACCCCCTCGGCAGCGCTGCTGGACAGCATCGACACCTCGGGCACGATCGTCGGCTACGTCCGCAACATCGGCCGGATCGGCACCAAGGGGCTGCTGCTCGTCCAGCGGGTCGCCGGGCCGGACGGGGAGCAGCGGTTCGTCGTCCAACTGGCGGGCATGGGGCCGGCTTTCGACCAGGAGAGCCCGCAGGACCTGCTGGGCGGCATCGACGCGGTGGGTTCCATCGACACCACCTACACCCGTGCGGTGGTCAGGGCGCTGCGCCGGCTCGTGCCCTCCGGCTCGCAGGTCGCGCTGGTCGGCCACAGCCAGGGCGGGATCACCGCGATGAACCTGGCGGCGAGCCGGGACTTCAACGCGCTGTACACGGTGACGCACGTGATCGCGATCGGTTCGCCGATCGACCAGAAGCGGGCCGCCGATCCACGGACCCGGGTGGTCTCGCTCGTCAACGAGCACGACATCGTGCCGAGCCTGGAGGGCCGGTCCTCGGTGTCCCCGTACGAACTCCCCAAGGAGTTCACCGAGTTCACCTGGACGGACGACACCCACGCCTTCCCGCTGTGCCATGCCGCCGAGCGGTACGCGCACAACCTCGAACACGACGTCCCGCACGCGCGCTCGCACGTCGACTCCGAGCTCGCCGCCTTCCGCGGCCGGGTCACCGGCACGCACCTCTTCACCCTCCACGACCGCTGAGGACCCCGCATGACCGACACCGAAGCGCACACTCCCCCGACGGACACGGCGCCGGCCACGCCGTCGATGCCGGCCCAGACCTCCCTCGGGCACCGGCCGCCGCCCGCGCCGCCGCGGCCGTACGGCCCGCCGGGACTGCTGGAGCGGCTGGAGTCGGCGGCCTTCGCCCGGGTCAACCGCACCCGCGAGTGGTACGAACTGCCCGCCCCGCTGGGCCTGCTGAACCTGGCCGTGATCCGCGAGGACCTGCGCCGCCACAACCTGCACGACACGTTCGGCGCGGGCGGCGAGCGGGACCGCAGGCCCACGAAGGACCTCGCGCCGTACCGCTCGTACGACGGCTCGGGCTACGACCCGTTCGACGAGGACATGGGACGGACGGGCACCCGGCTGGACCGCAACACCCCGCTGCACCTGGCCTATCCGGACGAGGACGAGGCGCTGATGACGCCCAGTCCCCGCGAGGTCAGCCGGCAGCTGCTGGCCCGGCGCGGCTTCACCCCCGCACCCACCCTGAACCTGCTGGCCGCCGCGTGGATCCAGTTCCAGAACCACGGCTGGGCCAACCACGGGGACAACGAGGAGGCCGAGCCGTTCAGCATCCCGCTCGCCGCCGACGACGACTGGGCGGAACAGGGCGGCGGCTGCCCGATGCGGGTGAACCGCACCCGCCCCGACCCGGTGGCGCACACCACCCCGGACGTCCCGCCCACGTACGAGAACACCGTCAGCCACTGGTGGGACGGCTCGCAGGTCTACGGGTCGGACGAGGCCCGCTGCCGCTCGCTGCGCACCGGGGAGGACGGTCGGCTGATCGTCGACGGCGGGCGGCTGCCCGCCGATCCGCGGCCCGGGATGGACTGCCTCGACGCCACGGGCATGAACAGCGACTACTGGACCGGCCTGTCGCTGCTGCACACGCTCTTCGCCAAGGAGCACAACGCCATCTGCGACCTGGTCCGTTCGCACCACCCCACCTGGGACGACGAGCGGATCTTCCACACGGCGCGGCTGGTCAACACCGCCCTGATGGCGAAGATCCACACCGTGGAGTGGACCCCGGGGATCCTCGACCACCCGGTGGTGCACCAGGCGATGCGCGCCAACTGGTACGGGCTGCTGCCCCGCTGGGTCACCAAGACCTTCGGCCGGGTCGGCGGCGAGGTGCTCAGCGGCTCCCGGGGATCGGGCACCGACCACCACGCCGCGCCGTTCTCCATGACGGAGGAGTTCGTCTCGGCGTACCGGCTGCACCCGCTGATCCCCGACGAGATCACCGTCCGCGACCACCGGCGCGGGGTGCGGCGGGAGGTCGTGGGCTTCGACGGCATGCAGGGCGCGGCCACGCGCACCGCGGTCGACGCGTACGGGATGAGCGACCTGTTCTACACCTTCGGCGTCTCGAACCCGGGGGCGCTGGTGCTGCACAACCACCCGGACGCGCTGCGCAACCTGAAGCGGCTGTCGGGCGAGCACGTCGACCTCGGGACGGTGGACGTGCTGCGCGACCGCGAGCGGGGCATCCCCCGCTACAACGCCCAGCGGAAGATGCTGCGCAAGCGGCCCGTCACCTCCTTCGAGGAGCTCACCGGCGGGCACCCGGGCGACACCCCGCTGCTGCGGGAGCTCTACGACGGCCGGCTCGACCGGGTCGACACGCTGGTCGGGAACCTGGCCGAGCCGCGGCCGGCGGGCTTCGGGTTCAGCGACACCCTGTTCCGGGTGTTCGCGCTGATGGCCACCCGCCGCATCAAGAGCGACCGGTTCTTCACCACGGACTACCGGCCGGAGGTGTACACGGCCGAGGGCCTGCGCTGGATCGACCGGAACTCGATGGTGACGGTGCTGCTGCGGCACCACCCCGAACTGGCCCCGGCGCTGTCCGGGGTGGACAACGCCTTCGCCCCCTGGAAGGAGCGGTCGTGAGCGGACACCCCGCCGAAGGCCTGCGCAGTCACGCCGCCGCCCTGCGGGAGCGGGCGGACCGGCTGCGCGGGGCCTGTGACGGCCTGGACTGGAGGGGCCCGCAGGCCGACGCCTTCCGGGCCCGGGTCGAGGAGCTGGCCCGGCGGTGCGCCACGGCCGCGGACGGGCTGTCGCGCTCGGCGGCCCGGCTGGACGGCCGGAGGTAGGCCGGAGCGGTGGGGCCCGGTCCCGGTGCTACTTCATCCGGTACTGGGCCTTCTCCGCGAGCTTGCCGTCCTTGAAGCAGAACCGGAGCACGTCCTCGGTCTGGCCGTCGGCGGCGGAGAGGTACCAGGCGCAGACGCTGCCCGCGGGCTCGGCGGGGCCGCCGTCCTTGAGGGCGTCCTTGACGAAGCTGTCGCCCGAGGGGAGCTTCGCGCGGACCTCGCCCTCGGCGTCGCCGACCTTGACCGCCTCGTAGACCTTCGGGTCGAGCAGGGTCTTGTCGGCCACCTCCAGGACCTTGGCCGCCCCGAAGAACAGCGCCACGAGGAGCCCCACCCCCAGCACCAGCGCGATCCCGCACCCGATGAGACAACCCTTGCGCTGAGCCATGGCCCCGTTCCTCCGTGCCCTCGACGTTCCGGTGCGGTCCGCACCGGTGTGTCAGAGCCTCGCAAGGGGCCGGGCGGGTGCGCCGTACTCCAAAGTCGCGGGCCGGGGCGACCATCGTCGCTGCGTTCAGAGGTCCCCGGGGTCGGTGTTGGCCCCGCACAGGACGACGGCGACCCGTCCGCCCAGCGGCCGCGGTGCGGTGCGCAGGGCCGCGAGCGCGGTGGCGGCGCCGGCCTCGACGACGATCCGGTGTTCGTCCCAGAGGGCCCGGCGGGCGGCGCCGATCGCCTCGTCGGGGACGAGTACCGACACGGCGTTCGCGTGCCGGGCCGCGGCGAGGGCGTCGGCCGAGACGCGGGTGGCGCCGAGGGAGTCGGCGGCGACGGAGTCGACCGGGACGTCGACGGGTTCGCCCGCCTCCAGGGCGGCGTTCAGGGCCCGGCAGTGTTCGGGCTCGGCCGCGACGACGCGTACGCCGTGCTCGCGGGCGGCGGTGGCGACGCCGGCGAACAGCCCGCCCCCGCCGACCGCGACGACGACGGTGTCCAGGCCGGGCAGCGCGGCCCGCACCTCGTCGAGCAGGGTGCCCGCGCCGGC
Source organism: Streptomyces sp. NPDC090077 (assembly GCF_044747545.1). Taxonomy (NCBI): domain Bacteria; kingdom Bacillati; phylum Actinomycetota; class Actinomycetes; order Kitasatosporales; family Streptomycetaceae; genus Streptomyces; species Streptomyces sp. NPDC090077. Next base: position 809,352 of record NZ_JBIVEG010000001.1, read on the forward strand.
GGCGACGAGCGGGTGGTCGTAGGCGTGGCTGCTCAGGGCTCCGCTCCCGGCGGCGAACTCCCGGCAGGCGGCGAGGGCCTGGTCGTACCGGTCGCCGACGAGCCGTACGTCGGCCCCGTAGCCGCGCAGCCGCTCCACCTTGACGCGCGGGGCGTTGCCGGGGAGGAAGACGGTGGCGGGGACGCCGTGTGCGCGGGCCGCCCAGGCGCAGGCCAGCCCGGCGTTGCCGCCGGACGCGATGGTGACCCCGGCGGCCGGGAGGAGCCCGGCGTCGCGGTGCGCGGCGAGGAAGTTGTGGGCGCCGCGGGCCTTGAAGGAGCCGGTGTGCTGGAGGTACTCCAGGGCGTACCAGACGCCTTCGGAGGCGGGGACGACCGCGGCGGGCCGGACGGCGCCCGCGGTGCGGGCGGCGGCGGCGCGGACGGCGGCGTAGTCGAGCTGCTGTTCCATGGTCGGTCTGCCTTTCTCGGTCTCAGGGCTGTCCCGGTCTCAGGGTGCGGCCGGTCCGGGTGCGGCCGGTCCGGGTGCGGCCGGTCCGGGTGCGGCCGGTCAGGGTGCGGCCGGTCCGGGGACGGGCCGGGCGGCCTCGATGAGCTGGCGCAGGGCGCCGTAGTACACCTCGTGGTCGGTCAGCGGGGGCAGTACGTCGGCCAGCGCGCCGGTCAGGGCGGGGAACGCGGCCGGGTCCAGGGCGGCGATGGCGGCCCGGGAGGCGGCGGTGACCCCGGCCGGGTCGCGGTGGTCGACGAAGGCGGCGCTGCCCAGGGTGAGCAGGTACATCCGCCGGTAGGCGGTCATGGCCGCCGCCGGGGTCAGGCCGGCGGCGATGCCGTCCGCGAGGGCAGGTTCGACGAGACGGGCCAGCAGCTGCCGGCCGAGCCAGGGGCGGCCGCCGCGCAGGGCGAGCAGTCCGGGGTGGGCGGTGAGCAGCCGGTAGAGGGCGCCGAAGCGCTGTGCGCAGGCCTCGTCCCAGCCGGTGCCCGCGGGGACTTCGGGGAGTTGTCCGGCGAGGTGGTCGGTGCACAGGTCCAGCAGTCCGGCGAGGTCGGTGCAGCGGCGCTGGACGGTGGCGTGGGAGACGTCGAGCCGTTCGGCGAGGGCGCGGAAGCTGAGGGCGCCGGGCCCTTCCTCGTCGAGGATGCGCAGTGCGGCGACGGCGATGACCTCGGGGGTGGCCCGGTCCAGGGCGGGTGATCTCCTCGGCATGAGATACACCGTATCAGCCGACGTAACATACGGCGGCACCCCAACCGGCCCGCCACGGACGTGTGACATCGACTGCGGCCATATTGCTGGTCATTGAGACATATCCACCGACTTATGTTGACAGCGGGTAGTCGCACCGCTGCACTGAGGCACGCATTCCCGTCGGTACTCCCCCACGCCAAGGAGACCCCGTGCCGCCTCGCCCGCGCGCCTCGCTCCCCTGCCTCACCGCGGCCGCCCTGCTCGCCCTCGCGCTCGTCCCCGCCCCGGCGGCGGCCGAACCGACGGCGACCTGGGACACCCCGCTCGCCCTCACCCCGCCCATGGGGTGGAACAACTGGGCCCACTACATGTGCGACATCGACGAGGCCAAGGTGGTCGCCAACGCCGACGCCCTGGTCTCCAGCGGTCTCGCCGCCAAGGGCTACGACACGGTGACCGTGGACGACTGCTGGATGCTCAAGGAGCGCGACGCGCAGGGGAACCTGGTCACCGACACCGCGAAGTTCCCGCACGGCATGGCCTGGCTCGGCGAGTACCTGCACGCCAAGGGACTGAAGTTCGGCATCTACGAGGACGCCGGCTCCCTCACCTGCGAGCGCTACCCGGGCAGCGGCTCCCCCGACGGCGGCGGCCCGGACCACTACGCCCGCGACGCACGGCAGTTCGCCTCGTGGAAGGTGGACTACGTCAAGATGGACGGCTGCAACCTGTGGGTGCCGCCCGGGAAGACGAAGGAGCAGGCCTACCGGGACGCCTACAACTCCGTCGCCCGGGCGCTGCGCGACAGCGGCCGCCCGATGGTGCTGTCCGCCTCCGCGCCCGCCTACTTCCAGCAGGGCGAATGGGGCGGCTCCGACTGGCACAAGGTCCTCGACTGGGTCGGCGAGACGGGCCAGTTGTGGCGCGAGGGCCGGGACATCAAGGTCTACGCCCCGGGCGCCCCCGCCACCTCCCGCTGGAGCTCGGTCCTCGGCAACTACGGCTACAACCGCTGGCTCGGCCGGTACGCGGCCCCCGGCAACTGGAACGACCCCGACTTCCTGATCGCCGGCGCCCCCGGCCTCACCGACGCGGAGAGCCGCAGCCAGGTCGGGCTGTGGGCGATGATGGCGGCCCCGTTCATCCTGTCCTCCGACGTGTCCGCGCTCACCCCGGGCGGGCTGGCCGCGCTGGGCAACACCCGGATGATCGGGCTGGACCAGGACCCGATGGGCCGTCAGGGCGCCGTGGTCTCCTCCAACGCGACCTTCGAGGTGCTGGCCCGGCCCCTGGCGAACGGGGACCGGGCGGTGGCGGTGCTCAACCGCTCCGGCAGCGCCCGCGACGTCTCCGTACCGCTGGCGGACGTCGGGCTGCCCGCCGCGTGCGTGGTGGACGCCGAGGACCTGTGGACCGGGCGGCGCACGGAGGTGGCCGACGCGCTGACCGGGCGGCTCGGCGCGCACGACACCGCCGTGTGGCGGCTCACCCCGCACGGCTGCGCCGGGGCGGTGCCCACCGGGCAGATCAACGGGCTCGGCGCCAAGTGCGCCGACGGGGCCAGCACCAGCGGGGCCGGCTCGGTGGTCCTGGGCACCTGCACCGCCGGCGCCGACCAGCGCTGGACCCTGGGCGGCGGCGGGCGGCTCCGGCTGGCCGGCGAGTGCCTGACGGCCCGCGCGGGCGGCCCGGTGGAGCTGGCGGACTGCGCCCCGGGCCGGCAGGCGGGCCAGAGCTGGAGCCACCGGCGCGACGGGGCCCTGGTCGAGGAGACGAGCGGGCAGTGCCTGACCGCCCCGGCCGCGCCCGCGACCCCCGACGCCCCGGCCGAGCGGCTGCGGCTGGCGGCCTGCGGCGACCACCAGCCCGACCAGGCCTGGTCACTCCCCGTCTAGGGGGCTCCGGCGGGGACCCGGTCCAGGGGTACTCCGGCGGGGAGCCGCCCGGCGCCCTCACACTTCCGGGGGAATCGGCGCCGGGCGGACCCCGCCCGGCAGGGGTGCCGGGTTCACTGGCCCGGACCGGAGGGGTGGCCGCCGGAACGATTCGGCGGCCGCCCCTTCCCGATGCGGGCCACGAGGCGACAGGAGTGCACCGACATGTCCGAGACCGCGCACGAGCGCACCCAGCCCCCCGCGCCCGCCGCCGGCATCACCGACGGGGTCGTGGAGCTGCGCAAACGCCGCCCGGCCGGCCCCGCCCCCGAGGGGCGCACCGCCGGCGGCGGCTGCGGCTGCGAGGCGGCGCGGGCGCAGCCGCCGGGCGCGGGGCGCCCGTGAGGGATCCGGAGCTACCGTGGCAGGGCAGGGCGGAGGTGGCTCCGGATGGACCGTGTGGGGCAGGACCGGGGCGGGCGCCCGGCGGGTGCCGTCGCCGGGCTCGCCGCGGCGTTCGCCGGGCTGGCCGTCGCGGAACTCGCGGCGGCGTTCACGCGCCCCGAGGCGGCCCCGCTCACGGCCGTCGGCGGGGCCGTGGTGGACCGTACTCCGGCCGCCGTCAAGGAGTGGGCCGTACGGTCCTTCGGCACCTCCGACAAGCTGGTGCTGACCCTGGGAACGGTGGTCCTGCTGGCCGCGCTCGCCGCGGCGGCCGGGATCCTCGCGCTGCGCCGGCCCCGCGCGGGCTGCGCCCTGGCCGCCGCCACCGGACTCCTCGGGGCGGTGGCCGCGCTGGGCCGGCCGGGCGCGGACTGGCGGGACGCGCTGCCCTCCCTGGCGGGCGGGGCCGTCGCCGCCGGGGTGCTGTACGTGCTGGCGGCGGCCCTGCGACGGCCCGGTCCGGCCACGGGCCGCTCCGGCGGCGCCCGGCCGCTGGACCGGCGCACCTTCGGCCGGCTGCTCGCGGCCACCGTGGCCGCCTCCGCGGCGGCCGGGTACGCGGGCCGGCGGCTCGGCGCCCACGGCGCGGCGGGGGCCACCGCCTCCCGGGCCGACCTGGTCCTGCCGGCCCCCGCCGTCCCCGCGCCGCCCGTGCCCGCCGGAGCGGACCTGCGCGTGCCGGGCCTGGGCCCGTTCCTCACCCCCGCCCGGGACTTCTACCGCGTGGACACCGCCCTGGTGGTGCCCCGGGTCGACGCGGACGCCTGGCGGCTCGACATCCGCGGGGAGGGCGTCACCAGGCCCTTGACCCTGACCCTGCCGGAGCTGCTCGCCCGGCCGCTCCTCGAGCACGACATCACCCTGTGCTGCGTCTCCAACGAGGTCGGCGGCCCCTACGTCGGCAACGCCCGCTGGCTCGGCGTACGCCTCGCGGACCTGCTGCGCGAGGCCGGGGTCCGGCCACCGTCGCGGGGCGGGCCCGCCGACCAGCTGGTGGCCCGTTCGGTGGACGGGATGACGATCGGCACCCCCGTCGAAGCCGTGATGGACGGCCGGGAGGCACTGCTGGCGGTCGGGATGAACGGGGCGCCGCTCCCGTTCGCGCACGGCTTCCCCGTACGGATGGTCGTCCCGGGCCTCTACGGGTACGTCTCCGCCTGCAAGTGGCTGCGCGAGCTGCGGCTGACCACCTTCGACGCGTACGACGCGTACTGGGTGCGCCGCTCGTGGGCGCGGGAGGCGCCGGTCAAGACGCAGTCGCGGATCGACACCCCGCGCCCCTTCTCCCGTCCCCCGGCCGGCCCGGTGGCGGTGGCCGGGGTGGCCTGGGCGCAGCACCGGGGGATCGCCCGGGTGGAGGTGCGGGCCGACGGCGGGCCCTGGCGGGAGGCCCGGCTCGGGGCGGCGGACGGGGTGGACACCTGGCGGCAGTGGGTGTGGCCGTGGGAGGCGACGCCCGGGCGGCACACCCTGGAGGTCCGGGCGACCGACGGCCGGGGCGGGGTGCAGCCGGAGCGGCGTACGGGCACCCTGCCGGACGGGGCGACGGGCTGGCACTCCGTCACCGTGGACGTCCACGCGTAACCGGCCGGAACCGGGCATGGTGAGGGGATGCGCCGCCCCGCGCGCCGCCCCGGGCCCCGCCCCCGTCCCGCATCCCGGCCTCGATCGCGGGGCCCTGGTGCGGATCTGAGGCCGCGTCCCGCGTTCGGCTCCCCCGGTCCGCGTCCCCCGCATAGGGTCGGGGCATGCCGAAGGAAGAGCGGGACCTCGAAGGCAGGGTGGCCCTGGTGGCCGGGGCGACCAGGGGCGCGGGCCGCGCGATCGCGGTCCAGCTGGGGACGCGGGGCGCGACGGTCTACGCGTCGGGGCGCAGTACCGCCGGGCGGCGTTCCGAGTACGACCGCCCCGAGACGATCGAGGAGACGGCCGAGCTGGTCACGGCGGCCGGCGGCCGGGGCGTCGCGGTGGTCGCGGACCATCTGGAGCCGGCGCAGGTGGAGGCGCTGGTCGGGCGGATCGACGCCGAACAGGGCCGCCTCGACGTGCTGGTGAACGACATCTGGGGCGGGGAGCACCTCTTCGAGTGGGAGAGCCCGGTCTGGGAGCACGACCTGGACCGGGGGCTGCGGCTGCTCCGGCTGGCGATCGACACGCACGCGGTGACGAGCCATTTCGCGCTGCCGCTGCTGCTGCGCCGGCCGGGCGGCCTGGTGGTGGAGATGACGGACGGGACGGCCGACTACAACGCGACCCGCTACCGGAACTCGTTCTTCTACGACCTGGCCAAGTCGGCGGTGCTGCGGATGGCGTTCTCCCTCGGGCACGAGCTGGGGCCGCGCGGGGCGACGGCGGTGGCGCTGACGCCGGGCTGGATGCGTTCGGAGATCATGCTGGAGGCGTTCGGGGTGACGGAGGACGACTGGCGGGACGCGCTGGAGAAGGTCCCGCACTTCGCGATCTCCGAGACCCCCTCGTACGTGGGACGCGCGGTGGCGGCGCTGGCCGCCGACCCGGAGGTGTCCCGCTGGAACGGGCAGTCGCTCTCCAGCGGGCAGCTCGCACGGGTCTACGGGTTCACGGACCTCGACGGGAGCCGGCCGGACGCCTGGCGGTACATGGTGGAGGTCCAGGACCCGGGCCGCCCGGCGGACACCACCGGCTACCGCTGAGCCCGCTCCGGGCGCCGGAACAGGGCCGTCGCGGGGGCGTTGCGGGGTGCGCCGGAGTCGCTCCCCGGACGCATCCGCGGAGGGGAGCACGCCTCACGCGTACGCTGTTCGCAACGGGCTAGGGTGGGGACATGTCCTCTTCAGAGCAGCAGACGTTCGCGCCGCCGCCCTCCGTCTGGACCCGGCCGCGGCGACAGAAGGAGCAGCCCGCGCTCAGCCGGGAGCAGATCGTCGCGGCCGCGGTGCGGCTCCTGGATGCCGAGGGCATCGAGGCACTCAGCATGCGCAAGCTCGGCGCGGAGATGGGAACCGCCGCGACCTCCCTCTACCGGCACGTGGCCAACAAGGACGAGCTGATCGAGCTGGTCGTCGACGAGGTCTACGGCGAACTGGAACTCCCCGCGCCCGGCCGTCCGGACGAATGGCGCGAGGCCCTGGGGCAGTGCGGTCACGGCCTGCGCGCGATGGTGCTGCGCCACCCCTGGGTGGCGTCGGTCCTGGGCCAGGTCGGGCTGGCGTACCTGGGACCGAACCTGATCCGGATGTCGGACCGGCTGCTGGGACTGTCCGTGGCGGCGGGCTTCCCCGCCGGCGAGGCGGACCTCGCGGTGAAGGCCGTCATCTCGTACGTCATCGGCGCCACGACCAGCGAGGCCTCCTACCTCTCCCTCCTCGCCCGCAGCGGCAAGAGCGAGGCGGAGTGGCTGGAGTCGCTGCTGCCCGCCGCCGAGGCGGCGCTGGAGGACCACCCCGTGGTCAAGGACCACGCCTACTCCCGGCACGGCCAGGACCCGGCGCGGCTGCGGGACGAGAACTTCGACTACGGGCTCCAGCGGGTGCTCGACGGCCTCGCGGTCCGGCTCGCCCGGGACTGACGCGGGAGGCCGGGTGTCCCGGACCGCGGGGAGCGGCCCGGGGCGCCCGGCGACCCGGATCAGTCGCGGGCGGCGCCGGGCTGCGGGAAGGTCAGCTCGCGGCCCTCGCCCAGCGGGGCGAAGTGCCGGTCCACCGAGGCCGGGCGGACCTGGAAGAGGGCGGCCGGGGACCAGCGCGGACGGCGGTCCTTGTCGATCACCTGGGCCCGGATCCCCTCCACCAGGTCGGGCGTGGACAGCGCGGCCGCGGAGACCCGGTACTCCTGCTCCAGCACCCGTTCCAGCGAGTCCAGTCCGCGGGCGCGGCGCAGTGCGGCGAGGGTGACCTTGAGGGAGGTCGGCGACTTGGCGTGCAGGAGCTGCGAGGTCTCCCGCGCGGCCGCGAGGCCCGACCCCAGGAGCCGCTGGTGGATCTCCTCCACGGTGTCGGCGGCGTAGCAGTGGTCGATCCACTCCCGTTCGGCGGCGAGCGGGGCCTCGGGGGCGGTGGCGCCGTGGAACTTGGGCAGCACCTCGGCGACGGGCCCGAGGGCGAGCTCGCGGGTGAACTCCTCCAGCCAGTCGGAGGGCAGGTAGTGGTCGGCGAGTCCGCACAGCAGGGCGTCGCCGGCCCCGACGGCGGTGCCGGTGAGGGCCAGGTGGGTGCCGAGTTCGCCGGGGGCGCGGGAGAGCAGGTAGGTGCCGCCGACGTCGGGGACGAAGCCGATGCCGGTCTCGGGCATGGCGACCCTGGAGCGCTCGGTGACGATGCGGACGCCGCCATGGGCGGAGAGCCCGACGCCGCCGCCCATCACGATCCCGTCCATCAGGGCCACGTACGGCTTGGGGTAGCGGGCGATGCGGGCGTTGAGCCGGTACTCGTCCCGCCAGAAGTCGAGGGAGCCGGTGGTGCCGGCCTTCGCGTCGGCGTGGATGGCCCGGATGTCGCCGCCCGCGCACAGGCCGCGCTCCCCGGCGCCGCGCAGCAGGACCTGGCTCACGGCGGGATCGTGCTCCCAGGCCGACAGGGCCTCCCCGATCCGCAGCACCATGGAGTGGGTGAGGGCGTTGAGGGCCTGGGGACGGTTGAGGGTGATCAGCCCCGTACAGCCGTCGGTCTCGATCAGAACGGTGTCGTCGGTCACGTCCGTCAGTATGTATGTTCCGCCGCCATATGAAGATCGTTTCTGGTGATCTCGTCAAGTCTGAGCGGATTCGGGGTGCACCAGGTCCGTACCAGGCCCTTACCGGTCCGGTACCGGGTCAGCCGCGGGGGCGGGCCCGGTGTGCGCGCCAGGCGGCGAGGGCCTGCTCGCGGGTGCCGTCCGGGTGGCGGGCGTGCCAGTCGCGCAGGAACCGGTTGAACTCGAACTGGGCGCCGACCTCCTGGGGTTCGGCGGCCCGCTGCCGGGTGGCGTGCCAGTGGGCGACGGCCTCGTCGAGGGTGCGGCCCGCGCCCTGGGCGACGTACGCGCGCATGAAGGCGTCGAAGTGGAAGCCCGGCCCGATCTCCCGCCGGAAGAACTCCCGGAGCACCTGGCTGCACCGCTGCCCGTCGGGGATCACGGTGGCCCCGTCGACCGGCGCCTCCAGCTGCCGCCCGCCGCGCCGGGCCGCCGGGGTCCGGTCCGGGAGCGGGCGCCCGTCCAGCGCGGCGGCGAGCCGCTCCGTCAGGGCGGCCTTGCCCCCGCCGGCGGGGACGCCCGTCCGCCGGGCGAGCCCGGTCAGCTCCTCCAGCGTCCAGTACCAGCGCAGCAGCTCGGCCCCGGACAGCTCCGGGGTCGGCTCGGGCCGGCGCTCCCCCACCTGATTCGCACTCATGTTCCCATCCTAGGGGAGGGCGACACGCCCGGACGGCCGACGCGCGGGCCCGCGGCCGCGCCCGCCGCCCTACGGTCGTCCCCATGACCTCTCCAGGCTCCGCACCGGCCCTCGACGCCGGCACCGCGCTCGTGCTCATCGACCTCCAGCAGGGCATCCTCGCCCTCCCCACCGCCCGGCCCGGCGAGGAGATCCTGCGCAACGGCATCGCCCTCGCCGAGGCCTTCCGCGCGCACAGGCTGCCGGTCGTCCTGGTGAACGTCGCGTGGTCGCCCGACGGCGGCGACCTGCCCACCACCGACGTCGACCGCCCCGGCCCGGCCACGGCCCCGCCGGCCGCCTTCTCCGAGATCCCGGCCGAACTCGCCGCCCTGGGGGACGTCACCGTCACCAAGCGCCACTGGGGCGCCTTCACCGGCACCGAGCTCGACCTCCAGCTGCGCCGGCGCGGGATCCACCGGATCGTCCTGGCGGGCATCTCGACCAGCATCGGCGTGGAGTCCACCGCCCGCACCGCCTGGGAGCACAGCTACGGCCTGGTCTTCGCCGAGGACGCCACCGCCGACCTGGACGCCGACTCGCACGCCCACAGCTTCGCCAAGATCTTCCCCCGCATCGGCCGGGTCAGCTCCACCCGCGAGATCATCGCGGCCCTGGACGCCCTCCACTGAGGGCGGTCCCCATTGTTCAGCGGTCCGGGTCCGGACCCAGCGCCCGCGCGACATCGGCGTGGACCGGGAAGACCCCGTCCGCGCCGGTGATGCGGAACATCCGGGCGACCGGCCCGCTCAGCCCCGCCAGCTCCAGGCTGCCGCCCGCCTCCTGGGCGGCGAGACGGGCGTGGAGCAGGGTGTTGAGACCGGTCGAATCGCAGAACCGCAGTCCCGCCATGTCCACCAGCAGCCGACCGCCCCGGACGACCGCTGTATCGAGGGCCTCCCGCAGCGGCGCCGCCGTGTCGTGGTCCAGCTCACCGCCGAGGGTGAGGAGTACCGCCCCGTCCACCGTCCGCACCTCGACGGTGAACCGCTTGTCGTCCGTTCCGGAGACCATCCGGCATCACCTTCCGTCAGCCGCCCCCTACGCCTTCCCCGGGCCCGACGCTATATGCGGGGCCGGCGCACCCCCGGGACCCCTCGCGGAACCGACCGGGTTTCCCCCGGGCGGCCCGACCCCTGGCGCCCCATGACGCCACGTGGCATCACATGGCACCACGTGGCACCATCCAGCGCCATCCGAACGATGCGACCGAGCCCCCGACCTCCCCCACCCCACCCCTTCCTCTTACGTTTCCGCAGGTCAGTGCCGCTCACCCCGACCGCGACACCACCCGACGCCACCACCTCTTGCACATGGCGCCATAGTGGTGCCATGATGACGCCATGGACCTGACCCCGTATATCGACACCCTCCGCCGCGAACTGGCGGTGGCCGCCGACGCCGGCGGGGACGAAGCCCGCGAGCTGGCCGAGAGACTCACCGCCCCCCTGGAGTCGGCGACCCGGCTGACCCTGCTCAACGTGCTCTCCGCCGCGATGGACGAGATCACCCGCGAGCTCGCCCCCGGCTCGGTCGACGTACGGCTGCGCGGACTGGACCCCGACTTCGTGGTGACGCTGCCGGCCGCCGCCGGCGCCTCCGCCGCCGAGCCGGGCACGCCGGCCGGCACCCCGGCCCCGGCCGAGGGCGACGAGGGCGGCACCGCCCGCGTCAACCTGCGGCTCCCGGCCCACCTCAAGGCCCGCGCCGAGGAGGCCGCGGGTCGCGAGGGGACGTCGGTCAACGCCTGGCTGGTCCGGGCGGTGTCGGCGGCGGTCGAGGGCGGCACCCGGCCGCGCCCGACGGAGCGCATCCAGACCATCGGCCAGAGCGTCACGGGCTGGGTCCGCTAGCCGGCCCGCACACCCGCACCACGCCACCCCACCACCCGCACCACACCCACCACCACGTCCCACCCGCGGGGACGGGACCCAAGACCCAAGAGGACGGGACAGCCATGCCTTCTTTCGACACTCCCGAACCGATCTCGGTCACGGCACACGTCGAGGCCGGCTCCATCCGCTTCACCGCGGTGGACCGCCGCGACACGGTCGTCGAGGTGCGGCCCCGCACCCCGGAGAAGGACCGGGACGTGCGGGCCGCCGAGCAGACCGAGGTCTCGTACGCTAACGGCGTCCTCACCGTCAGGACGCCGAAGCAGCGCAACTCGCTGCGCCGCCCCGGCACCGTCGACGTGACGGTAGAACTGCCCGCGGGCTCCGACGTCGACACCACCGGCGCCTGGACCCAGGTGCTCGGCGAGGGCCGGCTCGGCGAGGTCCGGGTGAAGACCTCGGCGGGCGACGTACGGCTCGACGCGACCGGCCCCCTGCGGCTGACCGCGTCGCACGGCTCGATCACCGTGGACCGCGTCCAGGGCCCGGCCGAGATCACCACCAGCTCCGGCAGCGTGCGCGTCGGCCTCGTGGACGGCCCCGCGGTGCTCAAGAACTCGCACGGCAGCACGACCGTCGGGGCGGCGACCGGGGAACTGCGGGTGAGCGGCGCCCACGGCGACATCGACGTCCGGCGCGCCGAGGACTCGGTCACCGCCACCACGGCCCACGGCACCCTGCGGGTCGGCGAGGTGGCGCGGGGCACCGTCCACCTGGAGACCGGCTACGGGACCATCGAGGTCGGCGTCCGCGAGGGCACCGCCGCCTGGCTCGACGTCAACTCGGGCTCCGGGCAGGTCCGCAACGCGCTCACCGCGGCCGGCACCCCGGAGGAGGCCGAGGACACGGTCAGGATCCACGCCCGCACCCGGCACGGCAACATCGACGTCCTGCGCGCCAAGGCCTGACCTGCCGCCACCGGCCCTGGCCCCGGCACCCCGCCCCCCCCAGCCGCCCCAGCCTTCGAACGGAGGGCCCCATGCCTTCTTCTGTCATGCCCACAACAATCACGGAACGGCCGGCCGCGGTCCGCGCCGTGGGCCTGCGCAAGTCGTACGGCGACAAGACCGTCCTCGACGGGATCGACCTGCACGTCCCCTCGGGGTGCGTGTTCGCTCTGCTCGGGCCGAACGGCGCCGGCAAGACCACCGCCGTGAAGATCCTCTCCACCCTCGTCACCGCCGACGGCGGACGGGCGCACGTGGCAGGTCACGACGTGGCCGCCGCCCCGGACGGGGTCCGCGCCGCCATCGGCGTCACCGGGCAGTTCTCCGCCGTCGACGGGCTGATCACCGGCGAGGAGAACATGCTCCTGATGGCCGACCTGCACCACCTGCCCAAGCGGGAGGGCAGGCGCGTCGCCGCCGGGCTGCTGGAGCGGTTCGGCCTGACGGCGGCGGCGAAGAAGCCCGCCTCCACCTACTCCGGCGGCATGAAGCGCCGCCTGGACATCGCCATGACCCTGGTCGGCGACCCGCGGATCATCTTCCTCGACGAGCCGACCACCGGGCTCGACCCGCGCTCGCGCCACGACCTGTGGCAGATCGTCCGCGAGCTGGTCGCCGGCGGGGCCACCGTCCTCCTCACCACCCAGTACCTGGAGGAGGCCGACCAGCTCGCCGACCGCGTCGCGGTGCTCGACGGCGGCAGGATCGTCGCCGAGGGCACCCCCGAGGAGCTGAAACGGATGGTCCCCGGCGGGCACGTCCGGCTCCGGTTCTCCGATCCGCGCGCGTACCGCGCGGCCGCCGCCGCGCTGGACGGGGCCGTGCGGGACGACGAGGCGCTGTCGCTGCGGATCGCCGGTGACGGCAGCCAGCGCGAGCTGCGCTCCGTACTCGACCGGCTGGATGCCGCCGGCGTCGAGGCGGACGAACTGACCGTGCACACGCCCGACCTGGACGACGTGTTCTTCGCCCTGACCGGCGGCCCCGACCGCGGGGCCCGGACCGAGGAGGACCCCCGATGAGCTCCCTCTCCCCCGCCCTGCGCGACTCGTCGACGATGCTGCGGCGCAACCTGCTGCACGCCCGCCGCTACCCGTCCCTGACCCTGAACCTGCTGCTGACCCCGGTCGTCCTGCTGCTGCTCTTCGTCTACGTCTTCGGAGACGTGATGAGCGCGGGCATCGGGGGCGGCGGCGCCGACCGCGCCGACTACGTCGCGTACCTGGTCCCCGGCCTGCTGCTGATGACCATCGGCAGCACCACGATCGGCACCGCGGTGTCCGTCTCCAACGACATGAGCGAGGGCATCATCGCCCGCTTCCGCACCATGGCCGTCCACCGCGGTTCCGTCCTGGTCGGGCACGTCGCCGGCAGCGTGCTCCAGGCGGTCGCCAGTGTGGTGCTCGTCGGCGCCGTCGGCGTGGCCATCGGCTTCCGCTCGACGGACGCCACGTTCCTGGAATGGCTCGCGGCGTTCGGGCTGCTCGCCCTCTTCGCCCTGGCCCTCACCTGGATCGCGGTCGGGATGGGCATGGTCAGCCCCAACGCCGAGGCGGCGAGCAACAACGCCCTGCCCCTGATCTTCCTGCCGCTGATCTCCAGTGCGTTCGTCCCGGTCCACGCGATGCCGGGGTGGTTCCAGCCGGTCGCCGAGTACCAGCCCTTCACCCCGGCCATCGAGACCCTGCGCGGGCTGCTGCTCGGCACGGAGATCGGGAACAACGGGTGGATCGCCCTGCTGTGGTGCCTCGGCCTCACCGTCCTCGGCTACCGCTGGTCGAAAGCGGCGTACGACCGCGACGCCGGGTGACCGTCCGCGCCCTCTCCCGCCCCTCCGCGCCCGCGGAGGGGCCTCTTCGTTCACGCTGCGTCACCAGCGCCCCCGGTGGACGGGACGGCGGTGGCACGCGTTGCCTCGATGTCATTCCGCGTTCGCTCAGCGGAGGCTCAGATCCGGATAACGATGACATCACTGCGCAAGGGTCTTTGGACCTGGTCACGGGCGAATGGCCGATTTGCCGGTGATGTTCGCCACGGTCCGGAGCCGGACACCGTGGTACATCTTCTCGACCGCCTGCCGGACCACCCACGTCCGGACAGGGGCGCTGAAGTCGGCCGACCGCCGGCATGCAACTCCATCAGCATCCGGGGGTTCGGAACCCGGTCCGCGGCCGAGCACGACGGCGGACCGGCATGGAGCGGAAAGGCGCACCAGAGCATGACCTCGACGCAGGTCGAACAGCACCACGGCGACGACGACGCCACCACGGGCACCACGCCCGAGGAAGGCTACGAGCGCGGACTCGGCAGCCGCCAGGTCCAGATGATCGCCATCGGCGGCGCCATCGGCGTCGGCCTCTTCCTGGGAGCCGGGGCGAACATCGCCAAGGCCGGACCCAGCCTCATCCTCATGTACGCCCTCGCCGGCGTCATCGTCTTCTTCATCATGCGAGCGCTCGGCGAGCTGCTCCTGTACCGCCCCGTCTCGGGTTCCTTCGCCGAGTACGCCCGCGAGTTCCTGAGCCCCTTCTTCGGGTTCGTGACGGGCTGGACGTACTGGCTGATGTGGGTGGTCACCGGCATGGCCGAGCTGACCGCCGCCGCCATCTACGTGCACTTCTGGTTCCCGGACGTCCCCCAGTGGGTGACCGCCCTGGTCTTCCTGGTGGTCCTGTACGTCGCCAACCTCATCTCGGTGAAGATCTTCGGCGAGATCGAGTTCTGGTTCTCGATGGTCAAGGTCACGGCCCTGATCGGCATGATCGTGATCGGCATCGGCGTGGTCACCTTCGGCTTCAGCCAGGCCGGTGACACCGCCGCGGTGTCCAACCTCTGGGCCTTCGACGGCATCTTCCCCAAGGGCGTCGGCTCCAGCCTGATGACCCTCCAGGGCGTCATGTTCGCCTACCTGGCCGTCGAGCTCGTCGGCGTCACGGCGGGCGAGTCCGAGAACCCGGAGAAGACCCTCCCCAAGGCCATCAACACCCTGCCCTGGCGCATCATCGTCTTCTACGTCGGTGCGCTCAGCGTGATCCTGATGGTCGTCAAGTGGACCGAGTTCCAGCCGGGCGTCAGCCCGTTCGTGGCGGCCTTCGCCAAGATCGGCATCCCGGCCGGCGCCGCGATCGTCAACTTCGTGGTGCTGACCGCGGCCCTGTCGTCCTGCAACTCCGGCATGTACTCCACCGGCCGCATGCTGCGCGACCTGGCCGCGAACTCCGAGGCCCCCAAGCTGCTGGGCAAGCTGAGCTCCACCAAGACCCCGGCCGTGGCCATCACCCTCTCCACCGCCCTCATGGGCATCGGCGTCGTCCTGAACTACGTCGTCCCGGAGAAGGCGTTCGGGTACGTCACCTCGGTGGCGACGGCGGCCGGCATCTGGACCTGGATGATGATCCTGGTCAGCCACATCCGCTACCGCCGCGCGGTGGACGCGGGCAAGCTGCCCGCCTCCTCCTTCCCGGCGCCGGGCGGCACCATCTGCAGCTGGATCGCCGTGGCCTTCCTGCTGCTGGTCACCGTGATGATCGCCATCGACCCCGACAGCCGCGTCTCCCTGTACGTGGGCGCCGGCTGGGCGGTCTGCCTGGCCGTCGGCTGGGCCGTGCTCAAGTCGCGCAACCCCGAGGTCGCGGCGCGTGCGGCGGGCACCGCCGACGAGGCACTGGAGCCCGCGGCCCGGTCCTGACCGCAGACCGCACTCCCCCGACGGGGGCGTGCCGGCCCACCCCCGGCCGGTACGCCCCCGTCGGCGTGTCCGGGGTCAGGCGGCCACGACGGCCAGGCTCCCGGTGGCCGCGTCCAGGCTGTCGACGACCGCCGCGAGGCTGCCCGTCGCCGCGTAGACCGCCCGCTGGCGGCGGGCCCCCGTGCCCCGCCCGCGCGTCGCGGACCACAGGGCCTCCGCGGCGCCCAGGTCGCCGGCCCGCTCCAGGCCCGGGGCCGCCCGCTGCAGCAGCCGGTCGACGAGCAGCCGGGCGGGCACCCGCCGGCCGGTCCACACGTCCAGGCCCGGCCCGTCGATCCCGTGCCGCGCGGCCAGCCGGTGTGCGGCGCGCAGCACCCGCTCGGGCGGTGAGGGCGGCGGTGCGCCCGCGTCCACCTCTTCCAGCAGGACCGCCGCGAGGCCGCGTACGAGGACGGCGAGCAGGACGACGGTGTCGAGGTCGGCGTTGACGTCGCTGATGCGGATCTCCAGCGTCGGCACGTGCTCGGAGGGACGGGCGTACCAGTAGACCATCGCGCGGTCGAGCAGCACCCCGGCGCCGACCAGGCCGTCCACGTACTCGCGGTACTGGTGCTCGTCGAGCAGGAGCGGCGGCGGCCCCACGGTCGGCCACGAGGAGTAGGCGACCGAGCGCCAGCTGTCGAGGCCGGTGTCGCGGCCGCAGACGAACGGGGAGTTCCCGGTGATCGACTGGAGGGCCGGCAGCCACGGACGCATCCGGTTCGCCAGCGCCAGGGCCCTCCCCCGGTCCAGGCAGCCCACGTGCACGTGGCAGCCGCAGACGAGCCGGTAGGGCCCCAGGAGCCCGGCGAACCGGCTCGCCATCAGGCGGTAGCGGGCGTTGTCGGTGACGGTGAGCGGCTCCTGCGGCGGGAGCACCAGGCTGCCCGAGGCCACCGCGCGGCCGTGCACCTCCGCCGCTGCCTCCGCGACGGCGCGCCGCAGCCCGAGCAGCTGTTCGCGCAGGTCACCGCGCTCGGCGGCGGGCAGGGTGCAGACCTCCACCTGCGTGTCGTAGAACTCGGTCTGGATCTGACCGCCCAGTGCCGCCGCGAGCGCGCGGATCACCTCCGGAGCCCGGCCCACCGGCGCCCTGCTGTCGCGGTCGACGATGTGGAACTCCTCCTCCACGCCCATGGTCAGCACGTCCATCGGGGCCTCCTCGCCGAGCGGCCGGCGCTTGCCCGCCGGCCGTGCCCCGGGACGGGGCGGCCGGAGGGGGAGGTCCGCGGTTCTGCGGGCCTCCGCACCCGTGTCCACCTCCATCATGCGCAGCACGACGGCCACCCGGCAGGGCGGAGCTCCGGTGTCCGGCATCCGGGGATTTCGACGGGCCCCGTCGGGTGAGGCGGGGCCATGTCCGACCGTGACGCCGTGCGGGCGGAAGCGGGGAGGCGCCCCATGTCCGCTCGTACCTCCTGCGCCCTCGGGGGAACAGCTCCTCCATGGTCCGGTGGTCCTTGAGGATCACCGCGACGACGTCCTGCTCCCTGTTTCCGCGGCCATGGCCCTGCCTCCTCGCTCGGGGGTCCGCCGTCGTGTGGCGCGTGCTCGTTCACGGGCCCCGTCGAAACCTGCGTACGGGCGGCGCGCGTCCGGGCGGGCCCGGAGTTCGACCGGGCCGGGTGCGCCGCCGTCACTGGTTCGGCCCCGTCCGGTGCCATCCGATCGGCCCTCCCGCCTCGCGCGCACCCGCCGGGCGCTGTTTGGCTGGAGGCCGAATCCGCGGGAGGCCCGAGATGCCACAGGACGATCAGCCGCAGGACGGGGGCCAGGACGAGCTGGCCGCACTCAGGGCGCGGGTGGCCGCGCTGGAGGCGGATGCCGCCGGGCGGCCGCCGCACCGGCACCGCACGCGGTCGTTCGTCGGCGCCGTCCTGATCGTGCTCGGCTGCCTGCTGGCGCCGCTGGGCATCGTGGCCTCCTGGACCTCCGACATCGTCGGGGACACCGACCGCTACGTCACGACCGTCGCGCCCCTCGCCTCCGACCCGGACGTGCAGGCCGCGGTGGCGAACCGGGTCACCGGGGCGGTGATGGAGCACATCGACCTCCCCGCACTGCTGGAGGACGTCGCCCCGGACCAGCGGCCGCTGCTGGAGAAGGCGCTGGGGAAGCTCGGCGGCTCGCTCGAAGGGGCGCTGAGCAGCTTCGTCCGGGAGAAGGCGCAGGACGTCGTCGCCTCGGACGCCTTCGAGACGGTGTGGACGGACGCCAACCGGGCCATCCACACCTCCTTCGTCCGGGCCCTGACCGGCAGCGACGAGGGGGCCGTCCGGATCAGCAACGATGCGGTGACCCTCGATCTCGCTCCGGTGATCGAACAGGTCAAGCAGCGGCTGGTGCAGTCCGGGCTGGGGCTGGCGCAGAAGATCCCGGAGATCCACACGGACTTCACCCTCGTGCAGTCGAAGGACATCGGCCGGGTCAAGACCGGGTTCCGGCTCCTGGAGCTCGCGGGGGCCTGGCTGCCCGTCCTGGCCGTCCTCCTCGCCGCCGGGGGCGTCCTGCTCTGCGCCCGCAGGCGCCGGGCCCTCGTCGCGGCGGCCCTGGGCTTCGCGGCGGCCGCGCTGGTCCTCGGCATCGCGCTGACGGTGTTCCGGACGGTGTACCTGGGGGCCCTGCCCGACACGGTCTCCCAGGCGGCCGCCGGCTCCGTCTACGACGCGATGGTCCACCTGCTGCGGCTGTCCGTCCGCACCGTGGTGGTCCTGGGCGTGGTGCTCGCGCTCGCCGCCTGGCTCTCGGGGCCGGGCCGCCGGGCCGGGGCGGCGCGCGCGCTGTGGGGCTCCGGCATCACCGCCACCCGGGCCACGGCCGACCGGCTGGGACTGCGCACGGGCCCGGTCGGCCCGTTCGTGCGGCGCCACCGCACGTGGATCACCTGGATCCTGGTGGCCGCCGCCGTCGTCGCGTACGTGCTGTGGCCGCACCCGACCGGCTGGGTCGTCGTGGGCTTCGCCCTGGCCCTGCTCCTCGCCCTCGCGGTGGCGCAGTTCCTCGCGGAGGAACCGCAGGCGGCGGACCGGCCGCGCGGCTAGGCCG
This sequence comes from Streptomyces sp. NPDC090077, assembly GCF_044747545.1. Classification (NCBI taxonomy): domain Bacteria; kingdom Bacillati; phylum Actinomycetota; class Actinomycetes; order Kitasatosporales; family Streptomycetaceae; genus Streptomyces; species Streptomyces sp. NPDC090077. The sequence continues at coordinate 827,858 of NZ_JBIVEG010000001.1, forward strand.
TCTCTTTCGGATCTTGCCGGTTAAGCCCGCGTCGTCCGGTGCCGTGCATCGGCGCGTTGGCGGGGCGCCCTTGTACTGGACGTACTCGGGTGCTCCGCCAACGCGGCGAGGTGCGGTGCCGGGCGGCGCGGGTCAGGCCAGATCCGGAAGAGACGGCCCAGGCCGTGTCCTGCGGATGAGGGCCGCCCGGCCGGGCGGCCCTCATCCGTGCTCCGCGCGGCTCAGGCAGGGAGGGCCTGCACCCGGCCCTCGGCGACCGCGTCCAGCAGGGCCTGGTGGTCCCGCTCGTTCCGGTCGGCGTAGCTCTCCGCGAACCGCTCCAGCGCCCGGTCGAAGACGTCGCCGCCGCCCAGGTACGCGGCGATCGCGATCCGGTCCCCGGAGCGCGCGTGCGCCCGCGCGAGGGTCTCGCCGCACAGCTGCCCGAAGACCCTCATGCCCCGGGGCACCATGTCCGACGGGTCCGCGATCGCCTTCCAGTCGCGCAGCTGCCTCAGGTAGAAGTCCCGTTCGCGGCCGTCGATGCCCTCCTCGCGGGTCCAGCCGAGGAAGATGTCGCCCGCGGACTGCATCAGGCGCTGCCCGGCCACCACCCGCTCGCCCTGGGTGGCGAACTCGCTCGCCCCGACGTGCGCGGCGAGCACCGATGCGCCGGCCTCCTTGGCCTGCAGGATCAGGGGGTCCCTCCCGTCCCGGCCGGTGAGCAGCACGATCCAGCAGCGGGTGCCGACGCTGCCGACGCCCACCACCTTGCGGGCCATGTCGACGACGGTGAACTGCTTGAGCAGGTGGCGGCGTTCGGGCGGGAGCGAGCGGCCGTACCGGTCGATCAGATCGCGGATCTGCTGTTCGAGGACGCCCCGTTCCCGGTCGGGCAGCAGGTCGGCGACGGGCGTGATCAGGTGCGGCACCGCGGCGAAGCGGCGCTCGCCGCGGACCACCTCGGTGAGCTTCCCGAAGGCCTGCAGGCTGTCGCTGCCGCGGGCCTTCTCCAGGGTCCGCGCGACCCGCCGCCGGCCCCGGGCGCGCAGGGCCTCGGCCGCCACCTCCCGCAGCCGGTCGGCGTCCACGCGCGCGTACCAGACGTCCAGGTTGGACATGGTCGCGAATCGGCGCATCCACTCGCGGTACGAGCGCACTGCGGAGCGCACGATCCGGGCGCGTTCGGTGTCGTCGAAGCCGTTCTCCCGGGCCGCGATGACGAGGCTGGCCGCCAGCCGTTTGACGTCCCACTCCCACGGGCCGGGCAGGGTCTCGTCGAAGTCGTTGATGTCGAACAGCAGGTTGCGCTCCGCCGACCCGAGCAGCCGGAAGTTCAGCGCGTGCGCGTCACCGCACAACTGGACGCGCAGGTCGGAGTCCGGGGTGTCGGCCAGGTCCGCGGCCATGATCGCGGCCGCTCCCCGGTAGAACCGGAACGGCGATTCGATCATCCTTCCGTAACGGACCGGGACCAGCTCCGCCAAACGGGTGGCCGACTGCCTTTCGATCACGCCGACCGGATCACGCTTCTTGCGCGAGGGCGCGAACTCCTCGTGTCCCGACCTCGGGGCCCTCTTGCGGGCCGCCCGGCCCCGCGCGGCCCGCTCCTCGGGGGACAGCCAGGGTCCCCCGCCGACCGCGGTCGTACCGTGCAACGGCGTCATGCGAACCTCCCGGCTCATGGTCCCCCGACCCGTGTGCTTCCAGCATGCGCCTCCCGGAGCGGGCGCCCACCCGGACGGCGGCCGATCAGGGCGGTCCGGCCTCCCGCTGCGGGACCGGTCCGCCCAGGCGGGCGGCCAGGTACGGCTCCTGCGCCAGCACGGCGCCCGTGCTGAGGCCGATCGCGATGGCCACGGACAGCACGATCAGCCAGGACAGCAGCACGAAGACCGAGCCGAAGGCGCCGAACTCCGCCAGCACCCGGTTGAGGGCGACCGGCAGGTAGAAGCGCGCGCAGATCGACAGCGCGGTGACGGCGCCTGCGCTGAGCAGCGCCCCCGGCAGGAGCGGCCACCAGCCGACCGCACCGCCCAGCAGCAGGTGCTGGGTCCACCACCAGGCCAGCGTCTGGAGCAGGAAGGTGAGGGGGACGCCCAGCCACAGCCCGGCGCCGAACCCGTCGCGCACCGGCCCCTGCACCACCAGCAGACCCGTCCAGACGGCGATCCAGACGAGCCAGCGCCAGACCGAGACCCGGGCCGCTCCCCGGGGGATCCCCCACGCGCGCTTGCACAGCCGCTGCACCGCCCGGCTGACCGCGGTGGCGGAGAGCAGCACCATCAACGAGCCCACCACCCCCACCGCGTTCTGCACGTCCTCGTCCGTTCCGGCGAAGAATGCGTCGAGTTGCTCACCGGACTCGCCGGTGAGGCCGAAGACGGACCGCAGCGAGGAGGTCAGCTGCTCCTGGAGGCCCTGCGGGGCGATGGACGCGACGACGAAGAGCAGGGGCACGACGGTCAGGAGGACCTGCGCGGCCACCCGGGTGGCGGAGTCGAAGATGTTCACCGCGATCATGCGCTCGGCCAGGTGGGTGATGACGGGGAAGCGGAGCTCGCTGCGGTACCGGATGCGCCGCCCGGCCTCCGCGGCCTCGCGCGAGCGGGTCCGCCACCACGATGCCCTCAGTACGCCGCGCACCGGCCTCCTTCGTCCGCCTCCAGGTTGGCGGACCCGGTCCGGCGCGGCACCTCGGGGCCGCGGGGGACGCGCGGTGCGAACCGTCCCTGCCCGAGGGGAGGATGACGCACGAAAGGCCGTCCTCTCGTGAAGAGAGAACGGCCTCCGACCTGCGAATGCAGAGTCGGGACGACAGGATTTGAACCTGCGACCCCTTGACCCCCAGTCAAGTGCGCTACCAAGCTGCGCCACGTCCCGTTGTGTTGCTCCGTGCCCCTCACCTGGGGTTTCCCCCTCGTGCCGGGCACATGCAGAACATTACCCCACGCCGAGGGGTGCGTGTGCACGAGTGATCGGCGGCGGGCAGGATGGCCGGGTGGAGGAACGGGAACGCGACCGGGACGGTGCGGGGCGGGCGCGCAGTGCGCGGCCGCGGGACGGGTTGGGGCGGCCGCTGCCGTACGGGGCCGAGGGGGTGGCCCGGCAGCCCGAGGGGGTGGTGCGGGCCCCGGAGCTGACGGTGGCGGAGGCGCAGCGGCTGCTGGACGCCGGGATGCCCTTCCACGCGCACGAGGTGTTCGAGGACGCGTGGAAGTCCGGGCCCGCCGAGGACGCGGGGCTGTGGCGGGGCCTGGCGCAGCTGGCGGTGGGGCTGACGCACGCCGCGCGGGGGAACGCCCTCGGCGGGGCGCGGCTGCTGCGGCGCGGAGCCGGTGCCCTGGCCGGGCGGGAGGACGCGTACGGGATGGACGTGGCCGGGCTGGTCGGGTGGGCCCGGGAGCTGGCCGGGCGGGTGGAGGCCGGCGGCGGCCCGGTCGACCCGGTCCGGGAGGCGCCCCGGCTGGGCGGCGCCTGAACCCGGCCGGGAAGAGACGGCCTAGGCCGGCTGGAGGAGGTCCCAGCGGTTGCCGTAGAGGTCCTCGAAGACGGCGACGGAGCCGTACGGCTCGTGGCGCGGTTCCTCCAGGAAGCGGACGCCCTCGGCCGTCATCCGGGCGTGGTCGGCGGCGAAGTCGGCGGTGTAGAGGAAGAAGCCGACGCGGCCGCCCGTCTGGTCGCCGACCCGGGAGCGCTGGGCGTCGTCCTTGGCGCGGGCCAGGAGGAGCGCGGATTCCGTGGCGCCGGGCGGGCGGACGACGACCCAGCGGGAGCCGTCCGGCCGGGGGGTGTCCTCGGCGAGTTCGAAGCCGAGTGCGCGGGTGTAGAAGTCGATGGCTTCGTCGTAGTCGTGGACCACGAGTGCGGTGAGGGCGATGTGGGAGGGCATGGGCCTATTGTGCGCCGAGGAGGACGACCTCCAGGGTGCGGGGTCCGTGCACTCCCTCCACCCGGTCGAGTTCGATGTCGCTGGTGGCGGAGGGGCCGGAGATCCAGGTCAGCGGGCGGGCCGGGTCGAGGCGTTCGAGGGCCTGCGGGACGGATTCCACCAGCTGGCCGGGGACGCGGACCACGCAGACGTGGTGGTCCGGGACCAGGGTGATGCGGCGCCGGCCCTGGTCGGGGCCGCCGTCGAGGACGAGGGTGCCGGTCTCCGCGATGGCCAGGGCGCAGCCGGTGACCACGCTGTCGACGCGGTCGAGGTCGTACGGGGTGGCGGCGGCACGGTCGTGGATCCGGGTAGCGTCGGCCGCCGAGAGCCAGTGCGGGGGCAGGCCCGGTGGCACGAGGACCGTTTCCGAGCCCCGTTCGGCGAGCAGGCGCGCCAGCAGCAGGGCGAGGCCGGCCTCGTCGGTGCGGTGCACCTTCGCCCGGTACTCCGTGAGGTGGGCGGCGAGGAGGTCGGCGGTCTCCGCCGGGGTGCGGCTGCCGTGGACGTGGAGGTAGTCCCGGGGGACGGGCGGGACGTCCGGGGCCTGTGCGTTGGCCCGCCGGATGCGGGCCAGGATGCGGTCCTTGGTGCTCAACCTCGGGTCCCCCGTTCTCGGAGCCACCAGTCGCGGAAGGATTCCGCGGGGATGTCGGGCAGTGCGCGGGTGTCGGTCCAGGCCCGGCCGGGTCCGGGGAGGGTGCGGGGGCGCAGCCGGCGGGCGCGGGCCATCAGCCGCTCCCCCGCGCGCAGTGCTCCGGGGTGGTCGAGGAGCAGCCGGGCAGCACGCATGGCGGCCCGTTCGGCGGTGTGGCCGTGGGCGGGGCGCAGCCGTACGCGGACGCCCCCGCGGGTCACGGGGCCGCCCTGGACCACGCGTTCGCGCAGGTGGACGAGGATCTCGGGGATGTCGATGGCGACGGGGCAGACCTCGTAGCAGGCCCCGCAGAGGGTGGAGGCGTAGGGCAGGGTGGCGTCGATGGCGCTGCCGGTGCCGCGCAGTTGGGGGCTGAGGACGGCGCCGATGGGGCCCGGGTAGACGGAGCCGTAGGCGTGGCCGCCGGCGCGTTCGTAGACGGGGCAGACGTTCAGGCAGGCCGAGCAGCGGATGCAGCGCAGGGCCTGGCGGCCGGTGGCGTCGGCGAGGGTGTCGGTGCGGCCGTTGTCGAGGAGGACGAGGTGGAAGGCGGAGGGGCCGTCGCCCTCGTGGGTGCCGGTCCACAGGGTGGTGTACGGGTTCATCCGTTCGGCGGTGGAGGAGCGCGGCAGGGTCTGGAGGAAGACCTCCAGGTCGCGGAAGGTGGGGACGACCTTTTCGATGCCGACGACGGAGATGAGGGTGTCGGGCAGGGTCAGGCACATGCGGCCGTTGCCCTCGGATTCGAGGACGACCATGGTGCCGGTCTCGGCGACCATGAAGTTGGCGCCGGAGATCGCGACCTTGGCGCGCAGGAACTTCTCGCGCAGGTGCAGGCGGGCGGCTTCGGCGAGTTCGCGCGGGTCGTCGCCGAGGTCCTCGGGGGCGGGCCGGCCCCATGCGCCCATCTCGGAGCGGAAGACCTCGCGGATCTCGCCGCGGTTGCGGTGGATGGCGGGGACCAGGATGTGCGAGGGCCGGTCGTGGCCGAGCTGGACGATGAGTTCGGCGAGGTCGGTCTCGTAGGCGGCGATCCCGGCGGCTTCCAGGGCTTCGTTGAGGCCGATCTCCTGGGTGGCCATGGACTTGACCTTGACGACCTCCCGTTCGCCGGTGGCGCGGACCAGGCCGGTGACGATGCGGTTGGCCTCGTCGGCGTCGGCGGCCCAGTGCACGGTGCCGCCGGCCGCGGTGACGGAGGCCTCCAGCTGAAGCAGGTAGCGGTCGAGGTGGCGCAGGGTGTGGTCCTTGACGGCCTTGCCCGCGGCGCGGAGCCGGTCCCAGTCGGCGAGTTCGGCGACGGCGCGGGCCCGTTTGCCGCGGATGGTGTGGGTGGCGTGCCGGAGGTTGGCGCGCAGTACGCCGTCGTGCACGGCCTCCCGGGCGGCGTCGGGGAACGGCGGGAAGGCGGGCATGCCGAGGTGCGTACCGGTCATGGCAGGGGGTCCTCCTCGGTGGCGGCCAGGATCTCGGCGAGGTGCAGGGTGCGCATCGGGTCTCCGGCGCGGTGGAGGATGCCGCCGAGGTGGGCGAGGCAGGAGTTGTCGGCCCCGCACAGCACCTCGGCGCCGGTGGCGAGGGCGGCGGCGGTCTTGTCGGCGCCCATCGCGCTCGACACGTCGGGGTTCTTGAGGGCGAAGGTGCCGCCGAAGCCGCAGCACTCCTCGGCGCCGGGCAGCTCGCGCAGTTCCAGGCCCTTGACGGCGGCCAGCAGCCGGCGGGGACGGTCGCCCAGGCCGAGGGAGCGCAGGCCGTGGCAGGAGGGGTGGTAGGTGACGGCGTGCGGGAAGTACGCGCCGACGTCGGTGACGCCGAGGACGTCGACGAGGAACTCGGTGAGCTCGTGGACGCGCGGTACGAGGTCCCCGGCGAGTTCCGCCAGTTCTCCGCCGCGCCCCTCCTCGGCGGCCCTGCGGCCGATGCGCGGGTAGTGCTCGCGGACCATGGCGGCGCAGGAGCCGGAGGGGGTGACCACGTGCTCGTACCCGGCGAAGGCGGCGGCGGTGCGGCGCAGCAGCGGCTCGGCCTCGTGGCGGTAGCCGGTGTTGTACTGGGGCTGGCCGCAGCAGCTCTGGGCGGCGGGGAAGTCGACCTGGACGCCGAGCCGCTCCAGGAGCCGTACGACGGCGGTGCCGGTCCGGGGGTACAGCGCGTCGTTGACGCAGGTGACGAACAGGGCGGCGCGCATGATGGGCACAATAGCCCGGTGAAGAAGTTCTCAGTCATCGGCATAGGCGCGGGCGACCCGGAGCACCTGACCCTCCAGGCGGTCAGGGCGATCGGCGCGGCGGACGCATTCCTCATCCTGGAGAAGGGGGAGGAGAAGTCGGACCTGACCGGTCTGCGGCGGGCGATGCTCGACGCGCACGCCCGTCCGGGCCACCGGCTGGTGGAGGGCCGCGACCCGGACCGGGACCGGGATCCGGCGCAGTACGCCCCGACGGTGGACGGCTGGCGCAGTGCGCGGGCGGAGATCTTCGAGCGGTTCATCGCCGAGGACCTGGCGGAGGGCGAGACGGGCGCGTTCCTGGTGTGGGGCGACCCGTCCCTGTACGACTCCACCCTCGCGATCCTGGAAGAGGTGCTGGAGCACGGCCGGGTGGCGTTCGAGCACGAGGTGGTGCCCGGCATCAGCAGCGTGTCGGCGCTGCTGGCCAGGCACCGGACCAACCTGAACCGGGTCGGGCGGCCGGTCCAGATCACCACCGGCCGGCGGCTGGCGGAGGGCTGGCCGGAGGACGTGGACGACGTGGTGGTGATGCTGGACGCCCGGCACGCCTTCACCGCCCACCTGGACCAGGACCTGTACATCTACTGGGGCGCCTACGTGGGCACCCCGGACGAGATCCTGGTGCAGGGGAAGCTGGCGGAGGTGTCCGGCCGCATCGAGGAGCTGCGGACCGAGGCCCGCGCCCGCAAGGGCTGGATCATGGACACCTATCTGCTCAGGCGCTCCTGAGGAAGGCGGGCAGGACCTCGGCGAGGCGCTCGTACTCCTCGGCGCGGTTGTAGAGCTGTCCGCAGACCCGGATGCCGCCGCCGCCCGGACGGGCCCAGACCAGGGTGCGGATGCGGGCCTTCGCGGCGATCTCCTCGCGCAGGGCCGCGGCGGCGTCCTGGGTCTCGGCGGTGCCGGGCGGCAGCAGCAGGGAGCGCATGGCCAGGCCCGGGGTGTGCGGGAGCGGGGTCAGGCCGGGGATGCGGGCGAGCAGCGCGGCCCCGTACGCGGCGAGGGCCTCGTTGTGGGCGCGGACCCCGTCGGCGCCGAGCCGTTCGATGAGGTCGAGGCCCTCGGGGGCGGCCAGCCAGCCGGTGTAGTCGGCGGTGGCGCGGAATTCGACGGAGCGCGGGTAGCCGAGGTGGTCCTGCCAGGACGGGGAGAGGGAGCGGACCCGGGCCCGGTGGGCGGGGGCGACGGCGAGCAGGGCGGTGCCGGAGGGCGCGTAGCCCCACTTGTGGAGGTTGCCGAACCAGAAGTCGGCGCCGGCGGCGACCGGCTCGGCCAGCATGCCCGGGGTGTGGGCGCCGTCGACGACGGTGGTGATCCCGCGCTCCGAGAGCTCGGCGAGCAGCCGGGGGGAGGCGATGAGCCGGGCGGTGGGCGAGCTGACGTGGTCGAGCAGGACCGCCTTGGTGCGGGGCGTGAGCGCGGCCAGCACGGTCTCGCGCACGGCGTCCTCGTCGGGCAGGTGCGGGTCCAGGGCGACGGTGGTCACGCGGGCGCAGCGGGCGGCGGCCGCGGTGACGGTGCCGTAGCCGTGGTCGGTGACGAGCACCTCGTCGCCGTCGCTGAGCGGGACGGCCTCGAAGGCGAGGTTGGCGCCCTCGGTGGCGTTGGAGATGAACGCGAGGCCGTCCGGGTCGGTGCCCAGCCGGGCCGCGATCCGGGTGCGGGCGGCGGCCAGCCGGTCGGGGAGGGCGAAGAAGAAGGCGTCGGGGTCGGCGTGGGCCTCTGCCCGCAGGGCCTCCTGGGCTTCCTGCACGGGGAGCGGGACGGCGCCGTAGGAGCCGTGGTTGAGGTGGGCGACGGCGGGGTCCAGCCGGAAGAGGCCGGGGCCGCCGGGGTAGGCGGGCGGGGCTGAGGGGGCGGACGGCGCGGGCACGGTGACCTCCGGGCGGGACGTGTCGGGTGCGGGCCTCGTGGGCCCGCACCCGGATCATGGGGTCTCGGCGGCCCGGACGGAAGGGCCGCTTGCGCCGGATTGGCCTGCCCGGCCGGTGTCCGGCCCCCGCCGGGGTCCCGTCAGCGCGGGCGGCCGCTGGTCGCCGCGTGGTACTGGAGGTCCTGCACCGGCACCTGGTGGTCCACGGGGTACGGCAGTTCCACCCGCGCCGTGGCCTTCCCGCCGCGGGCCGCCTCCGCCGAGCTGGTCCCGGGGCGCAGGGGCAGCAGTTCGGCGTGGACGCCGGCCGGGGCCGGGTACTCCCGTACGGCAGGGCCGACGGTGCTGCGGACGGTCGCGGGCCCGGTCAGGAAGCTGAGCACCTCCACCGTGTCCCGGGCCGGGGCGCTGCCCTCGCGCAGGGACATCAGCAGGGACTGGCCGCCCGTCGGGACGGCGGCGGCGAACTGGGTGCGGCCGGTGAGGTAGAGCGTGTCGCGCACGATCGGGGGCCAGCCGCCGGTCTTGAAGCGGGTCAGGTAGTACGAGGTGAGGTCCAGGTAGGCGTGGCCGTTGTGCTGGGACGGGGCGAACTGGCTGCCCTCGGAGTAGTCGTTCCAGGTGGTCAGCTGCACCCAGTCGGCGCCGTCCTCGATGGCGTGGGTCCAGGTGGAGCGCAGGGTGGCGGTGTTGCCGGCCTCGTCGTAGACCCCCTGGTTGGGGCGGGCGTCCTGGACGGACACGGGCTGCATCCAGATCCTGCCCTTGGCGTGCGCCCGCCGGACGTCGTCGGTGGCGCCCTGCTGGCCCGTGTGGCTGCGGCTGCCCCACTCGGAGAACCCGTGGCTGAGGGGTGCGAAGGCGTCGGCGTGCGCGCCGAGGTCGAGGAAGAGGGGGACGAGGGCGGTGCGGACCCCGTGCCGGGAGTCCAGCAGGTCCAGGACGCGGCGCCACCAGTCGGCGCTCTTCTGCTCGGCCTTGAAGGGGGACACGACGAGCCGGCCGTCGTCGAGCCGGTGCGCGGCGGGGTTCCTGCCGAGGGCGTCGAGGGCGTCGGCGAGCACCGTGGGGTCGTCGGTGTCCAGTGCGGTCATGTCCGGCATGAGCATGATCTTGAAGGCGGGGTCGGTCTCGTGGGCCGCCCTCATCAGCAGCTCCGCGCGCTCGCGGTGCTTGCCGGTGAGGGAGAGCAGGTCGAGGGTGAAGCCGTCGATGCCCGCGTCGCGGGCGGTGCGGACCTCCTGCCGGAGGTTGGCGTACTCCCAGTCGCCGTCCCGGGGCGGCACGGGCTGCGGGCGGTCGCGGAGCAGGCCGCCGTAGCGCTGGTGCTTGCCGTCCTCGCCCCGGGGGTCGAGGTAGTTGCGGGTGTAGTAGTCGGCTTCGGCGCTCGCGTTGTCGAGGGAGAGCGGGTACGGGGTGAAGTAATGGGCGAACACCAGCTTGCGGCCGGCGCCGCCGGAGCGGAGCGCGGCCGGCGCGGGCAGGTCGAACGGCAGCGGCCCGGGGGCGGGCCGGGCGGTGGTGCCGCTCGGGGCCGGGGGCGTCGGGGAGGGCGGTGCCGGGGAGGGCGGTGCCGGGCTCTGCCCGACGGGGCCCGACCGGGCGGAGGGCCCGGGGGCCGGGGGCGCGCCGGCGGCGGGCGCGGCGGTGTCCTGGCCGGCGGCGGCCGTGAAGGGGTCCCAGGCGAGGCCGGCCGCTGCGGCGGCGCAGACGAGCAGGAGGACGCCGAGCAGCACGGCGAGCCGGTGTCCGGACGGGCGGCAGCGCCGCCGGTGCGCTGTCATCTGGCCCCTCCCGGTGACATCGCCCCTGCGGCCGGGGCTGTCCGGCAGCAGAGCCGGTCCGCGCCCTGCCGACGGCCGTTCGCCGGCCCGGCAGGGCCCCGTCCGGCCGGGGCGTTCTCGGACCATGCACCGGAATACGACATTCCCCTGGCCATGCGGCCGAATTGACGCATAATCGTCGTCACGCGGCGCGAAACAACCCTCGTGCCGTACTGGGTCACGTATGCAACGGGGGGCATCGTGATGATGGGGGACTCCCGGCCGACGTCATCGGGCGGAGCGACCGGAACACTGCCGACCACGTCCACCGGACTCTCCTGCCTGCTCACCGCCGTCCGGCGGGGCCGGGTGCTGACGGTCACGGGCCGGTTCCACGAAGCCCGCAGCCTGCTGGTGCGCGAGGTCGCCCGGCGGCTGGCGTCCAACTTCTGCGACGGGGCCGCCGTGGTCACCGTGAGCCCGGACGGCGGGGTACGCGGCCTGGTGGCCGCGCTGGGCTGCGTACCGGGCATGCCCTTCCTGCCCTGCGGCACGGCGAACGCCGCCTCCTGGCTGGCGGAGCGGGACATGCTGCTGGTCCTGGACGGCAGCGACCGGCTCGGCCCGGAGGCGCTGGCCTGGCTGCGGGACCTGCTCGCCGCAGCGCCCGGCCTGCGCATCCTGGCGTCCGGCCGGCACCCGCTCGCCGTGGGGCAGGGGCGGGTGCACCGGCTCTGAACCGCGGGCGTCCGGACACGGGTCCGCCCCGGCCGGGCACGGGGCCCGGCCGGGGCGGAACGCGTACGGCCCGCTGTCCCCGGGGTCAGCCCAGGAGGGCGAGCGCCTGGTTCAGCGTCGCGGAGGGACGCATCACCTCGGCCGCCTTGGCCGGGTCGGGCTGGTAGTAGCCGCCGATCTCGGCCGGGGCGCCCTGGACGGCGTTCAGCTCGGCGACGATCTTCTGCTCGGACTCGGCCAGCGTCTTGGCGAGCGGGTCGAAGGCCGCGGCGAGCTTCGGGTCGTCGATCTGGCGGGACAGCTCCTGCGCCCAGTACAGGGCGAGGAAGAAGTGGCTGCCGCGGTTGTCGATGCCGCCGAGGCGACGGGTCGGCGACTTGTCCTCGTTGAGGAAGGTGCCGGTGGCGCGGTCCAGGGTGTCGGCCAGGACCTGGGCGCGGGCGTTGCCGGTGGTGGCGGCGAGGTGCTCGAAGGAGGCGGCCAGCGCGAAGAACTCGCCCAGCGAGTCCCAGCGGAGGTAGTTCTCCTTGACCAGCTGCTGGACGTGCTTCGGGGCGGAGCCGCCGGCGCCCGTCTCGAAGAGGCCGCCGCCCGCCATCAGCGGGACGACCGACAGCATCTTGGCGCTGGTGCCCAGCTCCAGGATCGGGAAGAGGTCGGTCAGGTAGTCGCGCAGCACGTTGCCGGTCACCGAGATGGTGTCCTCGCCGCGGCGGATGCGCTCCAGGGAGTACTTCGTGGCCTCGACCGGGGAGAGGACCTCGATGGTCAGGCCCTCGGTGTCGTGGTCCGCGAGGTACGTCTTGACCTTGGCGATGAGCTGCGCGTCGTGGGCGCGGGTCTCGTCGAGCCAGAAGACGGCCGGGGCGCCGGTGGCGCGGGCGCGGGTGACGGCGAGCTTGACCCAGTCCTGGATCGGCAGGTCCTTGGTCTGGCAGGCGCGGAAGATGTCGCCGACGGCGACCTCCTGCTCGATGAGCACGTCGCCCGCGGCGTCGACGACGCGGACGGTGCCCGCGGCGGCGATCTCGAAGGTCTTGTCGTGGCTGCCGTACTCCTCGGCCTTCTGGGCCATCAGGCCGACGTTCGGCACCGAGCCCATGGTGGCCGGGTCGAAGGCGCCGTGGGCGCGGCAGTCCTCGACGACGGCCTGGTAGACGCCCGCGTAGCTGCTGTCCGGGAGGACGGCGAGGGTGTCGGCCTCGGCGCCGTCCGGGCCCCACATGTGGCCGGAGGTGCGGATCATGGCCGGCATGGAGGCGTCGACGATGACGTCGGACGGCACGTGCAGGTTGGTGATGCCCTTGTCGGAGTCGACCATCGCGAGGGCCGGGCCCTCGGCGATCTCGGCGTCGAAGGAGGCCTTGATGGCGTCGCCGTCGGCGAGGCCGCCCAGGCCGTTCAGGATGGTGCCGAGGCCGTCGTTCGGGGACAGGCCGGCGGCGGCGAGGGTCTCGCCGTAGCGGGCGAAGGTCTTCGGGAAGAAGGCGCGGACCACGTGGCCGAAGATGATCGGGTCGGAGACCTTCATCATCGTGGCCTTGAGGTGCACGGAGAACAGGACGCCCTCGGCCTTGGCACGCTCGATCTGGTCGTTCAGGAAGGTGCGCAGGGCGTCGACGTGCAGGACGGACGCGTCCACGACCTCACCGGCGAGGACCGGTACGGACTCGCGCAGCACCGTGGTGGTGCCGTCGGCGGCGACGTGCTCGATGCGCAGCGCGCCGGCCTCGGCGATCACGGCGGACTTCTCGGTGGAGCGGAAGTCGTTCTCGCCCATGGTGGCGACGTTCGTCTTCGACTCGGAGGACCAGGCACCCATGCGGTGCGGGTGGGCCTTCGCGTAGTTCTTCACCGAGGCGGGGGCGCGGCGGTCGGAGTTGCCCTCGCGCAGGACCGGGTTGACGGCGCTGCCCTTGACCTTGTCGTAGCGGGCACGGATCTCGCGCTCCTCGTCCGACTTCGGGTCGTCCGGGTAGTCCGGAAGGGCGTAGCCCTGACCCTGGAGCTCGGCGACCGCGGCCTTCAGCTGCGGGATCGAAGCCGAGATGTTGGGCAGCTTGATGATGTTGGCCTCGGGGGTCTTCGCCAGCTCGCCGAGCTCGGCGAGGGCGTCGGCGATCCGCTGCCCCTCCTCGAGGTACTCGGGGAAGACGGCGATGATCCGACCGGCCAGGGAGATGTCACGGGTCTCGACATTCACACCGGCCGTCGACGCGTAGGCCTGGATCACAGGCAGGAAGGAATACGTCGCGAGGGCCGGGGCCTCGTCAGTGTGCGTGTAGATGATGGTCGAGTCAGTCACCGGATGCTCCGCTCCACAGTCTGCGTCTCTCGTCTGCAACATTGCTCGACATCAAGATATCTCGTGATCGGGCATGTCTGGACAGCCCCCTGCCACAAGACCGGGGAGACGCGCGTCACGGGAACGCGAAAGGCGCCGCCTCCGGCCTCCGGGGCCGGCGGCGGCGCCGCTGCGCCGTGCGTTTCAGGCGGTGACCTGCTTGGGGCTCGCGCCGTACTCGTTCGGTCCGGCGTCGCCCTCGATGGCCATCAGGACGATGATCGCGATCCAGCCCACGAAGGGGATGAAGCCGATCAGGTACCACCAGCCGGACCTGCCGGTGTCGTGCAGACGGCGGATGCTCAGGCCCAGGGTGGGGAGGAACACGCCGAGGTTGTAGATGTAGAAGATGACCGGGTAGCTCCCGAGCACGAAGTCGAGGGCGATGGCCACGGCCATGATCGGGATGCTGCACAGGACGAACATCCAGTACTCCTGGCGGCGCGCGCGGCCGGAGAAGTCCGCGTAGCGCTTGATGACGTCGACGTAGTAGTGCACGAGTCCCCCTATGGACGGCATCGACGGCCCTTCGGCCTGGAAGGGGCCGGGCCCGGGTTATGCCCTCGGACCATCGGGCCCAAGCCACCGGAAGGCGCCTGAATTAGGCCACCGACCTTGGTTTCAAAGGGAGTTGACGACGTCTGCCACAGGCGCCCCGGGCGCCTCAGCCGATGCGGTAGGAGTCCCCGTAGACCTTCCACTCCAGCGGGGTGTCGAGGTTCAGATTGCCCTTCCTCAGGAAGACCCGCTGGGCGGTGTCGACCCGGCTGGTGTCGCTGTGGGCCTCCTCCTGCTTCATCGCCCAGACCCGGGCGTCGAGGAAGGCGTTCAGCCAGGCGGTCTCGTTGCCGCCCTGGGCCGGGGGCTTGGCCTTGGCGAGGGCGCGCTTGCGGATGTTGCGGAAGCTGGTGGAGTCGCTCCCGTCGCCGTGCATGACGATGGCGTCGTAGTAGATGAACTGGCCGAGGGTGCCGACCCCGTCCGACTTGCCCTGCTTGACGGCCGGACCGAAGTAGACCCGGTCGCGCTCGTGGTCCTGGGCCTTCCTGAACTCCGCGTCCTGGGCGGCCCTGGCCCAGTCCTTGGTGAAGTTCGGGTCGAGCCCGGCGTGCGAGTCGCTGCCGTTGACCTTGCGGAGCGCGGGCAGGTACTTGGCCAGCACGTTGCCCGGCTTGACCTGGGTGTAGTACTCGACGAGGTCGAGCATGTCGCCGGTGCCGGAACAGAAGCCGATGATGCCGGCGGTGTAGCCGCGGCCGTCGCCTATGTCCTCGATGTACTTGTACTGGGCCCTCCAGTCGAGGGAGGAGTTCTCGGCACTCGACACGATCTGCATGGCGACGTCCTTCTTCGCCGGGTCGTCGAGTCCGGTCGCGGCCGCCGCGGCGGCAGCGGATGCGGGTGCGGCGGCCGGCGCGGCGGTGGCGTGCGCCGCGGCCGGGGCCGCGAGGAGGGCGGCGCCGAGCACGGCACCGACGGCCATCGTCTTGCGACGGGAAGTGAACACAGGGCCTCCGTGGGGTGGTTGAGTCTTCCCTGATCCGTTAGGAAACTTTCCTACCAGATATCGGAGACAGGGAACACCCCTCCGGACGAGACGTCCGGAATCCGCCCCTCCGGGAGCTCAGCCCTCCCGCCGCACCGCCAGCCGCTCCCGCAGGGCCCGCTTCGCGTCCGGCCACTCCGGGCCGGTGAGCGCGAAGACCACCGTGTCCCGCACGTGGCCGTCCCGCATCACCATGTGCCGGCGCATGATCCCCTCCTGGGTCGCGCCGAGCCGGGCGATCGCGGCCCGCGAGGCGGCATTGCGCACGTCCGTCAGCAGCTCGACCCGGTTCATCCCGAGCTCCTCGAAGGCGTACGTGAGCATCAGCAGCTTGGCCTCGGCGTTCATCCCCGTGCGCTGCCAGGTCCGGCCGAGGAAGGTCCAGCCGATCTCCAGCCGCCGGTGCGCGGTGTTGATCATCATGAGCCGGGTCGAGCCGGCGATCCGGCCCGTGGCCGGGTCCACCGTCGCGTACGCGAGCTCCCGGCCGTCCTCGCGCGCCGCGACGGCGTCGGCGATGAAGCCGCGCACGTCCCTCGGGTGCGGCACCAGGGTCACCGCGAGCTCCCACAGGCTCCCGTCGCGCACCGCCTCGAACAGTCCGTCGTGGTGCCGCTGCTCCAGGGGCTCCAGCCGCACCCGCTCGCCGACCAGTTCCATGCCCGACCTGCCGTTTCCTTCGAGGATCCACTGTTGCCGGCCGGACCCTACGCGGCACTCCCGCCGGCTTCACCCCTGTTTCACGGGCCGGGACGACGGTTCAGATCCAGCCGTTGCGGCGGAACCCCCGGTGGATGACGAAGCAGGCGACCGCCATCACGGCGAGCACGAGCGGGTACCCGTAGGTCCAGTGCAGTTCGGGCATGTGGTCGAAGTTCATCCCGTACACCCCGCAGACCATGGTCGGCACGGCCACTATGGCCGCCCACGCCGTGATCTTGCGCATGTCCTCGTTCTGGGCGACCGTCACCTGCGCGAGGTGGGCCTGGAGGATGGAGTCGAGGAGCCCGTCGTAGGCCCCGATCTGCTCGGTCGCCCGCGTCAGGTGGTCGGCGACGTCGCGGAAGTACGCCCGGACCTCCGGCGGGATCACCGGTATCGGCTGCGTGGCCAGGTGCTGGAGCGGGCGGCCGAGGGGGGCCACCGCCCGGCGCAGTTCGAGGAGTTCGCGCTTGAGCTGGTAGATCCGGCCCGCGTCGCCCCGGCCGCCGTGCTCGCTGAACACGGCCGTCTCCACGGCGTCCATGTCGCTCTGCACCGCGTCCGTGACGGCCACGTAGTCGTCCACCACGTGGTCCGCCATCGCGTGCAGCACCGCCGCCGGACCCTTGGCCAGCTGCTCCGGCTCCGCCTCCAGGGCCTCGCGGACCGGGCCGAGCGTGCCGCGGCCGCCGTGCCGGATGGTGATGACGAAGTCCTCGCCGATGAAGGCCATCAGCTCGCCGGTCTCCACCACCTCGCTCGTCGCGGTCAGCTCCTCGTGCTCGACGTAGCGCACGGTCTTGAACACGGCGAAGAGCGTCTCGTCGTAGCGCTCCACCTTCGGCCGCTGGTGCGCGTTGACGGCGTCCTCGACGGCGAGGGGGTGCAGGCCGAAGAGCTCAGCGAGGCCGGCCAACTCCTGCTGCGAGGGCTCGTGCAGGCCGATCCAGACGAATCCGGCGCCCGTCTTGCGGACCCGGCGCAGGGCCTCCTCCACCTCGGCGCAGCCGTCCTGGCGGATGCCGTCCTGGTAGACCACGCAGTTGACGACGGCGCTGCCGAGCGGGGAGCGGGCGGGGTGGCTGAGGTCGACGGCCCGCCGGTAGCCGCGGCGCACGGCACGGCGCAGGTTGCTGAACATGGACACGGACGTACTCCCCTTCGGCGGATCAGCGGCCAGTCTGCCACCGCCCCGCCCCCGGCCCCGCCACGCGCCCGCGCCGCCGCGCCCGCACCGGGTCTAGCAGGCCGGGGACGAGCCCTTCTGCCCCTTGAGGTCGCGGTTGTAGAGCCAGCCGGTGGCGTTGGTGCCCTCCACGCGCACGAACGTCCACTGGTTGCCGTACGAGTTGACGGCGTAGCAGTGGTACCAGAGCTTCGTGCCGTCCTTGACCAGCGTGCCCTTCGTGCACTGCTGGTACGGGGCGGCCAGCAGGTGGTGGTCACCTGATATATACCCGTATGTCCCCGGCGTCGGGTCCCGGTGGGTCCAGCCCGCGCAGCCCGTCGGCACCGGGGCGGGCTTGCCCGGGGCGGCCGAGGGCGACTTCCCGGAGGGTGACGGCGTGCCCGGCTTCTTCGAGGCGCTCGCAGACGGCTTGGCCGTGGGCCCGGAGCCGGAGGGCGAGGGGGTGGGGCTGCCCGCGCCCGGCTGCCCGCCCGCCGCCGGGGAACCGCCGGCCGCCGGGGTGGGCGCCACCGCGTCCGTGCGGCCGCCGCCGCCCGAGGTCAGGGCGTATGTGACCCCGCCCGCGCCGAGTACCGCGGCCACCGCGACGGCGATCGCGGTGCGGCTGCGGCGGCGCGCCCGGTCCGCGTCCGCCGGGCCGGACCGGGCGGCCGTGGGCGGCTGCCCGGACGGGGGTCCCTGTGGCGGGAAGCCGGGCTGCGGGGCGGGGGCGGGACGCAGCGGAAACGTTACGCCGCCGGGGACGGCCGGCGGCGGGGGCCCGAAGCCGGGCGCCGGGGCCGAAACCGGTGCGGGCGCCGGGACGTAGGGCGACGGCGCCGGGGCCGCGCCGCCCGCCGCCACCTGTTCCAGCATCGCGCGGGCCTGCTCGGCGGTCGGCCGGTGCTCCGGCTCCTTCGCCATCAGCGCCCGCAGCACCGGGGCGAGCGGCCCCGCGCGCCGCGGCTCGGGCAGCGGGTCGCCGACGATCGCCGCCAGCGTGGACCACACCGAGGTGCGGGTGAACGGCGACACCCCCTCCACCGCGGCGTAGAGGGTCATCCCGAGCGACCAGATGTCCGAGGCGGGGCCGGGCTCCCTGCCCTGCGCGCGCTCCGGCGGCAGGTAGTCGAGCGAGCCGACCAGCTGGCCGCTCCGGGTGAGCTTCGCCAGGGCATCGTCGTCGGAGGACTCGATGGTGGCGATGCCGAAGTCGGTGAGCACGACCCGGCCGCCCCGCTCCAGCAGCACGTTCCCCGGCTTCACGTCCCGGTGCAGGACGCCCGCCCGGTGCGCGGCGTCCAGGGCGTCCATCAGCTTGGCGCCGATCGCGGCGGCCTCCTGCGGGTCGAGGGCGCCGTACCGGGTCACCGAGTCGTCGAGCGAGGGCCCGTCGACGAGTTCCATGACGATGACGGGCAGGCCCTGCTCGTGCGTGACGTCGTGGACGGTGACCACCCCGGGGTGCCGGATCCGGGCGGCGGCCTGCGCCTCGCGCTCCATCCGGGTGCGCAGCTCGGCCAGTTCGGCGTCGCCGGAGTCGGTGTAGGCCCGCAGGACCTTGACGGCGACCTCCCGGGCGAGCAGTTCGTCGACGGCGCGGGCGACCACGCCCATGCCGCCCCGGCCGACCACGGAGGTCACCCGGTAGCGCCCTCCGAGCACCTTGCCGACGAGGTCCCCGTCGTTCGCTTCCCCCGCTTGGCCCGCTGGCACCGCATGCTCCGTTCCACGACCGGTCGTCGGTCTCGACGATCTGACGGGGCACAAGCGTAGAGGCACGGCCGGCGGGCGGGCCGGTCGGCCGCCGCCTACCCTTCGGCGCGCGGCAGATGGGTCCTGGCTTCCTCGTAGCCGGCACTGCCGGGCCGCCCGGCCGGGGCGTAGAAGAGGTTGAGCACGCCGGTGTCGAAGGCCTCGCAGGAGAGCAGTTCGAGCGGGACCGCCGGCTCGCCCTCCTCGAAGAGGCGCATGCCCTTGCCCAGCACGACGGGGTGGACGAGCAGCTGGAGCCGGTCCAGCAGGCCGGCGGCCAGCAGCCGGCGGACGACGGACACCGAGCCGCTGATCACGATCGGCTCCTCCCCCGGCTCGTTCTTCAACGCCTCGACGGCCTGGAGGAGTTCCCCGCCCAGCAGTTCGGAGTTGCGCCAGGTGGATTCGAGCGGCCTGCGCGACACGACGATCTTCCGGGCGTCGCCGAGCCGCCTGGCGAAGTCGGCGTCCTCGCCGCCGGCCGCCTCCCGGCCGGGCCAGGCCCCGGCGAAGCTCTCGTACGTCCTGCGGCCGAGGAGCAGGGTGCGGGCGGAGCCGACGACGGCGTCGACGGCCGCGCCCATCCGGTCGTCGAAGTAGGGGAAGTGCCACTCGTGGGGCGCCTCCACGACGCCGTCGAGCGAGATGAACAGCTCTGCGGTGATCTTCCTCATCGGGGCGCTCCGGGGACGTCGGGTCCGTCCCGACCAGTAGACGCCCTGCCGCGGGCGGCCACACCCGGGCGGGGCGGGCTGACGGGGGGGTGCCGCCACGGCTGCGTGAGGGCGCTCGCGGCGAAGGGGTCCGCGTATCGTGCGGGAATGAAGATCATCGACTTCGAACCCGGTGACCCGCGCCTGACCGACGACCTCCTGCCGGTGCTGCGCGAGCTGCGCCCGCACCTCACCGACGCGCTCTTCCGGCAGGTGTACGAGCACGGGCGGGCGCAGGGGCTGCGCTTCACCGGCGCCTACGCCGACGACGGAGCCTGCGTCGGCGCGGCCGGCTGGCGGATCATCGACAACACCAGCTCCTTGCGCAAGCTCTACGTCGACGATCTGGTGACGGCCGCGTCCGCCCGCTCGACCGGCGTCGGGCACGAACTCCTCGTCCACCTGGAGGCGCACGCCCGCGCCGCCGGGTGCCACGAGCTCAACCTCGACTCGGGCACCCAGCGCACCGACGCCCACCGCTTCTACCTGCGCGAGCGCATGGACATCGTGGCCTTCCACTTCAGCCGGGCACTGGGCCGGTGACCTGGTCCGTCCCGCCCAGGCGGCGCAGCGCCTCCCTGCGGGTGAGGGGGGCCACGCGGGATCCGTGGCGTTCGAGCCAGCCGACGACGAAGTCCGGGTCGCGGGTGGAGGTCTCGCGCAGTACCCAGCCCAGAGCCTTGCGGAGGAAGAACTCCCGTTCACCGACGAGGGCGTCCGCGTAACGGGTGAGGCGGCCGGTGTCGGGCCGGCCGGCGCGGATCCCGGGCAGCAGCGCCAGCAGCGCCGCGCGGCGGAGCCAGAAATCGGGGTCGGCGACCCAGCGGTCGAGCACGGCGCCGGCGGCCGGATGCTCCAGCGCGACCGCGCCGGCGCAGTGCACGGACAGCGGGTCCACCAGCGCCCACGTCCGGCACTCCCGCAGCAGGGCCTCGACGTCCTCCAGGTCCGCGGCGCGGAGCGCCCCCGCGTACTGCACCAGCATCTCGACGGCCGCCCAGCGGTGCTCGTACACCGGCGCTCCGCCGTCGGGCGGGGACCACAGGCGGCGGGCGAGGGCCGTGACCTCGGGGGCCGGGAGCCGGCCGAGCCGCCGCCGACCGCGGGTGACGCAGCGCCGGAGGTCGGGTACGCCGATGCCGAGGTGGCGCAGGTCGCTCTTGAGGTAGGCCCGTTGGCTCGCGGCGCGGACCGGGTCCGCGAGTGCGTCCAGTGCGGCCCGGATCTCCCGGGCCGGGTCGTCCGCCGCCGCAGCGGCGTCGTCGTCGCGGCTCACGATCCGTCCTGCGCCGTGCGGCCGGCCGCGGCGCGGGAACGTGGACCGCGTCGCGCACCGGCGGCATCGGCGCCGACGGCGGAGTCCGCCCACTGGTCCGTCTGCCTCGTCAGCCTCCGCAGCAGGGTCCGTGCGGCCTCGAGGTCGGCCCGGGAGAGCCCCTCCCCCATCACCCCGTGCGCGGCCCCGGCCCGGAGGGTGATCGCCGCCAGTGCGCGCCGGCCGTCGGGGGTCAGGGCGAGCAGGGGTGAGGTGCGGTGGTCGGGGTTGTCGCGGAACTCCCCGAGGCCGTCGCGTACGAGTTCGTTGGCGATGCGCTGCACGCCCTGCCGGGTGACCCCGAGGCGGCGTGCGGCCCGTGCCACGGGCAGGGGTTCCTCGCTCACCACGCTCATCAGCTGCCAGCGGGCCTGCGTCTGCCCTTCCGCCGCCGCCAGCGCCTCGCCCGCGCGGCGCAGCGCGCCCGCGGCCTCGAACACGTCGGCCACGAGCAGGGCCAGCTCCTGACTCATTTCCTCGGCTCCCCTCGCAGGTATTCGACAACATGTTGTCGCTATGTCACCATGATGGCATATCCGGCGCGCACCCCGTCCTCGACGCACGCGCACCCCCCACCGGAGCACCAGGGAGACACCATGACCACCAACACCGCGATCGCCGCGCTCCAGGCCGCCCTGGAGCGCGGCGCCGCCGTCCGCCCCGAGGTCGGGGGCTTCCCCTACCTGGCCGAGAGCCTGCGCCAGGCCGGCGTGACCCGCTGCCGCATGGCCGTCCCGTCCAACGCGTTCCTCTACCTGACCGCGCACGGCGACGTCGTGGTCCAGGGCGAGCCGCTGGTCACCGGCCCCGTGCAGGCGCCGCCGTTCGACCGGGAGGCCCTGGTGGCGGCACTGCGCGCGGACCAGGCCGGGAAGACCGCCTTCCCCGAGTTCGTCCGCGCCTCGTGGGAGGCCGGGGTCGTCTGGTACGACGTGGACACCGCGGCCCGGACCTGCACCTACTACGGCACGGGCGGCGACTCCTACACCGAGGACTACCCGGCCGTCGTCCTGCCCGACAGGGCCTGACCCGAAGGACGTCCCCTACGCCGGCCGCAGCTCCTCCATGGCCGTCTCGGCGACCACGCGGGCGACGAGTGCGAGCGCGGGCGAGTCCAGCTTCCACTGCTGCCAGTACAGCGGCACGTCCAGCCACCGGCCCGGCGCCAGCGGCACCAGTGCGCCGGTCTCCAGCAGCGGTTCCGCCTGCGTTTCGGGGACGAGCCCCCAGCCGAGGCCCGCGGCCACCGCGTCCCGGTAGCCCTCCGAGGTGGGTACGAGGTGCCGTGCGGCCGAGGCGGGCGAGGCGCCGCCGGTGAGCGCGCGAACGAAGTCGTCCTGGAGGGCGTCGCGCCGGTCGAAGACGATCAGCGGAGCCTCCCGCAGGTCCCGGGCCGGGGGCCCGGTCAGGTGCCGGGCGGCGAAGTCGGGGCTCGCCACCGGCAGGTACCGGGCCAGCCCGAGCGCCCGTACCGTGCACCCGGCCACCGGGTCGGGCGAGGAGGTGACGGCCGCCATGACCTGGCCCTCGCGCAGCAGCGCCGTCGTGTGGGACTCGTCCTCGCGGTACAGCTCGAAGCAGATGGACGGCTGCTGCGGCACCCGGGTGAGCGCGGGCAGGAACCACGTCGCCAGCGAGTCGGCGTTGACCGCGATCGGCATCCGGACCGGGCCGAGGCCGTCGGCCATGCCCATGCCCAGCTCGGCGCGCGCGTCCCGCTCCAGCCGGGCCAGCTGGCGGGCGAAGCGGATGACCACCTCTCCGGACTCCGTCGGCCGGACCGGCTTGGTCCGCATCAGCAGCACCCGTCCGGTGCGCTGTTCCAGTGCCTTGACCCGTTGGCTGACGGCGGACGGCGTCACGTGCAGGGCAGCGGCTGCCGCGTCGAACGTGCCTTCGTCCACGACCGCGAGGAGGGTCCGGACCTGTTCCAGGGGAAGCTCGTCCATCACGAGCGCTAATGATACGTAAAAATCTTTAGCTGTACGCGAGGGCGCGCGGTCCTTACGGTCGGACCATGACGAACGGCATCACCACAGCACTCCTGGCCGGTTTTGGCACCGGCCTCTCCCTCATCGTCGCGATCGGCGCGCAGAACGCCTTCGTGCTCCGCCAGGGCGCGCGGCGGCACGCCGTCCTGGCGGTGGTCGCGATCTGCGCCGTCTCCGACGCGGTGCTCATCTTCCTCGGCGTGGCCGGCGTGGGCGCCTTCGTCACCGCCTGGCCCGCCGCCCTGACCGCCGTGGCCGTCGCCGGCGGCGGGTTCCTGATCTGCTACGGGATCCTCGCGGCCCGCCGGGTGCTGCGCCCCGCCCCGGGCGCCGCCCTCACCACGGAGGGCTCCACGGCCGGATCCGTCCGCGCCGCGGTTCTCACCTGCCTGGCGATGACCTGGCTCAACCCGCACGTCTACCTGGACACCGTCCTGCTGGTGGGCTCGCTGGCCGCCGACCGGGGCGACCTGCGCTGGGTCTTCGGGATCGGGGCCGGGCTGGCCAGCCTGATCTGGTTCGCCGCCCTGGGCTACGGCTCCCGGCTGCTCAGCGGCCTGCTGTCGCGGCCCGGCGCCTGGCGGGTGCTGGACGGCCTGGTGGCCGCCACGATGGTGACGATGGGCGGAATGCTCCTCGCGCGGGCCTGAGAACGGGCCGGGACGTGGTACTGGTTCCCGTACGCCACCCGGCCCCCCTCGACCCCGACCCCGGAGCCGCCACCGTGCCCGACCGCCCGTCGCCCGAGGCCGTGCGCGCCCCCTACGCGGCCCAGCCGTCCCCGCTCGTCGCCGCGACCGGCATCGTGCTGGACCCGCGCGGACGGGTCCTCGTACTGGCCCCGTCGTACAAGGACTGCCTCGAACTGCCCGGCGGCACGGTGGCGGACACCGAGACCCCGGAGCAGGGCCTGGCCCGGGAGCTGGAGGACGAGCTGGGCCTCTCCGCCCCGGTCGGCCGGCTGCTGGCCGTGGACTCCTGCCCGCCGGGCGCCCTCGGCCGCTCACTGGTGGTCCACGTGTACCTCGTCGGGCCGCTGAGCGACACCGCCGCCGGGCGGATCCCCTTCCCCGACGGCGAGGTGGCCGAGGCCCGCTGGCTCCTCCCGGAGGAGGCGGCGGAGCAGCTGCCGGAACGGCTCGCGCCCCGGCTGCGCGCCGGGCTGGCCGCCCTGTACTCCGGCTCCGTCGCGCACCTGGTCGACGGGGTCCCGCAGCCCGGCTCCCCCGCCGGGCTGGATCCCGCCGCCCGCGCCGCCCTGGAGCACGCCGGGCGCTACGACCCGGCCGGCCACCGCGCGGCCCGACCCAAGGCCCTCACCGCCGCGAACGTGCTGTTCACCGACGGGTCCGGCGGGGTCCTGCTGGTCCGCCCCGGCTACGGGGAGCCGGGCCGCTGGCTGCTGCCCGGCGGGGGCGTCGACAGCGACACCGGCGAGACCCCGCGGGACGCGGCGGCCCGCGAGGTCCGCGAGGAGACCGGCCTGGACCGGGTCCCGGGCCGCCTCCTCGCCGTCAACTGGACCCACCGGCCCGGCTACCCGGCACGGATCCGCTTCCTCTACGACGGCGGGGTCCTGGGCGCGGCCGAGTTCGCGGCGATCCGGCTGCCGCCCGCCGAGCTGCTGGAGTGGCGCACGGCGCGCCGCGAGGAGCTGCGGGGGCTGGTCAAGCCGAAGCTGCGCCGCCAGATCCAGGCCTGCCTGACGGCCCTGGCCGAGGGCACCGGCCCGCTGGAACTCCACTCGGGGCGCCGGGTGGGCCCGGCCTGAGCGGCCCCGCGAAACCCGTGCGGGTGGCCCCGCGACCCCATACCCCCTACCCCTTTGGAGTATCCGCCCAGGCTCCTCTACGATGCCGCCATGACGACGAGTGCGCAGGCAGCACGCGCGGGAAGGCCCTCCGGGCTGCCCGCACGACTGCCCGTACGGCTGCTCCTCGTCCTGGCCGTGCTCCTGGGCATCGTGGGCATGCACGGCCTCGGCCCGGGAGCCGTCCCGCCCGCCGCGGCGCACGCGGTGGCCGCGGAACACCCGTCGGCCGACGAACCCTGTGACTGCGTCCACGCCGACGGCCCCGATCACGAGGGGTCTTCCGGCGGCCACGCCCAGCACGCCGACCCGACCTGCGCCGCGTCCGGCACCAGCGGCGCCCCTGTCCTGCACGCCCCCGCGGCGCCCGGCGGGATCCCCGCCGCGGCCGGCGGCCCGCACGGCACCGTGCTCGGGGCGACGGCGTACGGGCGCGCACCCCCGTCACTGAGCGAACTGCAACTCCTGCGCGTATAGGCGCGGCCCCGCCGGCGTTCCCGTCGGCCGAGCACGCACGCCCGTACGAACCCCGAGCAGGAGAAGCACCACCATGACCGTCAAGCGTTCCCTGATCCGCCGTACCACCGCGCTGGCCGCGGCCGCCACCGCCGCCCTCGTCCTCGCCGCCTGCGGCGGGAAGGCCGACTCCGGCTCCACGTCCCACGGCGGCGGCCACGACGGCGCGGCCTCCGCGTCCGCCAAGCCCTCCGCACCGGCTTCCGCCGGCCAGGCGCAGGCGGCGAACAACTCCGCCGACACCGCCTTCGCCAAGGGGATGATCCCGCACCACCGGCAGGCGGTCGAGATGGCCGACCTGGCGGCGACCCGCGCCGGATCGGCCGAGGTCAAGGAGCTCGCCGCCGAGATCAAGAAGGCCCAGGACCCGGAGATCAAGACCCTGTCCGGCTGGCTGACCGCCTGGGGCGAGCAGGTCCCGGCGGCCGATGCCGCGCAGGGCGGGCACGGCGGCCACTCCATGTCCGGGATGATGACCGGCGAGGAGATGGACCAGCTCACGAAGGCCTCCGGGAAGGCCTTCGACACCGCGTTCCTCGACCTGATGGTCAAGCACCACGAGGGCGCCGTGGCCATGGCCAAGACGGAGCGGTCCGACGGGAAGTACCAGCCCGCCAAGGACATGGCCGCCGCGATCATCAGCTCGCAGAGCGACGAGATCACCCGGATGAACAAGCTCCTCGGCAAGAACTGACCCCGCCGGCCGGGGAGCCCCGCGGGGCTCCCCGGCCGTCCGCTCAGAACCTGCGCTCGGTGCGCCAGGTCGCCTGGCTGGACGGGTTGGTCAGGTCGTACGTCGTACCCGAGAGCCGCCCGTCCGGACCCCGCGTCCCGGTGTACCGGCCCACCGGGCCGTGCGACCAGGCGATGACGAAGTAGACCTGCTGTCCGTCGACCGAGCCCTCCCGGACGGTGCCGACGGTGCTGCCGGAGCGCGCCGACCCGAACAGGCGCCCTTCGGCGTTCTGCGAGAAGTCCACGCGCACGGTGGCGTTGCTCTGGTAGACGTCGTACACCCCGCCCGCGTCGAACCCGGGCACCCGCGCGGACCGCTCCGCGACCGGGGAGGCCGCCGCTCCGCTGGCGGGGGCGGCGAGCCCGGCCCCGGCGACGGAGAGGAGTACGGCGACGGAGGCGGCGGTCAGCAGCGTGGGGATACGGCGTGCGATGGACATGGGCCCTCCAGGGCGGCCGGGACGATCGGCTCCAGTGCACGGTGCACGAAACCTCGCCGGCAGCCCTACCCACCCCCTCCCCCATGAGGCCCCCCTTCACCCGAACGAGTCCCCCGCCCCCTCCGCCACGGCCACGGGCACCCCGTCGGGGCGCCCGCCGAGCAGGGCGGCGATGTGGTCCGCGCAGCTCAGGGCCGCCGTGGCCATGGCGCTGCCGGTCATCCCGGCGACGTGCGGGGTCAGCAGTGCACCCGGTACGCCGAAGAGCGGCGAGGCGAAGGCGGCGTGCTCGTGCGCGAAAGTGTCCACCGCGGCGGCCGCCAGGGGGTGGCCGGGGTCGCGCAGCGCGTCGGCGAGGGCCTGTTCGTCGACGATCCCGCCCCGGGCGGTGTTGAGCAGGACCGACCCCGGGCGCATCTGCGCCAGCTCGGCCCGGCCGATCATCCCCCGGGTGCTCGCGGTGAGCGGTACGTGGAGGGAGATCACGTCGCTGCCGGCCAGCAGTACGGGGAGGGACTCCGCCAGCGGTATCCGGGCTCCGTCCGGCGGGGTGCGGCGGGCAAGGCCGCGTACCTCCATCCCGAGGGCGGCGGCCCGGTCCGCGAGGGCCAGCCCGGTCCGGCCGAGTCCGACGACCCCGAGGGTCAGCTCCGACAGGCCGCGGGGCGGTGCGTCGGGCGAACGCCACCGGCCCCGGTGCGCGGCCGCGTCGTAGGCGCGCAGGTCGCGGGTCAGGGCGAGCAGCTGGGCCAGCGCGAACTCGGCGACGGCGGTGGCGTTGGAGCCCGGGGTGTGGGTGACGGCGACCCCGTGCCGGGCGGCGGCGGCCAGGTCGACGTGGTCGGTGCCGGCGCCGGCCCGGCCGACGACCCTCAGCGGGCGGGCCTGCCCGGGGCCTGTCGCGGCGGCGAGGAAGCCCGCGCGCACGGGTGCGCCGCCCCGGGACTTGACGGCGTCGTAGCCGATGCCGTCCCGGAGGGTTTCGGCGAGCAGGGCCTCCCCGTCGAAGGCGTCGAAGTCGGTGAACTCCACCCGCCCGCCCCACTCTGCCCGCGCCGCACCGGGGTCGGCGACGCGCCGCAGGTTGAGCGTCACGTCCAGGCCGTGGCCGAGCAGCCGCTCCAGCTCACGCCCGAGCAGCTTCCCCGGTGCCGCGTCCAGGACCAGCACCCTCTTGCGCACCATGCGCCTCCCCCGTCGCCGTACTCGTGCGGATCAGGCGCACTGCCAGGTGAACACGGCCCGGTCGAAGCGCCGTTCGGCGAGGTCCTCGGGCCGGATCAGCCAGTACAGGGCCCCGCAGTCGCCCCACATCATCTCCGCGGCGTCCTCGCTGTCGAACTGGGCCAGCAGCACCCAGCGGCCGGCTTCCCCGGCGAGCCGCGGGTCGTCCCAGCCCGCGTCCCCGTCCAGCACGCCGTGCGCGACCTCCAGCTCGACCGGGTTCTGCACGGCGTACGGGTGGCCGCCGATGCGGTGGCCCGGCTCGCCGTCGAAGTCCCAGAGCGCGTCGAGGAACCCCTGCGCGCACACCGGGTGGTCGTAGCGCTCCCCGACGGTGCTGTCCGGGGCGAACTCGGTCTGGACGGACGGGTGCCACGGCTCGGCCGCCGTCATTCCGGCCCGCGCGGTGAGCGGCACGGCGGGGTAGGCGGTGATCCCCTCGGGCGCCGGACGCTCCGCGACCGGGCCGGCGTCGGCCGTGACGTGGATGACGCGGGCGCCGGGCCGGCTCTCCGGGTCCTCGGCCAGCACCGTGGCGTCCCCGCCGTCGAGTTGCCCGTCGAAGTAGAAGAAGAGCAGCGTCCCCTCCCCCGGCAGATCGATGTCCAGGGCCCCGGAGGGCAGTGCGGCGCAGTCGATCGAGGCGACGAACGAGAGCGGGCCGTGCCCCTCCCACACCGGCCACTCGGCATCGGCGGGCAGCGCCGGCAGGCCGCCCAGCCGGCCGACGGCGGGGTCGGCGGATCCGGCGACTGCGAGCCGCAGGCCGGGGCGCAGCAGGGCGGTCCACCGCTCCGCGGTCTCGGCGGGCAGGTGGCGCAGGGCCAGGTCGCGCAGGGCTTCGGCGGATCCGTGTGTCATGCGTCCGATCATGCACGGGACCACTGACAACGGGCCCCGCGGGGTGGCGGGGTCAGCCGCCGACCCGGGCGACCATCAGGGCGATGTCGTCGTCGGCCGCGGCCGGGACGAGGTGGGTGATCAGGGAGTCGCACAGGTGGTCCAGCTGGCGCTGGGGGTCGGCGAGGAGCTGGGTCAGTTCGGCGAGCCGCTCGTCCAGGTCGCTGCCGCGGGCTTCGATGAGGCCGTCGGTGTAGAGCACGAGGAGGCTGCCCGGGGGGACTTCGACCTCGACGGGGGTGAACGCGATGCCTCCGACGCCGAGCGGCACCCCGGGCGGGGTGTCGAGGAGGCGGACGGTTCCGTCGGGCAGGGCGAGGGCGGGCGGCGGGTGGCCGGCGCGGGTGACGGTGCAGCGTCCGGTGGCCGGGTCGCAGACCACGTACAGGAAGGTGGCCAGCATCGGTTCGGCGAGGTCGGCGAGCGCGGCTTCCAGCTGGTGCAGCAGCCGTACGGGCGGGAGGTCCAGCCGTGAGAGGGAGCGTACGGAGGCGGAGAGGCGGCCCATGACCGCGGCGGCGGCGATGCCGTGGCCCATCACGTCGCCGATGAGCAGGGCGGCCTTGCCGCCGGAGAGGGCGAGGACGTCGTACCAGTCGCCGCCGACCTCGTTGACGTCGCTCGCGGGCAGGTAGCGGTGGCTGACCTCGATGCCGGGCGGCGGGGTGATGTGCTGCGGGAGCATGCTGCGCTGGAGGATGACGGCGGTCTCGTGCTCGCGGTGGTAGAGCCGGGCGTTGTCGATGCTGAGGGCGGCGCGGGCGGCGAGTTCCCCGGCGAGGGTGACGTCCTCGGCGGTGAACGGGCCGACCGGGCGGGTGCGGTAGAAGGTGGCGACGCCGAGCACCGATTCCCGGGCCACGAGGGGGGCCATCACGAAGGAGTGCACCCCCGCGGCGAGCAGCTGGGCGGGTTTCGCCGTGTGACGGGCGGCGGGGGCGACGGCCTGGTCGTCGAGGCGGGCGACGAGGAAGGGCTGCCGGGCGGAGAGGGCCTGGGTGTAGGGGGCGGTCGCGGGGAAGGTGAGGGTCCTGCCGAGGGGGGCGAGGATGTCGGTCACCCGGGACCCGGACAGCGGGGCCCGGCCGAGTCTGCGCAGGGCCACCCCGCCGGTCAGGCCCATGCCGGGCTCGTCCCCGCGGGCCAGGGCGTCGAGGACGTCGACGGTGACGGCGTCGGCGAGGCGCGGTACGGCGAGGTCGGCGAGCTCCTGCGCGGTGCGCTCCAGGTCGAGGCTGGAGCCGACGCGGATGCTGGCCTCGCTGAGCAGGGCGAGGCGGCGGCGGCCGGCTTCGGCCTCGACGTGGTCGCGCTGCTGCTCGGTGATGTCGACGAGGGAGGCGATCACGCCGATCGGCATCCGGGCGGGGTCCTCCACCCGGACGTAGGAGCAGGACCACACCCGGTCGTGGTCCGGCTCGGACGGGGTCCGTCCGACGCGGCGGCGGTCGAGGACGGGTTGGCCGGTCTCCAGGACCTGCCGCATGGCCTCCTCCATCTCCAGGGCGTTCACCTCGGGGAGGATCTCGGCCAGGCGGCGTCCGACGTGCGCCGACTCGGGCAGGCCGTTCATGGCTTCGAGGGCGGCGTTGACCTGGAGGAAGCGGAGCTGGGTGTCGAGGATGGCGATGCCGACGGGCGAGCGGGCGAAGAGGCCGTCCCAGACGGCGGAGGATCCCCGGATGCGGCGGGCCGCGTGGGCGTCGGCCGTGAAGACCAGCACCGTCGATCCGTGCTGCCGGTCGGACACCGGTGAGGCCCAGATCTCCACCTCCAGGGGGTGCCCGTCGCGGTGCCAGGCGGTGACGGTGCCCATCACCCCGCGCCCGGAGGCGGCCGCCTCCCACAGGGAGCGGCCGAGGCTGCGGTCGGCTCCGGGGTGCAGCAGGTCGGCGATGTTGCGTCCGAGCATCTGGGGCGGGGTGTAGCCGAACAGCTCCTGCGCGACCTGGTTCCAGCGCACGACGGTCCCGTCGGCGCCGGTGGCCACGAGGGCGACGGGCAGCGCGCCCAGCCAGCCGCCGGCGGCCTGCGCGGCGCTGCTGATCAGCTCGTCGACCGGGACCTGTTCGTTCACCGGGCCTCGCTCATCGGGCCCCGCGAACCGGGGCCCGATCGCGGCGGCCGGTCACGTCGGCCGGCTCCTGTGGCACCTGCACGCCTCCATCGTCTGCCGGTCGGCGGCCCGCCGCCTCCCGGAGCCCGCTAGGTCGTCTCTTTCGGATCTTGCCGGTTAAGCCCGCGTCGTCCGGTGCCGTGCATCGGCGCGTTGGCGGGGCGCCCTTGTACTGGACGTACTCGGGTGCTCCGCCAACGCGGCGAGGTGCGGTGCCGGGCGGCGCGGGTCAGGCCAGATCCGGAAGAGACGGCCTAGCCGGGGCCGTCCGGGCGGAGGTCCGTCCCGCCGACGGTGACCTCGACGCCGCGTGTGGTGACGCGTACGCCGGTGGGCTCCAGGGCGGGTCCCGCCGGGGCCGGGGGCCGGTCGGCGAGGCGCTCGCGGATGCCCTGGGTGAGCCGCTCGGGGGCCGGTGCCCCCATCAGGGAGGCCCCGTCGAGGGCGAAGCCGAGCCGCCCGTCGCGCAGTTCGGGGCGGAGGGTGACGGTGAGCGCGCCGCCGGGCCCGAGGCCCAGGCGCAGGGTGCCGGCGGCGGGGTCGGGTGCCACCTCGGAGACCGGCAGCCCGGACCGGCCGAGCCAGGCCCGGACGGCTCCGGCGGGTACGGTGATCCGCCCGTGGGCGGCGTCCACGGTGCCCCGGCCGGAGCCGCGCAGGGCGATCCCGTCGAGGTCCAGCCGTACGGCGGCGCCGGTGACGGGGCCGAGCGGGGCGTCGTCGCCGGAGACGGTCGCCCCATCGGCCCGGCCCCGGAGGAGGGCCAGCAGCCCGGATCCGTGGAGGTCGGCCCGGGTGGGCCCCAGGCGCGGCCGCAGGGCATCCTCGACGCGGTCCTCGACGACGGCCGTGGCGGCGGCCTCGGCGGCGCCGGTCAGCAGGACCGCGGCGAGGGCGCCGGCGAGGAGGAACCGGGCCCGTCGGCGGCGGGGGCCGCCCGGGGCCGGGGTGCGCCGCTGCGCGGATGCGGCGGCGGTGGTGGCAGTGGCGTTGGCGGTGCGGCTCATGCCCGTGCGGCTCATGCCCGTGCCTCCGGTGCCGGGTGGCCGGGGCCGCCCTCGGGGTCCAGGCGGGGCAGGATCCGGTCCAGCCAGGCGGGGATCCACCAGTTGGCGCGGCCGAGGAGGTTCATGGTCGCCGGGACCAGGACCAGCCGGACGACGGTGGCGTCGAGGACCACGCTGACCCCGAGGCCGAGGGCGAGCATCTTGACGACCGGGTTCGACGAGAGGAGGAAGGCGAGGAAGACGCTGGTCATGATGAGCGCGGCGCAGGTGATGACGCGGGCGGTGGAGGCCAGTCCGGCGGCGACGGCGGCCTCGTTGTCCCGGCCGGACAGCCAGTGCTCGCGGATCCGCGCCAGCAGGAACACCTCGTAGTCCATGGAGAGCCCGAAGACGATCGCGAACATCATCATCGGCACGTACGACTCGACGGGGACGGTCTCGTCGATGCCGAGCAGTCCGGACCCCCAGCCCCACTGGAAGACGGCGACGACCACGCCGAAGGAGGCTCCGATCGACAGCAGGTTGAGCAGGGCCGCCTTGAGGGCGACCAGCGGGCTGCGGAAGACGGCGAGGAGCAGGACGAAGGCCGCGGCGACGACCAGGGCGACGACGAGCGGCAGCCGGTCGGCGAGCACGTCGCGGAACTCCTGCTGGGCGGCGGTCTGGCCGGTGAGGTAGCCGGTGGCGTGGTGCGGGGCGAGGGCGGCGGGGAGGGTCTCGTCGGCCAGCCGGTGCAGCAGGCCGGCGGTGGCCGGGTCCTGCGGGGCGCTGTCGGGCAGGACGGTGGAGACCAGCAGCGTGCCGTCGGGGGTGGGTGCGGGAGGGGTGGCCGAGGCGACGCCGGGCGTACGGTCGAGGGCCTGGCCGAGGTCCCGGGCGAGGGCGGTGCGCTCCTCGGGGGACGTACCGTCCTTGTCCAGGGTGACGACGACCGTGACGGGGCCGTTCGCGCCGGGCCCGAAGCCGGCGGAGACCAGGTCGTAGGCCCGGCGTTCCGTGGAGCCCGTCGGTGAGGCGCCTGCGTCGACGTGGCCGAGCCGCATGGACGCGGCCGGTACGGCGAGCAGCGCAAGAACAGTGGCGCCCAGCAGCAGGAAGGTCCAGGGGCGGCGGCCGACCACGGCGGCCCAGCGCTGCCAGACGTCGGTGCCGCCGTCACCGGGTGCGTCGTCGGGTTCGTCGACGGGGGTGCGGACCCGGAACCGGTCGATGCGGTGGCCGGCCAGGCCCAGCAGGGCGGGGGTCAGGGTGAGGGCGGCGAGCGCGCCGGTCAGTACGGTGGCCCCCGCGGCGACGCCGAGCATGCCGATGAAGCCGACCCCGGAGGCGAACAGTCCGGCGAGGGCCGCCGTCACGGTGAGCGCGGCGACCAGTACGGCCCGGCCGCTGGTGGCGACGGTCCGTCCGGCGGCGTCGGCCGGGTCGGGGAGGGTGTGGAGCAGCTTGCGGTGGCGGGTGACCAGGAACAGCGAGTAGTCCAGGCCCACGCCGAGGCCCATCATCACG
The DNA here is from genome assembly GCF_044747545.1 of Streptomyces sp. NPDC090077. NCBI lineage: Bacteria > Bacillati > Actinomycetota > Actinomycetes > Kitasatosporales > Streptomycetaceae > Streptomyces > Streptomyces sp. NPDC090077. The sequence goes on from NZ_JBIVEG010000001.1 coordinate 860,797, forward strand.
GCGAGGGTGGGCGATACGGCGGCGAAGCTGAACCCGGCGGCGAGCAGGCCGAGTCCGGCGAGTCCGGCGAGCAGCCCGATGACGGCGCTGACCAGTGGGAACGCGGCGGCGGCCACGCTGCCGAAGCCCAGCAGCAGGACGATCACGGCGGTGGCGACGCCGATGGCCTCGGAGGTCCGGTCGGCGCCGGTGGGCGCGGCGAGCCGGCCCAGCGGGCCGCCGTACTCGACGGTGACCCCGTCGGCGCGCAGCGGTGCGACGGCCTCGTCGACCCGGTTCACGTAGGAGGGGTCGAAGCGGGCCGGGTTCTCGTCGAAGCGGACGGTGTAGTAGCCGGTGCGGCCGTCGGGGGTCAGGGCGCCGGGGGTGGCGAGCGGGTCGGCGACGCCGGTCACCCCGGGCAGGGCCGCCAGCCGCTTCCCGGCGGTCTCGACGGCCTCCCGGTGTCCCGTCAGGGCCCCGTCGGGGGCGGAGAGGACGACCTGTGCGGGTACGCCCCGGGCGGCGGGGCCCCCGTGGGCGTCGAGGAGGTCGGCGCCGGTCTGGACGGAGGTACCGGGGAGGGTGAAGTCGTCCTCGTACTGTCCGCCCCAGGCCCGGTCGGCGCCGACGGCGGCCAGCAGGACGAGGAGCCAGCCGGCGATCACGAGCCAGGGCCGGCGGGCGCAGCCGCGGCCGGTCCGGTAGAGCAGTCCGTGCGGGGTGGCGGCGGGCGGCGGCCCGGCCTCGTCGGTGGGATTCATGGGCCGATCCTGGCCGGTGATTGCTCGGGGACCATGAGCCGATTGTTAGGGCTGTGTGAGGCCGCGCCGCGTGGCGGGCGGGAGCGCCGGGGCGCCCCTAGCATGAACGGCGAACCGTGCCCGCAGCTCACCGGAGTCGTCATGAACCCCCGCAAGGGGCTCGTCCTGATCGTGGAGGACGACCCGAACATCGCCGCGTTGCAGCGGCTGTACCTGGAGCGGGACGGCTACCGGACGGAGACGGCCGCCGACGGTCCGGCCGGGTTCGAGGCGGTGGCGCGGCTGGCGCCGGCGGCGGTGGTGCTGGACGTGGGGCTGCCCGGGATGGACGGGGTGACGCTGTGCCGCCGGCTGCGCGAGCGGGGTGACTGGACGCCGGTGCTGCTGGTCACGGCACGGGGCGACGAGGCGGACCGGATCCTCGGCCTGGAGCTGGGCGCCGACGACTACCTGACGAAGCCGTTCTCACCGGGTGAGCTGGTGGCTCGGGTGAACGCGGTGCTGCGCCGCGGGGGCCGCACCGCCGCGGTGGCGGCCGTGCACGCGGTGGGCGGGCTGCGGGTCGACCCGGTCCGGCACACGGTGCACGTCGACGGTGTGCCCGTGGAGTTCACCGCGCTGGAACTGGGGCTGCTGGCCCACCTGCTGGAGCACCGGGGCCAGGTCTTCACCCGGGCCCAGCTGCTGGACCGGGTGTGGGGGGATTCCGCGCACCGGGACCAGCGGGTGGTCGACGTGTACGTGTCGCAGATCCGCGCCAAGCTCGGCGGTGCGAGCCCGATCCGCACCGTACGGGGCGTCGGCTACAGCGCGTCCGGGGAGCCCGGGTGAGTCCGGCCCGGCCGGGGCGCGGCTCGCTCGCCCGGGAGCTGGTGCTGTTCGCGGGGCTGGTCGCGCTGGTCGCCGTACTGCTGAGCGGGGTGGCCGCCTGGTACACGGCGCGCGCCACCGCGGAGTCCCAGGAGCGCGACCGGCTGGGGCGGCAGGCGGCGGTGCTCAGCCGGGTGCCGCGGCTGTCGGCGCTGCTCCTGGACACCGAGCAGCTGATCGCCGGCTCGGACGGGGTGCGGCTGGCGGTGCTGGAGCCCTCGGGCGCGTTGCGCGGTCCGGCTTCGGGTGCGGTGTCGCAGGCCGGGCGGGACCGGCTGCTGACCCGCAAGCCGCTGTCGGCGACCGGGACCCTGGACGGCCGGCCGGTCGTCGTCGAGGGGCGGGCCTTCGGGTCGGGCGGGGTGGTGCTGGCCAAGCCGATGGCGGAGGTGGACGCCGCCGCCGCGCGCATGCGCCGGAGCCTGGCCCTGCCGCTGTGCGCGGGGCTGGCCGGGGCGGGGCTCGCCGGGATGCTGCTGGCGCGCCGGATCTCCCGCCCGCTGGCCCGGGCGGCGGCGGTGGCGGGCCGGCTGGCCGACGGCGAGCGCGGCGTCGCGGTGCCCGTCCCGGACGGCGGCGGCGACGGCGACCGGGGCCGGGGGCCGCTGGAGGTGGCGGAGCTCAACCGTGCCATGGCCGTGCTGGACGGTGCCCTGGAGCTCAGCGAGGACCGCAGGCGCCGGTTCCTGCTGTCCGTCTCGCACGAGATCCGCACGCCGCTGACCACGATGCGCGGTTACGCGGAGGCCCTGGCCGACGGTGTGATCCCGCCGGACCGGGTGCCGGAGACGGGCCGGGTGCTGGTGGCCGAGTCGCGCCGGCTGGACCGGTTCCTCTCCGACCTGCTGGACCTGGCCCGGCTGGAGGCGGACGAGTTCCCCGTCGAGCCGGCCCCGACGGACCTGGTGGCGCTGCTCGGGCAGGCCGCCGGGGTGTGGCGGGAGCGCTGTGCCCGGCACGGCGTCGAGTTCCGCTGGGAGCCCCCGGCGGACGGGGCCGCCGGGGCCGTGCGGACCGACGGCTTCCGCGTCCGGCAGCTGGCGGACTGCCTGCTGGCCAACGCGCTGCGGATCACCCCGTCGGGGCGGCCGGTGGTGCTGGCGCTGGCCGCGGCCGCGGGGGGCGGCGTACGGGTCGAGGTCCGTGACGGCGGTCCGGGGCTGACGGAGGAGGACGTGGCGGTGGCGTTCGAGCGGGGCGCGCTGTACGAGCGCTACCGGGGCGAGCGGCCCGTGGGCAGCGGGCTGGGGCTGGCGATCGCGCACGGCCTGGCGCTCCGGCTGGGCGGGACCCTCACCGTGCTGGGCCACGGCCCGGAGGGCGGCGCCGTCTTCGCCCTCACCCTGCCCGCCGCGCCCCGGTAGCCGGTCCCGGGCCGGGACGGGGCCGGCTGCCGGGGCCGGGACGGTTCAGGGGCGCAGGTCGGCTCCGGCCCTGGGGGTGTCGTCGAGGAAGCCGCCCGACTGGTGCTGCCACAGCTTGGCGTAGGCGCCGTCCGCGGTGAGCAGTTCCTGGTGGGTGCCCTGCTCCACGATCCGGCCCCGGTCGAGGACGACGAGCCGGTCCATGGTGGCGACGGTGCTGAGCCGGTGGGCCACGACGAGCGCGGTCCGCCCTTCCATGAGCCGCCACAGGGCGTCCTGCACGAGGATCTCGCTCTCGGAGTCGAGGGCGCTGGTGGCCTCGTCGAGCAGCAGGATCGGCGCGTCGCGCAGGATCGCGCGGGCGAGGGCGACCCGCTGGCGCTGTCCGCCGGACAGCTTCACCCCGCGCTCCCCCACCATGGTGTCGAAGCCGTCCGGCAGGGCGTCGGCGAACTCCGTCACGTGCGCCGCCTCGGCGGCGCGGCGGATCTCGGCGTCGGTGGCGCCGGGGCGGGCGAAGGCGATGTTCTCGCGCAGGGTGCGGTGGAACATCGCCGGCTCCTGCGGCACGTACGCCATGAGGCCGCGCAGGTCGGCCTGGGAGAGCCGGCTGATGTCCTGCCCGCCGACGGTGATCCGGCCCGCGTCGATGTCGGTCATCCGCAGCAGCAGCCGGGTGAGGGTGGTCTTGCCGCCGCCGGACCGGCCGACGAGGCCGATCTTCGTCCCGCTGGGCACGTCCAGGTCGAGCCCGGTGAAGAGCGGTTCCCCGCCGGAGTGGGTGAAGTCCACCTTCTCGAAGCGGACTTCCGCGTCCTGGGACAGCAGCGGTTCCGGGGATTCGGGGTCGAGGACGGTCGGCGGGGTCAGGAGCAGCGAGGTGAACTGCGCGGCCTCCGTCATGGAGCTCTCGAGGCGGCGGTAGATCTGGTTGAACTCGAACATGATGCGGGTCGCGTTGCCGTAGTAGGTGAAGGCGACGACGACCGTCTCGACGCCGTGACCGCGTGCGGCGAGCCCGACGGCGACCAGCAGGCCGAGCGCGTTGGTCAGTACGGACATGGGCGCGACGATGGTGTCGATGCGCAGGTTGCCGTAGTCCCAGGAGCGGAGCATGAGCCGCCGGGACTCGGCGACCCGCGAGCGGTGTTCGGCGGCCTCGCGTTCCTCGGCGGCGAAGGCTCGGACCGTGTCCATGTTCATGAGGCTGTCGGCGACGTGGCCGGAGACCCGGGCGATGGCCGCCTCGCGCTGGTCGACGAGCCGCTGCCGGCGGCGGATCAGCGGTGTGACGAGCAGCCCGGTGACCGCGATCATCGCCAACAGGCCGACGACCAGGAGCGGTTCGTACTGCCACAGCACCACCGAGCCGAAGATCAGGGGCACGAACTTGCCGACGATCTGGAAGGTCAGGGTGTCGACGAACTCCTCGAAGCGGGAGGCGAAGCTCAGGACCCGCTTGGTGAGGGAGCCGGCGAAGTTGTCGTGGAAGAAGGCGGCGTCCTTGGCGAACAGCTCGTCCATGCCGAGCACGTACAGCCGCTCGACGCCGAGTGCGTCGAGCCGGTTGAGGCAGTGCAGCCCGAGGCGCCAGAACGCCTCGGACAGCAGCAGGGCGCCGGCGAAGGCGAGGACGTAGGGCAGGACCGGTCCGATGCCGGAGGCGACGGCGCCGCGGTCGTCCGCGATCCGGCCGACGAGCTTGGCGACGACCAGCGGCGCGACGTAGTTGATGCCGATGTTGCCCAGCGCCGGGAGCAGCATGGCGGGTGCGGCCAGCCGGCGGAGCCGGAACAGCTCCCGTCCGTAGTGGCGCAGTGCGAGGAGTACCGGGCCCCGGCCCGGCGGACTTTGGTGCGATTCGGGAGATCCCATACCAACCCTGTGCGGTGTGAGCGGTGGCAGGACAGGGTTCGCAGTGTTCCGCAGGGCCGCTCGCCCCGTCCAAGCGTTTTCTCCGTCTTTCCGCCGATCGGATGGTGTCTGCCCCGGCGTGCGCCGGACGTGCCCGTACTGTCGGGCGACCGGCGAGAACGCCCGGACGTGCGGCGCCTTCCCTGCACAGAAGCACGGCGTACCCCACCCGGCACCTGGCAGATGCTGGCCATAGTGGCGCATTCGCCTCTCGAATGAGAGACTGTGCGCGCGCGGGCCGTAGCGGCCCGCGCGGCCGGTCCCGTGCGGTCGAGCGGCTCTCGCCGCGACGGGACGACCGGCAGGAGGCCCCCGCGCACCGATCGCGGTGTTCGGTGCGCGGGGGCCCTGCACCACCTCAACGGGTCAGAAGCACTGCTTGTAGTAGACCTTGATGTTGGGGAGCGACTCCAGGTCCTTCCGGCGGTCCGGGTGGTGGGTGAGGATGTACGTGATGCGGGCCGCCAGGTCCGAGCCCCCCGGGACGAAGGGGGTCGGCTTCGCCGCCTTGAGGATGTCGCAGAACTCCGTGATGAGGCGCAGCTGGACGTGGTTCGCGGCGAGCGGGCACAGCGTGGCCGCCACGTCGCCCTGCCACTGCGGGGGCATCTCGGCCGGCTTGCAGTCGAGGTTGTCGACGCCGGGCATCCAGGCGCTGCCGACGATCTGCGCCGAGTGGACGTTCTGCCCGATCGTCTTCGGCCCGCCGGGGCCGGCGATGGTCCCCTGGGTGAGGAGCGTCGGCATGAGCGAGTCGACCCAGCCGGCCGTGCAGTAGGGCGTGCCCCAGGCGATCGAGCGGAAGGCGCCGCTCTTCGTGATCACCTGCACCAGGCCCTTCGGGGTGTCGAGCGGCCCGCCGGGCGAGCTCTCCCACGCGACGACGCCCTGGGCGCTGAGGGCGTCGTACCCGCCTGCGCCCGCGCCGGCCACGACGCCGAAGATCTCCTGGAGCGTGGCGTCCTGGCTGTTCTTGCGGATCCAGAGCTTGAGCGGGTGCGCCGCCGAAGCGACGTACAGCCGCCCGTCGGCCTCGACGGAGACGCGCATCCGCCGGTTCCCGCTCGTCACGTACACCGTGCCGCCCTTGTACCGGAGCACCCCGTCGGGGGCGGTCCACAGGTGCGCCCGGTTGAAGGCGTCCCGGGGCTCACCGAGGGCGAGTGAGACGAGACAGACGGGTCCGGCCGTGTGCAGCGTCGGGGAGGCCACGGCCGTCAGCGCGCCCTTGGCCTTGGAGAAGTCGGGCTTGTCCAGGTCGAGTTGCGGGAACGCGACGAGCAGGGCCGTCCGGAAGGCCTCCCGCTCGTCCTCCAGGTCCAGCAGGAAGCGCGCGTAGTGCGGCCGGCCGGCCATGGCGGTGAGCTCGGCGGCGATCTTCGAGGTGTCGGGCGCCTCGCCGGCCAGCCAGCGCAGCAGGCTCGGATAGGGCGCGGGCGGGGTCTGGGTGCTCATGGTCTTCCCTTCGGTCGGACACGGAACGGTGGACCGGGTGGGGGGAGGATCGGGCACGGCACCGCACGGGGTCCCTGACAGGACCGGGGATTCGCCGTGGGGTGCCCTCCCACGCTACCCCGCGACTTCCCGCCACGCGGCGGAAACGGTCGAACCGGCCGAACAGGCTGAACGGGCTGAACGGGCCGAACCCGGCCCGGAAAAGAAATCCCGGCCGGAGGCGAATCCTCTGGGCGTGCCCCCGCCTCTTATCCGCGTACCGACCGAACGGACACACGCCACAAGCCCCGGAGGAACCATGCTGATCACCGCCCTCGCCGTCGTCGCGGCCCTGCTCGTCGGCGCCTGCACCTGGCACCTGCTGCGACGCTTCAAGAGCCGCGGCTGAACACCGGCCGCACCCGCGCCCGCACCCGAGCCACCCGTCGGAGACGAGCAGCACATGAGACAACGCTCCACCTGGCCGGACGACCGGCTGATCAAGGCCGCCCAGGACGGTGACGTCACCTCGCTCACCGCCGTCGTCATGGAATCGCAGCCCCACGTACGCAAGTTCGCCCTCTCGCTGTGCGCCTCGCCGCAGGACGCGGAGGACGCGGCGCAGGAGGCGCTGATCATCCTCTACCGGAAGATCGGCACCCTCCGGGCCACCGGCGCCCTCGCCTCGTGGATGTTCCGGATCGTCCGCAACGAATGCCTGCGCCAGGTACGCCTGCTCGCAGCGCGGGCCGACGACGCCGGGACCGCGGAGCCGTCCGCCGAGGAGGCGGTGCTGCGCGGCCTGGAGGCCCGGCGGATCGCGGCGGCGGTCAGCGCCCTCCCCCGGGACCAGCGGCAGGTCCTGATCATGCGGGACGTCCAGGGCCTGCCCGGCAGGACCGTGGCGGACGCGCTCGGCCTGAGCACCGCCGCGATGAAGTCCCGGCTGCACAGGGCCCGCGCGACCCTGCGGCGCGAACTGGCACGGACCACCACCACCGACCCGCGACAGGAGCCCCACGACCATGACCCCGGACGAACCCGCCCGGCCGGACTTCTCCAGTAGCTCCGTCCCGCGCCACCTGGCGCGGGGCGCCCTCGGCTTCGGCCTGATCATCGGCTCGATCGCCCTGGTCCCCACGGCCGGCCCGGCCGCCCTGCTGGCGGCCCCGCTGTCCCTGATCGCCTTCCGCGGCTGCCCGACCTGCTGGCTGGTCGGCCTGACCCAGACCGTCTCCCGCGGCCGCCTCCGGCGCACGTGCACGAACGGCACCTGCACCCTCACCAGGGCGGCCCCGGCGGGCACCACCCGGAAGTGACGGGAGGCCGGGGGCGGCGGAACCGTCTCCGGCGGTCAGGACCGCCCGCACCCGACCGATCCTCAAGTCGCGCACGAGCGTCGTTCGGCCAAAGCATGACCGAAACGCCAAGAAGCCCAAGTTCTGAGGAAGCTTCAGGCCACCGGGATGACTCGGCGACGCCTTTCTTCCACCCCCGAGACGGTGATCATTAAGGAGAACCAGCCGGTCAGACGCCTGCTCTGACAGCGCACCGCTCCATCGGTGCCGGCCTCCGAACCACGCATCCCACGGGGGGATTTGTCATGCCCATTTACATCAAGCGCGCCGCGCTCCCGGCGGCCGCCCTGCTCGGCCTTTCCCTGGCAGCCGGACTGCCGGGCCAGGCGAGCGCCGCGTCCGTCTCCACTTGGGACAAGGTCGCCGCCTGCGAGAGCGGCGGGAACTGGAGCATCAACACGGGCAACGGGTACTACGGCGGACTGCAGTTCTCCGGCAGCACCTGGCGGGGCTTCGGCGGCACCCAGTACGCGGAGCGGGCCGATCTCGCCACCAAGACCCAGCAGATCCTCATCGCGGAGAAGGTTCTCGCCGTGCAGGGGCAGGGCGCGTGGCCCATGTGCGGTCCGGCGGCCGGCCTCGGGGCGGACCACGCGAACCCGTTCCCGGACAACCCGACTCCCACCCCCACGCCGGTGAAGAACACGGTGCACCTGCAGCGGGTCACGCCGGGCGGCGACCTGTTCAACGCCGAGGGCGACTACTCCGCGGGCCGCTGGAGCGGCTGGACCAACCAGGGCGCCACCCAGCTGAAGGAAGTCACCAGCGCCGGGACCGGCACCGTCAACCGCGTCTTCGCACTCGGCGGCGACAACCGGATCTACGAGAACGACGGCGACTACGCCACCGGCAAGTGGACCGGCTGGACCCTCCTCGACGGCGCACCGCAGGCCAAGGCCGTCTCCGCCTCCTCCGACGGGAACACCGTCCACCTCGTCGCGATCGGCCTCGACGGCCACCTGTACAACTCCGACCGCAACTTCGCCGGAGGCAAGTGGAACGGCTGGACGGACCACGGCGGCAACGGCCTCAAGCGGGTCACGAGCGCCACGACCAGCGACCACGTCAACCACATCTACGCCACGGACGCCAACGACCAGATCCAGGAACTCGACGCCGACTACGCAGCCGGCAAGTGGTCCAACTGGCAGCCGGCAGGTCCGGCCGGCGGGTTCCAGGCCCAGGACGTGACCGCCACCCCCTCCGGAAGGACGGTCCACCTCGGCGCCATCGGCATGGACGGCAACTGGTACAACACCGACGGCGACTTCGCCCGCGGGACCTGGAACGGCTGGTGGAACGGCGGCGGCGGCAACCTCAAGCGCCTCACCTCCGCCATGGCCAACAACGTCAACCACGTCTACGCCATCCGCACCGACAACACCCTCACCGAACGCGACGGCGACTACACCGCCGGCCGCTGGAACGACTGGGCCACCCCCGCCGGAGGCGGCGAAGCCATCTCCCTCACCGCCAGCTTCACCCAGTAGGCCAGCCAGCGCCTCCGCTCCCCTCCATCCGCAACACGCCCAGAACTTCGGAGAGATTGTCATGCCCATTACATTCTCGGTACGCCGCCGCATCGCCAAGGCCACCCGCATCGCCCTGGCCGCCTCCGTCATCGCCGGCGGGGCCGTAGGCACCGCCCTCGCCACCGAGCCCACCGCGTACGCCGCGACCACCGCCGCGACGTCCACCGTCGGCGGGAAGATCTCCCGCACCGAGATCATCGAGCGGGCCAAGTACTGGCTCGACAAGGGGCTCATCTACAACCAGGGCGGCTCCTACACCGACTCCAGCGGCAAGTCCTACCGCACGGACTGCTCGGGCTACGTCTCCATGGCCTGGCACCTCAGCTGGTCGCCCAACACCATCGCCCTGAACGAGAGCTCGTACCCGATCAACTTCAACGACCTGAAGCCGGGCGACATCCTCAACAGCGACGAGCACGTCTTCATCTTCGCCCAGTGGGAGAACGCGGCGAAGACCTCCTTCTCGTACTACTCCTTCGGCTCCACCCCGGTGAAGTACCGGACCGTCTCCACCGGTGACGCCAACTGGGACGGCCACCCACGGGGCACCTACACCCCGCGCCGCTACCACAACGTCATCGACGAACCCTCGGTGAAGAACACGGTGCACCTGCAGCGGGTCACGCCGGGCGGCGACCTGTTCAACGCCGAGGGCGACTACTCCGCGGGCCGCTGGAGCGGCTGGACCAACCAGGGCGCCACCCAGCTGAAGGAAGTCACCAGCGCCGGGACCGGCACCGTCAACCGCGTCTTCGCACTCGGCGGCGACAACCGGATCTACGAGAACGACGGCGACTACGCCACCGGCAAGTGGACCGGCTGGACCCTCCTCGACGGCGCACCGCAGGCCAAGGCCGTCTCCGCCTCCTCCGACGGGAACACCGTCCACCTCGTCGCGATCGGCCTCGACGGCCACCTGTACAACTCCGACCGCGACTTCACGGCCGGCAAGTGGAACGGCTGGACGGACCACGGCGGGAACAACCTCAAGCGGGTCACGAGCGCCACGACCAGCGACCACGTCAACCACATCTACGCCGTCGACGGCAGCGACCAGATCCAGGAACTGGACGCCGACTACGGCGCCGGCAAGTGGAACAACTGGCAGGTGGCGGGTCCGGCCGGCGGGTTCCAGGCCCAGGACGTAACGGCCTCGGTGTCGGGCACGACGGTCCACCTCGGCGCCATCGGCATGGACGGCAACTGGTACAACACCGACGGCGACTTCGCCCGCGGGACCTGGAACGGCTGGTGGAACGGCGGCGGCGGCAACCTCAAGCGCCTCACCTCCGCCATGGCCAACAACGTCAACCACGTCTACGCCATCCGCACCGACAACACCCTCACCGAACGCGACGGCGACTACACCGCCGGCCGCTGGAACGACTGGGCCACCCCCGCCGGAGGCGGCGAAGCCATCTCCCTCACCGCCAGCTTCACCCAGTAACCGACCGGCCCACCGTGGTGGCCCCGGCACCCGAGGTGCCGGGGCCACCACCCCTGATCTCCGGGAAACACCATGATCCGTCGCCACGCCGCCCTCGGCGTGCTCACCGCCGCCACCGTCCTGCTCATGCCCGCGTCACCCGCCACGGCGCCCGCCGCCAACGCGACGGCCACCGCCGCACCGCCGACCGTGCGCGTGCTGCCCCTAGGCGACTCGCTCACCTACGGCCAGGGCTCGTCCGGCGGCGGCTACCGCCTGCCGCTGCGGGACCTGGCGGCGGGCCAGTCCCGCTACACCCTCGACTTCGTCGGCTCCCTCGCCAACGGCCCCCAGGCCGACCCGGCCCACGAGGGCCACGCCGGGTACACCGTCGACCGGCTGCGGGCCGGGGTGGGCCGCTGGATCGGTGCCGCACAGCCGGACGTGATCCTCCTGCAGATCGGCATCAACGACCTCAACCAGGGCGCCGACCCCGATCAGACCGCCGATCGCGCCCGGGTACTCGTCGACCGGATCTTCGAGATCCGTCCCGGGGTCACGGTCGTCATGCAGGGCCTCGTCCCGACCACCCCCGGCTGGAACCAGCAGGACCTCACCCAGCCCGCCGCCCGCTTCAACCAGCGACTGAAGGAGGTCGAGGCCGCCCAGCAACACCAGCACAGGCGCTTCCGCTTCATCGACGCCCCGGCCCTGACCACCCTCCAGCAGGCCGACGCGGCCCACGCCGCGCAGATGGCGGACGGCCTGCACCCGAACGACCGCGGCTACGCCCGGCTCGCCGCGTCCTTCTTCACCGGACTGGAGCAGGCCCGTACGGCGGGATGGTTCACCGGAGGCCCCCTCCGGCCCGATCAGCCGCGCCTCAAGAACACCGTCCACCTGCAACGCCTCACGCCCGCCGGCGGCCTGTACAACGCCGAGGGCGACTACGCCGCCGGCCGCTGGAGCGGCTGGGGCGACCAGGGCGCCTCGCAGCTGACGGAGGTGACCAGCGCCGCGACCGGCACGGTGAACCGGGTCTTCGCGATCGGCGAGGACAACCGGATCTACGAGAACGACGGCGACTACGCCACCGGCACCTGGTCGGGCTGGTTCCCGCTGGCGGACGCCCCCCGCGCCAAGGCCGTCTCCGCCTCGTCCGACGGGAACACGGTCCACCTCGTCGCGATCGGCCTCGACGGCCACCTCCACAATTCCGACGGCGACTTCACCGCGGGCCGCTGGAACGGCTGGACGGACCACGGCGGCGACAACCTCAAGCGCGTCACGAGCGCCACCACCGCCGACCACGTCAACCACGTCTTCGCCATCGACGCCGACGACCAGATCCGGGAACTCGACGCCGACTACACTGCAGGCCGCTGGAGCGGCTGGAACGCCGCGGGCCCCGCAGGACGCTTCCAGGCACTGGACGTCACCGCGTCCGCCACCGACAACACCGTGCACCTGGGAGCCATCGGCCACGACGGGAACTGGTACAACACGGACGGCGACTTCGACCAAGGGTCCTGGAAGGGCTGGTGGAACGGTGGCGGCGGCAACCTCGAACGCCTCACCTCGGCGGCCGCGAACAACGTGAACCACGTGTTCGCAGTCCGGTCGGACAACTCGGTCATCGAGCGCGACGGCGACTACAGCGCGGGCCACTGGAACGACTGGGCCACCCCCGCCGGAGGCGGCCAGGCCGCCTCGCTGACCGCGTCCTTCACCTTCACGCCGCACTGACGGGGCCCGGGCCCGTGCCGCAGGACGATCAGGCGGGCGACGGCACCGCACAGAACTGACGCACCGCCGCCGCGGAGCGGCACCGCACGGGGCAGGGCCCGGACCACGGCACAGAGGTCCGGGCCCTGCCCCGTACCAGCGCGCCCCATGGCCCCGGACGCACGAAAGGCCGTCCTCTCATGGATGAGAGAACGGCCTCCGACCTGCGTTTCCGCATGGTCGGGACGACAGGATTTGAACCTGCGACCCCTTGACCCCCAGTCAAGTGCGCTACCAAGCTGCGCCACGTCCCGATGCCCGCTGACCTGGGGTTTCCCCTGGCCTCACCGGCACGAGAACAATACCGCACTTCCGGGGGTGGTCGCGCGCACCTTTTCGGTGGCGGGCGCGGCCCGGCGCACGGGACCGGGATGATTGACCTCAAGCGTGCTTGAGGTTGCACGGTTGGTGCATGACACAAGCATCCGCGGACACCGGGCTCCGCCACCAGGATCTGGACCGGCTGATCGCTCTCATGACCGGGGCCGAGAAGCACGGGCCCGCCGCCACTTCCACCCTCGACGTGCTCTGGGTGCTCTACGACCGGGTGCTGCGCGTCGGGCCTGGGAGTGCGCAGGACGCCGGGCGGGACCGGTTCCTGCTCTCCAAGGGGCACGGGCCGATGGCCTACTACGCCGTGCTCGCCGCCAAGGGGTTCTTCCCCGTCGACTGGCTCCCCGGCTTCGGGGCGTACGACTCCCCGCTCGGCCACCACCCCGACCGCACCCTGATCCCGGGCGTGGAGATCGGCAGCGGCTCCCTCGGGCACGGGCTGCCGCTCGCCGTCGGCAGTGCGCTCGGGCTGCGGGCGCAGGGGCTGGACGAGGCCGCCGTGTGGGTGCTGATTGGGGACGCCGAGCTCGACGAGGGCAGCAACCACGAGGCCATCGCCCACGCCGGCTCGGCCGGGCTGGAGGCGCTGCACACCGTGGTGATCGACAACGACTCCGCCACCCACGGCTGGCCCGGCGGGATCGCCTCCCGCTTCGAGTCGGCCGGCTGGAGCGCCGTCACCGTGGACGGGCGGGACCACGCGGCGCTGCACGCCGCCTTCACCGCACCGCATCCGGGCCGGCCGCACGCCGTCGTCGCCCGCGTCGAGAAGAAGTTCTGAGGGGAAGGGACAAGGACGTCATGGACACCATGCGCGAGAGGTTCATTTCGGTCACGTCGCGGCTGCTCGACGAGGACCCCCGGCTGGCGCTCGTGCTCGCCGAGATCTCCATGGACGGGTTCCGGCCCGCCCAGGAGCGGCACCCGGACCGGGTGATCAACGTCGGGATCCGCGAGCAGCTGCTCGTCGGCGTCGGCGGCGGGCTGGCCCTGACCGGGCTGCGGCCCGTACTGCACACCTTCGCCAGTTTCCTCGTCGAGCGACCGTTCGAGCAGGTCAAGCTGGACTTCGGGCACCAGGGCACGGGCGGGGTCCTGGTCAGCGCCAACGCCAGCTACGACTGGCCGGCCGGCGGGTTCACCCACATGGCGCCCGGTGACGTGGCGCTGCTCGACACCCTCGACGGCTGGACCGTGCACGTGCCGGGCCACCCCGACGAGGCGGAGGCGCTGCTGCGGCACGCGTACTCCGCCGGGGACGACCGGGTGTACGTCCGGCTGTCCCAGCAGTCGAACACCGTCCCGCGCCCCCTCGGCGACCTGCGCTTCCGGACCGTACGGGAGGGCCGCGCGGGTGTGGTGCTCGCCGTCGGGCCGCTGCTCGACAACGTCCTCGCGGCGACCGAGGGCCTCGACGTCACCGTCCTGTACGCGGCCACCGTGCGCCCCTTCGACGACGCGGCCCTGCGAGCCGCCGCCGGACGGGCCCGGGCCGACGTGGTGCTGGTGGAGCCGTACCTCGCCGGCACCTCGGCGGCGGCCGCCGGGCGGGCCCTCGTGGACGTCCCGCACCGGGTGCTGCCGCTGGGCGTCGGGCGCGCCGAGCTGCGCCGCTACGGCACGGTCGAGGAGCACACCGCCGCCCACGGTCTGGACGCCGGGTCCCTGCGGCAGCGGATCAGCGGCTTCCTGCGCTGATCACCCCCGGCGGTCCGGCCGGGCGTGCAGCAGCTCCGCCAGTTCGGCGGCGAGCGCCTTGACCGTCGCGAGGCCCTGGGTGCCCCACCGCCTCGGGACCACGTCCACCGCGCACACGGTGCCGAGGACGAAGCCGCGCCGGTCGGTGAGGGGCGCTCCGAGGTAGGAGCGCACCCCGCTCTCGTCGACGACCGCGTTGCCGGCGAAGCGCGCGAAGTCGCGTACGTCCTCCAGCACCAGGGCCCGCCGCCGCACCACCACGTGCGGGCAGTATCCGTGGTCCCGGGGCAGCACGCGCGCCGGGTAGCCGCTGGCCGCGGCGTCCGGACCGTGGTGCATGCCGGCGAAGAACTGCCGTTCCTCGCCGATGAAGTTGACGCCCGCGTACGGAGCCTGGAGGGTCCGGGCCACCCGGCGGGCGAAGTCGTCGAGCTCCTCGTCCGCCCGCTCGCCGAGGTCCAGTTCACGCAGCCGCACGGCCCGTGCGGGCGCCTCCCGGTCCACCGGGGTGAGCAGCAGGTGGCCGGTCGATTCGTAGTGGGTCATGGCGGTTCCCCCGGATCCGAGTGTGGTGGGCGGCCCTGCCGGGCCGTGGACAGCAGGTGGTGCACGAGGGCCGCCAGGGTCCCCGTACCGGAGCGGGTGAGGCGGGCGTCGCACCGGACGACGGGCACGTCCGGGCCCAGGCCGACGGCGTCGCGGACTTCCTGGGAGGTGTAGCGGTGGGCGCCGTCGAACTCGTTGACGGCGACGACGAAGCCGATCCCGCGGCGCTCGAAGAAGTCCACGGCGGGGAAGCAGTCCGAGAGCCTGCGGGTGTCGGCGAGGACCACCGCGCCGAGGGCTCCGGCGCACAGCTCCTCCCACAGGAACCAGAAGCGCTCCTGGCCGGGCGTGCCAAAGAGGTAGAGGACGTGCCGGTCGTCGAGGGTGAGGCGGCCGAAGTCGAGGGCGACGGTGGTGGTCGTCTTGGTCCGCACCCCGTCGAGCCGGTCGGAGCCCTCGCCGAGCCCGCTCAGGAGTTCCTCCGTGCACAGCGGTTCGATCTCGCTGACCGCGCCCACGAAGGTGGTCTTCCCCGCCCCGAAGCCGCCCGCGACCAGGATCTTCAAGGTCGCGGGCAGGGCCGGGGCGGCCGTCTCACAGCCGTCGGCGCAGACCATCGAGCACCGCCCTCAGCAGGCACAGGTCGTCGGCGGCGAAGGAGCCGCCGCCGGTCGGGAAGCGGGGCGACTGTGCCATGACGGCCCCGTACTCCATCAGGTCGGACAGCAGCACCTTCACCACCACGGCCGGGAGCCGCAGCTGCCCGGCGACCTCGGCGACCGTCACGGCCGCGGCACCGGCGCACACCCGCAGGGCGAGGGCGTGCTCGGCCCCGAGCGGGATCCCCGGGCGGACGCCGGTCGCGGTCATCCGGGACAGCAGGTCGAGCGCGACGGCGGGACGGGTCCGGCCGCCGCAGGCCGTGTACGGGCGCATGACCCGGCCCGCGGAGTCGTCGAGCCAGGGCGTGTCCCGGGCGGTGGCCGGGCCGGCCGACGGGAAACCATGGACCCCCCTCGCCCAGGCCCTCATCGCTCCGCGTCGGGGACGGGCCGGCGCGGCGGGGCCGCCAGGTAGGGCCGTACGCTCTTGACCAGCATCGCCATCTCGTAGCCGAGCACGCCCGCGTCGGCCTCCCGGTCGGCGAGCACCGCCAGGCAGGTGCCGGAGCCGGCCGCCGAGACGAAGACGAGCGCGGTGTCGAGCTCGACGACCACCTGCCGGACCTCGGCCCCGTCCCCGAAGCGGGCTCCGGCGCTGCGGCCGAGGGAGTACAGGCCGGAGGCGAGCGCGGCCATGTGGTCGGCGCTGTCGGGGTCCAGGCCGTGCACGCAGGTGACGAGTCCGTCGGCGGTGAGCAGCACCGCGCTGCGGGTGTACGGCACCCGTTGGACCAGACCGCCGAGCAGCCAGTCGAGATCGGAGAGGCTGCCTGTCTTCGTCGCCAGTTCGCCGGCCATGGGGGTGTGCTCCTTGCTGGGGTTCATGCCTGCTCGTCCGACTGGGCGAGGCCGAAGCCCCGCTGGAAGGCCGCCATCAGGCCGGGGTCGTGCACGGGCTGTTCGTTCTCGTCGGCCCGCCGGGCGGCGGGGGCTTCGCGCAGCTGGGGCGCGAGGTGCTGCTGGGCGCGGCGCCGGGGCAGCGGGGGCCGTTCCGCCTCGGGGGCGGGGCCCTGCGGCGGGACGCGGTGCGGCAGGGGGACGGGGGCCGACTGCGGTCCGGTCCCCCGCACGGCGGGCAGGCCCTCCGCGGGGCCGGGCCGGGGGGCGGGGGCCGGTTCCGCGGATCCGGGGCCGCGCGGCCAGGCCGGCTCCAGCCCGTGCGCCACCCCGGTGCCGGCGGCCGGGGGCCGTGCCGGATCCGGTACGGGGCCCCGTGCGGGGGCCGGGTCCGGCAGGGAGCCCGGGTCCGACACGGAGCCCAGGTCCGACACGGAGCCCAGTACGGGCTCCAAGGCCGGAGCCGGTGCCAGGGCCGGGGCCGGCCCCGGGCCGGGAGCCGGTACGGGTCCCGGGGCGGGGGCCGGGGCCTGCTCCGGGGCCGGGCCCCAGGCCCAGACCGACCCGCCGCCTCCCGGCAACGCGGCCGGCCCGGGGCCGGGGGTGCCGGTGCGGTGGGCGTCGTCGCCCCGGCCGGGGTCGGGGTCCGGGTACGGGTACGGGGCCGGGGTCAGGACGCCGTCCGGGCCTCCGGCCGGGGCGGCTGCCGGGCCCCCTTCCGGCGCCCGCCAGAAGTTCCGGGCGGCGTCCGGGGCCGGGACCGGGCCGCGAGCAGCACCGGCACCCGCCGGGTCGGGGGCCCCGTCCGCGACGGAACCCGTCACCGGGTCCGCGTACGGCACGGCCGCCCGGACCGGATCGGCGTAGGGCACCGGCACCTGGGCCTGGGCCTGACCGTCGTACGGCAGGGCCGCCCGGACCGGGTCGGCGCAAGGCGCCGGGGCCGGGTCCGCGTACAGGGCCCGGTCCGGGTACGCCGCCGGGTCCGGGTGTGCGGGCCGGAGGGCGTCCGCGGGCCGGGGCGCCGGCGTCGCGGGCTCGCGCCGGGCAGTGGCCGGAGCGGCAGGACGGGATGGGTCGGCCGCCGGAGGCACGGGCTCGCGCCAGGCCACGGCCGGGGCAGCAGAACGGGACGGGTCGGCCGCCGGAGGCACGGGCTCGCGCCAGGCCACGGCCGGGGCAGCAGAACGGGACGGGTCGGCCGCCGGAGGCACGGGCTCGCGCCGGGCCACGGCCGGGGCGGTCCGGGACGGGTCCGGCCAGGAGACGGTGCCCCACGAGGTGGCCCGGGAGCCGCCCGCCGCGTCGGCCGTGCCCGGGGCCTCCGCGCCGAGCAGGCCCTGGGGCAGCACCAGTACCGCGAGCACCCCGCCGTAGATGTTGGACTTCAGCTCGACCGCGATCCCGTGCCGCCGGGCGAGCGCCGAGACCACGAACAGCCCGATCCGCCCGTCGGCCAGCAGGTGCCGGACGCTGACCTGGTCGGGGTCGCCCAGCAGGGTGTTCATCCGGTGCTGCTCCTCGGCCGGCATCCCCAGCCCGCGGTCCTCGACCTCGACGGCGATCCCGGCGGTGACCCGTTCGGCCCGCACCACCACGTCGGTGTCGGGGGCGGAGAACACCGTGGCGTTCTCGACGAGTTCGGCCAGCAGGTGCACCACGTCGGCGACGGCGTGGCCCCGGACGGTGCCGCCCGCCGGGGGCACCACCTTGACCCGCGTGTACTGCTCGACCTCGGCCACCGAGGACCGCAGCACCTCGCTCAGGTCGATGGGCCGGGTCCACTGGCGCCGGGAGGCGGCCCCGCCCAGCACCGCGAGGTTCTCGGCGTGCCGCCGGATCCGGGTGGCGAGGTGGTCGACGTGGAAGAGCTCCTTCAGCAGGTCGGGGTCCTCGACGGTGTCCTCCAGCCCGTCGAGCAGGGAGATCTCGCGGTGCACGAGCGACTGGAGCCGGCGCGCGAGGTTGACGAAGACCTCCACCTTGCGGTCGCTGTCGGTCGGCGCGGGCGGCAGGGCCAGCCGTACGAGGGTCGTCTGCGCCTGCTCGCGGGCGCCCCGCAGCTCCTGTGCGAGCAGCCAGAACTCGTCCACTCCGGCCTGGTCGCCCTCCGGCGGCGGGCCGCCCCGGTCCCCGCGCACGGTGCGGGCCGTGCCCTCGCCGCGCGCGAGCCGCTCGGCGGCGGTCCGCAGCTCCTCGCGCCCGCGCACGCTGGAGCGGCGCAGCGCCTCGCAGCGGTCCCGTACGGCCTTCGCGGCGCGCTGGGCCCCCAGCAGGGCGGCCGCGAGGGCTCCCACGGCGAGCAGGGCGCAGCCCGCGAGCACCGGCCACAGCCGGTCGTCGCGCGCCCCGGAGCCACCGCCGAGGTGGAGGGTGAACATGACCGCGGCGGCGCCGCTGAGGCCGGCTGCGAGCGTGGGCAGCACGGCGGCGCGGACCAGCTGGGGGCGTATCTGCCGGCCCGGTCCCTTGACGGCGTGTCTCGACGGGGCGTGGCGGGCGGCGCGGAGTCCGGACATCGGCGTCCTCGGTACGTGGGGCCCGGCCCCCAGCGAGTCGCGGGGCCCGGTGTTGATCACCGGATACCCACGCTAGACCGCAGGATCCCGCAGCTGGTGCCCAGTTGGGGAACTTCACCGGGGTGCTTCCCGCTCCCGATGGAGCGCTCGTACGACAGCCCGAATGCGCCGGGAGCGCGTACTCCCGCCCGGCCGGGGGCGTGCGCCGCCCGGCGGGTGCGGTGCTCAGAGCTCCTGGCGCGGCCAGTCCAGGAGGCGGGCACCGATCACGGCGGTCTGCAGCATGTAGCGGTGTTCCGGGTCGGCGGGGTCGGCGCCCGTGAGCTGGTGGATGCGTTCGAGGCGGTAGGTCAGGGTGCGTACGCCCAGCCTGAGCTGCCGGGCCGCGGCGGCCGCGTTGCAGCCCGCGGCGAAGTACACGGTGAGCGTGTCGAGCAGCGGGAAGGCGCCGCCGCGGGCGTTGCGGAGCGGGCCGAGGGTGTGGCGCACGAGGTCGGCCATGGCGTCGCGGTCGCGGGTCAGGACGGGGTAGACGAGGAGTTCGGCGGCGCGCAGCACGGGCCCGGCGAGGTCCATGCGCTCGGCGAGGTCGAGGACGCCGAGGGCCTCCTCGTAGGAGTGGACGACGCCGCCGGCTCCGTCGTGCGGGCGGCCGATGGCGACGCGGGTGCCGTCGACGGCGGCGCGGGCCTGCTGGGCGAAGTGGGTGAGCACCTCGTCCTGGTCGCCGGGGGCGATGCAGACGAGCCGGCCGTCCTTGGCCGTGAGCAGGATGCGGCGGTTGCCGAAGCGGGCGAACAGCGCCTGTTCCACGCGGCGCAGGAGGAAGCCGGACTCCTCGTCGGGCACGCGGTGGCCCGTGACGGCCACGGCGTGGGTGTGCGAGAAGCGCAGTCCGAAGCGCTCGGCGCGCTCGGCGAGCCGGCCGAGGTCGCTGCGTCCGTAGAGCAGGTCGTCGACGAACTCCCGGCGGGCGGACTCCTCTTGGCGGACGGCCGCGTCCTGCGCCTGCTCGAAGCCCGCGGCGAAGGCGTCGATCGCCTGCTCGACGGCGGCGAGGAGGCGGTCGGCGGGTGCGTCCGGGCCTGGCCACGCGGCGCGCGTGGCGAGCAAGTGCCCGCCGACCAGGGCGCGCAGGCCGTGGCCGGCCTCGGCGGCCCGCTCCCCCACCTCCCTGCGGGTCCGCAGCTCGTCCCGGGTCAGGGTCCGTCCGGTCTCGGCCACGTCGGCAAGCAACCGCTCGTAGCCGGCCAGGTATTCGGGGGATATCCGGCGCTCCGCCACCCCGTTCTCCTCTGTTTTCCACACCGCCAATGCAGCGTCAAGGGTACGTAAAGAACCGCGAAATCCGCCAATTCGCCGGACCGGGACCCGGCATGCGGCGCGAGTGACGGACTGCGGCAACGCGGCGGCGGAGAGACTGCCGGAATCCGGCAGTGAAATGCCGCGGCCCGGCGGACCAGAATGTTCATGATCGTTTGCGGCTTACGGCCGCATGCCGTTGATGTCTGCGTTCTTGGAGGACGAACAGTGGATCCGACCGCGGGATTCGGTTTCGCCGCAGGACTCGTCGCGCTGGGCGGGGTGGTCCATTACCTGAGGAACCAGGTGGCGAGCGGGGCGCTCGGGCGCAACTCCGCGGTGGGGATCCGGACCGCGGCGACCATGGCCTCGGACGGCGCCTGGCAGGCGGGACACGCCGCGGCCGCCCCGATGCTGACCGCCGCGTTCCTCACCGCCTACACCGCGGCCGGGACCTCGCTGGCGCTGGCCCTGACCCTGGCGCTCACCGGCTTCGGGAGCCCGGCGGCCGTCATCGTCCCCGCGGCCGGGATGCTCGTGTTCCTCGCGCTCCTCACCACGGCGGCGGTCAAGGCGAATTCGGCCGCACGCGCGGCCGGCGGTCCGGACGGCACGTCCGCACCGCACTGAACGACACCGATACCGATACCCCACACGTCCCAGGAGGACAGCATGAACTTCGCATCCAGAAAGACCATTGCCGCAGTGGCGCTCGCCTCCCTCCTCGTCGGGGGCGGCATCACCGCCCAGACCTCATTCGCGGACACCGGCCACGGAACTTCCGCGCCCGGCAAGGCGCGGCTCAAGGAAGCGGCGAAGAAGACCGCCGAATACAGCGATGCGGATCTCCTGCGACTGCTGCTCGCCGCGCAGGGGCCGATCGCCGACGCACACCCGGAACTGAAGCGGATGCTCGGCTTCAATCCCGACAAGCCGCAGACGGACGACGCGGCCCTGGACCGGGTCGTCTCGGAATACCTGGCCGCCCACCCCGGGTTCCACCAGGACCTGGCCGTGCCCTTCCAGAGCGGCGACCCGGTGCGCGTCGACGCCGCCCTGCGCGACTTCTCCCTCTCCTTCAACGACTGGCTGAAGGCGACCGCCCAGCCCGCGGCCGCCGACGGGGCACCGGCCGTGGCACAGGCCCGGGGCTGGTTCTGGATGGGCGCCTACGTGGCCATCTACGTGAACGCCGTGGGCGCCGCCAACGCCGTCGCCTACACGAACGCGGGAGTCGCCACCAACGCCCTCGCCACGCTCGTCGTCGTCACCTGGTACCTGGAGGACGGCAGCCCGAGCGGCTCGGACATCGAGCGGGACGCCTTCGTCAGCGCCCTGACCTCCGCCCTGACGTGAGGCGCGGCACGACGGCCGCCGAGCAGGACGCGGCCGGTCGCGCCGGGCCCCGGATGCCGGTCCCGGCCCTGGTCTCCGCCGCGGGAGGCATCCTCCTGGTCGGGGCCCTGCTGGCCGGGTCGGTCTTCTTCTCGCTCCCGAGCAACGTGCTCTCCACGCGCGACGGGGGCGATCTCCGGGCCCTGTCGGCACGGGTCCTGCCGCAGAGCTGGGCCTTCTTCACGAAGCCCCCGAGCGACCCCGAGTTCGTGCCGTACCTCGTCTCCGACGGCGACGTCGTCCACGCGGCGCTGCTGCCGAACTCGCGCGCGGAGAACCTCTACGGCCTGACCCGCCGCCAGCGTGCGCAGGGTCCCGAGGTGGCGGCCATGGCGAACCAGGTGCGGACGTGGCGGAACTGCGAGGAGATCGAGGGGGACTGCCCGGCCGTGGTCGCCGGTGCCCCAGAGGCCGTCCCCGTCGAGAACTCCTCCCCGGTCCCGACCCTGTGCGGGCGGGTGGTGCTCGTGGAGACGCGGCCCGTCCCGTGGGAGTTCCGGGACCGGTACGAAGGATGGCGGCTCGACAAGAGGGCCGCCGTGGTGGAGGCGAAGTGTTCGCGGAACGACTGACAACGGGGCCGGCGGCGTGGCTGGAACGGTCCGTCCTGCGCTTCCCCGCCGAGTCCCGGGCCCTCGGGGCGGGCAGGTCGGTGATCGCCCTGGCCCAGGCGTCCGTCCTGGTCTTCACCCCCGCCTCGCACCTCTTCGTGCCGGTGGGCGGGACGGAGACCGGGGTCGACTGCTCGACGGCGGTGCAGGCCGCGTCGCTGTACTGCGTGGCCGGCTCCGCGGACCGGCAGCTGGTCAGCCTGCTGGTGCTGGCCCTGCTCCTCGTCGTCGCGAGCGGGATCCTGCCCCGCTTCACGACCGTCCTGCACTTCTGGGCGTCCTTCTCCCTCGGCCAGTCGGTCTCGCTGCCCGACGGGGGCGACGCCGTCGCCCAGGTCGTCACCTTCTTCCTCGTCCTGGCCTGCGCCAACGACCGCAGGACGTGGCACTGGCAGCGGTCGGGCGGCGAGGACCGGACGGGGTCGCCCTGGCAGGGCCTGGCCTGGGCGGGATGGTGGGGGGTACGGCTCCAAGTGGCGTACGTCTACCTCAACAGCGCGCTCGCGAAGCTGCCCGTCGGCCCGTGGTCGGAGGGCAGCGCGACGTACTACGTCGCGCGGATGGAGAACTTCGGGGCGGCCGGCCTGTTCGCCGACCTGTTCCGGTGGGCGACGGGCATCACCCTGGTCGCCCTGCTGACCACCTGGGGGACGGTCCTCGCGGAATCCGTGATCGCGCTGTTCCTGCTGCGCAGGGGGTCCCGGCAGGTGGTGGCCGCGGTTATCAGCGGGGCCCTGCACGTGCTGATCATCGTTCAGATCGGCATCGTGTCCTTCGGGTTCATCATGATCGGCGCGGTGCTGTGCGCGGCCTCGCGCGGCATCGACGCGTACGCCCCGCGCCTGCGCGGCCGACTCCCACGCCGGCTCCCGCCCGCCTTGGCCGTCCGACCCCGGCCGTGATCAGCCCACCCCCGGCCGTCGTGCGCACCTTCCGCGTGCCCACGACGGCCGGGGGCGTACCCGTCACACCCGTCGTACCCGTCGCACCCGTCCTCGCGTCACCGCTCCCCGGCGAGGTCCAGGTCTCCGGCCCGGGGCTCGCTCGGTGCGGGTTCCGCGGGCCGCGCCGTGCGCCACGGGTGGGTGATCGGGGTGGAGACCGGACGCCACCAGGGCTCGACCGGCAGCTTGCCGGCGGGCTCGAACGGCTCCCCCGGGCGCGGGGCGGCGATGCGCTGGCCCGCGCCGCGGGCGGCGTCGAGGGTCCACTCGGCGGGCTCGGCCCAGGCGTGGAAGGCCAGGTTGAAGGTGCCCCAGTGGATCGGCATCAGCGTGCCGGACGGCTCCCCGCCCTGGAGGTCGAGGTGGGCCCGCACGCCCTCCTCGGGGGTCATGTGGATGTCGGGCCAGTACTCCGAGTACGCGCCGATCTGGATCATCGTGGCGTCGAACGGCCCGTGCTCCGCCCCGATCTCCTTGAAGCCCGGGAAGTAGCCGGTGTCCCCGCTGTGGAAGATCCGGTGCTCGCCACTGCTCACCACCCAGGAGGCCCACAGGGTGAACTGCTGGTTGCGCAGGCCGCGGCCGCAGAAGTGCCGGGCGGGGGTGGCGGTGAGGGTGAGTCCCGCGACCTCGGTGGCCTCGTTCCAGTCGAGCTCGCGCAGCCGGTCCGGGGAGACCCCCCAGCGCTCCAGGTGCGCGCCGACGCCGAGCGGCACGGCGAAGACCGTGTCCGTGCCGGCCAGGGCCTTGATGGTGGGGAGGTCGAGGTGGTCGTAGTGGTCGTGGGAGATCACGACGACGTCGACGGCGCCCAGCGAGGCCAGCGGCACGGGAACCGGGTGGAGCCGCTTGGGCCCGGCGAAGGGGAAGGGGGAGCACCGGTCGCCCCACACGGGGTCGAAGAGCACCCGGCGGCCGTCGATCTCCGCGAGCACGGTGGAGTGGCCCATCCAGGTCAGGCGCAGCCCGCTCGCCGGCGGCTTGGCCAGGTCGGCGAGGGTGGTCGGGTGCACGGGGATGGGCGCCGCGGGGCTGCGCCGGGTCCGCTGCTCCTTGTGGAAGTAGATCTTGGCGAACTCCGCCATCGATCCGGAAGGCCTGGTCCGGGCCCCGACCGGGTTCTGGAAGACCCCGTCGGCGAAGTTCGGCGAGCGCAGGATCCGCTCCAGCCGCGCGCCGGAGGGGTCCGCGCCGAAGGCTTCGGGCCGCAGGGCGCGCAGCCGGGGACGCAGGGGAAGGGAGCCGGTCAAGGCGCCTCCTGAGAAGGTGCAGGATGGGACGGTCGTACGTCTGCTACGACCATCCCAACGCACACCGGCCCCGGAGGATTCCGCCGCGCGGTGTCCGGTCCGCCGTCGCGGCCGTCACACCGTCCGTCCGCCCCCGTCCCCCGGCCCCCGTCCTCGGGCTACAGCGGCAGCAGGTCCGGGCGCTTGGCCTCGACGTGGTCGCCGGAGGACTCGCCGCGCAGCCGGCGGCCGATCCACGGCACGAGGTGCTCGCGCGCCCAGTGGATGTTGTCGCGGGTCACGTCCACCGAGCCGCGCGGCGGGACGGGCGGCCACGGCTGGTCCGGGTCGGCCGGCACCTCGTAGCCGAGGACCTGGGCGGCGCGCAGCGCGACGCGGGTGTGGCCCTCGGGCGAGAGGTGGAGCCGGTCGCCGTCCCAGGCCCGGCGGTCCTGGACGGTCTTCAGGGACCAGAGGTCGAGGACGGGGCAGTCGTAGCGGTCGGCGATGGCGCGGACGTGGACGTTGTACGTCGCGATCTTGCCCCGCAGGTGCTTGAGGACCGGTACGCCCCGGGTGTCGAAGCCGGTCGTGATCATGACGAGGCCCACGGAGGCCTTGAGGTCGGCGAGGGCCGCCTCGAACCGCTCCGCGACGTCGTCCGGGTCGCTGCCGGGGCGGATGATGTCGTTGCCGCCCGCGCAGAAGGTGACGAGGTCGGGTGCGAGTTCCTTGGCTCTCGGAACCTGGTCGGCCACGATCTGGTCGAGGACTTTGCCCCGCACGGCCAGATTCGCGTACCGGAAGTCGTGCTCGTCGCGCCGGTCGGCCAGGAGTACGGCGAGCCGGTCCGCCCAGCCGAGATAGGAATCCCCGGGTCCCGGGTCCCCCACGCCTTCGGTGAAGCTGTCCCCGATCGCCGCGTACGAGCCGATGGTCTTCAGTGTCGTCTTCGTCGCTGCCACAGGACGACATCCTTCACCTTGGCAACCAACCTACGCCAACGTAATGAGGGGTTGACGGGCCGTGATCTATACCACGCGGGGGATAAGGAATAAGTACACGTGGGGCCGGGACCCCCCTCGGGTCCCGGCCCCACGCGCGTTCTCGTGCCGACGGCGGGTGCCGTCAGATGCTCACGCCCTTGGAGCGGAGGTAGCCGAGCGGGTCGATGTCCGAGCCGTAGGACGGGCCCGTGCGGATCTCGAAGTGGAGGTGGGGGCCGGTCACGTTGCCGGTCGCGCCGGACAGCCCGATGGTCTGGCCGCCGGTGACGCTCTGGCCCGCCGAGACGGAGAGCGAGGAGAGGTGGCCGTACTGGGAGTACTTGCCGTCGGCGTGCTTGATGACGACCTCGTTGCCGTACGCGCCGCCCCAGCCTGCGGAAACCACGGTACCCGCGCCGACGGCCCGGACGGTGGTGCCGGTGCCCGCGATGAAGTCGACGCCGGTGTGGTAGCCGGAGGACCACATGGCGCCGCTGACCCGGTACTGGGTGGAGACGCCGCCGGCGACGGGGGAGGTGAACCCGGACGCGGTGGCGGGCGCGGCGGGGGCGGCGGCCTTCTCGCTCTTGGCGGCGGCGCCGGAGCCCTGGGCGGCCGCACCGCCGGAGCTGCGGGCGGCCTTGGCGGCGGCGCCCTTCCCGGTGCTCTTCGGGGCCTGGGCCTTGCCGCCCAGCCCCTCGGAGGCGGCCGGAGCACCGCTGGAGGATTCCTCGGCCGGGGCCGCAGGAGCCTTCGCGGCGGGGGCCGCACCCTGGCCGCCGAGGGTCAGCTTCAGGCCCGGGTGGATGAGGGACGGGTCGGTGCCGACGGCCTCGCGGTTGTCGGCGTACAGCTGCTCCCAGCCGCCGTCGAGGTGGCGCTCGGCGGCGATCTTGGAGAGGTAGTCGCCCGGCACGACCGTGTAGACGGTGGTCGCGGCGGCCTCGGGCGCGGCGGCGGGGGCCGCGGCGAGCGGGGCCTGCGCGCTCTGCGCCGGCGCGGACGTCGCCGGGGCGGCGGCCGGGGCGGCGTTGGCGCCGGCGGCACCCATCAGCGGGAGCGCGAGGGCCGCTCCGCCGGTCCCGGCGACGGCGAAGCCGCGGGATATCGAACGGGACTTCGGACGGCGGTGCTTACCCTTTCCGGGCATGGCGAATTCCTCTCCGTCGCCTGCGAGGTGAGCTGTCGGGTTCGGACTGGAGATGTCCGGCCGTACGTGCGGAGCACGGTTCGGCTTCACCCCTAGCTGCGCCGGAAACGCTCCGGAGCAGCGGCCTACCTGGTTCCCCCGCTCCTGCCGCGCGCGATGGTCGGGTGCGGTTCCCGGGCGGCGGCAGGATTAGGCGGTCCACCCGGATCGATCGCGAAGGTAATCGAGCGGGGCGCCGGGCAACAAGCCGCGAATTCCCTGACGGATTCGCAGATATGGGGGATCAATGGAATTCCGGTCACCCTGCGTCCATTCCGCACCATCAACAACCGCCCCCACAAGGCAATTCGGTTCTCGCGATCAGGCACGCACGGTCACCGTATGATCTGGCTCACGGGGACCGGCCCGATCTCGCCTCCACCTATGGCAAGTTGTTCTCAACCAGACCAATTCGGACACCATGGACCTACGCGGAGGAGTACACGTGACCCAGCAGATACCCCAGCCCCTTCCGGGTGCACCCGAACCCGGCGCGGGGCTGACCGGAGTGCGCAACTTCCGTGACGTGGGCGGGTTGCCGACCCGGGACGGACGACGGGTCAGGCCGGGACGACTGTTCCGAAGCGGACATCTGGCGCATGCCACCGAAACCGACGCAGAGTTCCTCGCGTCGCTGGGCCTGCACACCGTCTTCGACTTCCGCAACGGAGCCGATCAGGCCCTGGAGGGCCCGGACGTCGAACTTCCGGGTGTACGCAACGTGAACATCCCGCTGACGGATCCGGCCGACGGGCGCGACTTCTGGAAGATGGTCCGCGACGGCGAGCTCGACCAGCTCCGCGGCCTCCTCGGGGAGGGCCGGGCCGCCGCCCGCATGAGGGACTCGTACCGCACGATCATCCGCACCCGGACCGCCGAACACAGCCGCGTCGTGCACGCGCTCGCGCTGGACAGCGTGCCGGCGCTGATGCACTGCGCCGCCGGCAAGGACCGCGCCGGACTGTCGGTCGCGGTGACCCTGCTCGCGCTGGGCGTGGAGCGGGAGGCGATCGTGGCGGACTACCTGGAGTCCAACGCCCCGCACAACCGCTACCGGGTGCGCCGGGGCAGCGACGCGCCCGAGTCCCGCTCCCCCGAGGTGATGGAGCTGCTGGCGCCGCTGTTCGACGCCCGCGCGGAGTACCTGCTCGCGGCCTTCGCGGTCATCGACGAGCAGTGGGGCGGCGTGCAGCGCTACCTCGCCGAGGGGCTCGCGCTCGCACCCGAATCCCTGGACCGGCTGCGGGACAGGCTCCTGGAGGGCTGACCCCGGACGGCCGGAGGGGGCCCGGACGGGCCCCCTCCGGCACCGCCGCGCCTCAGCGGTTGCCGACCGCCTGCTTCACCAGGGTCCGGCCGAAGTCCCACATCAGGCCGCCCCCGCCGTGCGCCTCGTCCATGACCTCCCGGAAGGCCCCGACGAACCGCTCCACGTCCGCCTCGTCCACGATGAGCGGCGGGATGAGCTTGATGACCTCCAGGTGGTCCCCGGAGACCTGGGTGAGGATCCGGTGCCTGCGCAGCAGCGGCACCACGACCATCTGGGCGAACAGCCCCTTGCGGGCCGCCTGGAGCATCGCCCACCGGCTGCGCAGCCCCAGCGAGGTGGGCCTGCCGAACTCGATGCCGATCATCAGTCCGCGTCCGCGCACCTCGTGCAGCAGCTCGTACCGGTCCACGAGCGCGGCCAGGCGTCCGCGCAGCAGGTCGCCCATGGCCCGGGCGTTGGCCACCACCTGCTCGTCCTCCATGACGGACAGCACGGCCAGCCCGGCCGCCATCGCCTGGGCGTTGGAACCGAAGCTGGCGGAGTGCACCAGCACCCGGTCCATGGACGAGTACACCTTCTGGAAGATCCAGTCCTTGCCCAGGGTGGCGCCGACGGGGACGTACCCGCCGGAGAGCGCCTTCGCCACGCAGACCAGGTCCGGCTCCACGCCCGGCTCGTGCTGGTACGCGTAGAAGTCCCCGGTCCGTCCGAGGCCGGTCTGCACCTCGTCGGCGATCAGGAGGGCCTTGTGCCGGTGCAGCAGTTCCTGCGCGGCCCGCAGGAACCCTGGCGGGGCCGCGTGCACCCCCTTGCCCTGGACCGGCTCCACCACGAAGGCGGCCACGTCCCCGCGCGCGAGCTCCCGCTCCAGGGCCGTCAGGTCCCCGAGCGCGATCTTCGTGTCGGGCAGCAGCGGGCCGAACCCGTCGCGGAAGCCGCCTTCGCCGTTGACGGACAGCGAGCCGGTGGTCAGCCCGTGGAAGGCGTGGTCGCAGTAGAGGATCCTGGGCCGCCCGGTGGCGCAGCGGGCGAACTTCAGGGCGGTCTCCACCGCCTCGGTGCCGCTGTTGCCGAAGAAGACCCGGTCGAGGTGCGGGCTGTAGGACAGCAGCTTCTCGGCCAGCAGTCCGGGCAGCGGCTGGCAGTCGAAGCGGGTCAGGTCGGCGAGCTGGGCGTCCAGGACGTCGTGCAGGGCCCGGCGCACCACGGGGTGGTGCCGGCCGAGGCCCATCACCCCGAACCCGGCCAGCATGTCGAGGTAGTCGTTGCCCTCGGCGTCCCAGAAGTGGGCGCCCTCGGCCCGCTCGTAGACCTTGTCGAAGCCGATGGTGTGCAGCATGCGGGGCAGCTGGTGGTTGAGGTGACGGGCGTGCAGCTCGTAGCGCTCCCCGCCGCGCTCGGCGAGCAGCGCGGCGAGGTCGAAGCCCCGCCGCGCCCCCTGTCCCCCGGTCATGCCGACGTGTCCCGGTTGCTCGCGACCGTCTCCCGGGCGGCGCGCAGGGACTCCTTGAGGGAGCCCATGGTGGCGAGGACGGCGGTCGGCTCGTAGCCGCAGTGCGCCATGCAGTTGGCGCAGCGCGGGTCCTTGCCGCGGCCGTACTTGCTCCAGTCCGTGTCCTCGATGAGCTCCCGGTACGTGGGCACGTAGCCGTCGCTCATCAGGTAGCAGGGGCGCTGCCAGCCGAAGAGCGAGTAATTGGGAATGGCCCAGGCCGTGCAGGGGAAATCGGCCTTGCCCTCCAGGAAGTCGAGGAAGAGCGGGGAGTGGTTGAGCCGCCAGCGGCGCCGGTTGCCGCCCGCGAAGGCCTTCCTGAAGAGTTCCCGGGTCTGTTCGACGCCGAGGAAGTGCTCCTGGTCGGGTGCCTTTTCGTAGGCGTAGGCGGGCGAGATCATCATTTCGTCGACCTGGAGGTCGTCGTTGAGGAAGTTCAGCACCTCGATGATCGTCTGCGGGGTGTCGGTGTTGAAGAAGGTGGAGTTGGTGGTCACCCGGAATCCGCGGCGCTTGGCCTCCTTGATGGCGGCGACGGCCTCGTCGAAGACGCCTTCCTTGGCCACGGATTCGTCGTGGCGTTCGCGCAGGCCGTCAATGTGGACGGCGAAGGCGAAATAGGGGGACGGGGCGAACTTCTCGATCTTCTTCCGGAGCAGCAGTGCGTTGGTGCAGAGGAACACGTATTTCCGGCGGGCCACCAGCTGGCGCACGATCTCGTGGATCTGCGGGTGCATCAGGGGCTCGCCGCCCGCGATGGAGACCATGGGCGCGCCGGACTCCAGGACCGCGCCGACCGCCTGGGCGACCGGCATGCGCTGCTTGAGCACTCCGGCGGGGTGCTGGATCTTCCCGCAGCCCTCGCAGGCGAGGTTGCAGGCGTAGAGCGGCTCCAGCTCGACGATCAGCGGGAACTTCTCGCGCTTGCGGAGCTTCTGTTCGAGAAGATAGGTCCCGACCCTGATGGACTGTCGCAGGGGCATGGCCATCTGGATTCACCTCCTGGGAAGCAGCAACGAACGGTGCCATTCGTAAAACGCGGGCAGTACGGCACGTAGGACACGGAAGGCAGATATTCCACCGCGAACCGTGCCGATACGGACGAGCTCGTGCTCCGGAGCGTCCACGATCACCCGGACGGCCGCAACCGGGCGTCCCGGTGCGGCGGCCGTCCAGAGGGTGGCCGCGGACTCCATGTCGACCGCGACGGCGCCGGAGGCGCGCAGCTGCGCGCGCTCCTGGCCGCGGACCACGTGGTCGGATCCGGTCAGTGCGCCGGTGTGCACGGTCCGGCCGGGTACGGCGCGGGACAGTGCCTCGGCGAGCAGGGCGGTGCCGGTGCAGGCGACCGCCCCGCGGGGGTCCCGGGTCTCCTCGGCGACGACCAGGTCTCCGGGGTGCATGCCGGGCACCAGCCCGGCGCAGAACCCGGTCGCGAGGACGGCCGCCCGGTGCATCCCGGGCCGTTCCAGGGCGCGGGCCACGGAGCGGCTGGCGGCGCGCGGTCCCATGCCGGTGCGCAGGACCGTTCCGCCGCCTCCGGCCGCGCGGCCCGCGCTGCGCAGGGCCGCCTCCTCGATGCGCAGGGCGCAGGCGACCAGCAGCGGCGGGGGTCCGGCCCCGGCGGGCCCGGCGGGCATCAGGACTCCCCCGCGGACGGGACGCCCCGGCGTTCGGGGCCGAACGGTTCTCCGTGGAGGTACCGGCCGAGGGCGGTGAGCGGGAACACCTGCCGGTAGAGGTGGTAGTTGATGGAGAAGTCCCAGGGGAAGCCGGTCCCGGTGAAGTACGGCTCGTCCCAGGTCCCGTCGGGGCGCTGCGTCTCCACCAGGTACGCCACGCCGCGAGCGACGGCGTCGCCGTCCCGCTCCCCCGCCGACAGCAGGGCCATCAGCGCCCACGCGGTCTGCGAGGCGGTGGAGGCGCCCTTCCCGGCCCAGGAGCGGTCCTGGTAGGAGCGCTGGTCCTCGCCCCAGCCGCCGTCCTCGTTCTGTACGGACTCCAGCCAGCGCACGGCCCGCCGGACCGCGGGGTGCGAGGGGGCGATCCCGGCGGCGGTGAGGGCCGGGACCACCGAGCCGGTCCCGTAGACGTAGTTGGTGCCCCAGCGGCCGAACCAGGCGCCGTCCGGCTCCTGTTCGGCGAGCAGCCAGGCGATGCCGCGCCGGGTGCGCGGGTCGGCGGCCCGGCCCTCGGCGGCGAGCATCTCCACCACGTGGGCGGTGACGTCCGCCGAGGGCGGGTCGATGACCTCGCCGAAGTCGCAGAAGGGGAGCCGGTTGGGGAAGGGGCTGGTGTTGTCGGCGTCGAAGGCGCCCCAGGCACCGTTCTTCGACTGCATGCCGAGGTTCCAGGACACCCCCCGGGCGATGGCCGCCTCGACCCGGCCCGGTTCGGGGTGGCGGATCCGGCGCAGGGCGAGGACCACCTCGGCGGTGTCGTCGATGTCGGGGTAGTTGTCGTTGTGGAACTCGAAGGCCCAGCCGCCGGGCTCCAGTCCCGGCCGGCGCACGGCCCAGTCGCCCGGGCGCCGGATCTCCTCGCCGAGCATCCAGTCGGCCGCCTTCACCAGGGCCGGGTGGTCCGGGCTCAGGCCCGCGTCGGCGAGGGCGATGGCGGCCAGGCAGGTGTCCCAGACCGGGGACTGGCAGGCCTCGACCATCCGGGCACCGTCCTCGCGCCACACGGCGAAGCGGTCCAGGGAGGCGAGCCCGGCCCGCATCACCGGGTGTTCCAGGTCGTAGCCGAGCAGGTGCAGGGCGATCACGGAGTAGACGGCGGGGGGCTGGATCCCGCCCCAGCAGCCGTCGTTCTCCTGGCGTTCGATGATCCAGCGGCCGGCCGCCGCCATCGCCGCCTTCCGCAGCCGGCGCGGGGCGACGCGCCGGTAGAGGTGCAGGGCCTGGTCCATCCGCTGGAAGGCGCCCTCCCAACTGGCCAGCGGGGCCAGGGGTTTGGCGGGGCTGGGGTCGCGGGCGTCGGTGTGCAGCTCGTCCAGCGCGAAGGGGGCGGCGCGGACGGGCCGCAGCGCTGAGACCACGGTGAGCGGGACGATGGTCTGACGGGCCCAGCAGCCGAAGTCGTAGATGTTCAGCGGCACCCAGGGCGGCAGGAACACCAGCTCGGGGGGCAGCTCCGGCAGCCGGTCCCAGCTCCACCAGCCGAACAGGGCCAGCCAGATGCGGGTGAAGACCCGGGCGCCGGCGATCCCGCCGTGGGCCCGGATCCAGGCAGAGGCGCGGACCATGTGCGGGGCGTCGGGCGGGTCCCCGGCCAGGCGCAGGGCGACGTACGCCTCGATGGTGGCGGAGAGCTCGGACGGTCCGCCGTGGAAGGTGGACCAGGTCCCGTCGTCCCGCTGCTCGCCGCGGATGAACAGCGCGGCGGCGCGGGTCACTGCCGCGTCCGGGATGCCGAGGAACTGCCGCAGCAGCAGGTCCTCGGCGTCCATGGTGACGTTGGTCTCCAGGTCGCCCTTCCACCACCCCGCCGGGTCCTGGCGGGCCAGCAGCTCGGCGGTCGCCCGGTCGACGGCCTCCCGTACGCCCTTCGGCAGGCCGGTGTCGCCGCCGGACGGGCCGGCGGCAGCGGCGGCCGGGGCCGCCGTGCTGTCGTGTCGCGGATCCGCGCCGCCGGTGATCGCACCGCCGCCGTCGGTCGTCGCTGTCATGGCTTCCCCTTCGAACAGAGCTTCGGCTGTGCCCGGGTCTGCCGTCGGCCGGGGGTTGCCTAGGGAGGTTCCCCGGCCGGCGACTCGCGATTCATATCCACTTTCCGGCGGAGATCACCTCTTGCGCACGACGACGAAGTCGGCGAGGGCCACGAGCTGCTCCCGCACCCGCTGCGGCATGTCCACGTCGTCGAGCGCCCGGATGGCGATCGCGTGCTGGCGGCGCGCCTCGTCCGCGGTCCACTGGCGGCCGCCGGCGGCCTCGATGAGGGCGGCGCGGTGGGCGAACTCCTCCTCGGAGAAGTTCTCGAAGTCGTTGCTCTTGGCGTCGGCCGCGAGCAGCCGCGCGAGCTCCTCGCAGGCGGGGCCGCCCGCGGCGAGGGCCGCCACGACCGGCAGGGACTTCTTGCGCTGGCGCAGGTCGCTCCAGGTCTGCTTGCCCGTGGACTCGGGGTCGCCCCAGATGCCGAGGAGGTCGTCGACGGCCTGGAAGGCGAGGCCGAGGTGGTAGCCGTACTCCTCCAGCTTGTCGGCCGTGCGGTCGTCCGCGCCGCCGAGCACGGCGCCGATCGACACCGAGCACGCGAGCAGGGCTCCGGTCTTGTTCCCCTCCATCTCCAGGCACTCCTGAACGCTGACGCGCTCGCGGTGCTCGTAGGAGATGTCCTGGGCCTGGCCGTCAATGAGCTTGCGGCTGGCGGTGGTCAGGCGGCGGGTCGCCCGGCCGGCCTCGACGGTGCCCAGCTCCAGCAGCACCTCGTTGGCCAGCGCGAACAGGGCGTCGCCGACCAGGATGGCGAGGGCGGGGCCGTGCACCTTCCACACCGTGTCGCGGTGGCGGCGCTGCTCGTCGCCGTCCATCAGGTCGTCGTGCAGCAGCGAGAAGTTGTGGACGAGCTCGACGGCGACGGCTCCGGGGATGCCGACCTCGGCGGCGGCGCCGGCCGCCTCGGCGGAGAGCAGGGCGAGGGCGGGGCGCACGGCCTTGCCGCCGTCGCCGTCCGCCGGGTTGCCCTGGGCGTCGATCCAGCCGAAGTGGTAGGCGGCGACGGTGTCCATGGGTGCCGCGAGCCGGCTCACCGCCGCGCGGAGCACGGGGGTCGACAGGTCGCGTCCGCGTTCGAGGAGGGCGAGGGTGTCGGACGTCCCCGCTCCCCCTCCCGCCACGCCCGTGCCGGCATCCGTGTTCTCGACAGCCGGGTTCCCCGGGTTCACTGGCTCTCCTCTGGTTCCTGTACGTGCTGTGCCGGTGGTGCTGGTGGTCGTGGTGCTCATACCGCCTCCTGCAGGGGGTGTTCGCGGGGGCGGCCGAGAGCGGCCAGCGCGGCGTGCGCCGCGCCGAGGCCGCTGCGGACGGCGCTCTCCATGGTCGCGGGCCAGCCGGTGGCGGTCCACGCACCGGCGAGGTAGAGCCCCGGCGTGTCGGTGCGGGGGCCCGGGCGCAGCCGGCCGACGCCGGGGCTGGGGGCGAAGGTGGCGGTCCGCTCGCGGGTGACGAAGAAGTCCCGCACCTTCGCGCCGCGCGCGGCCGGCAGCAGCCGCTCCAGCTCGGGCAGGTACTTGGCGCGCAGGACGGAGACGGGCTCGTCGATGTCGTCCTGGGCGACCGACTGGGACAGGGCCAGGTACTGGCCGCCGTCGGTGAGCCCGGAGGCGTCGGTGCGGTCGAACACCCACTGGACGGGGGTGCCCAGGGCCGCGAAGAACGGCTGCTTGAGCACCTTGCGGTCGTAGACGACGTGGACGTTGAGGATGGGCGCGGTGCCGATGTCGAGCAGCTTGTCGGGGTCCGCCAGGGCTCCCGCGGGCAGCAGGGCGTGCGCCTCGCGCTGCGGGACGGCGAGGACGACGGTGCCCGCGTCGAGGGACTCGCCCTCGGTGTCGACCCGCCAGCCGCCCTCCCCGGTACGGGTCACCGCGGTGACCCGGGTGCGCAGCTCGGTACGCACTCCGGCGGCGTCGAGCGCCTTGCGGGCGAGGGTGTCGTGGACGTCGCCGAGCGGGACCCGGGCCCAGCCGATGTCGGCGGCGCCGTTCTCGGAGAGCAGGCCGGTCTTGAAGACCATCGCGGCCAGGCCCAGCGAGGAGTCGCCGGCGACGGCGTTGAGGGTGGCGATGCCGACGAGGTCCCACAGGGCGTCGACCGTGCGCGGGGACTGGCCGTAGCGGGCGAGCCAGGTGCCGAAGTCGAGGCCGTCCAGGGCCGGGTCGGCGGGATCGAGGCGGCGCAGCGCCAAGGCGGCGCGGCCGACGCTCGCGCGCTCGGCGAGGGAGAGGTGCGGGTACGTGGCCAGGGACGCGGCCAGGTGCAGGGGAACGGGCAGCGCGCTGCGGCGCAGCCGCCCGAGGCGGGGCCCGCGGGGGTGGGCCACGTCGAGGACGGGTACGTCGAGCCGGTCCTGGAGCGGGGCGAGGTCCGTGCCGTCGACGCGGTCCAGGAACCACCGGTAGGCGGTGCAGCAGCGCAGGTAGACGTGCTGGCCGTTGTCGACGGTCAGGTCGCCGCGCTTGAAGGAGAAGACGAGGCCGCCGAGGCGCGGGCGCCCTTCGAGGAGGGTGACCCGCAGGCCGGCGTCGGCGAGTTCGAGCGCGGCCGTGACGCCGGCGAGGCCGCCGCCGATGACGACGGCGCGGTCGTCGCTCCCGCCGCTTCCGCTGCCGCTCATGAGGCCTCCCGGGTGGTACGCCGGCCCGCCCGGCCGGAGGGTGCTGCGGAGCCCGCAGGGACAGACGCCACCGCGCCCGGAACGGTTGCCCGCACGCACCGCTCCGGTCCGGGGAACCCGCCGGCGGCGGGTACCGCGTGCCGCGGCCGGGTGCCGGGGCGCGCCGGGCCGGTGCCGGGGGCGGCTGCGCGACCACGGATGGCGCTGTCCTGGACCGTTGCGGACGGCGCCGGGACCCGGCCCGCCGGTCCGGGGAACCCGCCGGGGGCGGGCGCCGCTCCCCGGGGGCGGCTGCCGCCGGGGCGGCCGGGGCCGGCCTGGCCCGCCGCCGGGCGGCTCCGGGCCGGGGCCGGCGGAGGCGCCGGGCGGGAGCCCGCAGCGGCCGGCATCAGGGCCGCCTCCGGGTGCTCTGGCGGGAGACGGTGCGGGCGTCGAGGCCGGACAGGCCGCGGACGGCCACGTACGCCTTCTCGTGGGTCGGCAGCGAGACCCGGCCGCGCAGCACCGCCTCGGGTTCGCGCTCGATGCGGTCCAGGAGGCGCCGGTAGATGCCCGCCATGGCGGCCACGCAGGCGCCGCTGCGCCGGTCGAGCATCGGCAGCAGCCGGTAGCCCTCGGTGAACAGGGCCCGGGCGCGCCGGACCTCGTGGTGCACGAGCCCGGCGAAGTCGGACCCGGCGGGGGCCCGGCCGCCCTCGAAGCCCTCGGAGCAGCCGAACTTGGCGAGGTCCTCGGCGGGCAGGTAGGTGCGTCCGTTGCCGGCGTCCTCGCGGACGTCGCGCAGGATGTTGGTGAGCTGGAGCGCCAGGCCCAGGGTGTCGGCGTACTCGTCCGCGCGGCCGGCGGGGCCGACCGTGCCGAACACGCCGAGCGAGAGCCGTCCGATGGCCCCGGCCACGCAGCGGCAGTACTCCTTGAGGTCGTCCCAGGTCTCGTACTCCTCGCCGCGGACGTCCATCAGGACGCCGTCGATGAGCTCGTCGAGGCCGCCGAGGGGGATCGGGAAGCGGCGCGCGGCGTGCGCGAGGGCGACGGCGACCGGGTCGGTGTCGTCCTCGTCGACCTCCTCGGCACGGATCCGCCCGAGGAGGGCACGGGTCTCCTCCAGCCGGGTCAGCTTGGCCCCGGGCGCGAGGGTGCCGTCGCCGATGTCGTCGACCCGCCGGGAGAAGGCGTACAGCGCGGACATCGCCTGCCGCTTGTCAGTGGGCAGCAGCCGGATGCCGTACGCGAAGTTGCGCGCCTGGGTGCCGGTGACGGCCTCGCAGTAGCTGTAGGCCGCGAGGACCTGGGCGGACGGTGCTGACGCGTGTGCGGTGCCCTCCACGTTCGGGCTCACCCCTTTCTCGGCGCTGTGCGCAGGACGGCGGCCACCTCGCGGAGCAGGAGGCTCCGGGTGGGCTTGGGCGGGCCGGGCAGCACGTCGAAACCGGCGGCGGAGACCGCTCGCAGCGCGGCGCGCCCCCCTCCCGTGAATCCCGCGAGCAACAGCCTCAGCCTGCCGTGGACGCTGCCCACGAGCGGGGTGCCCTCGTCCAGGAGGTCGCGCGCACGTTCGGCCTCGAAGGCGATCAGGGACCGTACGGAGGCGCCGGCGGACGGGGCCCGCAGGTCGGCCTCGGTGACGTGGAAGCGTCGCATGTCCTCGGCCGGGAGGTAGATCCGGTCGCGGCCGAGGTCCTCGGCGACGTCCTGGAGGTGTTCGGTGATCTGCAGGGCGGTGCAGACGGCGTCCGAGCGGCGGACCCGCTCGGGGGTGCTGGTGCCGGTGAGCTCCAGCACGAGGCGGCCGACGGTGTTGGCGGAGAGCTCGCAGTAGGCGAGGAGCTCCCCGTACGTCTCGTAGCGGGCCACCCGCTGGTCCTGGCGGTTGGCCTCGACGAGCCCGAGGAAGTGCTCCGCACTGAGCCCGTGGTCGCGCACGACGGGCTGGAGGTCCAGCAGCAGGGGGTGGCGCGGCGGGCCGTCGGTGCCGCCGAAGACGCGCAGCAGGTCGGCTTCCAGGGCGTCGAGCATGGCGAGCCGGTCGTCGGCCGCGGCGGCGTCGAGGCCGAGGAGGACGGCGTCGCGTCCGCCGGGGGCGAGGTCGCCGTCGCCGATGTCGTCGACCAGGCGGGCGTACCCGTAGACCGCCATGAGGCCCTCGCGCCAGGCGCGCGGGAGGAAGGCGGGGGCGACGGGGAAGTTCTCCGCCGCGGCCTTGCCGAGGGTGGACCGCGCGTGGAGCAGGTCGGGGGTGCCTTCGCCGGCCGGCGGCGCGGGACGGATGCCGTGCCCGGGGGTCACCGCCCGCCGCCCGGGGCGGGGACGGCCGTCGTGCCTGGGGGCCGGAGAATTCCCGTAGCCATTGCCGTCACGTCTCCCGTTCTACACTGCCGACCCAAGTCATCCTATTTCGGACACGCCGCCGGACCTTACCCGGGGGTATCCCCACGGAGTCGGCTGCGGGGAATCGTCCACTCTTGGCGCGATTGAGAACTGGTCCAGCTTACGTTGTACAACGCCGCGGGGGCCTATCGGGTGCCCCCGCGCCCCGGAATGTCGGCCGCCGTCCCTGATCTCCCGCTCTGCCCGCCGGGGCCGCCGCCGGCGCCGCCCCACGCGCGAGGCCCCCACCGCGGCGAGCGGTGGGGGCCTCGGGGCCGGGGCCGGGGGCGGACCCCCGGGTCAGTGGCCGCTGGCCTTCTCGTACGCCGAGACCACTTCCTCGGTGGGCCCGTCCATGAGGAGCTCGCCCTTCTCCAGCCACAGCACGCGGTCGCAGGTGTCGCGGATGGACTTGTTGTTGTGGCTCACCAGGAAGACCGTGCCGGCCTTCTCCCGCAGCTCGCGGATGCGGTTCTCGGAGCGCACCTGGAAGCTGCGGTCACCGGTGGCGAGCGCCTCGTCGATCATCAGGACGTCGTGGTCCTTGGCGGCGGCGATCGAGAAGCGCAGGCGCGCGGCCATGCCCGAGGAGTAGGTGCGCATCGGCAGGGAGATGAAGTCGCCCTTCTCGTTGATCCCCGAGAAGTCGACGATGTCCTGGTAGCGCTCCTTGATCTGCTCCCGGCTCATGCCCATCGCGAGACCGCCGAGGACGACGTTGCGCTCACCGGTCAGGTCGTTCATCAGGGCGGCGTTCACGCCGAGCAGCGAGGGCTGGCCGTCGGTGTAGACCTTGCCGGACTCACAGGGCAGCAGGCCCGCGATGGCGCGCAGCAGGGTCGACTTGCCCGAGCCGTTGGAGCCGATGAGGCCGATGGCCTCGCCGCGGTACGCCGTGAAGGAGACGCCGCGCACGGCGTGGACCCGGCGGACGCCCGGGGCGTCGCCCTTGCCCCGGCGGAGGATCTTGCTCAGCGCGGCGGTGGCGCTGCCCTTGCCGGAGCTGCCCGTGTTGACGCGGTACACGATGTGCACCTCGTCCGCGATGACGGTGGGGACGCGCCCCTGGGTGTTGTCAGCCACGGCCGTAACGCTCCTCAGCCTTCCAGAAGTACACGAAGCCGCCGATGCCGATCACGACGGCCCAGCCGACCGCGAAGGCCCAGACGTGGGGCGGGAGGTTCTCCCGGCCGTAGCCGTCGATCATCGCGAAGCGGACCAGGTCCATGTAGATCGCGGCGGGGTTCCACTGGAGCACGTCCGCGATCCACGCCGGGCGGTCCTTCAGCATCTCGCTGATGGAGAACATCACGCCGGAGGCGTACATCCAGGTACGGGTGAGGAAGGGCATCAGCTGCGCGAGGTCGGGGGTCTTGGACCCCATGCGCGCGAAGACCAGCGCGAGCCCGGTGTTGAAGACGAACTGCAGCACCAGGGTCGGGATCACCAGCAGCCACGACAGCCGCGGGTAGTTCCCGAAGGCCACGGCGACGACGATCACGACGATCATCGAGTACAGGAGCTGCTGGAGCTGCTGCATCGAGAAGGAGATCGGCAGGGAGGCGCGCGGGAAGTGCAGGGCGCGCACCAGGCCGAGGTTGCCCGGGATCGCCCGGACGCCCGCCATCAGCGAGCTCTGGGTGAAGGTGAAGACGAAGATGCCCATCACCAGGAAGGGGATGTAGACCCCCTTCTCCATGCCCCGGCCCGCGTCCAGGATGAGGCCGAAGATCAGGTAGTAGACCAGGGCGTTCAGCAGTGGGGTCGCCACCTGCCACACCTGGCCGAGCTTGGCCTGGCTGTACTGCGCCACCAGCTTGGCCCGCGAGAAGGCCATGATGAAGTGCCGCCGACCCCAGAGCTGCCGCACGTATCCGCCCAGGCTGGGCCGCGCGCCGCTGACGGACAGGCCGTACTTCCCGGCGAGCTCCGCCGGGCTCAGCCCCGCGTCGTCGGACGGCGGCTTGCTCGTGGCGAGGGCGCCGTCGTGGGTTGTGTCACTCACAAGTTGGAACTTTCCGTCTTCAAGATGCGGCAGGAAGGGCATCGGGGGCTGGAACGCCGGACCCGTGATGGGCCCATGGTCCCAGACCCGAGCTTGTCAGATGACGGGCGGGCGGCCCAGCCGCGTCAGCCGCCAGACCGTGCGCCACCTCATCGGACGCCGGGGACCGCAGGGTGTGGTCCAGCCCTCCTTGAACCCGCCGAACCAGGCCTTGAGCGCGGGCGCCGAGGGCCTGCGCACCAGCGTCAGCGCGAGCCAGACGCCCAGGTAGACCGGGACCAGCGGGGCGGGCAGGTTGCGGCGGGCGAGCCACACCCGGTTACGGGCCACCATACGGTGGTACACCGCGTGCCGGGAGGGAGCGGTCGCCGGGTGCAGCAGCACCATGTCCGCCCGGTAGTCGATCAGCCACCCGGCGTCGAGCGCCCGCCAGGCCAGGTCGGTCTCCTCGTGGGCGTAGAAGAACTCGCCGGGGAGCGTGCCGACCTGCTCGAACACCTTCGTCCGGACGGCGTTGGCGCCGCCGAGGAAGGTGGTCACGCGGGAGGAGCGCATCGGGTCCGAGGCGCGCAGCCGCGGCACGTGCCGGCGCTGGGTGGTGCCGGTCTCGGGGTCGGCGATGCGGAAGCTGACGATGCCGAGCCGCGGGTCCTCCGCGAAGGCCTGCCGGCACAGCTCGGCGGTGTCGGTGCGCTCCAGCAGCCCGTCGTCGTCGAGGAAGAGCAGGGCGTCGACGTCGGTGCCGCCGGGCCCGAAGGCCTCGATGCCGACGTTGCGGCCGCCGGGGATGCCCAGGTTCTCCGGCAGGTCGACGGTGCGCACGCCCTCGGGGAGCCCGGTGACCTCGACGCCCTGGCCGACGACGACCACCTCGACGGGGTCGCCCTCCTGCCGGGCGACCGAGTCGAGGAGCGCCTTGAGCTCGTCGGGGCGGTTGCCCATGGTGATGATCACGGCGCCCAGCCGCATCGGCGACGTCACTTCAGCCTGCTGGAGGCCAGGACCGAAACCAGGTGCAGCACGGTCTGGAGCACCGCGATGCCCGCGAGCACGGCGACACCGAGGCGGGAGAAGAAGAGGTCGCCCCGGACCTGGTCGGCGACGGCCAGGACCAGGATCAGCAGGGAGGCCTCGATGCCGAGGATCAGCCGGTGGAACTTGAGCGCGGCCGCTGCCCGGCGGGCGAGCGCCATGCCGGAGGAGCGGGGCTCGGCGGCGGACTCCTGCACCACGGGCTTGCCGGCCTGGTGCCGGGCGACGCCGACCAGGTCGGTCTCGGCCTTGATCAGGATGGCGCCGAGGGCGGCGAGGGTGCCGAGGAAGGCCCACAGCCAGTCGATCCGCCCGCTGCCCCACAGGTCGGCGGCGCGCAGGCCGAAGCCGACCAGGACCGCCGCGTCGCACAGGTAGGCGCCCACCCGGTCCAGGTAGACCCCGGAGAGCGAGTACTGCTTCTTCCAGCGGGCGACCTCGCCGTCGACGCAGTCGAGCAGCAGGTACAGCTGGACCGCGACCACGCCGAGGACGGCGCCGAGCACGCCCGGCACCAGCAGGGCCGGGAGGGCGAGGACGCCGGCGAGGGTCATCACGTAGGTCAGCTGGTTCGGCGTGATCCTGGTGGTGACCAGCATCCGGGTGATGCGCAGGGAGACCTCGCGCATGTACAGGCGGCCGCCCCAGTGCTCGCCACTGCGCCGGTCCTTGACGCCCGGCGGGTGAACGACGGGCCGGAGTTCAGCTACGGATGGTCTGGGCATAGTCGGCGTACGCGTCCCTGATGTCGGCTGCGGACAGGTTGAGGTGCTCCAGGATCGTGAAGCGTCCCGGGCGGGTCTGGGGGGCGTACTCGACGGCCGCGACGAACTCGTCCACGCTGAACCCGATCTGCTCGGGCAACACGGGCAGGGCGTGCCGGCGCAGCACCTCCGTGAACAGGCCGGCCTGGTCGGCGGCCCCCCGCAGGTGCATGGCGAAGGCCGCACCGATGCCGACCTGCTCGCCGTGGAGCGCGGAGCGTCCGGGGTAGAGCAGGTCGAAGGCGTGGCTGATCTCGTGACAGGCCCCGGAGGAGGGGCGGCTGTCCCCGCTGATCGACATGGCGATGCCGGAGAGCACGAGGGCCTCGGAGAGCACGGTGAGGAACTCGTCGTCGCCGCATCCGCCGGGGTGGCGCAGGACCGACTCGCCGGCGGTCCGGGCCATGGCGGCGGCCAGGCCGTCCACGGCCTCCCCGGTGATCCTGTGCGAGAGCTCCCAGTCGGCGATGGCCGAGATGTTGGAGATCGCGTCGCCGACGCCCGCCCGGATGAAGCGGGTGGGGGCCTCGCGGATCACGTCGAGGTCGATGACCATGGCGATCGGCGTGGGCACGCCGTAGGAGCCCCGGCCGTTGTCGTTGTCCAGGATGGACACCGGGGAGCAGATGCCGTCGTGGGAGAGGTTGGTGGCGACGGCCACCATGGGCAGGCCGACCCGCGCCGCGGCGTACTTCGCCACGTCGATGATCTTCCCGCCGCCCAGGCCCACGACGGCGTCGTAGCGGCGGCCCTTTATGTCGTCGGCGAGCTTGACCGCCGAGTCGATGGTGCCGTCGACGACCGGGTACCAGTCGGCGAGCGGCAGGGCCGGCTCCAGACGGGCGCGCAGCGCCTGTCCGGAGCCCCCGCTGATCGCGATCGCGAGCCGGCCGGACGCGGAGATCCGCTGGTCGGCGAGGATGCCGTCCAGCTGGTCCATCGCCCCGCAGCTGATGTCGACGACGACCGGCGAGGGGATCAGCCGCGTCAGTACTGGCATGCGATCGTCCGGCCCTTGGCGAGGTCGTCGTGGTTGTCGATCTCGACCCACTTGACGTCACCGATGGGGGCGACGTCGATGGTGAAGCCGTCGTTGACGAGCTGCTGGTAGCCGTCCTCGTAGTAGAGGTCGGGGTCGCGCTCGAAGGTGGTCTTGAGGGCCTCGGCGAGCTGCTCGGCGGCCTCGGGCTCGATGAGGGTGACGCCGATGTACTCGCCGGTCGCGTCGGCCGGGTCCATCAGCTTGGTGATCTTCCGCACGCCCTGGCCGTCGGCGGTGACCACCTTCATCTCCTCGTCGGCCAGGTTCTTGACCGTGTCGAGGGCGAGGATGATCTTCTGGCCGTTGCCGCGGGCGGCGAGCAGGGTCTTCTCGACGGAGACCGGGTGGACGGTGTCGCCGTTGGCGAGGATCACGCCCTGCTTGAGGACGTCACGGGCGCACCACAGGGAGTAGGCGTTGTTCCACTCCTCGGCCTTGTCGTTGTCGATCAGCGTGATCTTGACGCCGTACTTGGCCTCCAGGGCCTCGCGGCGCTCGTAGACGGCTTCCTTGCGGTAGCCGACGACGATCGCGACCTCGGTGAGGCCGACCTCGGCGAAGTTGCCCAGGGTCAGGTCGAGGACGGTGAGGCTGTCCTCCCGGCCCTCGGGGCCGACGGGCACGAGGGCCTTGGGCAGGGTGTCGGTGTAGGGACGCAGGCGGCGTCCGGCACCGGCAGCGAGGACAAGGCCGATCATGCTGGTTCTCCTTCGTCATGTACGGCGGGTGCCCCGGAGGAGACCCAGAAGCGGATGCTCTCCACGAGCACCACGAGTGCCACGAACACGGCCGTGGCCGTGAGCGCGACGGGGAAGGCGTCACGTGCGAGGACGGTGGCGAGGACCACGGTCAGCAGGACCCTGCCCTCGTGCCCTCCGGTCGTCCGCACGAGCCAGTGCGGGGGAGCGCCCGAGCCGCCACGGATGCGGTAGACCGTGTCGTAGTGATGGTAGGCGACCGCCGCGACCAGTCCGAATGCGGCCGGAAGGGCCCCGGGGACGTCCGCCTTGGCGGCGAGCACGAGCACCGTCACGTACTCGCCGAACCGGAAGAACGGCGGGATCAGCCAGTCGAGGGGG
Organism: Streptomyces sp. NPDC090077; assembly: GCF_044747545.1. Lineage (NCBI taxonomy): Bacteria > Bacillati > Actinomycetota > Actinomycetes > Kitasatosporales > Streptomycetaceae > Streptomyces > Streptomyces sp. NPDC090077. Next base: position 904,861 of record NZ_JBIVEG010000001.1, read on the forward strand.
CCCTTGAGGGGGGCGGACACCGCCGCGCCGGCGAAGAGCACGTACGTGACGGCGGTCCCGATCAGCCAGGGATCTCCGAAGTCGCGGGTGACGGCCGACCCGGTCATCAGCAGCGCGACGGCCAGCGCCAGCCAGGGCGCGGCGCGGTCCGGCCGCTTGGTGGGGCGGGGGTAGCCGGTCCAGGCCAGGACGCCCGAGTCGGCGAGGTCGGCGAGGGCCCGGGCGGCCCGGTCCGTCCGCTTCGCCTTGCGGGTCACCGAGCGCAGGACGCGGCCCGCGGTGGTGTACAGCGCGCCGAAGGCGCAGCCGATCAGCAGGGCGTAGAAGACGGTGCGGGGGGTGGTGGCCGCGGTCAGCACCGCGATCATGGCCCAGCGCTCGCCGATCGGCAGGATGATCATCCGCCGGACCCAGACCGTCCAGCCGACGCTGTCGAGCCGGCCGGACAGGGCGGCGGTGGGGCTGGTGTTGGCGGTGGCGTCGTGGTTGGCCTCGTTGAACGAGAAGTCCACCACGTGCCGGCAGGTCATGAGGATCATCGAGCCGAGCGCGAGCCCCCAGACGTCGTCGCCGTTGCGGGCCGCGCCGAGCGCCAGGCCCGCGTAGAAGGCGTACTCCTTCGCCCGGTCGAAGGTCGCGTCGAGCCAGGCGCCCATCGTCGAGTACTGGAGCGAGTAGCGGGCCAGCTGCCCGTCGGTGCAGTCCAGGACGAAGGAGACGAGCAGCAGCACGCCGGCGGTGATGTAGCCCCAGCGCTCCCCCGTCGCGGCGCAGCCGGCCGCGACCAGCGCGGTGATCAGCGAGGCGGTGGTGACCTGGTTCGGGGTCAGGCCGCGGCGCGCGCACCAGCGGGCGATGTAGCGGGAGTACGGGCTGATGAAGAAGGTGGTGAAGAAGCCGTCGCGGGACTTCACCGCGGTGCGCAGGCGCACGGCCTCGTCGTCGACGGCGGCCACGGCGGCGAGGGCCTCGGAGCGCTCGGCCTCCCCGTCCGGCACGGCCGCGACCAGGGTGCCCAGCTCGGGCCGCTGGACGGTGGTCCCGCCGGCCTCCACGGCGGCGGCGAGCCGGTCCGCGTACGGCCCGCTGCCCGCCGGGGCCAGCGCGGCGGCCCGGTCGAGGGCCTCGCGGGCCCCCGCCTGGACGGCGAGGGCGCCGGTCACGGCGCAGGCGTCGAAGCGCGGGTCGGTCAGCGCGAGCCGCAGCGCGTGCGGGTGTCCGACGAAGGCGCTGTCGACGACGGCCACCCGCTCCTGGGCCGGGATCCCGGCGAGGGTGGTGGCGGTGTCTTCGGGACCGGCGGCCGGGCGGACGTCGAACCCGAGCGACCGGAGCTCGTCCTGGAGCGGTGATCCGGGTACCGGCGGGCCGGTGAGGATGACGGTCGGCAGACGAACTCACTCCTTGCGGCGGACATTCCCGACGGCCGGGGCGCCCCGTGGGGGCGGGTGCAGCACGTCGGCAGGGCTGTCGGCAGAGGCTATCGGATGAATGGAAGGCCCCATTCATCAGCTGTTCAGGACGGAACGGGGCCGTTCGGGCCCGGATGTTAGGGTGGATGGCGGCGCACACGGGTCACGTGGGGCGCGAAGGTGGGCCGAAGTGCTCCGGAACGGGAAAAGAGGTGGGTTGATGACCGTCGTAGTGGTCGCGGCCATGCGCAGCGAACTCCGGTACATCCCCGTTTCCTTCCGGGCGTCCGGCCGGGTCTGATCCGCCACAGGTAAGGCCCCGTCGGCCGGAGCCCCCGTTCAAGGGTTCACGTTGACCGACAACACCACTTCCTCAGCCTCCACCCCTTCTTCCTCCGGCTCCGACGACGGCGTCTTCGCCGCCTTCATGGAGCTGCACCGCGGGCTGCCCCGGCAGTCCCCCGGTTCCGACGACTCCACTCGCCGGCTGCTCTCCCTGTGCGGACCGCTGCCCGAGCGGCCGCGCGTCCTCGACCTGGGCTGCGGTCCGGGCCGCAGCGCCCTGCTGCTCGCCGCCGAGGCAGGCGGGGCGGGCCTCGCCGAGGTGACCGCCGTCGACCTCCACCAGCCGTTCCTCGACGAGCTGCGCGCGGCCGCCGCCGCGCGGGGCCAGGACGGGCGCGTCCGTACGGTGCGCGCCGACATGGGCGCGCTGCCCTTCGAGGACGGCTCCTTCGACCTCGTGTGGGCCGAGGGTTCCGCCTACGTGATCGGCTTCGACCGGGCCCTCGCCGAGTGGCAGCGCCTGCTGGCGCCCGGCGGGCGGCTCGTGCTGAGCGAGTGCGAGTGGACCGCCGAGGAGCCCTCGGCCGGTGCCCGCGCCTTCTGGGACCCCCAGTACCCGCTGCGCTCCACCGCCCGCAACACCGCCGCCGCCCAGGCGGCCGGGTACCGGGTGCTCGGCACCCGGCTCCAGCCCGACTCCGACTGGGACGAGTACTACGGCCCGCTCGGCGAGCGGGTCCGGGCGGCCGTGGCCGCCTCCCCGGCCGAGGAGACCGCGCTGGGAGCCGTACGCGAGGAGCTCGCCGTACGGGACCGGCACGGGCACGAGTACGGGTACACCGGCTACGTGCTGGCCCCGGTGACCGCCGGGGACCTGGACCGCTGGCCGTCCCGCCCGGAGGCCCCGGCCGACGTGGCGGCCGTACGGGCCGTCAACCTGGCCGCCTTCGAGACCCCGCTGGAGGCTGATCTCGTGGACGCGCTGCGCGCCGACCCCGAGGCCTGGCTGCCGGGTCTCTCGTACGTGGCCGAGCGTCCCGACGGGAGGGTGGCGGCGCACGCGCTGCTGACCCGGTGCCGGGTGGACGGGGTGCCCGCGCTGGCCCTCGCGCCGGTGGCCGCCGATCCCGCCCTCCAGCGTTCGGGTGCCGGGAGCGCCGTCGTCCGGGCGCTGCTCGCGGCCGCCCGGGAGGGCGGGGAGGCGCTGGTGCTGGTCCTCGGGCACGCCTCGTACTATCCGCGGTTCGGTTTCGTGCCCGCTTCGCGGTTCGGGATCAGGGCGCCCTTCGAGGTGCCCGACGAGGCGATGATGGCCCTGGTGCTGGACGATTCCGTTCCGGTGCCGGCGGGCACGATCTCCTATCCGGCCCCCTTCGGGGTCTGATCCCCGGCTGGACCTCCGCCCCCCGCCGCTTACCACGCGGCGGGGGGCGGACATGCGCGGATGGCCGAAGTGGGGACAAGCCTCTTTTGTACGGCAGACTGAAGGCCGAAGTCCGAAGCGAAGGATGGGTATGCCGATCACACCAGCCACCGACGCCACCAGCAGCGCGTCCGCCGGCACCGGAGCTCAAGAACCGATCATGCTCGAACTGGTCGACGAGTCCGGCAACACCATCGGCACGGCGGAGAAGCTCTCCGCGCACCAGGCACCGGGCCTGCTGCACCGGGCGTTCTCCGTGTTCCTCTTCGACCAGCAGGGCCGGCTGCTGCTCCAGCAGCGCGCCCTGGGGAAGTACCACTCCCCCGGCGTCTGGTCGAACACCTGCTGCGGCCACCCCTACCCCGGGGAGTCTCCGTTCGCGGCCGCGGCCCGGCGCACCCATGAGGAGCTCGGGCTCTCGCCCTCGCTGCTCGCGGAGGCGGGTACGGTCCGCTACAACCACCCCGACCCGGATTCCGGTCTGGTGGAGCAGGAGTACAACCACCTGTTCGTGGGACTGGCCCGGCCCGTGCTGGACCCGGATCCGGAGGAGGTCGGCGACACCGCCTTCGTCACGGCCGAGGAGCTGGCGAAGCGGCACGCGGAGCAGCCGTTCTCCGCCTGGTTCATGACGGTGCTGGACGCGGCGCGCCCCGCGATCCGCGAGCTGACCGGCGACGCGGCCGGCTGGTAGCCGCTGCGCCTTCCAGGTGCGGAAGCCCGGGTACGGGCTGCTGTCGTCGTCCGGGGGTCAGATCCCGGGGGCCGGTGCGGCCAGCGGCAGGGCCGCCCAGATCACCTTGCCGCCGGTCGCGGTGTGCTCGACGTCGCACACCCCGCCGGCCTCCAGGGTGATCTCCCGTACCAGGAGCAGGCCCCGGCCGCCGGTCTGGCCGAAGTCGGCCTCCAGCGCCTTGGGCCGGTACGGGTGGTCGTCCTCGACGGCCACCCGTACCCACTCCCGGCCCACCGCCACCTCGACGGCGACCTCCGGGGAGAGCAGGGCCGCGTGCCGGACCGAGTTCGTCACCAGTTCGGAGACGATCAGCAGCAGGGAGTACACCAGGTCCTGCTGCGCCGGCACCCCCTGGCGGCCGAGCAGGTCGCGGACCGCCCGGCGGGCCTGCGGAACGGATTCTTCAACGGCGGGCGCGGTGAAGCGCCACACTCCCTCGTAAGCGAGGGGGTCGGCCGGAGCCGACACCTCACCTCCCCTGGCCGGCGGGATGCTCCCGCTGTCGTCCATCTTCCGGCCCCCGTCTTCGCGCTCGATCGTCTCCACGTGTCAAGAGTGGGGAAAACCCTGGTCCGGACCGCGCCGCTGACCAGAAGTCAGCGTCAATCGGACGCTTTCTGACCACTGGTTTATGACGGAGTCAGTTGTTGGTCTGTTCCTGATCCGATGCGGGCCCCTTCCCGGCCGCCTCCCGCGTCCCGTCCGCCGCCCCCGGCGCGGCCGCCCCGTCATCGTCGCTGACCAGGCCGAGGATCCGACGGGCCCCCAGGCCCAGCGCCAGCAGGCTGAGTCCGTCGAACAACAGGGCGAGCGAGAAGAAGATTCCGATCACGTACAGGCTGTTGCCGGGCCAGTTGGAGAGGATCAGGAAGCCCAGCAGGATCCCGAAGGCGCCCTGGACCAGCGAGACCCCGAAGTTCGTGCCGCGCACCACCAGGGAGCCCACGAGGCGGAACACGCCGCCGGTCAGGAAGAGCAGGGCCGCGAACATCGTCAGGGCCTCTGCGGTGGCCTCCGGGCGGCGCAGCACCACGAAGCCCGCCGCCAGGTTGATCGCGGCGACGATGACGGCGAGCCAGAAGTGGCCGGTCCCCCGCGACTGGACGGCCTGCACGAGACCGACGACGCCGCCGATGAGCAGCAGCCAGCCGAAGAGGAACATCGAGGTCAGGGTGGCCACGTTCGCGTAGACCAGGCCGACCAGCCCGGCCAGTACGAGGACCACCCCGAGCACGGCCAGCAGTCCGAAGCCGCGCTTGAGCTTCTTGTTCTCCCGCTGCCGCGGGTCCGGGTCACTGCGGTCTGCGCCCATGGGCGTGCCACCTCCTCGGCACCCCCCGGGGGTCGGACTCCCCTTGATCATAGGATCGGCTGCCCGGGATAGCATCCGGCGCATGGACGCAGCCCTCCACCACACGCTGGCCGACGGGGTCGCCACCGTCGTCATCTCCCACCCGGCCAAACGGAACGCCATGACCGCCGCGATGTGGCGGGCGCTGCCGGAGCTGCTGGAACGGCTCGCCGAGGACGAGGCCGTACGGGTGCTGGTGCTGACCGGGGCCGGTCCCACCTTCTGCGCGGGGGCCGACATCTCCTCGCTCACCGGCAAGGAGGACCCGCAGGCCCTGTCCGTCGCGGCCGAGGAGGCCCTCGCGGCCTTCCCGAAGCCGACGCTGGCGGCGATCCGCGGGTTCTGCGTGGGGGGCGGCAGCCAGCTGGCGGCCGCGTGCGACCTGCGCTTCGCGGAGGAGGGCGCGCGGTTCGGGGTGACCCCGGCGAAGCTGGGCATCGTCTACCCGGCGTCCTCGACCCGGCGGCTGGCCTCGGTGACCGGGCCCGCGTGGGCCAAGTACCTGCTGTTCTCCGCCGAGCTGATCGACGCGGAGACGGCCCTGCGGGCCGGGTTCCTGAACGAGCTGCTGCCGGCGGGCCGGCTGGAGGAGCGGGTGGTCTCCTTCGCCCGGATCCTGACCACCCGCTCGCGGCTGACGCAGGCCGCCGCCAAGGAGTTCGCGGACGGCCGCACCGACCGGGACGCGTACTGGGCGGACCAGGCCGCCGCGAGCGGCGACACCGCGGAGGGTGTCGCCGCGTTCCTGGAGCGGCGGGTCCCGGAATTCGGCTGGCGGCCTGGGCCGTCTCTTCCGGATCTCGCCTGACCCGCGCCGCCCGGCACCGCACCTCGCCGCGTTGACGGAGCACCCGAGTACGTCCAGTACAAGGGCGCCCCGCCAACGCGCCGATGCACGGCACCGGACGACGCGGGCTTAACCGGCAAGATCCGAAAGAGACGACCTAGCTGAGGGGGCTCGCCGCGCGCATCCGGGCGACCAGCTCGGCCGGGGCCTTCTCCGGGGAGCCTGCGTCGTAGGGCGGCTGGGGGTCGTACTCGCACAGCAGCTGCACGGCCTGGGCGTACTCGTCCCCGGAGATCCGGCCGAGCAGCCCCAGCCCCATGTCGATGCCGGAGGACACCCCGGCGGCGGTGACGTACTTCCCGTCGAAGACCACCCGCTCACCGGTGGGTTCGACGCCGAAGGGGACCAGCTTGTCGAGGTAGAGCCAGTGGCTGGTGGCCCGGCGCCCGTCGAGCAGACCGGCGGCGGCCAGGAGCAGCGAGCCGGTGCAGACGGAAGTGGTCCAGGTGGTGGTGGCGTCCACGGCCCGCAGCCAGTCGAGCACGGCGGAGTTCTTCATCTCCACCTCGGGGTGCGGCCCGCCGGGCACGATGACGATGTCCGGGCGGGTCACCTCCCCGAGCGCCTTGTCGGCGACGAAGCCGAGCGCGCCGTTGTCGGTGCGGACGGGGCCGGGGCGCTCCGCGACGAACACGGTCTCGGCGTCGGGGATCCGGCTGAGGGTCTCGTAGGGTCCGACGGCGTCGAGCGCGGTGAAACGGTCGTAGAGCAGTACGGCGATCTGCATGGCTCCTCCGGAGCGGTGGGCCGCCCCTGCGTGCGGGGGCGGACGTCTGTATGTGCCGGGCGTCGGTACAACGCCCGGCATGCGGCGAGCGGCACGGCCGGGGCCGGGTGGTGCGGGTCGGCTGCCGCCCCTGCCCTGGCCGGGCGTACTCGGCATCGCGCAGGTCCCGCTGCGCGGGCTGCTCCCCGCCCCGCCCTTCCTCCGTTCCCCGGGCTGCGCCCGGACCCCTCCTGGGGGCTCCGCCCCCAGACCCCCGCGCCTCAAACGCCGGCGAGGCTGGATTTGGCCGGCCGGGGCTGGATGTGCCGGGCGGGTCGCCTGGCGGGCTGGAGTGCGCGCAGCGCACTTCCAGCCCCGCCGGCGTTTGAGGCGCGGGCGCGGTAGCGCCGTACGGGTCCGGGCGAAGCCCGGGGAACGGTGGAAGGGCGGGTAGGGGATCCCCGCTCCGCGCAGCGGCCCACCACCCGCAGACGACCCACCGGCCCCCGCCACCCGAACCGGCCCCGCCCGGCGGGCCGCCGGACGGAGTCCGGCGCAGCGGCGCGAAGCCGGGGAGGCCGCCCGCGGCCGAGCCGCGCGAGCGGCGCGTCAAGAAGGCGACGGCCTCCGGCCGAAGCGGCGGCGGTATTCGGCCGGGGGCTGGCCCAGGGTCCTGATGAAGGCCCGCCGAAGGGCCTCCGGGGTCCCGTAGCCGCACGAGCGGGCGATCTGCGCGACCCCCTCCCCGCCCTCCTCCAGCAGCCGCCGCGCGTGTTCCACCCGCACCCGCTCCACGTACCGCCCCGGCGTCACCCCCGTCTCCGCCTGGAAGGCCCGCGCGAAGTGCCTCGGGGACAGCGCCGCCCGGGCGGCCAGGGCCTCCACGCTCAGGTCGCCGTCCGGGTGCTCGGTGATCCACTGCTGGACGTCCCGCAGCGGTTCCCGCCGCGCCGTCTGCGCGGCCAGCTGCGCGCTGAACTGCGCCTGGTTGCCGGGGCGGCGCAGGAACACCACCAGGTGCCGGGCGATCACCAGCGCCGTGTCCCGCCCGAGGTCCTCCTCCACCAGCGCCAGCGCGAGGTCGATCCCGGCGGTGACCCCGGCCGAGGTGGCGACGGGGCCGTCGCGGACGTAGATGGGGTCCGGTTCCACCGACACCCGGGGGTAGTCCCGGGCCATCCGCTCGCACACCGACCAGTGCGAGGTGGCCCGCCGCCCGTCCAGCAGCCCGGCCTCCGCCAGCAGCAGCGCCCCGGTGCAGACCGCCACCAGCCGCCCCGCGCACGCCCCGTACGCGCGCAGCCAGTCGGTGAGCCGGGGTTCGAAGTCGCCGGTGTAGCGGCCGCCGGGCACCAGGAGGGTGGTCTCCGGGCCGGGGCGGGCGCCGTCGAGGTCGCCGTCGGGCAGCAGGGTCAGTCCGCTGCCGGTCCGTACCGGCGCGCCCCCGAGGGAGGCGGTGCGGATCGCGTACCCCTCCTGCCCCGGGAAGCGGCCGGCGCCGTCGAAGACCTCGACGGGGCCGGTGACGTCCAGGCTCTGCACCCCGTCGTAGAGGACGACGAGCACGTTTCGCGGTGACATGGCTCCATCCTGTGACCGTCGCCCGGATGGCCGCAATGACGGGTGTCCCACCTATCCGGACACGGGCGGAGAGGCGTGCCGCAGCGGGTGCGATCCTTGGGCGGTCCCCCGCCGCATCGTCCGGAGCGCCGTCCTGAACACCGTCTTCGCCGAGTCCCTTTCCGTCGTCCTGCTGCTCGCCGTGCTCGCCTTCGCCGTCCTGCGGCCGCGCGGGCTTCCCGAGGCCGCGGCCGCCGTGCCCGCCGCCGGGGTGCTCGTCGCCCTGGGGGTCGTGTCCCCGGCGGACGCCTGGGAGCAGACGCGCGAGCTGCTCCCGGTGGTGGGCTTCCTCGCCGTGATCCTGGCCCTCGCCCAGCTGTGCGCGGACGAGGGCCTGTTCCGGGCCGCCGGGGCGGCGGTGGCCCGGCGGGCGGCCGGGCGGGGTGCGGCGGGGCTGCTGGGCGGGGTGTTCCTGGTGGCCTCGGCGGTGACCGCCTCGCTGAGCCTGGACGCCACCGTGGTGCTGCTGACGCCGGTGGTGCTGGCGACGTCGGCCCGACTGGGTGCCCGGCCCCGCCCGCACGTGTTCGCCACCGCGCACCTGGCGAACTCCGCCTCGCTGCTGCTCCCGGTGTCCAACCTGACGAACCTGCTGGCCTTCGCCGCGAGCGGGCTCACCTTCACCCGGTTCGCCGCGCTGATGGCGGCGCCCTGGGCGGTCGCCGTCGCCGTGGAGTACGCGGTGTTCCGCCGCTTCTTCCGGGCGGACCTGGCGGCCCCGCCCGAGCACGACCCCGGGGCGGCGGCACCCGCGCCCGTGCCGCGGTTCGCCCTCGTCGTGCTGCTGCTGACCCTGGCCGGCTTCGCCCTGGCCTCCTTCGCGGGGGCGAGTCCCGCCTGGGCCGCGCTGGCGGGTGCGGTGGTGCTGGGCGTACGGGCCCTGCGGCGCCGCGAGACCACCCCGCGGCGGCTGGCGGCCTCCGCCGCCCCGGCGTTCTGCCTGTTCGTGCTGGCGCTGGGGGTGGTCGTACGGGCCGTGGTGGACCACGGGCTCGGCGACGGCCTGGAGTGGCTGCTGCCCGACGGGGACGCGCTGCCCGCGCTGCTGGCCGTGGCCGGGGTGGCCGCCGTACTGGCCAACCTGATCAACAACCTGCCCGCGGTGCTGGCCCTGCTGCCGCTGGCCGCGCCCGGCGGGCCGGGGGTGGTGCTGGCCGTGCTGATCGGCGTGAACATCGGCCCGAACCTCACCTACGTCGGCTCCCTGGCCACCCTGCTGTGGCGGCGCCTCCTGCACGAGCACGGCGAGGACGTCCGGCTGGGCGAGTTCACCCGGCTCGGGCTGCTGACCACGCCGCTGTCCCTCGCGGCGGCGGTGACGGCCCTGTGGGGCGGGCTGCAACTGATCGGCGGGTAGGGCGGCGGCGCGCCGATAGGATCGGGGCATCATGACTGCAACCCTCGTCGCCAAGAACATCACCGCCGCGCACGGTGAGCGCACGCTCTTCGCCGGTCTCGACCTCGTCGTCGCGCCCGGCGACGTCATCGGACTCGTCGGCGTCAACGGCGCCGGGAAGTCGACCCTGCTGCGCCTGCTCGCCGGGCTGGACACCCCGGAGACCGGTGAGCTGCGGCTGTCCCCGCCCGGGGCGGCCGTCGGCCACCTCCCGCAGGAGCCCGAGCGCCGCGAGGGCGAGTCGGTGCGGGAGTTCCTCGCCCGCCGGACCGGCGTGGCCGCCGCGCAGGCCGCGCTGGACGAGGCCACGCAGGGGCTGGTGGACGGCACCCCGGGCGCCGACGACGCGTACGCGGAGACCCTCGACCGCTGGCTGGACCTCGGCGGCGCCGACCTCGACGAGCGCGCCCAGGAGGTCGCGGACGAGCTGGGCCTGGCGGTGGGCCTGGACCTGCCGATGTCGGCCCTGTCCGGCGGCCAGGCCGCCCGCGCGGGCCTCGCCTCCCTGCTCCTGTCCCGCTACGACGTGTTCCTGCTCGACGAGCCCACCAACGACCTGGACCTGGCCGGTCTGGAGCGGCTGGAGCGGTTCGTGACGGGGCTCCGGGCCGGCACGGTGGTCATCAGCCACGACCGCGAGTTCCTGGCCCGGACCGTCACCAAGGTGCTCGAACTGGACCTGGCCCAGCAGCAGATCAACCTCTACGGCGGCGGCTACGAGTCGTACCTGGAGGAGCGCGCGCGGGCCCGCAGCCACGCCCGCGAGGAGTTCGAGGAGTACGCGGACAAGAAGGCCGCGCTCGAAGGCCGGGCGCAGATGCAGCGCAACTGGATGGACAAGGGCGTGCGCAACGCCCGCCGCAAGGCGACCGACAACGACAAGATCGGCAAGGCGCTGCGCGGCGAGTCCAGTGAGAAGCAGGCCGCGAAGGCCCGCCAGACGCAGCGCGCGATCGAGCGCCTGGAGGTCGTGGAGGAGCCGCGCAAGGAGTGGGAGCTGCGCATGGAGATCGCGGCGGCCCCGCGCTCCGGCTCGGTGGTCGCCACCCTGCGCGAGGCGGCGGTCGAGCGCGGCGACTTCTCCTTCGGCCCGGCGAGCCTCCAGATCGACTGGGCGGACCGGGTGGCGATCACCGGGGCCAACGGTGCCGGCAAGTCCACCCTGCTCGCCGTCCTGCTGGGCCGGCTGGCCCCGGACTCCGGCTCCGCGGTCCTCGGCTCGGGGGTCCTGGTCGGGGAGGTCGACCAGGCGCGCGGCCTGTTCCTGGGCGAGGAGCCGCTGCTGGAGGCGTTCTGCGCGGCCGTCCCGGACACCGAGCCGGCGGAGGTGCGCACGCTGCTGGCCAAGTTCGGCCTGAAGGCGGCGCACGTGCTGCGCCCGGCGGCGACCCTGTCCCCGGGCGAGCGCACCCGCGCGGCCCTGGCCCTGCTCCAGGGGCGCGGGGTGAACCTGCTGGTGCTGGACGAGCCGACGAACCACCTCGACCTGCCGGCGATCGAGCAGCTGGAGTCGGCCCTGGAGGCCTACGAGGGCACGCTGCTGCTGGTCACGCACGACCGGCGGATGCTGGACGCGGTGCGCGTGACGCGCAGGCTGGAAGTCGCGGCGGGCAAGGTCACCGAGCTCTGACCCCGCCGGGAGGGACGGCCTAGAACTCGTCCGGGCCCTTGCCGTGCCGGCGGTGCCTGCGCGGCTCGCCGGGGTCCTGGTCCGGGTCGTCGGGGCGGTCGAGGCGGCTCGCCTCGTCCGTGTCCTCGCGCCGCACGGGTGCCACCTCCGGCTCCGGCCCGGGTTCCCGGGACGGCCGGTCCCGCCGGACGTGCGGTGTGCGGTGGTGCGCCGCGTCCTCGCCGTGGAGCGGGACGCCTCCGGCTCCGCCTTGCTCGTCCATGACAGGTCCTCCTCGCCCCCGGGCGGATGTCCCCCTCGCCAGGCTGCTGCCCGGACCCCGGTGTCGCAAACCGGACCGCTCAGTCCCGCCGGGCGGCCGGGGGGCGCCGGTCGCGGGCCATCCTGCGGGCCACGAAGGTGCGCGGCAGGTGGCGGGCCGCGAAGGCGTACGCCTGGTAGTGGCGGCCCGTGACGCTGATCGGGCGGCGCCGGGCCAGGTCGCGCAGGGCCTTGGCGACCACGGCCTCCGGTTCCAGCCAGACCGCGTCGCGCAGGGCGCTGACGTCCATGCCGGCGCGTTCCTGGAACTCGGTGCGGGTGAAGCCCGGGACCACGGCGAGCACGCGGACCCCGTAGGGCTCCATGTCGACCCGGAGGGATTCGCTGAAGGCGGTGATCCAGGCCTTCGCCGCCCCGTACGTGCCGGTCGGGAGCAGGCCCGCAACGGAGGAGACGTTGAGGACGGCGCCCCGGCGGCGGGCGCGCAGGCCCGGCAGGAGCGCGTGGGTGAGCCGGAGCGGGACCTTCACGAGGAGGTCGAGCATCCGCTCCTCGTCCTCCACCGGGTTGTACGGGTAGGGCGCGGGCAGGCCGAACCCGGCGTTGTTGACGAGGACGTCGACGGGCCGTGCGGTGTCGGCGAGCCGGTCGGTGACGGTGGCGAGGGCGGCGGGGTCGAGGAGGTCGGCGGGCAGCACCTCGCAGCCGCTGCCGTGCTCCCGGGCGAGTTCGGCGGCCAGGGCCTCCAGACGGCTCTTGTCCCGGGCGACGAGGACGAGGTCGCAGCCCTTGGCGGCGAAGGCGCGCGCGAAGGCGGCGCCGAGGCCGGCGCTGGCCCCGGTGATCAGTACGGTGGTGGGCACGTGGGTTCGCTTCCTGGGTGTTCAGGCGGTTCGGGTGGCGGGGGCGAAGGCGGCGGCCGCGGGCGAGGCGTAGGCCTGGGCGACGTCGACCAGGAACCTGGCCTCGTCCTCCAGGTCACCGCCCTCGTCCGAGGTCTGCATCGCGGCGGGCAGGTCCAGCGCGGGGGCCTGCGGCGGCGGATGTCCGGGCAGTCCGGCGAGCTTCACCCGCCGGGCCTCCTTCAGTACGCAGGCCAGCGCGGCGGCGGTGCGCCGCTGTTCGGGGACGCCGCTGCCGGCGACGTGGCCGCGCGCGAGCTCCGGCACGCCCGGGGTGACGTACTCCCCCAGGATCAGGATCGCGTCGCGGGTCTCGATGACCTTGCGGTAGACGAGCAGGTTGCGCGGCACGGGCGGCCAGATGAGTTCCAGCAGGCGCCCGGTCCGGGGTTCGGTGAGGACCACGTACGGGACGGCCTGGACCAGGTCCCGCCACAGCGGCCACAGCCGCCAGGCGGTGGCGGCGTCGGCGAGGCCGCGGCGCAGCGCGAACACGGTGGGCACGAGGATCGCGGCGGCGCGCAGCAGGCCGTGGAGGTTCATCAGGAGCGGCAGGGCGGGCACCGCCCAGGTGCTGCCGAAGACCGCCTTGAGCAGGTACGCGAACCAGAACGCCCAGGCCAGGGCGGTGCCCAGGCCGAACAGCCGCAGTCCGAGGGCGAGCGGGCGGCTCTCCGAGCGGCGGCCGTAGCGCCAGCAGACGAAGACGCAGATGGTGTTGGCGATCAGGTGCGCGGAGATCAGCACGAGCCAGTACGCGAGGGAGGGCACCGGCTGCCCGGCGGTCGGGATGGTGTGCGTGCCGTGCCCGTGGGCGGCGGCGTCCAGGGTGATGAGGACGGCGAACCAGAGCACCGTGCCCGCCCAGGAGGCGAGTTGGAGCCTGCGGCCGCGGGTGGCGGCGGCGACGAAGTAGAGCACGGCGCCCGCCGACAGGACGCCGATGAGGTTGCGGACGATGCCGACCGTGTGGGCGTACGAGGGCTCGCGGCTCATGGCGTACGCGACGACGGCGGGCAGGTTCAAGGTCATCGCGGCGGCCGCGGTGGCGACGGCCAGCCACAGTCCGCGCTGTTCCGGGGAGCGCAGGGCGGCGGGGGCGCGGAGCAGGACGGCGATCCACAGGCAGACCACGCCGGGGACGGCGAGCCAGTCGCCGGCGGCGGCGAGATCAGCTGCCATCGCGGTGGCCCCGGGCACAGCCCATGGCGGATTCCAGCCGGGCGAGGGCTCCGCGGGGGGCGGCGCCGCGGCGGGGGTGGCCGGCGGTGGCGGTGCGGATGCGGATCATGCTCGCGAGCATCTCCGCCTCCTGCTCCTCGCGGGTGGTGTAGTTCGTGCGGCCCCTGACGACGGGGGCGCTGCCGTCGGTCTCCTCGCCGTCGAGGGAGTGGTGGCCGAAGAGGATGTGGCCGAGCTCGTGGAGCACGATGTGCTCGCGGTGCAGGAGGGTGGTCTGGGCCTCGTAGAAGACGTAGTCCACGGTCTCGGTGCCGACCCACAGTCCGCACACGCCGGATTCGGCGGCCTCGCGGGGCAGGGGGTGCAGCCGGATGGGGCGGCCGCGCCGGTCGGCCATGTGCGCGCACAGGCCTTCCAGGGAGAACGGGGACGTCAGGTCCAAGTGACCGAGAATCGTCTCGCAGCGTTTGCGCAGACTGAGATCCCGATAGGGCATGCGTTCCCTCTTCGGGCCCTTTCTCGGGCAGCGTCGGTAGGCGTGGGGGGTGGGCATCGGCATGGCGTCCTGTGCCTGGTGGCGGCCTCGGGGCGGGTGGTCCCGGAGGGGAAAAGGGGAACGCCCGTCCGCGCGCGCGAACGGGCGTTCCACCATGCCTACCGATCATTCCCGGGAGTTGGCAAGGAGTTTCCCCTGGCGGGGTGGCTATTCGGCCACTCCTGCCGGAGGCGGTCCGGGCCCCGGCCCGGTCTGTCCCTAGCGGCGGCCCCGGCCCTCTTCGGGGCCGGTCAGGCCGGCCCGGCGCAGGGCGTCGGCCATGGCGCTGTTGGCGGGGGCCGGAGCGCCGGAGCGCTGCCCCGCACCGCCCTTGCCGCCCTGGCTCCCCTGGCCGCCCTGGCGCCGGCCTTCGCCGCCGCGCTGTCCCTGGCCCTGGCCGCCGCGCTGCTGCGGGGGCCGGCCGCCGCCGCGGCGGTCGCCGCCCTGTCGCTCGTCCCGCTGGCGGGGGGCACCGGCGCCGCGCTCGGCACCGGCCTCGTCCTCCAGCCGCAGGGTGAGCGAGATCCGCTTGCGCGGGATGTCCACGTCCATGACCTTGACCCGGACGATGTCCCCCGGCTTGACCACGTCGCGGGGGTCCTTGACGAAGGTCTTCGACAGGGCCGACACGTGGGCCAGTCCGTCCTGGTGGACGCCGATGTCGATGAAGGCGCCGAAGGCGGCCACGTTCGTGACCACCCCTTCCAGGATCATGCCGGGCGCCAGGTCGCCGATCTTCTCGACGCCCTCCTTGAAGGTGGCCGTCTTGAAGGCGGGGCGCGGGTCGCGGCCCGGCTTCTCCAGCTCGCGCAGGATGTCGGAGACGGTGGGCAGGCCGAAGGCCTCGGTGACGAACTGCTCGGGCCGCAGGGAGGACAGCACGGAGGTGTTGCCGATCAGCGCGGCCACCTCGGCGCCCGCCGCCTTGCCCATGGCGCGGACCACGGGGTACGCCTCGGGGTGCACGCTGGAGAAGTCCAGCGGGTCGTCGCCGCCGCGGATCCGCAGGAAGCCCGCGCACTGCTCGTACGCCTTCGGGCCCAGGCGGGCGACGTCCTTGAGGCCCTTGCGGCTGCGGAAGGGGCCGTTGGCGTCGCGGTGGGCCACGATGTTCTCGGCGAGGGTGCCGCTGATGCCGGACACCCGGGAGAGCAGCGGGGCGGAGGCGGTGTTGACGTCCACGCCGACGCCGTTCACGCAGTCCTCGACGACCGCGTCGAGCGAGCGGGACAGCTTCACCTCGGCCAGGTCGTGCTGGTACTGGCCGACGCCGATGGACTTCGGGTCGATCTTGACCAGTTCGGCGAGGGGGTCCTGGAGGCGGCGGGCGATGGAGACGGCCCCGCGCAGGGACACGTCCATGTCCGGGAGTTCCTGCGAGGCGAAGGCCGAGGCGGAGTACACGGAGGCGCCCGCCTCCGAGACCATCACCTTGGTGAGCTTCAGTTCGGGGTGGCGGGTGATGAGGTCCCCGGCGAGCTTGTCGGTCTCGCGGGAGGCGGTGCCGTTGCCGATGGCGACCAGCTCGACCGCGTGCTCCTTCGCGAGGCGGGCCAGCCTGGCGATGGACTCGTCCCACTTGTTGGCCGGGACGTGCGGGTGGATCACGTCCGTGGCCACGACCTTGCCGGTCGCGTCGACGACGGCCACCTTGACGCCGGTGCGGAAGCCCGGGTCCAGGCCGAGGGTGGCGCGGGTGCCGGCGGGGGCGGCGAGCAGCAGGTCGCGCAGGTTGGCGGCGAAGACCCGTACGGCCTCGTCCTCGGCGGCGGCGCGCAGCCGGGTCCGCAGGTCGATGCCGAGGTGCACCTGGATCTTGGTGCGCCAGGCCCAGCGGACGGTGTCGGCGAGCCACTTGTCGCCGGGGCGGCCGCGGTCGGCGATGCCGAAGCGGCGGGCGACGAGGCCCTCGTAGGTGGAGGGGCCGGGGGTGTCGGACGGCTCCTCCGGCTCCAGGTCCAGGGAGAGGACGTCCTCCTTCTCGCCGCGCAGCATGGCGAGGACGCGGTGCGAGGGGAGGGCGGTGAAGGGCTCGGCGAAGTCGAAGTAGTCGGAGAACTTGGCGCCCGCCTCCTCCTTGCCCTCGCGGACCTTCGCGGCGAGCCGGCCGCGGCCCCACATGCGCTCGCGGAGGTCGCCGATCAGGTCGGCGTCCTCGGCGAACTTCTCGGTGAGGATGGCGCGGGCGCCCTCCAGGGCGGCGGCCGGGTCGGCGACGCCCTTGCCGGCGTCCACGAACGCGGCCGCGGCGGCGGCCGGTTCGGCGGAGGGGTCGGCGAGCAGGCCTTCGGCGAGGGGCTCCAGGCCGGCCTCGCGGGCGATCTGGGCCTTGGTGCGGCGCTTGGGCTTGAAGGGGAGGTAGATGTCCTCCAGCCGGGCCTTGGTGTCGGCGGCGGCGATCCGCGCCTCCAGCTCGGCGTCGAGCTTGCCCTGCTCGCGTACGGAGTCGAGGATCGCGGTGCGGCGGTCCTCCAGCTCGCGCAGGTACCGCAGCCGCTCCTCCAGGGTGCGCAGCTGGGCGTCGTCGAGCATCTCGGTCGCTTCCTTGCGGTAGCGCGCGATGAACGGCACGGTGGAGCCGCCGTCGAGCAGCTCGACGGCGGCCTTGACCTGCCGTTCCCGTACGCCGAGCTCCTCGGCGATCCTGCCTTCGATGGACATGGTCACTGTGCGGTCCCGCCTGCCTTCGTGCGTTTGCGTGGAAGGCTGTCAATTGTGGCAGGTGCCGCCCGTGGTCCGCGGGAGCCCCTCAGCCCTTTCCGAACAGGTCGCGCGGGAAGGCCCCGGCGGCTATGGCCCGCTTGACGAAGCCGCCCCCGAGCTCGCCGAGCCGGGCGAGGCCGGCCGCGCCGAGGTGTTCGTACGGGGCGGCGTCGAGGCGGTCGGTCTCGGTCTCCAGGCGCTCGCGGAGCGCGTGCCCCTCCTCGGTGAGCTCGCCGTCGGCGTCGAGGACCCCGCGGGCGCGGAGGCGTTCGGCAGCGGAATCGAGGTCGGACTGCTCCCAGCCGCGGATGCCCTTGACCCACTTCGGGGTCATGCCGCGGCCGGTGGCGGTGTGGCTGACCAGGGCCTCCAGCGGGTCGAGGCCGGTGATCAGCAGTGCGGCGAGGTGGCCGTCGCCGCGGTGCTCGCGCAGCAGGGTGGTGGCGTGCCACAGCCGCAGGTGCGGCTCCTCGGGGACGGGGAGGTCGGCGTGGGCGGCGTACAGGGCCCGGCCGTGGCGGGTGCAGGCCTCGGTGGCGCGCATCGCGAGGCCGGCGGCCTCGGCGAGTTCGGCCGAGGCGATGACCTCGTCGCCGAGGAGGCGGCGCAGGGTGGTGTCGGCGGCACGCAGCCGGGCGGCGAGGACCTGCTCGGGGGTGGCGGTGTCCCAGACGGCGGGGAGGTGGGCGGCGACGAGGTCGTGCCGGTAGTTGTAGAACGCCGCGGTGACCGCGCCGGGCCCGACGGCACCCATGGCGGCGGACCGGCTGGCGAGGTTGACGGCGACGCGGTGTGTGATGCCGAGCGCGCCGAACTCGGTCGCGAGGTCCGGGGAGAAGTAGCTGGTGGCGTGAAGCGGGTTGACGGCGGCGTGCCAGACGCGGCGCGCGGCGTGCGGTGGGAGCGTCATGCGGGGCAGGTTACCGACTGCTCAGTATGCACGGAAGCGGTGCCCTGCGGGGGCCTGCGGGGGCCCAGGGGTACGGGGCCCGGCAGGGAACGGGGCCCGACCGGAGCCCGGCGACAAGCCCGCCGGCCGCCCGGCCCGGCGCTGCCCGAACCCGCCGCCCCGCACAAGGGCGCCGATCGAGCCACTCTCCGCCGCACCCACCCCCACCGCACCACGCCCGCCCGGTCGGCCGGAAATCGCCCTGCGGCCGAGCAGGAACCGCCCGGACCCCACCGGACCGCCCTCGCCCACCTGTCCGAATTCCACCCCTCCCCTGACGCACGGTCAACACGCGCACCCACCCGGCCGAACCGCGCCACCGGCCCGCCCGGCGCCACATCCGCCCATGAATCCGCAGGTCAGCGACACCCTCAGCGACTCCTCCCCAACCCGGGATCATGACGGCCGAATGGCGATCGTGTGACAGCAGGAGCCATGGACATGACCTGAGGCGTCACGGGTGAATACGGTCGAACGACGAGACCTTGAACGGATCTGCCTCCCCTACCCCTTGGAGCTCTTCGTGCACCGCAAAGTCATCGCCCCGAGCGTCCTGGCCGCCTCCCTCCTGCTGGTGATCCCGGCGTCGGCGGCCAGTGCGGGCCCGGGCGCGCCGGGTATCGGCGACACCTACTACCCGGCCAGCGGGAACGGCGGCTACGACGTCTCCCACTACGACCTGCGCCTCCAGTACCAGCCGAAGACCGACCTGCTGGAGGGCACGGCCACCCTGCTGACCACCGCCAAGCAGGACCTGTCCCGCTTCAACCTCGACTTCGGCCTCAAGGTCAGCGAGGTGCGGGTCAACGGCGCCAAGGCGAAGTTCGCGACCTCGGGCGACCACGAGCTCGAAATTACCCCGGCCCAGCCGCTCCAGAAGGACCGTCAGGCCACGGTCGTCGTCAAGTACGCGGGAAAGCCCTCCGAGTTCAAGGTCGACGGCTGGTCCGCCTGGCAGCGGACCCCGGACGGCGGTGTGGCGGCGCAGGAACCGGACGCGGCGGCCTGGTGGTTCCCCAGCAACGACCACCCCCTCGACAAGGCCACCTTCGACGTGTCCGTCAACGTCCCGGACGGCACCCAGGCCATCAGCAACGGCGTCCTCCAGTCGCAGACCTCCCGCCTCGGCTGGACCCGCTACAACTGGCGCTCCAACAAGCCGCAGGCCACCTACCTGGCCACCCTCGCCATCGGCAAGTTCGACATCACCACCGACAAGACGGCGAGCGGCCTGCCGATCCTGAACGCGTACAGCAAGGACCTCGGCGACAACGCCGGCGCGGCCCGCGCGAGCGTCGAGCGGACCGGTGAGGTCGCGGAGTGGCTGGAGGGGGTCTTCGGCCCGTACCCCTTCAACGCCCTGGGAGGCTACGTCCCGAACGTGCCCACCGGCTTCGCCCTGGAGACCCAGACCCGGCCGTTCTACAGCCCGCGCCAGTTCTCGAACGGCGCCAACACCTCGGTCGTCGTCCACGAGCTGGCCCACCAGTGGTACGGGGACAGCGTCTCCGTGGACAACTGGAAGGACATCTGGGTCAACGAGGGATTCGCCCGCTACAGCCAGTGGCTCTGGTCGGAGAAGGAGGGCGAGGGCACCGCGCAGGAGCTCGCCGAATGGGCGTACGCGTCCCGCCCCGCCGAGGACCCGTTCTGGCAGGTCAAGCCCGGTGACCCGGGCCCGGACAACCAGTTCCACGGGGCCGTGTACGACCGCGGCGCGATCGCCATCCAGGCGCTGCGCAACGAGATCGGCGACGAGAAGTTCTTCAAGATCCTCAAGGGCTGGCCGACCGAGCGGGCCTACGGCAACGCCAAGGTCGGGGACTTCGTCCGGTACGCGGAGAAGATCTCGAACAAGCCCCTCGCCCAGCTCTTCGAGACCTGGCTGTACACCCCGGGCAAGCCCGCCTTCGCCCCGCCGGCCACGGCCAAGCCGGGCGCCCGCACCCTCCAGTCCCCGGCCAAGCCGGCCGCGGAGCCCAAGTCCTGGAAGAAGATCGCCGCGACGAACACGGTCCACGACCACCACTGATCCAAAACAGTACGCGGACCCGCGCGCCGGCACCCGTCAGCGGGTGCCGGCCCGCCACTGCGCCCGCGCCGCGCGGGCCCTCGGCAGGTAGCGCAGCCGCTCCGGCAGCACCGGTACGAGGATCCGTACGACCGCACTGAACCGCCGGAGCCGGCGCTCCTGCGCGGGGGTCCACTCCAGCCCGATGGCGGCCCGGGCGTCGGGCGGCATGTAGCCGACGGTGACGAAGGCCCGGAAGCGCAGGTAGCCCGCGCGCAGGGCCGGCCAGGCGACCCGCAGCAGCAGCCGCAGCACCGGGGAGCCCACCTCCGGACGGGGCAGGTCCCCACCCGTCGCGACCAGCTCCCGGGCGACCTTCGTCGGCTCGATCTCCTCGGCCAGCATCCGGCGGTAGTACGGCCAGAACTCCTCGACGCTCTGCGGCATGTCCCGGTCGCGCAGCCCCAGGATCCGGCCCACCCGCAGCCACTCCGCGTACAGCTGCCGCTCCTGGGCGGGGGTGAGGGGGCGGAACAGGTAGCGCCCGGCGTACAGGGCGACGGGGAAGCCGGTGGCGTGCACCCAGGCGTAGCAGTCGGGGTCGAGGGAGTGGTAGCGCCGGCCCCGGGTGTCGGTGCCCTGGATCTCCTTGTGCAGGCGGCGCACCCTGCGCCCCTCGGCGACGGCCTCCGCCCCGCCGTAGACCCACAGCATCACGGAGCGCAGCGAGCGCTCGCCGCGGCCCCAGGGGTCGGTGCGGAAGACGGAGTACTGGTCGACTCCGGCGCCGACGGCCGGGTGGGCGACCTGGAGGGTGAAGGCGGCGGGCAGGGTCAGCAGGGAGCGCAC
Source organism: Streptomyces sp. NPDC090077 (assembly GCF_044747545.1). Lineage (NCBI taxonomy): Bacteria > Bacillati > Actinomycetota > Actinomycetes > Kitasatosporales > Streptomycetaceae > Streptomyces > Streptomyces sp. NPDC090077. The sequence continues at coordinate 925,659 of NZ_JBIVEG010000001.1, forward strand.
GTCCCCGGCGGTCGACCACAGCACCCCGCCGGGCGGGGGCGGCTCGGGATCGAGGCGCCTTGCAGCTCTTTCGGGCGATATGCGGTCCGTGTCGTCCATGGATCAATTATGCGAGCGCGAGAAGTCCTCGGTCCGGACAGAAAGTCTTGTCGCGGGTGTTACCCAGAGGTAACCGCGGCTGCTTGGATTGCGGCGTCGATCTTCCCCGCTGGATTCCACCGGACTGACGGAGACCCCCATGCCGCAGATCTCGCTCCGCCGCCGCCGCGCCGCCGCCACGGCCGTGGCCGCCACCGCCGCCGCAGCCCTCGCCCTCACCACGGCCCCCGCCGCCGGCGCCGCCGAGGCCGCCGCGACCCCCCGGCTGAGCGTCCTGACCTACAACGTCTTCCTGATGAGCAAGAACCTCTACCCCAACTGGGGCCAGGACCACCGGGCCGCGGAGATCCCCAAGACCTCCTTCTACCAGGGCCACGACGTGGTCGTGCTCCAGGAGGCCTTCGACAACGGCGCCTCCGACGCGCTGCAGGCCAACTCCGCGGCGCAGTACCCGTACCAGACCCCGGTGGTGGGCCGCAGCAAGAGCGGCTGGGACGCCACGGGCGGCTCCTACTCCGCCACCACCCCCGAGGACGGCGGCGTCACGATCCTCAGCAAGTGGCCGATCCTGCGCAAGGAGCAGGTGGTCTACAAGGACGCCTGCGGCGCCGACTGGTGGTCCAACAAGGGCTTCGCCTACGTCGTCCTGAACGTCAACGGCGCCAAGGTCCACGTGGTCGGCACCCACGCCCAGTCCACCGACCCGGGCTGCGGCGCGGGCGAGGCGGCGCAGATGCGCAGCCGCCAGTTCAAGAACATAGACGCGTTCCTGGACTCCAAGAACATCCCGGCGAACGAGCAGGTCATCGTCGCGGGCGACATGAACGTGGACTCCCGCACCCCGGAGTACGCCACCATGCTCGCGGACGCCGACCTCGCCGGCGCCGACACCCGCACGGGGCACCCGTACTCCTTCGACACGGCGCAGAACTCCATCGCCAACTACCGCTACCCGACGGACCCCCGCGAGGACCTCGACTACGTCCTCTACCGCAAGGGCAACGCCCGCCCGGCGGGCTGGGAGAACAACGTGGTCAAGGAGCAGTCGTCCCCCTGGACGGTCTCCAGCTGGGGCAAGTCCTACACGTACTCCAACCTCTCGGACCACTACCCGGTCATCGGCCGCTGACGACCCGGGCCGGACGGCCAAGGCTCCGGGCCACCGCAGGGCGTTCCGCCCGGCCCGGAGTCCTCACCCGTCAGACAGTCGCTCCCGCGCGCTGGGCGAAGCGACGCAGACCCGGCATCTCCGGGTTCATCACCAGCAGCTCGGAGGCGATGGCACGGACCTTCGGCCGGGTCGCTTCCTCCGGGGCGTACGAGGCAAGCGCCCTGAGCGCGTGGAAGGCCTTCTCCGGCTCGTCGAGCCCCTGCCACACACGGGCGATGTCCATGCACATCCGGGCGCGCCTCTCGGCGTTCGGCAGCCGCCGGGGGTCGATCTTCTCCGCATGGGTCAGGGCCTGGTCGTCCTCGCCCAGCACATGATGGACGGAGATCCGGAAGACCCTCGTCTGATCCTCTCCGAACACGCCGGGAATGTAGAGACGCTGGGCAGCCGTCTCCCGGCGTTTCGCCGTTTCCTCGGCCTGCCCGATCAACTCCATGGCCTGAGAACGCCAACCGGCCTGGGCCGCGCTGTACGAAGCGGTCAGCATCAGCGTGCCCCGCATCGCGAGCTCCTCCGGGTGGCTGCCGAGCCGGTCCGCCGCCTGCCTGAGGTGGTCGATGGCCGCCTGGTACTCCCCACCGCGCCGCAGCGTGATGCCCATGGAGTGAGCGGCCTCCCCCATCACCACGGCGCTTCCGGTCAACTCGGCCTGCGCCCGCGCCCTCTCGGCGGCAATGCTCGCGAACGGTCCCTGATAGTTCTTGATCGCGAGCTGCGCGAGCAGGACATAAGCGCGGGCCGCGATGTCGTGGGCCTGCGAAGCGAGCGAGCCGGAGATCAGGGAGGGCAGCGTCCGGCTCAGCCGGCCGTACTGCGCATCCTGGAAGACGCTGCGAGCCTGGACGAGGGCCGGGGCAAGGGCTTCGCGCGATGCGGGACGCGTCTCGGGGAGGCCGAAGAGCGACCTCTCCACCAGCTCCTTCGGGTCGACCGCAGCGGCGGCGCCACCGGGCAGCGCGGCGGCGATGCCGGCTCCCAGACCGAGCGAGAGCACTTTTCGGCGGTGCACGTCATCCCCTTCGAGCCCGACGTCAGCAGCTGTCAAACCCAGGACACCACACAACGAGCCAAGGGTGTCGTCATCCGGCTGGATCCTTCCCGTTTCGACCCGCGACAGCCACGAGCCGGAGTATCCGACCGCACTGCCCACGTCCCCCTGCGACAGGCGCTTGGCGTTCCGCGCCTGCCGCAGCACATCTCCCAGCAAATCACCCATGCACAGAGTGTGCTGATCCACGCACAGACTTTGCAGACCCTCCGTCAGACATCGTCCGAACGAGTCCCGGCCCGTTTACTGAGGACCACGCCACCCCCTCCGGACCGAGGAGCGCGCCATGACCAGAAACCAGCCCGGCCGCTTGCCACCGGCCCGCCGACTCAAGATCGCACCGGCGGTGACGGATGACTGAACCGTACGAGTACGTCCCCCACCGGCTGCTCCGCAAGCGCGTCCGCGACATCGCCTCGGGCACCGAGGGCGAGCTGATGGCGGTGATCAACGAGAACGTCTCCGACACCGGAATCGAGCACTGGACGGAACTGGCCTACATCCGCGGCGCCACCGGCCGGGAGTTCACCACCGCCGTCGAGAACGTCCAGTCGGCATGACCGACCGTCCTTCGGACTGCCACTGATCTCCCGTCGACCCGCGCAGATGCCATCCACCGACACACGAAGGAGGCACAACCGCATGACCCCCCAAACGACCACCGAGGACGCCCACACCCGGGGCGAGAAAGGGGGATGTAGGCCTGCTGTGTGCCGAGACAAACCCAGGACGGCCGCCGGTCGCCGAGACGAGAGGAGCGCGTAGCGATCTGACGCGCCTGTCGGATCCCTGGCCTACTCTGATCGACTTTTCGTGCAGGTACCAGCCCCAGGCGGTCGTCGGACGCTGAGATAGGAGGAGCGCGTAGCGATCTGCTGCGTCCTGGCCGCGCCCCTGGCCCGGAACCGCTGACGCGGGGCCGAATGACAGGCCGGCCAGGGCCCCGGCCCCTCGCCCATCCCTGACGGGCCCGTCCCTCCGTCTTCTGCCCCGTGACCGTTCTTTTGGGGGCTTCCCGGCAGTCTTTCGGCTTTCCGGGGCGGGTCGGCCTGTCAAGGGTGGAGCGAAGCGACATCGCGCAGCGACGCGACGAAGGAGCGCCCTTGACAGGCCGGCACGAACCGGAAGGACGATGGACTGCCGGGAAACCCCCAAACCAACTGTGAGACGGACCCAGGAGCTACCGCTCCCCACCCACCCCGCCCAACCCACCCACCCGCACCCGGGGGCGGGTGGGCAGCCGCCGACCCGCGCCCGGCCCCTCGAGGGGGAGATGGCCGGCCCGGTCGATGGGTGCCCCCACGCCCACCGGGTTCGGCCGTTCGGGTCAGGCGGTCGGCTGGGGGTCCTCGTACAGGCCCTCGATCAGGGGGCCGTACTTCTCGCGGACCACGCGGCGGCGGAGTTTGAGGGAGGGGGTGAGTTCTCCCGTGGCGGGGCCCCATTCCTCGGCCAGGAGGCGGTAGCGCTTGATCTGCTCGGTGCGGTTGAGGCGGGCGTTCGCGGCGGCCACCGCCCGGGCGGTCTCCTCCCGTACGGCAGGGTGTTCGGCGAGCTCCGTCAGGGAGGCGGCCGTGATGCCGCGGGCGGCCGCCCAGGCCGGGGCCAGTTCGGGGTCCAGGACCAGGAGGGCCACCAGGTAGGAGCGGCCGTCGCCGTGGACCAGGGCCTGGCCGATGAGCGGGTGTTCCTTGACGGTGTTCTCCACCAGGGCCGGGGAGACGTTCTTCCCGTTCGAGGTGATGATCAGCTCCTTCTTGCGGTCCGTCAGCCACAGGAAGCCGTCCCCGTCGATCCGCCCGACGTCCCCGGTGGGGAACCAGCCCTCGGCGTCGGCGGCGCTCTCCACCGAGCCGTCGGGGCACAGGTAGCCGTCGAAGACGGTCGCGCCGCGGGTGAGGATCTCCCCGTCCCCGGCGACCTTCAGCTCCAGCCCCTCGATCGGCCGGCCCACCGAGCCCAGCCGGAAGCCGTCGGGGGTGTTGCTGTTGACGGTGCACACTCCGGAGGTTTCCGTCAGCCCCCAGGCGTCCATGATGGTGATCCCCCACCCGGCCCAGAAGCGGACCACGTCGATCGGCATCGGCGCGGTGGCGCTGGCCGTCCAGACGAGCCGGTCGAGCCCGGCCAGGCGCAGCAGCGGGTCCAGGACCCGTTCCTTCGCCCCGGCGTACGAGGCTTCGAGCGCGGCCGGCACCTCCTCGCCGCGTTCCTGGTGGCCGGCCCGGGCGCGGGCCAGGTCCCCGGCGTCGTCGATGGCGCGCCGCTGCTCCTCGGGCAGGCCGGCCAGGACCGCGCGTACCCCGGCGGCGAGCTTCTCCCAGACGCGGGGTACTCCGAAGAACTGCACGGGGCGCAGCTCGCGGACGGCGGCGGCCACGGCGGTGGGGTCGGCGACGAGGCGGACGTGGGCGGCGCGCAGCAGGGGCAGGTAGATGCCGAGGATCCGCTCGGCGATGTGCGCGAAGGGCAGGTAGCAGACGTGCTCGGCGTGTTCGGGGAGGGTGACGCCCCGGTCGAGGCGGACGGACTGGAGCAGGATGTTGCGGTGGGTGAGGCGGACGCCCTTGGGGTCGCCGGTGGTGCCGGAGGTGTAGACGACGGTGAGGGGGTCCTCGGGGCGGGTCTCCTGCCAGGCCTTGTCGAAGTCGTCGAAGTCGTCGGGGCGGTGCAGCCGGGCGCCGCTCGCGCGCACGGAGCCGTAGGCGGTGTGCGGGCCGGCTTCGGCGGCGTCGGCGACGACGAGGCGTTCCAGGGGGGTCGCGGGGTCGTCGAGCAGGGGTGCCCAGCGGTCGCGTTCGCCGGCGCCTTCGACGACGGCGAGCCGGGCCCGGCTGTGGCGGGCGATGTGGGCGATCTGTTCGGGGGCGGAGGTGCCGTAGACGGTGACGGGGACGGCGCCGAGGTGGACGAGGGCCTGGTCGGTGAGCCAGTGCTCGGGGCGGTTGCCCATCATCAGCAGGACGTGGTCGCCCCGTTCGACGCCGAGGACTGCGTAGCCGGCGGCTAGGACGGCCACCTCGTGGCGGACCTCGCCCCAGGTGAGGGTGGTCCAGCCGTCCTCCTCGCGCCAGGAGAGGGCGGGCAGGGCGGGGTGCTCGGTGGCGTTGCGGGCGAGCAGGGCGGGGAGGGTGAGCTCTTCGGGTCGTCCGGGCAGTCGCAGGTTCGTGGTCATGGGCAGCTCCTGGCCGTTTCACATCGTTGGTGCGACAGCAATACTGTTGAACCCAAGCCGTGGATCAGAGAGCGAGGAACGGACGATGGCCGACCACCCGGCGACCGAGCCGATGCTCACCGTGGACGAACTGGCGTCCAAGGCCGGTGTCACCGTCCGCACCGTACGGTTCTACAGCACGCGCGGGCTTTTGCCCCCTCCCGTGATCGGACCTCGTCGCGTGGGGCACTACGGGCCCGAGCACCTGTCGCGGCTCGCGCTGATCGAGGAGCTCCAGCACCAGGGCATGACCCTGTCGGCGATCCAGCGCTATCTGGACGCCCTGCCGGACGACCTGAGCGCGCACGACCTGGCGATCCACCGGGCCCTGGTGGCCACGTGGGCTCCGGACGCCGCGCAGGAGGTGTCGCGGGCGGAGCTGGAGCGGCGGGCGGGGCGGACCCTGTCGGACGGGGACCTGCGGCGGCTGGCGGCGATGAACGTGGTGGCGGACTCCGGTGAGGGGTTCCGGGTGGACCTGGGCCTGCTGCGGCTGGGGGTGGCGCTGCTCGACGTGCCGATCGCCCACGAGACGCTGCTGGTGGCGCGGGGGATCCTGCTGGAGCACGCGCGGACGGCGGCGCACGAGTTGACGGCGTTGTTCCGGGACGAGGTGTGGGGGCCGTTCACCGCGGACGAGGACGATCCGGAGCGGGTGGAGTCGATGAAGGCGCTGTCGGCGCACATGCAGCCGATGGTGGTGCAGGCGCTGGTAACAGCCTTCCAGCGGTCGCTGAAGGAGGAGTTGCGGGCGGCGTTCGCCTCGGAGGGCGGGTAGGTTCGGTCCCATGGCGATCATCCACCGCACCACACTGTCCCCGACCAAGCTCGAACTCCTCGCCGACTGGCTGCCCTTGAGGCCGTGGTACCGGGGCTCGGAGAAGAGCGTCGCGCTCGCCCGGGCGGGCGGGTTCCGGCTGGACGACCCCGAGGGCGAGGTGGGCATCGAGTTCATGGTGGTCACCGACGGATCCGGGGACGGGCCCGTCTCCTACCTGGTGCCGCTGACCTACCGGGGTGCGCCGCTGGAGGGCGCGGAGGCGGGGCTGATCGGCACCCTGGAGCACGGCGTGCTGGGTACCCGCTGGGTGTACGACGGGGCCCACGACCCGGTGCTGGTCGAGCAGTTGCTGGCGCTGCTGGCGGGCGGCGCGGTGGCCCAGGCCCAGAGCGAGACCGACACCCCGGACCCGACGGTCGAGGTGCGCGCCGGGGAGCGGGGCGCGCCGGCGGGTCTGACCGGTCCGGGGAGCGTTGCGGACACCGCCGGGGGCACGGAGGTCGCGGTGGGTCCGGTGGGCCTGGACGCGCCGGTGCTGGCGCTGACCCTGAACCGGGTGCTGCACCCCGGCGACGGCTCCGGGGAGGGGCTGTTCGGGCAGGTGCTGGCCGGCTGGTCCGCCGCGGACGGTGCGGTGGAGCGCGGGGTGTTCGCGTACCTGCGCGCGTAGGCCGAGCGTTCCGGTGCCCCGGGCCCGCCGGTGCGGGCCCGGGGCAGCTCCGGTGCGGGGCCGCCAGGTCGTCTCTTCCGCCTAGTCGGCGTAGGTCTCGCCGCGTTCGGCCTTGGCGACCAGGGAGGCGGGCGGGGTGAAGCGCTCGCCATAGGTGGCTGCCAGTTCGCGGGCGCGGGCCACGAAGCCGGGCAGGCCGCCCTCGTAGCCGTTGACGTACTGGATGACGCCGCCGGTCCAGGCGGGGAAGCCGATGCCCATGATGGAGCCGATGTTGGCGTCGGCGATGGAGGTGAGGACGCCTTCGTCGAGGCAGCGGACGGTGTCCAGGGCCTCGGAGAAGAGCATCCGCTCCTTCATGTCCTCGAAGGGGATCTGCGCGTCCGGCTTGGCGAAGTGCTCGCGCAGGCCCGGCCAGATGCGGCTGCGCCGGCCGTTCTCGTCGTACTCGTAGAAGCCGCCGCCCCCGCTGCGGCCCGGGCGGCCGAACTCGTCGACCATCCGGTCGATGACCCGGTCGGCGGGGTGCTCGGTCCACTCGCGGCCCTCGGCCTCGAAGGCCTTGCGGGTCTCGTTGCGGATCTTGCGCGGGAGGGTGAGGGTCAGCTCGTCCATCAGGGAGAGCACCTTGGCCGGGTAACCGGCCTGGGCGGCGGCCTGTTCGACGGAGGCGGGCTCGATGCCCTCGCCGACCATCGCCACGCCCTCGTTGATGAACTGGCCGATGACGCGCGAGGTGAAGAAGCCGCGCGAGTCGTTGACCACGATGGGCGTCTTGTTGATCTGGCGGACCAGGTCGAAGGCGCGGGCGACGGCCTCGTCGCCGGTGCTCCCGCCCTTGATGATCTCCACCAGCGGCATCTTGTCGACGGGCGAGAAGAAGTGCAGGCCGATGAAGTCGGCGGGGCGCGAAACGCCTTCGGCCAGCCCGGTGATGGGGAGGGTGGAGGTGTTGGAGCAGAGCAGCGCGTCGGGGGCGACGACGTCCTGGATCTCCTGGAACACCTTGTGCTTGAGGGCGGTGTCCTCGAAGACGGCCTCGATGACGGCGTCGCAGCCGGCCAGGTCGGCTGCTTCGGCGGTCGGGGTGATCCGGGCGAGCAGTTCGGCCCGCTTGGCCTCGGTGGTGCGGCCCTTGGCGAGCGCCTTGTCGAGGAGCTTCTCGGAGTACGCCTTGCCCTTGGCGGCGGCTTCGGCGGTGACGTCCTTGAGGACGACCTCGATGCCCGCGCGGGCGCAGGAGTAGGCGATGCCGGCGCCCATCATGCCGGCGCCGAGGACGGCGACCTTGCGGACCGTGCGGGGTTCGGTGCCCCGGGGGCGGCTGCGGCCGGCGTTGACGGCCTGGAGGTCGAAGAAGAACGCCTGGATCATGTTCTTCGCGGTCTGGCCGGTGACCAGCTCGGTGAAGTAGCGGGCCTCGATGGTCAGGGCGGTCTCGAAGTCCACCTGGGAGCCCTCGACGGCGCAGGCCAGGATGTTGCGCGGGGCCGGGTACGGGGCCCCGTTCAGCTGCTTCTTGAGGTTGGCGGGGAACGCCGGCAGGTTCGCGGCGAAGCGCGGGTTGGACGGCGTACCGCCGGGGATCTTGTAGCCGGGGACGTCCCAGGGCTGCTTCGACTCGGGGTTGGCGTCGATGAAGGCGCGGGCCTTTGCCAGCATCTCCTCGGGGGTGGCGGCGAGTTCGTGGACGAGGCCGGCCGCGAGGGCGCGCTGGGGGGTGTACTGGGTGCCCTGGAGCAGGACCTTGAGCAGCGCGTCGGCGATGCCCATGAGGCGGACGGTGCGGGTGACGCCGCCGCCGGCGGGGAGCAGGCCGAGGGTGACCTCGGGCAGGCCGATCTTGGAGCCGGGGGCGTCGAGGGCGACGCGGTGGTGGGAGGCGAGGCAGATCTCGTAGCCGCCGCCGAGGGCCGCGCCGTTGATCGCGGCGACGACGGGCTTGCCGAGGGTCTCGATGCGGCGCAGGGAGCGCTTGATCTCGGTGCCGGTGTCGAAGGCGAGCTGCGCGTCCTCGGGGCGCAGCCGGATCATGTCCTTGAGGTCGCCGCCCGCGAAGAAGGTCTTCTTGGCGGAGGTGTAGACGATGCCGCGGATGGAGTCCTTCTCGGCCTCGGCGCGGTCGGCGATCGCCGCGATGGAGTCCTTGAAGGCCTGGTTCATGGTGTTGGCGGACTGGCCCGGGTCGTCGAGGACCAGGGTGACGACGCCGGTCTCGTCCTGTTCCCAGCGGATCGTGGTGGACTCGCTCATGTTCGCTACTTCCGTGTCGGGGGTGGGATCAGGGATCGGGGATCAGGACGGGTCAGAGTCGTTCGACGACGGTGGCGACGCCCATGCCGCCGCCGACGCAGAGGGTGACGAGGCCGTAGCGCTTGTCCTGGCGCTCCAGTTCGTCGACGACGGTGCCGAGGAGCATGGCCCCGGTGGCGCCGAGGGGGTGGCCGAGGGCGATGGCGCCGCCGTTGACGTTGACCTTGTCGAGGGAGACGCCCATGTCCTTGACGAAGCGGAGCACGACGCCGGCGAAGGCCTCGTTCATCTCGATGAGGTCGATGTCGTCGATGGTGAGTCCGGCCTTGGCGAGGGCCTTGCGGGTGGCCGGGGCGGGGCCGGTGAGCATGATGGTGGGCTCGGAGCCGGAGACGGCGGCGGAGACGATGCGGGCGCGGGGGCGCAGGCCGTTGCGCTCGCCGGCCTCGCGGGTGCCGATGGCGACGAGGGAGGCGCCGTCGACGATGCCGGAGGAGTTGCCGGCGTGGTGGACGTGGTCGATCTTCTCGATCCAGTGGTACTTCTGCAGGGCGACGGCGTCGAAGCCGCCGAGGTCGCCGATGTCGGCGAAGGAGGGCTTCAGCTTGGCGAGGGTGTCGGCGGTGGTGCCGGGGCGGACGAACTCCTCGTGCTCCAGGACGACCAGTCCGTTGCGGTCGGTGACGGGGACCACGGACTTGGCGAAGCGGCCCTCCTTGATGGCGGTGGCGGCCCGCTCCTGGGAGAGGGCGGCGTACTCGTCCACGTCGCGCCGGGAGAATCCCTCGATGGTGGCGATCAGGTCGGCGCCGATGCCCTGGGGGACGAAGCCGGTGTCCCAGTTGGTCATGGGGTCGGCGAACCAGGCGCCGCCGTCGGAGGCCATCGGGACGCGGGACATGGACTCGACGCCGCCCGCGAGGACCAGGTCCTCCCAGCCGGAGCGGACCTTGGCGGCGGCCAGGTTGACGGCTTCCAGGCCGGAGGCACAGAAGCGGTTCTCCTGCACGCCGGCCACGGTGTCGGGCAGGCCCGCGGCGATGGCCGCGATGCGGGCGATGTCGGAGCCCTGGTCGCCGACCGGGCCGACGACGCCGAGGACGATGTCGTCGATGGTGGCGGGGTCCAGGCCGGGGTTGCGGTCGCGCAGGGCGTCGATGAGGCCGACGACGAGGTCGATCGGCTTGGTGCCGTGCAGGGCGCCGTTGGCCTTGCCGCGGCCGCGCGGGGTGCGGATCGCGTCGTATACGTAAGCTTCGGTGCTCACTGTCAAGCCTTTCGGGGGGAGTTAGCCGAGCAGGGAACGACCGATGATCTCCTTCATGATCTCGGTCGTGCCGCCGTAGATGGTCTGGATGCGGCCGTCGGTGAAGGCCCGCGCGACCCGGTATTCGGTCATGTAGCCGTAGCCGCCGTGCAGCTGGAGGCAGCGGTCGGCGACCCGCTTCTGGAGTTCGGTGGCCCACCACTTGGCCATGGAGGCGTGGACGTGGTCCAGTTCGCCGTTGGAGTGGTCGGTGATGCAGCGGTCGAGGAAGGTGCGGGTGACCGCGCACTCGGTGGCCATCTCGGCGATCTCGAAGCGGATGTGCTGGAGCTTGGAGAGCGGCCGGCCGAAGGCCTCGCGCTCCTTGACGTAGGTGGTGGTGATCTCCAGCAGGTGTTCGGCGGCGGCGATGGCGGCCATCGCGATGCCCATGCGTTCCTGCGCGAGGTTGGTCATCAGGTGGACGAAGGCGCCGTTCAGTTCGCCGAGCAGGTTCTCCTTGGGGACGCGCACGTCGTTGAAGAAGAGCTCGGCGGTGTCCTGGGACTTCTGGCCGATCTTGTCGAGGTTGCGGCCGCGTTCGAAGCCCTCGGCGCCGCGTTCGACGACGAGCAGGGACAGTCCGTGCGCCCCGCCCTCGGGGGTGGTCTTCGCGACGACGATCACCAGGTCGGCGAGGATGCCGTTGGAGATGAACGTCTTGGAGCCGTTGAGCAGCCAGTGGTCGCCCCGGTCCTCGGCGCTGGTGCGGATGCCCTGGAGGTCGGAGCCGGCGCCCGGCTCGGTCATGGCGATCGCGGTGATGGTCTCGCCGGAGCAGAAGCCGGGCAGCCAGCGGCGCTTCTGTTCCTCGGTGCCCAGCGTGGTCAGGTAGGGGCCGATGATGTCGTTGTGCAGGCCGATCGCGAGCCCGGGTGCTCCGGCGCGGGTGAACTCCTCGGCGAGCACCGCCGCGTAGCGGAAGTCGGGGTTTCCGCCGCCCCCGTACTCCTCGGGGACGGCGAGGCCGAGCAGGCCCTGCCGCCCGGCGGCCCGCCAGGCGTCCCGGCTGACGATGCCGTCCTTCTCCCACTGCTCGTAGTGCGGCAGCACCTCCTTGTGCAGGAAGGTGCGCACGGTCTCGCGGAACGCCTCGTGGTCGGCGTCGTAGATGCGGCGTTGCATCGGGGCCCCCTACAGCCAGCTCTTGACGGTTTCGATCAGCCGGGCCGGCTCGGGGCCGACCGGGGTGACGTTGAGCATGGTGACTCCGGCCTCCCGGAAGGCCTCGACGCGCTCGCGCACGTACCCTTCGGGGCCGCACAGGGTCATCAGCTCGCAGAACTCGTCCGGGACGGCCGCCGCGGCGTCGCGCTTGCGGCCGGCGAGGTAGAGCTCCTGGATGCGGCGGGCCTGTTCCCCGTACCCGTAGGCGACGGCGAGGTCGTTGTAGAAGTTCTTGCCGACGGCGCCCATCCCGCCGACGTACAGGGCGATCTGGGGCCGGGCCAGGTCGCGGGCGGCGGCCGCGTCCTCGCCGATGGCCAGCAGGCCGCCCGCGACGGTCTGGAGCGGGCCCAGTTCCGGTGCGCGCTCGGCGGCGCCTTCGGCGAGGGCGCTCCCCCAGACGGTGTGGGCCTTCTCGGGGATGAAGAGGGTGGGCAGCCAGCCGTCGGCGATCTCGGCGGTGAGCGCCACGTTGGCCGGGCCGAGGGAGGCCACGTACACCGGGATCCGGTCGCGGACGGGGCGGGTGAGGATCTTCAGGGGTTTGCCGTGCCGGCCGCCCTTGGCGGCGGGGAGCGGCATGTCGGTGATGCCGTGGTGGTCGATGGTCTCGCGGCGCCAGATGCGGCGGCACAGGTCGACGGTCTCGCGGGTGCGGCCGAGCGGCTTGTCGTACGGCTTCCCGTGCCAGCCCTCGATCACCTGCGGGCCGGAGGCGCCAAGGCCGAGCAGGGCGCGGCCGCCGGAGACGGCGTCCAGGCCCGCGGCGGTCTGGGCGATGAGGGCGGGGGTGCGGGAGTAGACGTTGACGATGGCCGAGCCGATCTTCATCCGCTCGGTGCGTGCCGCCAGGTAGCCCATGATCGTCGGGGAGTCGAAGCCCCAGGCCTCGGCGACCCAGACGGCGTCGAGGCCGGCCGACTCCAGCGCGGCCGCCTCGTCGGCGGCGCGGCGCGGGTCGCCGGCGTAGTCGAGCAGCATGGACAGTTCCATCAGGCCTCTTTCGGGAGCAGTGCCGGTACGCCCCAGTCGGCGGCCACGGAGCCGGTGTCCGCGCCGGGCATGGCGGGGCCGGAGGCGACGCGGGTCGGGGTCGCGGAGAAGCGCGGGGCGGGGGCGGGCTGGAGGGTGCCGCCGAACTCGGTGAAGGTGGCGCGGGCGGCGAGGTGGGGGTGGTGCGGCGCCTCGCGCAGCGAGAGCACGGGCGCCACGCAGGCGTCGGTGCCCTCGAAGACGGCCGTCCACTCCTCGCGGGTGCGGGTCCTGAAGCGGGCGGCGACGGTCTCGCGCAGTTCGCCCCAGCGGGCGAGGTCCTTGCGGGCGGGGGCCTGCTCCTGGATGCCGAGCAGGGCGGTGAAGGTGTCGTAGAACTGCTGCTCCAGCGCGCCGACGGCCATGTACTGCCCGTCGGAGGTCTCGTAGGTGCCGTAGAAGGGGCAGCCGCCGTCGAGGAGGTTGGCGCCGCGCCGGTCCTGCCAGCCGCCGGCCGCGACCATGCCGTGGATCATGGCGGTGAGGTGGGCGGTGCCGTCGACGATGGCGGCGTCCACGACCTGCCCGGCGCCCTCGGGGCCGCGGGCGTGGTGGAGGGCGGCGAGGATGCCGATGACGAGGTAGAGGGAGCCGCCCGCGTAGTCGCCGACCAGGTTGGCGGGGACGGCCGGGGGCTCTCCCGGGTTGCCGATCATGCCGAGGGCGCCGGTGACGGCGATGTACGCGATGTCGTGCCCGGCGGTGTGGGCGAGGGGGCCTTCCTGGCCCCAGCCGGTCATCCGGCCGTAGACCAGCCGGGGGTTGCGGGCCAGGCACGCGTCCGGGCCGACGCCGAGCCGCTCGGCCACCCCGGGGCGGAAGCCCTCGATCAGCACGTCGGCCCGCTCGACCAGGTCCAGCACCAGGCCGGGGCCCTCGGCGGACTTCAGGTCGAGCAGGACGGAGCGCTTGTTGCGGTTGGTGACGTCGTGGGCCGGGTCGATCGCGAGCCCCCCGCCCCCGGGCCGGTCCACACGGACGACGTCGGCGCCGAGGTCGGCGAGGAGCATGGCGGCGAACGGACCGGGGCCGATGCCCGCCAGTTCGACGACGCGTACTCCCGCGAGCGGGCCTGCTGTCACTGCCATCGTGCCCCCGGCATCCTGGTGTACGGGTGGGTGGTGTGCAGGTGTGTGACACAACCGATGTAACACCAGTGATGCTAGGAAGGCGCCCCACTCAGCACAAGAGCAAGCGCTTAGCAGGTTTCCACCGTGGCTCGATCCCGCCGGGAGCCGCGCCGCCCCGGCGCGTCGGCCGCCGCCCCGTCAGGCGCCTTCCGCGGCCCGGGCGTCGAGCAGCGCGACGTGCCGTTTGAGCGCGACGGTCCGGTAGCTCTCCTCCACCCACTCGCACAGCACCTCCACCGACGGGGCGCCCCTCTCCCCCAGCGGCACGGAGACCCAGCCCGACCGGCCGAGGCCGTAGCCGGTGGGCGCGGCGCCGGGGGCGGTCATCGCGTGCCCGTGCAGGTCCTCGTCCTTGAGCTTGACGGACAGACCGGGCGGCTCGGGGCCGTCCGCGTTCCCCAGGAAGACGAAGATCTTCTTGTTGACCTTCACCACCCCGTCCTCCGGCCCCCAGGGATGCTCCTCCACCGCCTCCGGCAGCCCCAGCGCGAATTCCCGCACGGCCTCCCACTTGCGCACCGCAGCCTTCACCGACGCCTCCCACTCACCACAGGTCGCACCTGCTCGCACGGACAGTCGGTGTCAACGCTAACCTCGGCCACCGACACCAGCTGGGAGGAACGGTCCATGACCGAGCAGGTCCACAACGAGCCCGTCCGCGGCGGCCGTCCGGGGCGGGAGTTCGACGTCGTGCTCTTCGGAGCCACCGGGTTCGTCGGGGCGCTGACCGCCGAGTACCTGGCCCGGCACGCGCCCGCCGGCTGCCGCTGGGCGCTGGCCGGGCGCGACCCCGGCAAGCTGGAGCGGCTGCGCGCGCGGCTGGCGGCCCAGAACCCGGACTGTGCGCGGCTGCCGCTGCTGCGGGCCGACGCGGCGGACGGGCGGGCGCTGCGCGAACTGGCCGCCCGCACCCGGGTGGTGGCCACCACGGTCGGGCCGTACGTCCACCACGGGGCGGAGCTGGTCGAGGCCTGCGCCGAGCAGGGCACCGACTACGCGGACCTCACCGGCGAGCCGGAGTTCGTGGACCGGATGTACGTCGAGCACGACGCGCGGGCCCGGGAGACGGGGGCGCGGCTGGTGCACGCGTGCGGGTTCGACTCGATCCCGGCCGACCTGGGCGCGTACTTCACGGTGGGCCTGCTGCCCGCCGGGGTGCCGCTGCGGGTGGACGGGTTCCTGCGGGCCGGGGCGCTGGCCTCCGGCGGCACCGTCGCCTCCGCCCTGACCGCGCTGGGCCGGGGGCCGCAGACCCTGGCCGCCGCGCGCACCCGCCGGCTGCACGAGCCCCGGCTGCCGGGGCGCCGGGTGCGCGGGCCCCTCGGCGCCCCGCGCTTCAGCCGGGAGACCGGGACCTGGGCGTTGCCGCTGCCCTCGCTGGACCCGCGGATCGTGACCCGGTCGGCGGCCGCGCTGGAGCGGTACGGGCCGGACTTCCGCTACCGCCACTACGTCTCGGTGCGGCACCTGCCGGTGGCGGTGGGCCTGACGGCGGCGGTGGGTACGACGGCGGCGCTGGCGCAGGTCCCTGCCGCCCGGCGGTGGCTGATGGGCCTGTGGGAGCCGGGCAACGGCCCGGACGAGGAGCGGCGCGCCCGCAGCTGGTTCACCGTCCGCTTCGTCGGCGAGGGCGGCGGCCGGCGGGTGTTCACCGAGGTGTCGGGCGGCGACCCGGGGTACGGGGAGACCGCGAAGATGCTGGCGGAGTCCGCGCTGTGCCTGGCGTACGACGCCCTGCCGGAGCGGGCGGGCCAGCTGACCACGGCGGTGGCGATGGGCGACGCCCTGGCGGACCGCCTCCAGAAGGCGGGCATCCGCTTCCGGGTGGCGGCGGTGGACTGACCGAGGCGGACCGCCGCCGTCGGACCGACGGCGGCGGCGGGACCGGGCCCTTGGGCACCCGGGCCCGCCGCCGCCCGGGCAGCCCGCCGGCTAGCGCCTGCCGGGCTGCGCGTGCGCCTTCTCGCCTTCGTGCCCGTCCCCGTGGGCGGGCTTGATCTTCGTGGACGCGGAGCCCGTGTCGTTCTTCCCGTGCGGGTCCTCGTCGTCACCGAAGACCGTGGCGGTGTTCGGCACCGCGGTCGGCTTGGAGACGTTCCCGGCGGTGCCGGTGACCTTGATCTTCACGCGGCCGCCCTCGCGCAGCGCGCCGCCCGTGCAGGAGAGCAGGCCGCCTTCGATCTCGCACCCCTCGGTGTCCGTGGCGGGGTCCAGCACCTTCTCCGGGAGGTCGTCTACCAGCGACCAGCCGGAGGAGACGCCCTTGTGGTCGTTCTTCACCGTGATCTCGTAGGCGATCTCCCCGCCCGCCTTGACCACCTCGGGGCCGCGCTTGTGCACCGACAGGTCGGCGGAGGAGTCGAAGAAGCAGGAGGTGGCGTCGACGTTGGTCAGCGACTGCTCCGGCAGCGTCTGCCGCGAGAGCACGGTGAAGTGCGGGTTGGATCCGGTCGCGTTCCTCACGCGGACGCGGATCAGCTCTCCGGAGTTGCGGAAGAACCCGAGGTCGCCGTTGCCGTAGACGAAGACGCCGCCGAAGTCCGAACCGCCCGGCAGGACACCGGGGAAGAAGTCCGCCTTCTCGTTGTCGGTGTCGATCCGCGTGATGGCGCCGGCTTCGGTCGATCCCCAGAGGAACCCGTCGCGGAAGGCGATGTCGAAGACGTCCAGTTCCGTGGGGGCCAGGTCCGGGACCTCGATCGCCCGGGTCACCCTGCGCTTCTCGACGTCGATCCGGTAGATCACGCCCGTGTTGTCGGCCAGGACGTAGTAGTTGCCCTCGTCGTCGAACGTGCCCGAGATGTAGAGGGCCTTCGGCAGGCCCTGGATGCCGCCGAGTACGGTGGCGTGCCCCTTGCCGTCGAAGCGGACCAGCCGGTTCCCGCCGTCCGGCTCCCCGAAGGTGGTCCCGTAGAGGAAGCGGTCGTGCGGGTTCACTCCGATGGCGTTGTAGAGGAAGGGCGTGACGTCGCCCAGCTCGGCGAACGCGACCTTGCCGGGCTCCCGTTCGACGGTGTGGAGCTGGTCCGGATCCCCCATCGAGAGGTAGATCTTCCCGTCGCACGCGACGGGGAGCCCGTCCGGGTGCCCGGGTTCGGAGACCGCCGCGGAGCCGCCGGCGCCCCCGGGGGCGGCAACGGCGCCGGCCGGGGGCGCCGGCGCACCGACGGCGAGACCCGTGAGGACGCCGATCGCGCCCAGCACGGCCACCCCCCGCCGCTGCCGCTTCCCCCGGACCGCCCCGTTCGTCCCTCTGCTCACGCCTCTGCCCCTTCCGCCGCCAAGCACAGCCGGGCTGCGCACGGTTGGTACCGCACGCACCTCACGTACCGGACAAAGACGAGCACAAGGGGCATGGGGTGGCGCGGGGCGGCTCGGGCTTCACCGGCCGAGTTCGCTCAAATGCACCAGGAGCGCGAACACATGGACGACCGCGGCTCAGCGGAGGGCGTCGACGGCCTCGCGGAGGGCGCGGCGGCACAGGGAATCGGCGTGCCGGGTGGTTTCGGGAATGCGGAAACGGGGGCTCAGCGCGAGGGCGTGGGCGCAGGCGTTGTCCAGCGAGACGCGGTGGCCGACGGACACGTACACCGGCTTGATCCCGCGCTGGGTGCGCAGCGCCCGCCCGACGACGGCGCCGTCGGGCGCGAGCAGCGGGGAGGCCTCGCCGCGCGAGAGGCCCGGCTCCTCGAAGGTGAAGGTGAAGGGGTTCTTCGCCACGCCCATGCTGGGCAGACCGGTGACCACCCCGAGGTGGCAGGCCAGGCCGAAGCCGCGCGGGTGGGCGAGGCCGTAGCCGTCGCAGACGACGAGGCCGGGGGTCACGGGGAGGGCTTCCAGGGCGGCGAGCACGGTCGGCAGCTCGCGGAAGGCGAGCAGGCCGGGCACGTAGGGGAAGCTGACCTGCCCGGCTGCGGTGGATTCGGCCACGACCTCCAGGGTGGCGGCGTCCAGCACGACGGCGGCGGCCGCGACCAGGTCCCGCTCGTCGTCGTAGGCCACGTCCACCCCGGCGATCAGCCCCTGGCCGGGCGGGGGGCCGACCTCGTCGAGCACGACGAGGGCACGCAGTTCGTCCTGTATCGCCCGGGCCTCGGCCTCACTGGCGGGGGTCTTCACAGTCGTCATGATGGTGCGAGGGTAGCCTGGCGATCATGTTCGTCATGGAGCTCACCTACACCGCGCCCATCGAAGCCGTCGAGGAGCTGATGGACGCCCACCTCGCCTGGCTGGACGGCCACTACGCGTCCGGGGTCTTCCTCGCCTCGGGCCGCAAGGTCCCGCGCGACGGCGGGGTCATCCTGGCCGCCGGGGTCTCCCGCGCCGAGATCGAGAAGATCGCGGAGTCGGACCCCTTCGCGGTGGCGGGCGTCTGCGGGTACCGCGTCACGGAGTTCATCGCCAGCAAGACTTCGGCGGACCTGGCGGGGGTCCGCCAGCCCCTGCCGTAGCCCTGGCCGGGCATCGTCCGCTACCGCTGCGCGGGGCCTGCCCCTCCCCGCCCTTCCACCGTTCCCAGGGGCTGCGCCCCTGACCCCGTTGCGCTCGATCGCCGCGCGGGCTGGAATCCGCGCAGCGAATTCCAGCCCCGCCGGCGATCGAGGCGCGCGCGTCCGGGCGGAGCCTAGCGGCGTTCCAGGCGGGCCACGCGGCCCTTCTCGCCCGCCGCCCAGCAGCCGCCGTCGGCCGCGCAGTCGACGGTGTCGAACGACCCCGTGTCCAGCTGCCGCCAGGTCCGCCCCGCGTCCGTGGTGACGTCCGTGCCGGTCGGGCCGACCGCCAGGGCCGTGGTGCGCCCGTACGGGTACCAGGCCGCGCCCGAGCGGTAGGCGGGCGGCGGGGTCGCCGCCCCGGTCCAGCTCCGGCCGCCGTCGGCGGTACGGGCCGCGGCCTGCGGTGAGGCCTGGCCGGTGCGGTAGTCGCCGCCGACGGCGAGGCCCGTCGTACGGTCGCGGAAGGCCAGGGCGAACACTCCGCGCGCCGGGTCGCCGCCGGGGACGGTGGAGTCGGCGACCCGCCAGGTCAGGCCCCGGTCGGCGGAGTGCAGCACCCGTGCGGCCGCTCCCCCGCCGGTGGCCAGCCACACGTCCCGCGGCCCGGAGGCCGTCAGGCACTGGCCGCTCGCCGCGAACCCGGCCTCGCCGGGCAGCGCCTGCGACATCCCCGCGGCCGGGAGCACCCGCCAGCTGCGTCCGCCGTCGTCGGTGGCCAGGAGGCGGAACCGCCCGTCGACCGGGTCGCTGACGGCCAGCCCGTGACGGGAGTCGAAGAAGGTCAGGCAGTCGTAGAAGGCACGCGGATCGGTGTTGCGGAAGGCCTCGGTCCAGGTGGCGCCGCCGTCCTCGGTGCGCAGGATCCGGGAGGCCTCGCCCTCGCCGATCGACAGGGCGACGGCCCGCCGCCCGTCGAAGGCCTCGATGTCGCGCAGCTCCAGCTTCTCGGCCACCGCCCCGGGCGGCGAGACGTCCTGCCAGCTGCGGCCGCCGTCCGCGGTGCGCAGCACCCTCCCCTGGGAGCCCGCCAGCCAGGCCGTGCCGCGGCTGACGGCGGCCAGGCCGCGGAATCGGACGCTCTCGACGCCTTCCCGTCCGGTGTCCTTGACCGCCCAGCCGACGCCCCGCGAGCCGGGTGCGGACGCCGCCGGGGACGGGTCCGCGCCGGTGTCCGCCGATGCCGGCGTCACGGCCGCGGCGATCAGCAGGGTCGCCGCGCACATGCCAACTCCCAGAAGTCTCATGGCGCCGGAAGCTAACGCACCCCACGGGGCCCGTCCAGGGGGCCTCCATCCGCCCCTACGGCCCCTCCGGCATCCGCTTACGCCTGTGGAGCGATCGAATACCGGACGTATTGGGCCCGCCTCACGGGCCGGACCGCCGCCCCGGCGGCCTTTGACTGCACGTGACCACCACTCACTCTGTGCGATCACACGGGTGAGATCGCGCCAACCGGTGACACAGCTCACGTCATCCGCCATGCACGGATGTGCCGATTCCGGCGTCTATCCGGTTGCCGGGCACCACCCCACAGCCCGACAGCAGATCCGCCGCAAGGGAGCGAGCCTTGATCACTGTCATCGAGCAGGCCGTGCAGGCCCGACTGATCGCCACCGCACCGAAGGTCGAGACCGTCCCCGTCACCCTCTGCTACGACCGCTCGGATCCCTTCGCCGTCCGCATGGCCTTCCCGGCCCTGGCCACGCTCGAAGGCGTGGAGGTCTCCTGGACCTTCGCCCGCGAGCTGCTGATGTCCGGGCTCCGCCACCCGGCCGGCTGCGGCGACGTGCGCGTGCGGCCGTACGACGGGGACCGGACCACGGTCGAGTTCCACGCGCCCGAGGGCGTCGCGATCGTGCTGATGACCACGGCCGAGCTCCAGCGGTTCCTCGAACGCACCTCGGCGCTCGTACCCCCGGGCCTGGAGCACCGTTACCTCGACATGGACCACAGCCTCGACGAGCTGATGCGCGGCTCCCGCTGATTAATTCGTTTGCGGGCGGCCACGGGCCGCCCGTAGCTTCGTGAAGGCCTTGTAGTCGCCGAAACGGAGTAGGACATTGCTCTTCTGAGGTCCGAGACACCGACCGCCCTCACTCACCGCACTTCGCGATCCCTGTGACAGTCGGCTGTCTCCCCGCGTTGCACGCACCATCCACGCAACCTGGAGGCCTCCATGAGTCATGCCCCTGTTTTCGCCACCTGCACCGCCCTCTCCTTCGACTGGCCCGACGGCAGCCCCGTCTTCGACGGGTTCGACCTGACCGTCGGGCCCGGCCGGACCGGCCTGGTCGGACTCAACGGCTGTGGGAAGTCCACCCTGTTGAAGATCCTCGCCGGTGAACTGACCCCGTCCTCGGGGCAGGTCTCGGTCGCCGGGACCATCGGCTACCTCCCCCAGAACGCCACGCTCGACACCGCCCTGCGGGTGGACGAGGCGCTCGGCATCCGTGCCGCCCGCACCGCCCTGCACGCCATCGAGGCCGGTGAGGCCACCGAGGCCAACTTCACCGCCGTCGGCGACGACTGGGACGTGGAGGAGCGCGCCCTCGCCGTGCTCGACCAGCTCGGCCTCGCCGGGATCGGCCTGGACCGGACCGTCGGCGAGCTGTCGGGCGGCCAGTGCGTCCTGCTCCGGCTGGCGGCGCTGCTGCTCGCCCGGCCGGACGTACTGCTCCTCGACGAGCCCACCAACAACCTGGACCTGCGGGCCCGGCGCCGCCTGTACGCGGCCGTCGAGTCCTGGTCCGGGGTGATGGTGCTGGTCAGCCACGACCGGGAACTGCTGGAGCGGGTCGACCAGATCGCCGACCTCCGCGAGGGCGAAGTCCGCTGGTACGGCGGCAACTTCACCGACTACGAGCGGCTGCTGGCCACCGAGCAGGAGTCGGCCGAGCGGATGGTCCGGGTCGCCGAGGCCGACGTACAGCGCCAGAAGCGCGAACTGGCCGACGCCCAGGTCAAATTGGCCCGGCGCAAGCGGTACGGCCAGAAGATGAACGAGAACAAGCGCGAGCCGAAGATCGTCATGGGGGCCCGCAAACGCGCCGCCCAGGAGTCGGCGGGCAAGCACCGCATCATGCACGCCGAGAAGCTGGCGGACGCCCGCGAGCGGCTGGACCAGGCCGTCGAGGCGGTGCGCGACGACGCCGAGATCCGCGTCCGGCTGCCCGCCACCCAGGTCCCGCCGGGGCGCCGGGTGCTGACCCTGAGCGATCTGCACCTCGCCCACGGCGGTGCGCGGGTCGCGGGCGAGTGGGAGGTGCGCGGCCCGGAGCGGATCGCCCTGGTCGGCGCGAACGGATCGGGCAAGACGACCCTGCTGCGGACCCTCGCCGGGCTGCTGCCGCCCGCGTCCGGGGAGGCGGTGACCCACGTCCCCGCCCGCTTCCTTCCGCAGCGGCTCGACGTGCTGGACGACGAGCGCTCGGTGGTGGAGAACGTCTCCCGGTTCGCCCCGCACGCCACGAACAACGTGGTCCGGGCCCGGCTCGCGCACTTCCTGTTCCGGGGCGCCCGGGCGGACCGGCCGGCCGGCACCCTGTCGGGCGGCGAGCGCTTCCGGGCGGCGCTGGCGGCGCTGCTGCTGGCCGAGCCGGCCCCCCAGCTGCTGATGCTGGACGAGCCCACGAACAACCTGGACCTGGCGAGCGTGCGGCAGCTCGGTGCGGCCCTGGACTCCTTCGAGGGCGCCCTGCTGGTGGCCAGCCACGACGTGCCGTTCCTGGAGTCGGTCGGCATCACGCGCTGGCTGGTGCTCGACGGCGGTGTGCTGCGGCCGACCTCCGCCGAGGAGGTCCGGGGGTCAATGGGGCAGTAGGGCCCAGGACCTGCTCCCGCCGAGCGGGGTCAGGACCGGGGTGAGCCCCCAGTCGCCCCCGCAGGACTCGGCCACCCGGGCCAGCAGCCACATCGCGCGGCTGCGCCGGCCCCGGCACTCCTCGCCCTCCGCGGGCGAGGAGTGCGCGGGGTGCCGGTCGTAGAGGACGATCCGCAGGGCGTCGTAGCGCCAGCGGAGTCCGAGCACCATCTCCCGGCCGGGTGTGAAGCGGTCCGCGCAGGCCACCAGCTCGGAGGCGGCGAGGGCCGCGGGGTCGCCGAGGCCGGCCAGCCCGTGCCGGTCGAGCAGGGACCGCACTGCCGAGCGGGCGCTCGCCGCGCAGTGGGCGCCGCCCGGGAGCCGTACGGAGTGGCACAGCTCCCGCGCCAGGAGCGGGACCGGGGCCCGGCGCACCTCGTCGACGGGTCGCGGGCCGCGGAGGGTGCCCGTCATCGTGGTGCTCCACCTCTCGGGCCGGGCGGGGTCGCGCCGCGTGCATGATGCGCTACCGACCGTAGCGCAGGCGGGTGCGCGGAGCCACCGTTCGTACGACCAGATGGTGCTTTCCCGCGCCATGTCCGGATCCCGGCCCGGCCGGTCCGCGGGGCGGTCCCGGCCGTCAAGGCACCGCCGCGGACCACCTTCCGGCGTGATTCTCACCCCCGCGGAGCAGCCCGGCACCCTCTCGAACTGCACAGATAACCGGATGTAGCGGGACAGACCAACGGCTGGGGCTTGGCGCTCCTTGATGTCGCGCTTAACCTACGACTCCGTAGGCTACGGAACCGTAGGTAATTCGCTTTGTCCCCAGGAGCACCAGTGACGATCACCTCTCCCCACCTCGGCAGCTCGGAGGCGTGGACCGACGCCAAGCTGCTGTACGCGCTGGAAGAGGTGGTCGAGAAGGAGCTCAACCGCCACCTGAAGGTCACCAAGGACTGGATGCCCCACGAGTACGTCCCGTGGAGCGACGGCCGGAACTTCCCCGGCTTCTTCGAGGACGGCGAGGCCTGGGACCCCCAGCAGTCCAAGGTCACCGACATCGGCAAGATCGCCCTGGTCGTGAACCTGCTGACCGAGGACAACCTCCCCAGCTACCACCACGAGATCGCGACCCTGTTCGGCCGCAACGGCGCCTGGGGCACCTGGGTGCACCGCTGGACGGCCGAGGAGGGCCGCCACGGCATCGTGATGCGCGACTACCTGCTGGCCTCGCGCGCCGTGGACCCGGACAAGCTGGAAGCGTTCCGGATGCAGCACATGTCGGAGGGCTTCGAGTCCGACAACAGCCACTCGATGCTGCACTCGGTCGCGTACGTCGCCTTCCAGGAGCTGGCGACCCGCATCTCGCACCGCAACACCGGCCACCAGTCCGGTGACCCGGTCTGCGACCGGATGCTCGCCCGCATCGCGCAGGACGAGAACCTGCACATGATCTTCTACCGGAACCTGCTGGGGGCGGCCTTCGAGATCGCTCCCGACCTGACGATGCAGGCCGTGCGGGACGTCGTCGTCAACTTCCGGATGCCCGGCCACGGCATGCCCGGGTTCGAGCGGATGGCCGCGCAGATGGCGATCGGCGGGGTCTACAACCTGCGGATCCACCACGACGACGTGCTGAGCCCCGTGATCCGCTTCCTCAAGATCATGGACATCCAGGACCTGGGTCCGGACGGGCAGAAGGCTCAGGAGGAGCTCGGGCTCTTCATGAACGGCCTGGACAGCGAGGCCCGCAAGTTCGACGAGCGCCTGGCCGCGCGCGCCGCGCGCATGGCCGCCCGCAAGGGCTGATCCACCACCCGGAACCCCCGGCCCGGCCGGGGGTTTCGTCGTGCCCGGTCCGCTCAGCCGCGCGGGCGCAGGGCGGAGCGCTCGGCCTCCGACAGGCCGCCCCACACCCCGAAGCGCTCGTCGTTCGCGAGCGCGTACTCCAGGCACGCCGCCCTGCCCTCGCACGCCCCGCAGAGCCGCTTCGCGTCCTGGAGCGAGGACCCCGGCTCCGGGAAGAAGAAGCTCGGACCGGTCTGGGCGCACAGGGCCTGGTCGTACCAGGCGGGGGCGGCGAGGGAGTTCATCGACATGCGCCGATCGTGAACCCGCCGGATGGACGTCTCATCAACGCCTGATCAACAGCGGGGCTCAGGGGATCGGGAAGGCGGTGCCCGGGTCGGCGTGGGCGACGGGGCCGGCGAAGCGGGACGCGGCGCGGGCCACCGCCCCGGCGGGGGTGAGGGCGCGGCCGACGTGGGTGACGATCAGGCGGCCCGCCCCGGCGGCGGACGCCGTGTCGCCGGCGTC
This sequence comes from Streptomyces sp. NPDC090077, assembly GCF_044747545.1. Taxonomy (NCBI): domain Bacteria; kingdom Bacillati; phylum Actinomycetota; class Actinomycetes; order Kitasatosporales; family Streptomycetaceae; genus Streptomyces; species Streptomyces sp. NPDC090077. The sequence continues at coordinate 950,141 of NZ_JBIVEG010000001.1, forward strand.
CTCGGGGGTGTGGTGGACCCGCTCCTCCCCGTCGGCGGGCGGACGGTCGCTCTCCGCCTCGCACAGCAGGACGTCGCAGCCTGCGGCCAGCTCCGTCAGGGCGGGGCACGGAGCCGTGTCGCCGGAGTAGACCAGGGAGCCGCCCGGCGCGTCGACGCGGACGGCGAAGGCCGGGATGCCGTGGGCGACGGCCCGGCTGGTCAGGGTGAGGGAGCCGACCCGCGCCCGGTGGCCGTCGTACAGCTCGTGGACGTCGAAGGCGGCTTCGACCGGGCTGCGGGCCGAGGTGTTGGTGAGGAAGTGGGCCAGCCGGTCGGCGGTGCCGGGCGGCCCGTACAGGGGGATCGGCGCGGGGAGCCGTACGTCCGCGTAGAGGGCGGCGTAGTAGGCGGTGAGCAGGTCCGCGCTGTGGTCGGCGTGCAGGTGGGAGAGCCAGATCGCGTCGAGGCCGTCCAGCCGGACGTACCGCTGCAGCTGGGCCAGCGTCCCGCTGCCCGCGTCCATCCACACCCTCGTGCCGCCGCCGGCCACCAGATAGCCGGAGCACGGGTTGTCCACGCTCGCGTAGGGGGTCGCGGAACCCAGGACGGTGAGCCGGAGGAGGTCGCTGGTCATCCGGCGAGTCTAGAACGGCGCATTAGGGTGACGATCATGGAAGACATCGAGTTCGTGTGGGGCGAGCCGGAGCGGCGGGCCGCGGCGGGGGACCTCGCGTACCTGGGGGAGCTGGGGGCGCAGCTCTCCGACCGGCGCGAGGAGGCCGCCCTGCGGGCCCGTACCTACGGGGAGCAGCTGGCGTACGTGGTACGGGTGCTGGCCCTCACGCCCGGCCGGGACGCCCTGGTGGAACTGATGCGGCTCGTCGACGGCAAGCGCGCCGCGTCGGACCTGTGGGGACTCGCCTCGCTCCTCGCGGAGCACCATCCGGCCGCCGACCTCGTCGCCGCCGTCTTCGACCGGCCCGGCGCGGGGGCGACGGACCACCTGGGTCCCTGCCTCTACCACGAGCTGCTGCTCCGGGGCGCGGACATGGCGGGCGTCCCGCAGCCGTGGTCCTCGCACACCCTGGCCTGGCTCCCCCGGCAGCTGCGCGACTTCGAGGCCGGAGCCGAATTCCCGCGCCGCACCGTCAGCGGCTCCGCGGGCGGGTTCTGGACCAGGATCCCGGCCGAGGGCCGCCTGGACCCGCCGGTGCCCCGCACCACCGAGCGGTCCGCGCTGCGGAACTCGGTCACCGCCGAGGTCCACGAGAGCATCGTCTCCGCCCCCGAGTCGGGCGACTGGGGCCACGCCGACGCCTGGGTCTTCCTACCGGAGGAACCCCTCGCCCCCGAGCAGGTGCCCGCCCTGCTGCCGATGCTGCCCATGCCCTGCACCGACGTCGGCCCCACCTACCGCTTCGAGGTCGCCCGCAGCCCGCTGGGCGAGGTCTGGCGGCTGCTGTTCGCCTCCGCCTCGATGGGCGGGGTGTACGGAGGGGGCGTGGGCGGGGCCTTCGGGCGGATGTGGGCGTGGCGGTCGCTGGCGGGCCTGGCGGGCGCGGAGGCGGGTGCCGGCGCGGAGGAGGTGGAGCGCCTGGCACGCGCGACCACCTGGTTCCGCTTCGAGGCCGACTCGGGCTGGTTCCACAACGAGATCGGCGCCGACTACGGCATCGCGGCCCTGTCCCCCGACGGCCGTCGGCTGGCCGTCCTCGCGGCCACGGACACCGACTGACGGGACCCGGCCGCGGCAGCCCGCCCGAGCCAGTCGGCGAGTACCGCGAAGTCCGCGTCGGTGAGGCCCGTACGGGGGTCGACGCGGTGGAGCAGCGCGGGCGCGGGGTGGTGGGCGGCGACCCAGGCCCGGTCGGCGGGGGTGATCTCGTCGTCGGCCCAGGCGAAGGGGCGCCCGCCCGCGCGGTCCACGAGGGTCCGGGTCTTCCAGTGGAGCCCGCCCCGGCCCTCGCCCTCGGAGGGCTCCGGCCAGTCGACCACCGGCAGGCGGGGCAGGCCGAGGCGCGGGGAGAGCGTCTCGTTGGCCTCGTCCTCCCAGGTCGTGGCCCACACCAGCACGCCCGGCAGCGCCAGCAGCCGGGGCCCGAGGGCGGGGTCCAGCCGGGCGAGCAGGGGGTTGCCGGACTCCTCCCTGGGACCGGCCGGCAGCCGGTAGCCGGTCCCGCCGAAGGGGATCAGCGGGCCGTCCACGTCGAGGAAGAGCAGCGGGAGCGGGGCGGCAGCGAAGGTCATGCCGTCAGGCTAGGCCGTCTCTTTCGGATCTTGCCGGTTAAGCCCGCGTCGTCCGGTGCCGTGCATCGGCGCGTTGGCGGGGCGCCCTTGTACTGGACGTACT